>CAZROU010000004.1:0-119519 GCA_964601795.1 uncultured Mesorhizobium sp. | reverse complement strand
GCCGCCGAGTCTCATCCTGATTGACGCTGAATCTCACCTTGATTGTCGCCGCGCAAACAGCGATGCTACCGCCCGAGAATGCTCCACCGAGCACCTTCAAGTGCCAGCGAGGCTAAACGATTATGAACTCGGCATATAAAGCATTGCCGGTCGAGGATTGGCCTGCCGCCGATCGCATTGCCTGGCAGGACGCTTGCCGGCCCTCGCTGCGCCTTCACAGGGGTGGCAGCGCGTGTCATATCAAGCCGGTCTCGCGTGTGGCCTATGTGCGTGCCTATGGCTATCTGCTCGACTTTTGCCTGCGCACGAACCGCTTCGATCCCAAGGCAGTCGCCGCAGGCCACGTCACGCCAGCAGTCATGGCAGCCTTTCTCATTGAGCTCGAGGCCCGCGTCGGCACGATCACTCGCCACAACTATCTCAGCCGGATAGAACGCATGACCCGGCTTCTAGCATCCGGGACCGATACCACGTGGCTGAAGGAAGTGGTGGCCGAACTGAAAGATCACATCACGCCCCGCAGCAAGGCAGCGAGCATCGTCCCTTCCTCACGCCTCCTGAGGCTCGGTCTGGAACTGATTGAACGGGCCAGGACTTCCGCGACCGGAAAGAGGCTGCAAATCGCCCGCCTGCATCGCGATGGCTTGATGATCGCCATGCTTGCTCTGTGCCCCATTCGCCTGAAGAACTTTGCCAGCCTCCAGATCGGTAAGCAGCTTCGCAAGGTCGACGAGCATTGGTGGATCATGCTTGCCGGCGAAGAAACCAAGACAGGCCGGGCGGATCAACGCCCCCTGCCGGCTATCCTGACCCCGATCATCGATCAGTGGATCGACACGTATCGACCGTGCTTCCTTAGGCCCGGTGACGCATTGTGGGCCTCTATCGCCGGAGGCGCCCTAGCCTATACCTATGTCGGGGCGGTCATTACCAAGACGGTGAGGCGTGAGCTTGGTATCGCCGTCAATCCCCATCTCTTCCGCGACTGCGCAGTCTTCACGGTCGCGTATAACGCTGGCAGCGAAATGGGCGTAGCGTCCGCACTTCTACAGCATACCGACCGTCGTGTTACCGAAGCCCACTACAATCGCGGCAGCAAGGTCGAAGCCGTCAAGAGCTTCCATCGGATCATAATGGCAATCGAGGAAACGGCCTGAGACCAGTCGCCATCACTGTCCTCTGTTGGACGCAAATGGCCAGGATTGGCCAGCCCGATGGACGCCATATGGACGCCATATTCAGAACTGCAATGCCGTTAACGGGATAAGTCATTGAACCATTTGGTGGGTGTGCACAGGATCGAACTGTGGACCCGCTGATTAAGAGTCAGCTGCTCTAGAAAACTCACCCGAATTTAACCGCATTGGTGCAGCAAGGCGGCGGTGCTACATAGCGCTGATCATTGCAATTCACTTCCCGGTTATCCCCCATGAGCCAACGTACCTGCCTGTCGATCATCCTTGCCGCCGGTGAGGGCACGCGAATGAAAAGTGCCGTGCCCAAGGTGCTGCACAAGATTGCCGGCCTGCCTATGGTCGCGCATGTGGTGAGGGCGGCTGAGACGGCAGGTGCTGGCAATCTCGCGCTGGTCATCGGTCATGGCGCTGACCAGATGCGCGAGGCGGCGGCAAAGTTCGCACCGCAAGCCGAAACCTTCGTGCAGGAAAAGCGTCTCGGCACGGCCCATGCTGTATTGGCTGCTCGCGCCGCCATCGAGCGCGGCCACGACGATATCCTCGTCATGTTCGGCGATACGCCCCTGATCGATCCCGGCGCTCTGACTGTTGCCCGCTTGAAACTCGCGGAGGGCGCTGCGGTGGTCGTCATTGGCTTTCGCACCGAAAATCCGACCGGCTATGGCCGCCTGATCGAGAAGGGCGGAAAGCTTATCGCCATTCGCGAGGAAAAGGATGCGAGCGCCGAAGAACGCGCCATCACTTTCTGCAATGGCGGCCTGATGGCGATCACAGGCAAGCACGCGCTGGCTTTGCTCGATGCCGTTGGCAATGCGAACGCCAAGGGCGAATACTACCTCACCGACATCGTCGAGATCGCCGGCCAGAGAGGCCTCGACGTTGTTGCCACCGAAGCCAGTTTCGAAAACGCGCTGGGCATCAACAACCGCGCCGAATTGGCCGAGGCCGAAGCCATCTGGCAAAAGCACCGCCGCCAAGAGGCGATGCTTTCCGGTGTCGCGCTGATCGCGCCCGAGACGGTATATTTCTCCCACGATACCGAAATCGGCGTGGATACCGTGGTCGAACCCAATGTCTGGTTTGGACCCGGCGTCACCATCGAATCAGGTGCGACCATCCATGCCTTCAGCCATCTGGAAGGGGCGACTGTCGCATCCGGATGCGAGGTTGGTCCGTTCGCCCGCCTGCGCCCCGGTGCCGATCTCAAGGCCAAGGCAAAGGTCGGCAATTTCTGCGAGGTCAAGAAGGCGGTGGTCGAGAAGGGCGCCAAGGTGAACCATCTGACCTATATCGGCGATGCCGTCATCGGTGCGGGCGCGAATATCGGCGCAGGCACCATCACCTGCAACTACGATGGCTATTCGAAATTCCTCACCGAAATCGGCGAAAACGCCTTCATCGGCTCGAATTCCTCGCTCGTTGCTCCGGTCTCGATCGGCAACGGCGCTTACGTCGCCTCTGGCAGCGTGATTACCGAAAACGTCCCCGACGATGCGCTGGCGTTTGGCCGCGCCCGCCAGAAGACGATGCCGGGTAAGGCAAAGGAATTGCGTGCCAGGCGCGCCGAAGCCGCGAAAAAATAAGCAATTCTGCTAACTGGATTGCAATCGCGATCTGGAAACATGATGTACTGCGGCATTGCTACGCGGCGAAACGCAATGTGATTTTCTAGGATGAACTGCGCTTCCTAAACAGCGCGCATCGAATATCGGGTTAGGGGCAAGGCAAATGTGCGGGATTGTAGCGATTGTTGGCCATTCGCCGGTTGCGCCGCTGATTGTCGACGCGCTGAAGCGTCTTGAGTATCGCGGCTATGATTCGGCTGGCGTCGCCACCATCGAGCGCGGCGAGTTGTCCCGCCGCCGGGCCGAAGGCAAGCTGGTCAATCTCGAAACGCGGCTGAAGAATGAACCGCTGTCCGGCACCATCGGCATCGGCCACACCCGCTGGGCCACCCATGGCGTGCCGAACGAAACCAACGCGCATCCGCATTTCTCCAACGGCGTGGCCATCGTCCACAACGGCATCATCGAGAACTTCGCCGAACTGCGCGATGAATTGACCGCCGACGGCTACCGGTTCTCCTCGCAGACCGACACCGAGGTCGTTGCCCATCTGGTCTCGCGCGAAATGGCGCGCGGTGCCAAGCCGGTGGAAGCCGCCCACAACGCCTTGAAGCGCCTACAGGGCGCTTTCGCGCTCGCCATCATGTTCAAGGGCGACGAAGACCTGATCGTCGGTGCCCGCAATGGCCCGCCGCTTGCCGTCGGCCACGGCCAGGGCGAGATGTTCCTGGGCTCCGACGCCATTGCGCTCGCCCCTTTCACCAACTCAATCACCTATCTGGAAGACGGCGACTGGGCGGTGGTGCGTCGCAACGACGTGTCGATCTTCGACATGGAAGGCAGGGCTGTCGAGCGCAAGCGCCAGCAGTCGCTCGGCACCTCCTATCTGGTCGACAAGGGCAACCACCGCCATTTCATGGAAAAGGAAATCCATGAACAGCCGGAGGTGATCTCGCACACGCTGGCGAATTATCTCGACTTCACAAACGGCGCGACCAAACCGCTCGACCTGCCGTTCGACTTTGCCAAGATCAACCGCCTCGCCATCTCGGCCTGCGGCACGGCCTATCTTGCCGGCCTGATCGGCAAATACTGGTTCGAGCGTTACGCGCGCCTGCCGGTCGACATCGATATCGCCTCGGAGTTTCGTTATCGCGAAATGCCGCTGTCGTCCGGGGACGCGGCACTCTTCATCTCGCAGTCGGGCGAGACCGCGGACACGCTGGCCTCGCTGCGTTACTGCCGTCAGGCCGGCATGAAGATCGGCGCGGTCGTCAATGTGCGCGAATCGACCATTGCCCGCGAGGCTGATGTCACATTGCCGACGCTGGCGGGGCCGGAAATCGGCGTGGCCTCCACCAAGGCGTTCACCTGCCAGTTGTCGGTCATGGCGTCGCTTGCCGTGCGTGCCGCGGTCGCGCGCGGCACCATTTCCGCCGACCAAGAAAAGGCGCTGGTGCGCGCGCTTTCTGAAGCGCCGCGCTACACCAATCAGGTGTTGAACACGCTGGACGGCCAGATCGAGAGACTGGCCCGCGAACTCACCCGCTACGAGCATGTGCTTTATCTGGGCCGCGACACCAATTTTCCGCTCGCCATGGAAGGGGCGCTCAAGCTCAAGGAAATCTCCTACATCCATGCCGAAGGCTATGCGGCGGGCGAACTGAAGCACGGCCCGATTGCCCTGATCGACGAGAAGATGCCGGTCATCGTCATCGCCCCGCACGACCGCATCTTCGAAAAAACTGTGTCGAATATGCAGGAAGTGGCGGCGCGCGGCGGCAAGATCATCCTGATTACCGACAGCAAGGGCGCGGCCCACGCCACGGTCAACACGATGGAAACGATCATCCTGCCGGACGTTCCGGAGATCATCTCGCCCATCGTCTATGCGTTGCCGATCCAGTTGCTGGCCTATTTCACCGCCGTGTTCATGGGCACGGACGTCGACCAGCCCCGCAACCTCGCCAAGTCGGTGACGGTGGAATAGGCCAAGCCCAACTTCGCTGTTTCAAACAGCGCCCCGCTCGCCTAATGTTGCGCCGCAACGAAGCGGGGAGCGATGTCGGACGTAATCAAGACTTCGGCCATGACGCGGCTCAGGAACTATTTCCTGACCGGCTTCATCGTCTGCGCCCCGCTGGCGATCACTGCCTATCTCACATGGTCCTTCGTTGGCTGGGTCGATTCGTGGGTGAAGCCCTACATCCCGGCCCGCTACAGCCCAGACACTTACCTGCCTTTCACCGTGCCCGGCTTTGGCCTCATCGTCGCGCTGGTTCTGATCACGCTGATCGGCTTCCTCACTGCCAACATCGTCGGGCGCGCCATCGTCAATTTCGGTGAGCGCCTGCTTGGCCGTATGCCTCTGGTGCGCGGCATATACCGCTCGCTCAAGCAGATTTTCGAAACCATCCTGTCCAACAAGGGCGACATGTTCAGCCAGGTCGGGCTGGTGGAGTATCCACGCAAGGACGTCTGGTCGCTGGTTTTCGTTGCTGGTGAAAAGCAGACGGAAATCAACGAGAAGCTGGACGTGGAGGGCGACCCGCTGATCGCCGTATTCATGCCGTGCACGCCGAACCCGACCACGGGTTTCCTGATGTATGTGCGCAAGTCCGAGGTGGTCATGCTGGATATGACCATCGAGGAAGGTGCTCGCCTCATCGTCTCGGCTGGATTGGTCGCGCCGGACGTCAAGAAGGAGCAGACCGGCCCAAAAGGTGGGCCGATCAAGATTTCCAATCCAACGCTGGAAGAAGCTCAGCCGGCGCGCAGCAAGCGCACCGCTTCATCCCTGCCGAACAAGTAGAGCAGCAGCCGCAGAGCTTCGCCACGCTCCTTCTGTAGTTCCGGATCCTGCGACAGGATCAGCCGCGCATCGTCACGCGCCGCCTCGAGCAGGTCGCCATGCGCTTCGATGCGGGCGATCTGGAAACCGGGCGTGCCTGACTGGCGCGTGCCCAACACCTCGCCTTCGCCACGCAGCTTCAGATCTTCCTCGGCGATGACGAAGCCGTCTTCCGTCTCGCGCATCACCGACAATCTGCGCTTGGCGGTTTCGCCGAGCGGGTCCTTGTAAAGCAGCACGCAGGAGGAAGGCTTGTCGCCGCGCCCGACCCGCCCACGCAACTGGTGCAGTTGTGCTAGTCCGAAGCGCTCGGCATGTTCGATCACCATGATGGTGGCGTCCGGCACGTCGACGCCCACTTCGATCACCGTCGTTGCGATCAGCACGCGCGTCTCGCCTTCCTTGAAGGCGCGCATCGCCTCGTCTTTTTCGCCCCCCTTCATGCGTCCGTGAACGAGGCCGAGGCGGTCGCCGAATACCGGCTTCAGCGAGGCGAAACGGTCCTCTGCCGACATCAATTTCACTTCCTCGGATTCCTCGACCAGCGGGCAGATCCAGTAGATTTTCTGGCCGTCCGCGACCGCGTCGTTGATGCGCCCGACCAGTTCGTCCAGCCGTTCGAGCGGCAGGGTGACGGTGCGGATCGGCCGCCGCCCGGCCGGCTTTTCGGTGAGCTTGGAAACGTCCATGTCGCCGAAGGCGGTCAGCACCAGCGTGCGCGGGATCGGCGTCGCCGTCATCACCAGCATGTCCGGCGCATCGCCCTTGGCGGTAATGGCCAGCCTTTGGTGCACGCCGAAGCGGTGCTGCTCGTCCACCACCGCGAAGACGAGGTTCTTGAACGTCACGCTTTCCTGGAACAGCGCGTGCGTGCCGACCACAATGTCGATTGAGCCGTCGGCAAGCCCGGCCAAGGTGTCCGCACGCTCGCGGCCTTTTTCGCGGCCGGTCAGGATGGCGCATTTCAGGCCGGCCTGCGCGGCCAGCGGCGCGATGGTCGAGAGATGCTGGCGCGCGAGGATTTCGGTCGGCGCCATCAGCGCGGCCTGGCCGCCGGCCGCGACCGCGCGCGCCATGGCAAGCAGCGCCACCACCGTCTTGCCGGAGCCGACATCGCCTTGCAGCAGGCGTAGCATGCGTTCCGGTTCGGCGAGGTCTGCAAGTATCTCGCCAAGCGCTGTTTCCTGCGAACGTGTAAGCGAATAAGGCAACGCCGCGCGCAATCTCTCCACGATGCGCCCGTCGCCGGTCAGCGGCCGCCCGGAAAGCCGCCGCACCTTTGCCCGCACCAGCGCCAGCGATACCTGGCCAGCCAGCAATTCGTCATAGGCGAGCCTGCGCCACGCAGCGCCTTCAACGGCCACGTCGAGCGGATCGGCGGGGTTGTGCACGCGCTCCAGCGCCGTGCGGAAATCCGGGAAACTGTGCTTGCGCATGAAGGCGCCGTCCTGCCATTCCGGCAGCGTCGGCACGCGTTCCAGCGCCTGGGCGACGGCGCGGCGCAGCACCTTGCCCGAAAGTCCAGCCGTCAGAGGATAGACCGGCTCCACCAGCGGCAGGTTGTGCGCTTCTCTGGCCAGCGCGATGTGGTCCGGATGCACCATCGAGGGGCGGCCGTTGAACCATTCCATGCGGCCGGAAACCAGCACCTGCTCGCCCTCCGGCATCGCCTTTTCCAGATAGGCGGCATGGGCATGGAAGAAGGTCAGCGCGATCTCGCCGGTGTCGTCATGCGCATAGACCCTATAGGGCGCGGACCTGTTGCCGCGCGGCGGCGGCTGATGCCGGTCGATGCGCACCTCCAGCGTCACGATTGCGCCTTCGGCGGCGAAGGCGATGCCCGGTCGGCTGCGGCGGTCGATCACCGAATTGGGCAGCACGAACAGCAAATCGCCCGCGCGCGCCGACCGTTCTCCAAGGTCCACCGGCAGCACGCGTTCGATCAGCGTCGCCACCTTCGGGCCAACGCCGGCCAGCGAAGTAATGGGTGCAAACAGCGGGTCGAGCAGGGAAGGGCGCATGGCCGCAGATTAGGGTTCGTCAGCCGCGTTGCAAGGCTGACACCGGCCTCTATCCACGCTATATGCGCAACCAGCCGACGAGGAACACGCATATGACCGGAACGACGAGAACAAGCGAAGGGCTGGAGCCCCGCCGCGCCAAGCTTCTGTTCCGCTCATGGCATCGAGGTATGCGCGAGATGGACCTCATCCTCGGCCGCTTCGCCGACGCCGAGATCGGCGTCTTGACCGGCGACGAGATCGACCAATATGAAAGGCTCCTCGACATCTCCGACACCGATCTTTTGCCGTGGATCACCGGCCAGCAGCCGATCCCGGAAAATCTCGGCCTGCCGATCCTGAACAAGGTCATCGCCGCGCGGGATGTATCCGTCTGACTGCCAGCATTCGAAAAGCACTTTCATGAGCCTCATTCCAAAAATCGGCCTGCCGAACTCCGGCCTTGGCTCGTTCATCGTCGACGGCGTTGCCGACGGCTATGAGGCTTTTGCGATTGCGCAGGTCATCAAGGAAGCCAGCCCGGACGGCCCGCTGCTTTTCGTGGCCCGCGACGGCCAGCGCCTGCCGGCCATCGTCGAGGCGCTGTCATTCGTCTCGCCCGGCCTGCCGGTGCTGGAACTGCCGGCCTGGGACTGCCTGCCCTATGATCGTGTGTCGCCCGGTTCCGAGGTCGCCGCCCGCCGTCTCGATGCGTTGACCGCCATGATCGCGCTGGCGGCCAAGCCGCACCGCGCCGTCATCCTCACCACCGCCAATGCGCTTTTGCAGCGCATTCCGCCGGCCGGTCTGGTCGAGGCGCAGACCTTCAACGCCAGGCCCGGCAACCAGATTGACATGAACAGGCTGGTGGCGCGGCTGGAAACCTCCGGCTTCGAGCGCGTTCCAACCGTGCGCGGCGTCGGCGAATTCGCGGTGCGTGGCGGCATCCTCGACCTTTCAGCGCCGGGTTGGAGCGAGGCGCTGCGCCTCGATTTCTTCGGCGATACGCTGGAATCGATCCGCGCTTTCGATGTCGCCAGCCAGCGCACCACCGGCCAGCGCAACGCCATGTCCTTGCAGGCCATGAGCGAGGTGGCGCTGACGCCTGAAACCATCAGCCGTTTTCGCCGCGCCTATATCGAGGCCTTCGGTGCGCCCTCGCGCGATGACGGGCTTTACGCGGCCGTCAGCGAAGGCCGCCGCTTTGCCGGTATGGAGCACTGGCTGCCGCTGTTTTATGAGCGGCTTGAGACGGTGTTCGACTATCTGCCGGACGTGCCCGTGGTGTTCGACCACCTGACGCATGAATCGCTTGCCGAGCGCCACAAGCTGATCCTCGACCACTACGAGGCGCGCAAGGCACAGGCCGGAGGCGCGCTGAAGGAAGCGGTGCCCTACAAGCCGGTCGAGCCGTCACGCATGTATCTGTCGCCGGACAATGTCTCGACCGTGCTGCAGGATCGACTTGCCATTGAGTTCACGCCTTTCGATGCCCCCGACACGGGCGGGCGAAAGGTGTTCCATGGCGGTTCGCGTGCGGGCCGCAGCTTTGCCGAGGAGCGCGCCGATCCCAACGCCAATGTCTTCGACGTGGTGGTCAGGCACATTGCCGAGGAACGCGCCAAAAAGCGCCGCGTCGTCGTTGCGGGCTGGACCGAAGGCTCGCTCGACCGGCTGACCCAGATACTCGACGAGCATCATCTTGGCGGATTGAAGCCCGTCGCCACGCTGGCCGAGGTGGAAAAGCTCGAGGCAGGGCAGGCGGGTCTTGCCGTGCTGCCGCTCGAAACCGGCTTCGAGACGGATGAGCTGGTCGTCGTCGCCGAACAGGACATTTTGGGCGACCGCCTCATCCGCCGCTCCAAGCGCAAGAAGAAGGCGTCCGATTTCATTGCCGAGGCGGCGTCGCTGTCGTCCGGCGACATCGTCGTCCACGCCGATCACGGCATCGGCCGCTTCATCGGCCTGAAGACCATTCAGGCCGTGGGCGCGCCGCATGATTGCCTCGAAATCCACTATGCCGGCGATGACCGCCTGTTCCTGCCGGTCGAAAACATCGAGCTTCTGTCACGTTACGGCTCCGACTCGGCCGAAGCAACGCTGGACAAGCTGGGCGGCGGCGCATGGCAGGCTCGCAAGGCACGGCTGAAGAAGCGCCTTCTCGACATGGCCGGCCAGTTGATCCGCATCGCTGCCGAGCGCCAGATGCGCGCCGCCCCTGCGATGATCCCAGCCGACGGTCTTTATGGCGAGTTTGCCGCAAGATTCCCATACGAGGAAACCGATGACCAGCAGACGGCCATCGATTCCGTCATGGAAGACCTCTCCGCCGGCAGGCCAATGGATCGGCTGGTCTGCGGCGACGTTGGCTTCGGCAAGACCGAGGTCGCGCTACGCGCCGCCTTCATCGCTGCCATGGAAGGCTTCCAGGTCGCGGTTGTCGTGCCGACCACGCTTTTGTCGCGTCAGCATTTCAAGACCTTCTCGCAGCGTTTCTCCGGACTGCCGGTGCGCGTTGCCCAGGCTTCGCGGCTGGTCGGCGCCAAGGAACTGGCCGAGACCAAGAAGGCCATAGCCGAAGGCACGATAGACATCGTCGTCGGCACCCATGCGCTGCTTGGCTCGTCGATTTCGTTCAAGCGGCTCGGCCTGCTCATCATCGACGAGGAGCAGCACTTCGGCGTCAAGCACAAGGAACGGCTGAAGGAACTGAAGAGCGATGTGCATGTGCTGACGCTCTCGGCCACGCCCATCCCACGCACCTTGCAACTGGCGCTCACCGGCGTGCGCGAACTGTCGCTAATCGCGACGCCGCCAGTGGATCGCATGGCGGTGCGCACCTTCATCTCGCCCTTCGATCCGCTGGTCATCCGCGAAACACTGCTGCGCGAACGCTACCGCGGCGGGCATTCCTTCTATGTCGTGCCGCGTATCAGCGATCTTTCCGAAATCCAGGATTTCCTGCGCGAAAACGTGCCGGAACTGAAGGTTGCCGTCGCCCACGGCCAAATGCCGCCCGGCGAACTCGACGACATCATGAACGCCTTCTATGACGGCAAGTACGATGTGCTTTTGTCGACCACCATCGTCGAATCCGGCCTCGATATCCCGACCGCCAACACGCTTATCATCCATCGCGCCGACATGTTCGGTCTGGCCCAGCTCTACCAGTTGCGCGGCCGTGTCGGGCGCTCGAAGGTGCGCGCCTATGCGCTGTTCACACTGCCGGCGAGGAAGAAGCTCACCGATACCGCCGACCGCCGCCTCAAGGTGCTGCAATCGCTGGACACGCTCGGCGCGGGCTTCCAGCTTGCAAGCCACGATCTCGACATTCGCGGTGCCGGCAATCTTTTGGGCGAGGAACAGTCCGGCCATATCAAGGAAGTCGGCTTCGAGCTTTACCAGCAGATGCTGGAGGAGGCCGTTGCCGAGGTGAAGGACAGCGGCGAGGTGCAGGATGGCGGCTGGTCGCCGCAGATCGCCGTCGGCACTGCCGTCATGATCCCGGAAGGTTACGTGCCCGACCTGCAGCTCAGGCTCGCGCTCTACCGCCGCCTGGGCGATCTCGAGACACCCGAAGAGATCGATGCTTTCGGAGCGGAACTGATCGACCGCTTCGGTCCGCTGCCCGACGAGGTCAAGCACTTGTTGAAGATCGTCTTCATCAAGGCGCTGTGCCGCAAGGCCAATGTCGAGAAACTGGACGCTGGCCCGAAGGGCGTCGTCATCCACTTCCGCAAGCGCGAGTTTTCGAACCCGGCCGGTCTGGTCAAGTTCATCTCCGAACAGGGTTCGATGGCCAAGATCAGGCCGGATCAGTCGGTCGTCTTCATCCGTGACTGGCCGAATTCGGACAAGCGGCTGGCCGGTTCAGCGGTTATTATGACGCAACTGGCCAAGCTGGCGGCTTAGTCAAAAACACCCCTCATCCGACCTCGCTTCGCTCGGCCATCTTCTCCCACAAGGGGAGAAGGGAAGGCGCTTCACCGCTTCTACCAATCACTAATGTCGAAAATTGGCAGGGGACAAGGGTTAAGACGTCCCTTCTCCCCTTGTGGGAGAAGGTGGCCGAGCGAAGCGAGGTCGGATGAGGGGTGTTGCTGGACGCAGACTTGAGAAAGAAGCCCCAAAACTCGCCTTACTCTGCCTTCTCCAGTTCCCCGTTCGCCTTCGCCGTCGCAACCTGACGTATGGCGTCGGTCAGCGTTGCGGCATCCTGCGCGCCCATGACCGCATATTTGCCTTCGATCAGGAAACACGGCACGCCGGTTATGCCCATGCGCGATGCGGTGGTGATTTCATTGCGGACATCTTCCATGTCGGCTTCGGAAGGCAGCAGTGCCTCCACAACGGCAACATCCATTCCGGCCTCGCGCGCGGCCTCGATCAGCACGGCATGATCGCCGAGATTGCCGCCCTCTTCGAAATTGATCTGGAACAGCCGCCGAACCAGCCGGTTTTGCACCTCTTCGCTGATCGCGCCCGCCCAGCGGATAAGCCGGTGTGCGTCGAGCGTGTTCGGCGCGACCTTGATCGCATCGAAAGCGAAATTGATGCCCTCTGCTTCGCCCAAAGGCTCTATGCGGGCATGGATTTCACGGATGCGCTCCTCGCTGCCGAACTTGCCCAGCATGTAGTCGCGCCTGTCCTTGCCCTGCGGCGGAATGGTGGGGTCGAGCTGGAACGGCCGCCACCGAACATGAACCTCGACGTCGCCTGCTGCCGCTATCGCCTTGTCCAGCCGTTTCTGGCCGATGAAGCACCACGGGCAGACGACATCGGATACCACGTCCACAGTAATGGCGGTCGGATTGCTCATGTCTCGTCCTCCTATAGCGCGATGTCCTGTTCAAGCCGCATAGACTGACTATGCAGCGTTCAACGTCGGGATATGACTGACATCAACATCCCGCTCTGCATGCCAGGCGTCATGGGCCGCCTGCATCCTTAGCCAGATGGCAGGCCCGTTGCCGACCAGCTTGCCTATCTTGGCTGCCACGGTGGGCGTAATCGCTTTCTTCTCTGAGAGAATGTCGTAGAGCATCTGGCGGGAAATGCCGAGCAGACGAGCGATCTCGGCCTTCGGCTTGCCCAATGCCGGAAGGATGTCGTCGAGCACCGCGCCCGGATGAGTGGGGCACCGATCAGGACCGCGCTTGGCTTCGTAAAGGGTCATGGCATGCCTTCTAGTGATATTGCTCGAAATCGACGCGATGAACGTCAGCGCCATCGAATTCGAATGTGATGCACCATGGTCCATTCACATGAATGGTGTACCGGGTTGGTTTGAAACCGTGCAGGGCATGGAAATCGTATCCCGGCATCTTCAGTTCATCCAGGCTGGTCGCATCATTCAAAACATCGAGCCTGACGAGAACGCGCTTCTGCATCTTAGCATCTATCTTCGTAGTCTTTCCCGTCTCGAACAAATCCGCCAACGCTTTGTTCTTGAATGACTTGATCATGATAATGTGTAAACTAAAACCAGACAGATGTCAACTAAAGTTAGACAGATTTGCAAAGGCGGAATGTTTGATCGCCGGGGCTGTCTCTAGTTCGTCTTTCGCCACCATGTAGGTAATTGATACCCGAAAAGCGAGGTCTTGTCCGGGTGCGCAAGGTAGGCCCAATACGCGATCCATTGTTCGCTGTTGTGCTGCATCGGAACCATATACGCCCCTGAAATCAGCAACCGGTCGAGCACCCTCACTGCCGCGACAAAGTCATCCTTGTCGCGTGCATTCACCATCGCGTCCATCGCCGCGTCCACGGCGGGGTCCGCAACGCCGGCAAGATTGAAAGAGCCTTCCGTTTTCGCCGCTTCCGATCCCCAGCGCCCTATCTGCTCGATGCCTGGCGAAAGCGAGTTGTTGAAGCCGGTTGCGCCGATCAGCATGTCGAAGTCGAAGCGCTGCTTGCGCGCCTGGATCTGGTCGCCATCCAGCGCCCGGATCGTCACATCGATACCGATCTTTGCCAATGTGCGCTGGTAGACGGCGGCCAGCCGCTGCTCATCTTGCGATGAGGTCAGGATCTCGAAGGCCAAGGGTCGGCCTTTCGGGTCATGCAGCGCGCCGTCGCTCATTTTGTATCCGGCGCCCTTCAGCATATCGAACGCGGCGCGCAGCACCTTGCGGTCCTGTCCCGACCCGTCCGTCACCGGGGGTCGCCAGGTTCCGTCCATCACATCGTCGGGAACCCTGCCGGGGAAGGGCGCAAGCAGCGCCTTTTCCTTCTCGCTTGCCGGATGGCCGAGCGCCGACAGTTCCGAACCTTGCCAGAAACTCATCGTGCGCTTGAATTTGCCGCCGAACAGGTTCTTGTTGGCCCATTCGAAGTCGTAGAGCATGCCGAGTGCCCGCCGCACCGTCGGGTCGGCGAACTTTTCCAGCCTCGTGTTGAACAGGAAGCCGGTCACCACCGGCGGAATGCCGCTGGTGAAGTTTTCCGCGACCACCCGCCCTTCCTTGAAGGCCGGGAAGTCCATGTCGCGGTCACGCTTGACCGGATCGACTTCCATGCTGATGGCGCACAGGCCCTTCTTGAAGGCCTCCAGTTGCGCGTTGGAGTTCATGAAGTACTCGATGGTCACCTTGTCGTAGTTGTCGAAGCCTCGCTTGGCGGGAATGTCCTTGCCCCAATAGGTCGGGTTGCGCTTGAACACGATGCGCTGCCCCGGCACCACTTGATCGATCACATAGGGGCCGCTGCCGATGACCGGCTTCAGCGTGGTCTGGTCGAAGGTGTCCAGCTTGAAAGCGTGTGCGGGCAGGATCGGCGTCATTGCGATGATCAGCGGAAATTCGCGGTCGGCCCTGTCGTTGAAGGTGAAGCGCACGCTGCGCTCGCCGGTCTTTTCGAGCTTGGCCACCTTCTTCATCCGGTCGGAATAGGGCGGCCGGCCTTTTGTCGTGTAGGCCTCGTAGGTGAACAGCACGTCTTCGGGCGTCACCGGCTGGCCGTCCGACCACTTGGCATTCGGATCGAGATGGAATTCGATTGATTTGCGCTCGTCGTCCATGTCGGCGGTGTCGGCGAGCAGCCCGTAGAGGCCGAAAGGCTCGTCGGCATTGCGCTGCATCAATGGCTCGAAGACGAAATTGCCGTAGATTGTATCTATGACGCCGCGCGCGGTGGTGCGCAGGCTCTTGATGATGAACGGATTGAGATTGTCGAACGTGCCGACCACGCAATAAGTGATCTCGCCGCCCTTCGGGGCGTCAGGGTTGGCATAGGGAAAATGCGTGAAATCCGCCGGCAGCGCCGGCTCGCCCTGCATGGCGATGCCGTGTTTGGGTGCCGCCAGCAGGTTTTGCGGCGCAAGAACTATAAAAGCGGCGGCCAGCCAGGCGGGGGTTCGGCGCATCGCAGACTCCGATTTTGGACCTGGGGATGATTCGAGCGCCAGACTACCATCCTGGAGGCTGTGCGCCCTCTCAAGAAATGCGTTGAACAGGCTGGATTTGCCAACGCCGTCAGTGTAACACCCGCGCCAAAGCCATTCTGTTGCCTCATTTGCGCAACAGGTAGCGAGGCCATTCGGCGCCCGGAATGCGTCGCAGGCAGAGTCGAGAGGAAGCACACCATATGAAGAGCTTGAACTCCAACGCTTATCGCCTGTCGGTCATCGCCGCCGGCGTGGCAGGTTTCCTGGGCGTGGGCCTCATGGAAGTGTCCGCTCAGCAGCAGGTTCCTCAGGGCTGGTTCAAGGCGTGCTCCAAGCAGGAGGATGTCGATATCTGCAACGTGCAGAACATCGTCACCGCCGGCAATGGCCAGCTCGTCACCGGCGTCAGCCTCATCGACCTGCGCGGCAAGGTAAATCGCAAGGTTTTCCAGGTTACGGTGCCGACCGGGCGTCTCGTGCCTCCCGGCATCGCCTTGCAGGTTGACGGCGGCAAGGCTCAGAAGCTCGACTACGTGATCTGCTTTCCGGATCGCTGCGTGGCGGAAGTGCCGATGACCGACCAGCTCGTGGCGTCGTTCAAGAAGGGTTCCGAACTGACGCTGACCTCGGTCAACTTCCAGAACCAGCCGAACCCGATCAAGGTTTCGCTGCAGGGCTTCAGCGGCGCATTCGACGGTCCTGCCATGCAGCAGTCCGATCTCGAGGATCGCCAGAAGAAGCTGCAGGAATTCGTCACCAAGAACAACGAGGACTTCGCCAAGAAGCTCAAGGAAGAGCAGGACAAGGCCAAGACCGGCAACTGATCCGGCGCACCGACCCGGCGCGCATCTTCCAGATACGATTTCAAAAAGGCCCCGGTTTTCCGGGGCCTTTTTCGTTTCGCTCCATCATTTCGTCGTTCCTCTGAAACCGGCTTCGTTCACGGTTCCGACACAACTTATTGCCGATCGAACCGCCGGAAACAAAAAAGGCCGCCCGAAGGCGGCCTTTCCGATTTCGATGCCAGCAACGTAGCGCTTAGCGCTTCGAGAACTGGAAGCTGCGGCGGGCCTTGGCCTTGCCGTACTTCTTACGCTCGACGGTACGGCTGTCGCGGGTCAGGAAGCCGCCCTTCTTGAGCACGCCGCGCAGCGCCGGCTCGTAATAGGTCAGCGCCTTGGAGATGCCGTGGCGCACTGCACCGGCCTGGCCGGACAGGCCGCCGCCGACGACGGTGGCGATGATGTCGTACTGGCCGACGCGGTTGGCCGCGACGATCGGCTGGTTCAGGATCATCTGCAGGACAGGACGCGCGAAATAAGCGCCGAATTCCTTGTCGTTGACGACGATCTTGCCAGAACCGGGCTTCACCCAGACGCGGGCGATGGCGTCCTTGCGCTTGCCGGTGGCATAGGCGCGGCCCGACTTGTCGAGCTTCTGGACGTGGACCGGTGCAGCCGGCTGTGCCGTCTGCGCAACCGAACCGAGTTCTGCGAGCGAGGAAAGCTGCTCAGCCATTATCAAGCCCTCTTGTTCTTGGCGTTCAGCTTGCCGACGTCAAGCGTCTCGGGCTGCTGGGCGGTGTGGGGATGCTCGGCGCCTGCATAGACGCGGAGGTTCTTCATCTGGCGACGGCCAAGCGGGCCGCGCGGGATCATGCGCTCGACGGCCTTCTCGACGACACGCTCCGGGAAACGACCCTCGAGCAACTGGCGCGCGGTGCGCTCCTTGATGCCGCCGGGATGGCCGGTGTGCCAGTAGTAGACCTTGTCGGTGTATTTCTTGCCGGTGAACACCACCTTGTCGGCGTTGATGACAATGACGTTGTCGCCATCATCGACGTGAGGGGTGAAGGTAGGCTTGTGCTTGCCGCGCAGGTGGTTGGCGATGACGGTGGCGAGACGGCCGACGACGAGACCCTCGGCGTCGATCAGCACCCACTTCTTCACCACGTCCGCAGGCTTCTGCGAAAAGGTTGCCATGGTTCTTCTTTCAGGTTCGGACCTTGCCGCCCACAATGGGCAGGAAAGGCGTTTCTTGTTGCTTGGATTGGCGGCTTTCGTCGCCAATAACAAAACGGCGGCCTTTGCGGGCCGCTGTTTCGTGGCTGCTTATAGGGCAGGGCAGTTGCCGCGTCAAGCGACCGGGAGCAAGTCGAATTTCAAATACAATAGTGAAAACAATATCTTGCGTATGCGGTGTTATTTTACCACATTGCATTTTAGCGTTTCGGCGGGATCGAATAGGTTCCGGTTGCGTGCGCCACGGTGTGTTTGTCCGGGCCGGCGACGATGTCTATGTCGAACACCATCAGGCTTTTTCCCAGCTTCAGGATGCGGCAATGGCCGTCGATCGGCCCCGCTTCCGCCTTGCGCACGAAGTTGATGTTGAGATTGGTGGTCACCGAAAGCGCATCCGGCCCGGCGTGGGAAAGCACGCAGACATAGCCGCCGATGTCGGCCAGCGTGAACAGCGCAGGGCCGGAAACCGTGCCGCCGGGGCGCAGGTGCTGCTCGCCGGCATTGAGCCGCACCGTGCAGCCGCCGGGAAAAACCTCAACCGCCTCGTAGTTGCGGCTGCCTTCGTTCAGTTGCGGAAACACCGACGCGATCAGCGCGTTGACTTCGGCAACGGTCAGCACCGGGGTCAGTGTGGTATGTGCAGGCATCGCGCAGATTCCATTCGCTTCCCCGTCGAAAAAGCATATTCGGCCCATGTTGTTCAACGGATGTCGAACTGGTTTTCGCCCCGTTCGTATTGGATAAAGGTATGATTGCTAAGTGCAGGGAGAAGAAGATGGCCGAAGTCGTTGCGATGAAACGCGAGCAACCGGAAGGGCCAGTGTGGGTGCAGCGAAGCGGCCCGATCCTGCGGCTCACCCTTGCCAGCCCGCCCGCCAATGCGCTGTCGCTGGCCGTCATGGCTGCCTTGCAGGCCGAACTTGAAGCTGCCCGCGACGACAAGGCCGTGCGCGTCATCGTCATTGCCTCGGCCGCAAAGGTATTCAGCGCCGGCCATGACCTCAAGGAACTGTCCGCCCATCGCGGCGATCCGGATCGCGGCCGCGCCTTTTTCGAAAAGACCTTCGCCGCCTGCGCCGAACTGATGCAGACGGTCGTGCATCACCCCAAGCCCGTCATTGCCGAGGTAGACGGACTTGCCACCGCTGCCGGTCTGCAACTTGTCGCCAGTTGCGATCTTGCGGTGTGCACGCATGAATCGACCTTCTGCACGCCGGGCGTCCATATCGGCCTGTTCTGCTCCACGCCGATGGTTGCGGTCTCGCGCAATGCTTCGCGCAAGCAGGCGATGGAAATGCTGCTCACCGGCGAAACCATCGACGCGGCCACCGCCAAGGACTTCGGCCTCGTCAACCGGGTGGTGCCGCGCGAGTACTTGAATCAGGTTGTCACCAAATACGCCGAAACCATTGCTTCCAAATCGCCTTTGACCCTGAAGATCGGCAAGGAAGCGTTCTACCGGCAAGTGGAAATGAAGCTGGAAGACGCCTACGCCTACACCGCCAGCGTCATGGTCGAGAACATGATGGCGCGCGACGCGGAGGAGGGCATCTCAGCCTTCATCGGCAAGCGTCCGCCGGAATGGAAAGGCGAGTAGTGGAACCGCGCATCTCCATCGTCACGCTTGGCGTCGAGGACCTTGGCCGGGCCGGGCGCTTCTACGAGGCGATGGGCCTGAAGCGGCACCGCATCGATGACGGTGTCGCCTTCTTCCAGATGGGCGGCATGATCCTGGCGCTGTGGCCGCGCGGAAATCTTGCCGCCGACAGCGGCCTCGAAAAGCTTGCGGCCTTTGAGCCGGGCGTCAGACAGCCGGCGTCGGCGCTTGCCTACAACACTCGTTCGGACGACGAGGTTGGCGAGGTTCTGGCGGCGGCGCAAAAGGCTGGCGGCACGATCATCAAGCCGGCGCAGCGCGCCTTCTGGGGCGGTTGGTACGGCTACTTCGCCGATAGCGAGGGCAACTTGTGGGAAGTCGCCCACAATCCGGCTTTCCCGATAGACGCCAGCGGCAATATCTCCCTGCCGCAATAGAGATCGTCGCGCGGCGACCACATCGGCAGCGTTGGCACATTGGCGCTTGGTCACGGAATGGATCCCGGACATTCCTTCCTCGCTTCGCTCGAGAGTGAATTCCGGGATGACAAAGCGGAGAGGTTGCGCCTCAACCTGCTTCGGAATCCCGCCCGACTAGCCGGCCTTGCGTCCGTCGAGGCGAAACCCGAACACGCGTCATCCCGGAAGCGAGCCGAACGAAGTGAAGGCGATGCTGTCCGGGATCCATTCCGTGACCATGCCGCAGCGTATCGCCGTCCAAGGGAAAAGCCGGGCGTGGCAACGGAAAGGCGCGCCACCCATTCTTGCAACCATCCGCTTGCGCCTTCTGTCTCATTGACCGCAGGAGAAATCGGCTTCACAGACCCACCATCATGAACCATGACACCTACGACAACGCCTATATTTCCGGCATCCTCAATTCGGTGAAAACCGTCGCCATGGTCGGGGCTTCGGCCAATGAGGTGCGGCCAAGTTTTTTCGTACTGAAGTATCTGCTCGCCAAGGGCTTTTCGGTGTTTCCGGTCAATCCGGGCCATGCCGGCAAGGAAATCCTCGGCCGCATGACCTATGCGAAGCTTTCCGACATCCCCGAGCCGATCGACATGGTCGACATCTTCCGCGCTTCCAGCGCAGTGCCGCCGATCGTCGACGAAGCGCTGGCGCTGAAGCCGCTGCCGAAAGTCATCTGGATGCAGTTGACCGTGCGCAACGATGAAGCCGCCGCAAAGGCGGAAGCTGCCGGCGTCAAGGTGGTGATGAACCGCTGCCCCAAGATCGAATATGGCCGCCTCTCCGGTGAGATCGGCTGGAATGGCGTGAATTCGGGCGTGCTGTCGGCAAAAAAGCCGTTGATGCGGCCGGGTTTCCAAAGCTTCGGCGTGCGGCGGGTTGAAAATGGAGAATAGAGTTTCTCTCTAAGGTACATTGACGCTGGTTTTGTTCTAAACCAGTTGCATGGTGAGCATTTTCCCCTTTGCAATTGCGTTTGTGCTGCCGGATGATAGCAACTGATTTCCAATCACGCTCTTTTGGAGGAATGAAATGTCGCAGGGGGCTCCCGGTTTTAACACGCTTGCCGTTCATGCGGGAGCAAAGCCCGATCCGGCAACTGGCGCGCGCGCCGTGCCGATCTACCAGACCACGTCGTTCGTGTTCGAGAACGCCGATCACGCCGCCTCGCTGTTCGGCCTGAAGGCGTTCGGCAACATCTACACCCGCATCATGAACCCGACGCAGGCGGTGCTGGAAGAGCGCGTCGCGGCCCTTGAAGGCGGCACCGCGGCGCTTGCGACCGCATCCGGCCAGTCGGCGCACCTGTTGACCTTCCACACGCTTTTGCAGTCGGGCGACAATTTCGTCGCCGCCCGCAAGCTTTATGGCGGCACCATCAACCAGTTCGCCACTTCGTTCCAGAGCTTCGGATGGGATGTGCGCTGGGCCGACGTAAACGACCCGGCAAGCTTCGAGAAGCTGATCGACAACCGCACCAAGGCGCTTCACATCGAAAGCCTTGCCAATCCGGGCGGCGAGTTCGTCGACATCAAGGCGATTGCCGACATTGCCCACAAGCATGGCCTGCCGCTGATCGTCGACAACACGCTGGCCTCGCCCTATCTGGTGCGCCCGTTCGAGCATGGCGCGGACATCGTCGTCCATGCGCTGACCAAATTCATCGGCGGCCACGGCAACTCCATCGGCGGCATCATCGTCGATGGCGGCACCTTCGACTGGTCGAAGTCGGGCAAATACCCGCTTCTCTCGCAGCCGCGCCCCGAATATGGCGGCATGGTGCTGCATGAGACCTTCGGCAATTTCGCCTTCGCCATCGCCGCGCGCGTGCTTGGCCTGCGCGACCTTGGCCCGGCGATTTCGCCATTCAACGCTTTTCTGATCCTCACTGGTCTTGAAACCCTGCCGCTGCGCATGCAGCGCCATTGCGACAACGCGCAGGCGGTTGCCGAATGGCTGTCGAAGCATCCGAAGATCTCGTGGGTGTCCTATCCGGGGCTCAAGAGCGACAAGAACCACGCGCTCCAGCAGCAATATTCGCCCAAGGGCGCGGGCGCGGTGTTCACCTTCGGCCTCAAGGGCGGCTACGATTCCGGCATCAAGTTTGTCGAGGGGCTGGAACTGTTCTCGCACCTTGCCAACATCGGCGACACCAAGTCGCTGGTCATCCACCCGGCTTCGACCACGCATCGCCAACTGAGCGAGGAGCAGCGCAAGGCTGCCGGCGCCGGCGACGAGGTGGTGCGCATCTCGGTGGGCATCGAGGACGTCAAGGACATCATTGCCGACATCGAGCAGGCCCTGGCCAAGGCCTGACATGGCCGAGCCCCGGTTCGTTTCCGTCGATCTGGAAGCCGTCGCGCCCGAACGGGGTGCGCCGGCTGAAGGCCGCCTGATTTCAGGCGATCCGAAATTCCGCACATGGAACGTCGAGGAACGCGATGGCGGCCTCTACGCCGGCATCTGGGAAGCGACCCCCGGCAAGTGGCGTATCGAATATGACGAATGGGAATTCTGCCACATCCTCGCCGGGGTCTCGGTGATTGCCGAGGATGGCGGCGAGGTCCGCACCGTGAAGACGGGCGACAGCTTCATCCTGAGGCCCGGCTTCAAGGGAAGCTGGGAAGTGCTTGAAACGACTTGCAAGGAGTATGTGATCAGGCTTTGATCTTGAGCGCTTCCAGCCCGTGGAAATGGTAGGTGTCGCGAAAGCGCGGCTCGTCGGCAAGCTGCAGATGGGGCAGGCGGTCGAACAGGGTTTTCAGCGACACTTGCAGTTCCAGCCGGGCCAGCGGCGCGCCGACGCAGAAGTGGATGCCGGCCCCAAACGTCACGTTCTTCTGGTCCGCCCGCTCCGGTGAAAAGACCTCCGGTTCCACAAATGCCAATGGGTCATGATTGGCCATGCCGAGCAATAGCCCGACCAGTTCACCCGGCTTCAGCGTTACGCCCGGCGCAATCTCCAATTCCTCATAGGCATAGCGCGTGAACATGTGCAGCGGCGCATCTATGCGTACGCATTCCTCTACCGCCCTTGCCGTGGCCTCGGGAGAGGTGAAGAACCGCCGTGGATCGCCGCCTTGGGCAATGATTGTACGCACACCGTTGCCGGTCTGGTGTACCGTCGCTTCATGGCCGGCGTTGAGCAGAAGGATGGTCGAGGAAATGAGTTCGTCTTCCGAAAGCCTCTCGCCGTCCTCTTGCGCCGAGATCAAAAGCGACAACAGGTCGTCGCCAGGTTTCTGGCGTCGTTCCTTCACATAGTGCCGCAGGAAATCGGCGAAGTCGTTGGCAGCTTTGTTGGCTGTTTCCTCCACTTCGCGCGTGCGGCCATGCATGTACATCGCCACCATCTGGTGCGACCAGTCGAGCAGTTGCGGCCCCATTTCGACCGGAACGCCGAGCATTTCGGCGATGATGGTGATTGGCAGCGGCGCGGCGTAGGCACTCAGGAGATCTATCGGCGCATGTGGCTCGAATCGGTCGATCAGCTCGTTGGCAAGCACCTCGATGCGTGGCCTCAGCCGCTCCACCTGGCGCGAGACGAAGGCCCGGTTGACCAGTGTTCTGAGCCGCGTATGCACCGGCGGCTCCAGTTCGAGCAGCGAATTGGCCTCGATGGCATCGAATGCCGCGAGATGCCGGCGGTCCGCTGCCGTTCCGCGCGTATCCGGCACCCCGCCGGGGTTCTGGCGGCCGAAGCGCCGGTCGCGCAGCAGGCGATTGACGCTGTCGAAACCGCCAAGGCACCAGAAGCCGAAATCCTCCCAGAAGAAGGCGGGGCTTGCGCCATGCAGCCAGCGATAGGCTTCGTACGGGTTCTGCACGAAGGCGGGTTCGTGCGGGTCGAGACATACGCGGCGCGTGGCCGGGTCGAAGTCGAGATAGGCGGGAGGGTTTGCCAGCATGACCAAGCAATAGAACGGTGGGCAATAAAGAGGAATGGGGCCAGATGCACGGCAATCTGTTGGGCCAAATCTTGCCTGCCATGCGCCAGCCCTTATGGTGAGCGCCAGCAAAGACAGATCGAAGGTGGATGCGCATGCAAGTGATCGTGGTGGGGGCCGGGATAGGAGGCCTGTCGACGGCGTGGTCGCTGGCCAAGCTCGGGCACAGCGTTTCCATTGTCGAACAGGGGCCGATCCCCAATCCTATGGCGGCTTCCGGCGATCACCACCGCATCATCCGCCGTGCCTATCGCGCCGGCACGGGCTATGGCCAACTCATCACCGAAGCCTATGAGGCGTGGGACGAGGTTTGGGCCGACATCGGCGAGAACCAACTCGACCAGCGCGGTTTCCTGTGTGTGTCGCGTGTACCGGGAGACGAGGCCGAGGAATACCGCGAGGGCATGGAGGCTGGCGGATTCCCGATAGATTTGCTCGATGCGGACGCAGCGGTGAAGCGCTGGCCGTTCCTCGAAGCCGGCAGCTTCCGCTACGCTTACTATTCGCCCGATGGCGGCGTGCTCCACTGCCGCCACATCGCTTCGGGCCTCGTCGGCTGGCTGCGCAAACACGGCGTCAACGTCTATGAGCACAGCAAGGTGACCAAGATCGATCCGGACGCCGGTCGCGTTACCTTGGCGAGCGGCGAGACGATGCAGGCTGATCGCGTCGTCGTAACGGCCGGGGCTTGGGTGCTTAAGCTCTTTCCCGAACTTGGCGCCGAACTCACCGGCTACCGGACCGCCGTCGTCTACCTGGAGCCGCCAGCCGATCTCAAGGCGGCATGGGAGGCGGCACCGGTCATTCTCGATGTCGGCGGCACCATCGATGGCTACATCATTCCGCCGACGCGCGGCAGGGGCCTGAAGTTCGGGGCCAATATCCACAAGGTCGAGAGCAGTGACGCCGACTGGAACCGCCAGCCGGTCGAAGGCGAGGCCGAGGCGCTGCGCGACATTTTCCAGCCGCCGATCGAGCGGGCGAAGGACTACAAGGTGATCGAACTGGTGACCTGCGCCTACATCTTCACGGCTGACGAGAAATTCCTGGCGCGTGAATTCGGCAAGTGCCTCGTCGTGTCGCCATGCTCCGGGCATGGCTACAAGTTTGGCGCTGCGGTCGGCCGGCGCGTGGCGGCGGGCGTCGACAGCGGCGATATCGAGGGTCTGAAACGCTGGCTGCGAGCTGAAGCCGAATGACAAGGCCTGCCGGCTTCGTTAACTGGCAACCTTAACAACGCCCGCAGAAGGGTCGGCCTTGCGCAAGGGTGAGGCGGCATCCTATTTACGGTGCGACGATAGACACCGATTCTACCGGCCTCTCGATTCCAACGCCGGACCACCTCGCCAAAGGGACAGTACATGAAGAACCCGATCGAAACCTACATGAACCTCGTTCCGATGGTGGTCGAGCAAACCAACCGCGGCGAACGCGCCTATGACATCTTCTCGCGGCTGTTGAAGGAGCGCATCATCTTCATCACCGGTCCGGTCGAAGACGGCATGGCGACGCTGGTATGCGCTCAGTTGCTGTTCCTGGAAGCCGAGAATCCGAAGAAGGAAATCAACCTCTACATCAACTCGCCGGGCGGCGTTGTGACCTCGGGCATGGCCATCTACGATACCATGCAGTTCATCAAGCCGGCTGTGTCGACGCTTTGCATCGGCCAGGCGGCCTCGATGGGCTCGCTGCTTTTGACGGCCGGCCACAAGGACATGCGCTTTGCTACGCCGAATGCCCGCATCATGGTTCACCAGCCTTCCGGCGGTTTCCAGGGCCAGGCATCGGACATCGAACGCCATGCGCAGGACATCATCAAGCTGAAGCGCCGTCTCAACGAGGTCTATGTCAAGCACACCGGCAAGGACTACGAGACGATCGAAAAGACGCTGGATCGCGACCATTTCATGACTGCGGACGAGGCCATGGAATTCGGCCTGATCGACAAGGTCATTTCGTCGCGCGAAGCAGCTGAGGCGGCTACTCAGGATTGATCGCAGGGCGCTACCTCACAAAGGCGTGCTTTTACGGCCATTTGCGGCATTTCGGCCACAATTTGCTGTTCCCTCGGCCCCTGCGATTGCCTACGTTAAGGCAATGTTGATTTTCGACGGCTTAGTTTCAAGCTGGGCTTAGGGAGTCATTGCCACGTTTTCTGATTTGTGTTTCGTACGGAATACGTTGCGGGCGCCAGAAGGGTGGCGGCGGCGGATCCCCGCGCTAGACTAGGTACGCGTCCTGTCAGCCAAACCATCGGCGGGCGGTCATGAAAGGACTGGAAGATGAGCAAGGTCAGCAACGGCGGCGGCGGCGACTCCAAGAACACGCTTTATTGCTCGTTCTGCGGCAAGAGCCAGCATGAAGTACGCAAACTGATCGCCGGTCCCACGGTCTTCATCTGCGACGAATGCGTCGAACTGTGCATGGACATCATCCGCGAGGAGAACAAGACCTCGATGGTGAAGTCGCGCGAAGGCGTGCCGACACCGCAGGAGATCCTGAAAGTCCTCGACGACTACGTCATCGGCCAGCCCTACGCCAAGCGCGTGCTGTCTGTTGCCGTTCACAACCACTACAAGCGCCTGGCTCACGCCGGAAAGAGCAATGACGTCGAACTAGCGAAGTCGAACATCCTTTTGATCGGCCCGACCGGTTGCGGCAAGACGCTTTTGGCTCAGACGCTTGCCCGCATCATCGACGTGCCCTTCACCATGGCCGACGCCACCACGCTGACCGAAGCCGGCTATGTCGGTGAAGACGTCGAAAACATCATCCTCAAGCTGTTGCAGTCCGCCGACTACAATGTTGAGCGTGCCCAGCGCGGCATCGTCTACATCGACGAGATCGACAAGATTTCGCGCAAGTCGGACAATCCGTCGATCACCCGCGACGTGTCGGGTGAGGGCGTGCAGCAGGCGCTGTTGAAGATCATGGAAGGCACGGTTGCCTCGGTGCCGCCGCAGGGCGGCAGGAAGCATCCGCAGCAGGAGTTCCTGCAAGTCGATACAGCCAACATCCTGTTCATCTGCGGCGGCGCTTTTGCCGGCCTGGACAAGATCATCTCCGATCGCGGCCGCAAGACTTCCATCGGCTTTGGCGCGACGGTTGCCTCGCCTGAAGATCGGCGTAGCGGCGAAGTCTTCCGCCTTGTCGAACCCGAGGACCTGCTGAAGTTCGGCCTTATCCCCGAATTCGTTGGCCGTCTGCCCGTTCTGGCGACGCTGGAAGACCTTGATGAGCCGGCCCTGATCCAGATCCTGACCGAGCCGAAGAACGCGCTCGTGAAGCAGTATCAGCGCCTCTTCGAGATGGAGAATGTCGACCTGACATTCCATGAGAATGCGCTTTCGGCCATCGCCAAGCGCGCAATCGAGCGCAAGACCGGCGCACGCGGCCTGCGTTCGATCATGGAAGCGATCCTGCTCGACACCATGTTCGAATTACCAGCCCTCGAAGGGGTGCGTGAGGTCGTCATTTCGGAGGAAGTCGTATCCGGAAATGCCCGTCCGCTCTACATCTACTCCGAGACCAAGGAGAAGAAGGGCAACGTCAGCGCCTGATTTTGCCTGAATGGCTTTCAGAAACGGCGCCGCGAGGCGCCGTTTTGCTATGATGGACCGGAACAGGGCAGATCAGCCGGCTATACGAATGAACTGGACCTTGATCTTTCGTGCATATGTATCCAACTAACTGTGGAAGGCCTCGGGCTGCATTCTGTGCTGTAAATCTCCGGCGACAATCGGTGGTAGGCGGAACGACCCGCGGTCGTTAATATAGGATTCGCGATTGGCTAATGAGCGGTCGCGAAGGAAAGGTTTGACAATGGCCAAGACAGCCCGGTCCCCCGGCAACGGCGTTTACGCAGTCCTCCCGCTGCGCGATATCGTGGTCTTTCCGCATATGATCGTGCCACTCTTTGTGGGCCGCGAGAAATCCATCAAGGCGCTCGAAGACGTGATGGGCCAGGAAAAGCAGATCCTGCTTGCCACCCAGATGAACGCTGCCGACGACGATCCCGAGCCCAACGCCATCTACGACGTTGGCACGCTCGCCAACGTCCTGCAGTTGCTGAAGCTGCCCGACGGCACCGTAAAGGTATTGGTGGAAGGCACTTCGCGCGCCAAGATCGCATCGTTCACCGACCGTGCCGATTTCCATGAGGCGCATGCATCGGTTCTGGCCGAGCCGACGGAGGAAGAGGTCGAGATCGAGGCGCTCGCGCGCTCGGTGGTCTCGGACTTCGAAAACTACGTCAAATTGAACAAGAAGATCTCGCCCGAGGTGGTTGGCGCCGCCAGCCAGATCGAGGACTATTCGAAGCTTGCCGACACCGTTGCCTCGCATCTCGCGATCAAGATCCCCGAGAAGCAGGAAATGCTGGGCACGCTCTCCGTCAAGGAGCGCCTTGAGCGCGCCATGGGCTTCATGGAGGCTGAAATCTCCGTCTTGCAGGTGGAAAAGCGCATCCGCTCGCGCGTCAAGCGCCAGATGGAGAAGACGCAGCGCGAGTATTACCTCAACGAACAGATGAAGGCGATCCAGAAGGAACTCGGCGAAGGCGAAGACGGCCGCGACGAGGCTGCCGAAATCGAAGCGCGCATCAAGAAGACCAAGCTTTCCAAGGAAGCCCGCGAAAAGGCTGATGCCGAACTGAAGAAGCTGCGCACGATGTCGCCGATGTCGGCCGAAGCCACTGTGGTGCGCAACTATCTCGACTGGCTGCTGTCGATCCCGTGGGGCCGCAACTCCAAGGTCAAGCAGGACCTCAACTTCGCGCAGGACGTGCTCGATGCCGATCACTATGGCCTGGAAAAGGTCAAGGAGCGTATTGTCGAGTACCTGGCCGTGCAGAGCCGCCAGAAGAAGCTGAAGGGACCGATCCTGTGCCTCGTCGGTCCTCCCGGCGTCGGCAAGACCTCGCTCGGCAAGTCGATCGCGAAAGCAACCGGGCGTGAGTTCATCCGCATGGCTCTCGGCGGCGTGCGCGACGAGGCCGAGATAAGAGGCCACCGCCGCACCTATATCGGCTCGATGCCCGGCAAGGTCATCCAGTCGATGAAGAAGGCCAAGAAGTCCAATCCGCTCTTCCTGCTCGATGAAATCGACAAGATGGGCCAGGATTTCCGTGGCGATCCGTCATCGGCATTGCTGGAGGTTCTCGATCCGGAACAGAACTCGACGTTCATGGATCACTACCTCGAGGTCGAGTACGACCTGTCGAGCGTGATGTTCGTGACGACGGCGAATACGCTGAACATTCCGGGTCCGCTGATGGACCGCATGGAGATCATCCGCATCGCCGGTTACACCGAGGATGAAAAGGTCGAGATCGCCAAGCGGCACCTGATGTCGAAGGTGGTTCGCGACCACGCCTTGCAGCCGAAGGAGTTTTCGGTCACCGAGGATGCCATTCGCGGCATCATCCAGACCTACACCCGCGAGGCAGGCGTGCGCAGCCTTGAGCGCGAGTTGATGAAACTCGGGCGCAAAGCCGTGACCGAGATCCTGAAGACAAAGAAGAAGTCGGTGAAGATCACCGCCGACAACTTGGCTGATTATCTCGGCGTGCAGCGCTATCGCTTCGGCATGGCGGAGACCGACGACCAGGTTGGCGTGGTCACCGGCCTTGCCTGGACCGAGGTTGGCGGCGAGTTGCTGACGATCGAAGGCGTCATGATGCCCGGCAAGGGTCGCATGACGGTCACCGGCAACCTCAAGGACGTGATGAAGGAATCGATTTCGGCGGCGGCCTCCTATGTCCGCTCGCGCGCCATCGATTTCGGCATCGAGCCGCCCTTGTTCGACAAGCGCGACATTCACGTCCACGTTCCGGAAGGGGCGACCCCGAAGGACGGCCCGTCGGCAGGCGTCGCCATGGCAACCGCGATCGTGTCGGTGCTGACCGGCATTCCGGTCAAGGCCGATGTCGCGATGACCGGCGAAATCACGCTGCGCGGCAGGGTGCTGCCCATCGGCGGCCTGAAGGAAAAGCTGCTTGCAGCGCTTCGCGGCGGTATCAAGAAGGTGCTGATCCCGGAAGACAACGCCAAGGATCTGGCGGAAATCCCGGACAACGTGAAGAACGGCATGGAGATCATTCCGGTCAGTCGTGTTGGCGAAGTTCTTCGCCACGCTCTGGTCAGGATGCCTGACCCGATCGAATGGGTGGAGCCGGCGGAAACGCCTGCGTCTGTCGATACGACGGACGACACCGGCAAGGGGCTTGCGCATTAGCAATAGCTAACGTTGCATTGCGATAATCTGAAAACCGGGCCTCGCGCCCGGTTTTTGGCATCAAAAGCCCGGAAAACAGGGGATTTCTCGGTGTTTGCGGCGCAATTTTGCTTGGTTGCTGCAACTCTTCTTCTTAAAGTCCGTTTCCTGCCGGATGAGTCTTTCGTCCCGGTTTTCTCATGGAAGGGAAACTATATGAACAAGAACGAACTGGTGTCCGCTGTCGCCGATGCCGCGAAAATTTCGAAGGGTGACGCGCAGTCGGCGGTTGACGCGGTGTTTTCCGTCATCACCGGCGAATTGAAGAAGGGCGGCGATGTCCGGCTTGTCGGCTTTGGAAATTTCACCGTGTCCAAGCGTGCTGCATCTACCGGCCGCAACCCTCAGACCGGCGCAGAGGTCAAGATTCCGGCCCGTACCGTGCCGAAGTTCTCTGCCGGCAAGGGCTTGAAGGACGCGGTCAATTAATCCGCTTTCATTGCAATTCCTGAAAAGCCGGGCTTGCCCGGCTTTTCTTTTATCTGGAATGCCGTGAGGCAGACAGTCAGGACCTGTCCGAGGAAAACCTCACGAAACCCAGTGATCGCGGCCGCCAAGGGCGATATGGATCGACTTCACTTCCATATATTCCTCGACGCCGTACATGCCGGTTTCCCGGCCTATGCCCGACTGCTTGAAGCCGCCGATCGGCATTTCGGGGCCGCCGGCAATCGTCGTGTTGACCCATGTGCGCCCGGCCTGGATGCGCCGGATGGTGCCAAGCGCCTTGTCCAGGTTGGAACTCCAGACGCTGGCGGCAAGGCCATAGGCGTTGTCGTTGGCAAGTTCGATCGCCTGTTCCTGCGTCTCGAAGGTAATCATCGCCAGAACCGGGCCGAAAATCTCCTCGCGCGCCACCGCCATGTCGTTGGTGACGTCGGCAAGCAGCGTCGGATGAATGAAGCGGCCGGCTTTGCTGGCCACTGACTCGCCGCCGCAGGCAAGACGCGCGCCTTCCTCGCCTCCCTTGCGGATATAGCCGAGAATCTTGTCGTTGTGGGCGACGGACACGATGGCCCCCAGTTGTGTGCGCGGGTCGAGCGGATCGCCGATGCGCACCCTCGAAAACTTCTCGACCAGCAGTTTTTCGAACTCGGCGGCCACGGATTTCTCGACGATAAGCCGGCTGCCGCTGACGCAGCATTGGCCGGCATTGTGGCAGATGCCGAACACGACGCCGTCGGCGGCATCGTCCAGGTTGGCGTCGGCGAACACGACCTGCGGGCTCTTGCCGCCAAGTTCGAGGCCGACCTTCTTGAAGTTGCTGGCCGAGGCCAAAAGCGCGTGCCGCCCGACTGCCGTCGAGCCCGTGAACGACACCTGGTCGATGCCCATATGCTCGGTCATCGCCTGGCCGATCTCCGGTCCGGTGCCGGTGACGACGTTGAAGACGCCGTCGGGAAGCCCGGCTTCGGTGAGGATTTCGGCCATGATGAGCGTGGTCGCTGAGGTCATTTCCGAAGGCTTGGCAACGATGGTGCAGCCAGCGGCGAGCATGAAGGGAATGCGCTCGGCTAGGATGAAGAACGGGAAGTTCCACGGCGTTATCAGGCCGACGACGCCGACCGGTTCTCGGGTGACGATGCCGAACAACTTGTCGCCGAGATTGTTGAAGCTGTCGCCGTGCAGGCATCGAGCCGCGCCGGCGCCGTATTCGTAGATGCCGGCCGCACCTTCGACCTCGGCGCGCGACTGCGAGATCGGCTTGCCGGTCTCAAGCGTCTCCCAATAGGCGAGTTCCTCGGCGCGGGCGCGAATGCCGACTGCCGCCTTGAGCAGCACGGTTGCGCGGTCAGCGCCCGAGATGCCGGACCAGACGCGGCTGTTGAAGGTCTTGCGCGCCACCGCAACCGCCTCATCGAGGTCCTTGCGCGTGCACAGCGTGATGCGTGTTACCGGCACGTCGTGGCCGGGGCTGAGCCGTTCCATGGTCTGGCGGCTGCCGGTGGCAATCCAGCGGCCGCCGACATGAAAGCCGAATTCACGCGGTTCGGCCGGTAGTGAAAGAGTGGGGCTTTTCGCGTCCATCGTATGTGCTCCTGGGCTTTATGGCCGCTCAACCGGAGCGGCCAGTTGGTGCAACTAGTGATCCGCCTTGACGAGGTCTGCGCCTTTTTCGGCCAGCGCCATGGTCGGGCCGTTGGTGTTGCCGCTGATGAGCTTGGGCATGACCGATGCATCGATGACGCGAAGCCGCTCGATGCCGTGCACTTTCAAGCTGGGATCGACGACGGCGGCATCGTCGATGCCCATCTTGCAGGTGCCGACAGGGTGGTAGTCGCAGCAGGCGTACTGGCGCGTATAGGCCATGATCTCCTCATCCGACTGCGCGGACGGTCCGGGCAGCCGTTCCGTGTCGATGAGGTGGGAAATGGCGCTTTGCGACAGCACCTCGCGGATGATCCGGACCGACTTGACAGCCATGGCGCGGTCCTTCGCCTCGCCAAGGTAGTTCGGGTCGATCAGCGGCTCGTCGGCGGGATCGCCCGAGCGCAGGCGCACGGTTCCTCTGGCTTCAGGCCGAAGGAAGGTCGAATTGACGGTGAAGCCGTGGCCGGGGATCGTGGTCTGGCCGCCGCGCACCACCGTGCCGGGTGCGACATGGATCTGCAGGTCAGGTCGGGTCGCGCCGTCACTCTTGAAGAAGCCGCCGCCCTCGACGATGACCGAGGCAGCCGGCCCGTTGCGATAGAGCAGCCACTGGAGACCGTGCGGGATCGAGCGCGGAAACTTGTCGTGGCCGTCGTAGCTGATGCGCTCCTTGGTGCCGACATGCACGTTGGTGCACAGGTGATCCTGAAGGTTCCTGCCGACACCGTTCAATTCGTGCACCGGCTTGATGTCAAGCGCTTTCAACTCCTCGGCAGGCCCGATACCAGACAGCATCAGCAGGCGCGGCGAATTGATCGCACCGCTCGCTACCAGCACTTCGCGCCCGGCCTGTTCGATGCGCAATGTGCGGCCTTCGGCAAGCTCGACGCCGACGGCCCGCCCGCCTTCGATGACGATGCGCACCACGCGCGCGCCCGTCCTGACCGTCAGGTTGCGGCGTGCCTTGACCGGATGCAGATAGGAGACGGCGGCGGAGCGGCGACGGCCGTTGCGGCAGGTGACCTGGTAGAGCCCGGCGCCATAAGGTGTTTCGCCGTTGAAGTCGGCATTGTAAGGCAGGCCATATTGCTGCACGGCGCGCACGAAGGCGCGGCTGATCGGATGCGGCGAAGTCTGGTCCGAAACCCATAACGGCCCGCCCTCGCCATGATAGCGGTCGGCCAGCCGGTCGTTGTCCTCGGACTTGCGGAAATAGGGCAGGATGTCCTCGTAGCCCCAGCCGGTGTTGCCGAGTTCGGCCCAGTGATCATAGTCCTCTCTTTGGCAGCGAATGTAGATCATGGCGTTGATCGAACTCGATCCGCCAAGCGTCTTGCCTTGCGGATACCAAATCTCGCGATTGTCGAGGTTCTTCTGTGGCACGGTATGGAAGCGCCAGTTGACGCCCGGACCGAACAGCTTGCCGAGCCCGCCGGGAATGTGGATCATCGGATTCCAGTCGCGGCTGCCTGCTTCAAGCAAAAGGACGCGCACCGACGGATCTTCGCTCAACCGGTTCGCCAGCACGCAGCCGGCCGAACCGGCGCCGACGATGATGTAGTCCCAGGCAGTCGTTTGCCGGCTTGCCATGTCAGCGTCCCTTAAAGTCGGGTTTGCGTTTCTCTGCAAAGGCGCGCAGTCCTTCCATCCGATCCTCGGTGTCGAAGGCTTCCACGGTTAGGCGATGCTCGAACTCCAGCCCCTCTTTGAGCGGGAGGTCGGCGGCCGCACGCACCGCGCGCTTGGCAAAAGGCGTGACGGCGACCGACATGGCGGCGATTTCGCCCGCGATTTCGAGCGCCCGATCCGCAAGGGCTTCGGGCGGAACCACTTCGCTGATCAGCCCCTTGCGTTCGGCAAGCGCTGCATCGACCATCATGCCGGTAAGCACCATCTGCATGGCGAAGGATTGCCCGACGAGGCGCGGCAGGCGTTGCGTGCCGCCGTCGCCCGGAAACGAGCCGATGCGGATTTCCGGCGTGGCGAACTTGGCCGTATCGCTGGCGATGATGATGTCGCACAACAGCGCCAGTTCCAGCCCGCCGCCCATCGCATAGCCGTTGACGGCGGCAAGGAGAGGCTTCCTGAACGCTTCGATGCCTTTCCAGACCGAGAGCCGCTGCGGGTCGGCGTAGGAGGCGACGCCGCGCGCCAGCATATCACTAATGTCTGCGCCGGCGGCAAAGGCTCGCCCTGCGCCGGTCAGGACCACGCAGCCGACAGATTGATCAGCTTCCGCCTCGACCAGCCGGTCGAGAAGCTGGCCGAGCAATTCCTTCGACAGGGCGTTGAGTTTTTCCGGGCGGTTGAGCGTCAGCACGACGACGCCGGGGCGAGGGCGCTCGGCAGTGACCAGTTCCGATACCGGTGCGGGGGCCTTGACGACGGTCATGCGGCCTTTCCTTCGCTTGTCTCGATCCGGTTGCCGCGCAGGAAATCAGAGGCCCGTTCGCCGATCATGATCGACGGCGCATTTGTATTGCCCGAGACAAGGCGCGGCATGATCGAGGAGTCGGCCACCATCAGGCCGTCGACACCATGAACCCTCAGTTGCGGGTCGACAACAGCCATCTCGTCCAGCCCCATCTTGCAGGTGCCGACCGGATGGTAGCCGGAGCGCGCCTCGCGCCGAACGTAAGCTTCGTAGCCTGCGCGTGTGTTGACCTCACGGCCGGGCATGAACCGGTCGGCGATGTGTTTCGCCATTGTCGGTTGCGCCATGATTTCCTCGCCGATTTCCAGCGATTCCACTGTACGGTCGAGATCGTAGCGTTCGGCCAGGAAATTGGGATCGATACTCGGTGCGACGGTTGGATCGGCGCTTTTCAAGGTCACCGATCCGCGCGAACGTGGATGCAGGAAATAGGCGTTCAGCGTGCAGCCATTGCCGGAGGAATGACCGTCGGTCACCGCCTCGATACCTGTGCCGGCAAGGAAATGGAATTGCAGGTCTGGCTGGGCAAGCCGCTTGCTTGTAGCCCAGAATGCGCCGCCTTCGACCACCGTTGCGCTGACCGGACCGTTGCGGAAGGCGGCGTATTGAATGCCTGCCCAAAGCTGGCGGTGCGGCTTGCGATAGGCGTCGTAGCTGGTGATGCCTTTCAAGTTATACATCAGGAAGACATCGAGATGGTCGTGCAGGTTCTGGCCGACGCCGGGCAGATCGGCCTTCACGTCGATGCCATGGCTGGCTAGGTGCGCCGCCGGGCCGATACCGGAGAGCATGAGAAGCTTGGGCGAATTGATCGCGCCGGCTGTCACGATGACCTGGGCGTCGGCTTTCGCTTCGATCAGGCGGCCGTTTTCGCCATATTCGACGCCGACAGCGCGGCCATTCCTCAAGACAATGCGGCGGACAAGCACGCCGGTGCGCACCGTCAAGTTCTTGCGGCCGCGGGCCTTGCCGAGATAGCCGACTGCGGCGCTGCAACGGCGGCCGTTACGGTTCGTCACCTGATAGAGGCCGCAGCCGCTTTGGGCGGCGCCGTTGAAATCGGCATTGTAGGGCATGCCGAATTCCTGGCATGCCTGCACGAACACCTTGGAGAGGGGGTGCGTGTGGCGCTGGTCGGAAACGCCCAGCGGTCCGTCGGTTCCGTGATATGCGCCGGCCAGCCGCTCGTTGGCCTCCGAGCGTTTGAAATAGGGCAGCACCTCACGGTGGGACCAGCCGGGGCAACCCATGTCGACCCAGCCGTCATAGTCCTCGGCGCTGCCACGGATATAGACCTGCGCGTTGATGGAGCTGCCGCCGCCAAGCACGCGCGCCTGCGCATAGGCCGGCGTGATGCCTTCCTGACGCTGTTGTGCGGCAAGCTCAAAGCCCCAGGTCAGCGGCCCCTTGGTGGTCTTGTAGTAGCAGACAGGCAAATGGATATAGGGGCTGCGATCGGCAGGTCCGGCTTCGAGCAGAAGAACGCGTCGCTCGGCATCTTCGCTGAGCCGGCTGGCCAGCGCGCAACCGGCTGAGCCGCCGCCGACGATGACATAGTCATAGGTTTTTGCAGCGCCCCGCGTCATGATACCCATTTCAGGATATGTTCGCCGACACAGACCAGATCGCCGTTCTGGTTGGTAATGGTAATGGCCGAGCGCGCCCGCCGCCGCTCGGCATCCACTTCCTTGACGGCGTAGCGGAGCCTTAGTCGGTCACCGATATAGACCGGCTTGATGTAGCGGATGCCGTCATAGCCGAGCGAAACCGGCGTCTCGGTGGCACGTACGTTCGGCACACGCTCGACGATTTCAGTGGAGCAGGCCGACATGTAGGCGACCAGCATCGCCCCGTGGGCGATGCGCCCCTTATAGGTGGAGCCGGCCATTTCGCCTTCATCGACATGGTTGGGCGAATGGTCGCCGCTGAGGTCGGCAAAGGTGTTGACAGCCTGCTCCGTCACCTCGCGGTCGAGGCTGACTTCGTCGCCGATCTTAAGATAGAAATCAGCCATTCGATGCTCCCGATCAGGCTGCGTATCTGTACACGGAAGCTGGCGTAAGCCCCGCCTGCGCGGCAAGCCGCCCGATCTTCTCGATCTCGGCTGTGGAGGGTTTCACCAGCGGCGGGCGCACATGGGCCGACTTCATCTTGCCGAGGATTACCAGCAGTTCCTTCATGCGGTTGTGCATGTCGACCAATGGATGGTCGTAGAAGGCGCGCACAGTCGGGTAGATGCGGTCGTTGATCGCCTTGGCCGCGTTGAGATCACCGGCCTGCACGGCGCGGAAGAGCGCAACCTGCAGGTCGGCAATGACGCTGCCGGCACCCGACAGAAGGCCATCGCAGCCAAGCGCCAGCGAGCCGAGCAGCCAGGAGCTATGCGTGGTGAGCGTCTTGACCGGGTGGTCCAGCGCCTTCAGTTCGCGAATCTGGCGTTCGTGCAGGTTGCCGTCGCCACACATGTCCTTGATCGCCTTGATCGTCGGGAAACGCTGGCAAAGTTCAAGCAGCGTCGGCAGCGGATAAGCGAGATTGGAGCCGAGCGGAAACTGGAACAGGATGATCGGCAAGCTTGAGGCGTCGGTGATGCGGCGCAAGTGCTCGTAGATCATCTCGGGCCGCAGATGACCGCCAAGCACCAGTACGTCCGGTGGAAATACGAGAAGTGCGTTGGCGCCTTCACGCTCGGCGTCCGCAGCCATGCGGGCGGCTTCGAGACTCGAATTGGTAAAGATGCCGACGACGGTCGGCACACGCTCCTGCAGCACATCCTTGGTGGTGACGATCGCCTGATGCTGTTCATCGAGCGTCAGTGCATGAACCTCGGCTGCGTGGCCGTTGATGGTGATTGCGGATATTCCCTCGACCGAGGCCACGTCGGCGAGGTGATCGCGATAGGCGCGCTCGTCAACGGCAAGATCGGCGTCGAACGGCATCAATACTGCCGGGATTACGCCTTTCGGATCAAAATGCTTGGCCTGGGCCACGTGAGTTCTCCTTGTAAAGTGATGGAATGAAAACCGCGCGGCCAGTGAGACCGCGCGGGGTAGGCGGGTCGGCTCAGAAGCCTGTGCCGAGCATTTCCTTGATGTTGCTGGCGTCGACCTGCTTGCCTGGAAGCACGACTTCGGCGTCGACCTTTTCACCCTTGGCGAGTTTGTAGGCGATCTGAATGCCTTCGGGCGCGACATAGGGATAGGTGAAAGTGGCGGCAAGCTTGCCTGCGGCGATCGCTTCGAAAGCATTGTTCTGGCCGTCGACGCCGACGACCTTCACTTCACCGAGGCGATTGGCGGCTTCCAGCGCCTGGATCGCGCCCAGCGCCATCTCGTCGTTGTGCGCGTAGACGGCCTGGATCTCGCCGGGGCCAAAGCGCTGCAGCTGGTCTTCCATGAATTTCACCGCGTTTTCGCGCAGGTAGTCGCAGTTCTGGGAAGCAACGACTTCCAGTCCGGAACCTTCGATGCCCTTCATGAAGCCGTCATGACGGTCAACGGTGGCCGAAGCGCCGCCGGTGCCCTGCAGTTCGATCACTTTGCCCTTGTTGTCGAGCGCCTTGACCAGGAACTTGCCGGCAGCCTCGCCGATCGGCAGGTTGAGCGCGCCGACATGCACCGTTACCGGAACATTGACCTTGCGGTCCATGGTCACGACCTTGATGCCCGCATCGAGCGCCTGTTGCACGACAGGCGTCAGGGCATCCGACGTCAGCGGGCTGATCATGAGCACCTTGACGCCGCGCGCGATCAGGCTTTCGACGTCGGCAACCTGCTTGGCCGAGTCATTCTGGCCGTCGGTTACGACCAACTCGACATCCTTGTAGTGCTCTTCGGCATACTTCTTGTTTCCGTCGACCATGGCCACGCGCCACGGATGGTTGAGCGTGCCTTGGCTGAAGCCGATCAGGATCTTGTCGGCGGCGAACGATGCGCCTGACATGGCAACCAGCGCGGCGGCTCCGGCAAGAGCGATACCGGCTTTCTTCAGGTTATGTTTTAGTGACATGGATAGTCCTCCCTTTGGTGTTGGCTCTGTTTCCAGCGTCTTCCGCACTGTCCTGCGGCGGTCTTCGCGACGGCGAAGTTGGTGGATCAAGGGGATCATTTGCGCTTGCGCTGCATCTCGTAGAGCACCGCGCCCACGATGATGGCTCCCTTGACGATCTGTTGCGTGAACGGCGAGATGCCGACCAGGTTCATGATGTTGGCGAGAACGGCCAGGATGGCCGCGCCGACAATGGTTCCGAAGATTCCGCCTTCGCCGCCGAACAGGCTGGTGCCGCCGATAACGGTGATGGCAATGGCTTCGAGTTCGATGCCGGTGCCCGCGGTCGGCTCGCCAACCGTAAGGCGGGACACGAAGATCAGCGCCGTCAGCGCCGCGAGAAACCCGCTGATGACATAGACGTAGAAGTTGATCAGGTTGACGCTGATGCCGGATAGATGGGCGGCTTCCTCGTTGGAGCCGACAGCGTAGATCTGGCGTCCGAACGGCGTATAGCGTAGCACGAAGATGGCGATGGCCGCGACGACGGCGAAGATCCAGACCGGTACCGGGATGCCGAGCATGGCGCCGCGGCCAAGCCAGGCGAAATTGGCGGCGGCGTCCTTCAGCCCGATCGGCTGGCCGTTGGCCAGCGTCAGCGCAAGGCCGCGCGCCATGACCATCATACCAAGCGTCATGATGAACGGCGGCACGCGCCCGATGGCAACGCCGATGCCGTTGACCGCGCCAAGGCCGGTGCCGATCAGCAGCGCAATGACGACCGCGAGCCACGGCGACCAGCCGCCGCTGAGCAGGAGGGCTGTCGAGACCGCGCAGACACCAAGGATCGAGCCGACCGACAGGTCGATCCCTTTGGTCAAGATGACGAAGGTCATGCCGACGCTGACGATGCCGTAGAGGGCGACCTGGCGGAACACGTTCATCAGGTTGGCTGGGTTGAGGAAGGCCGGCGACAGCAGCGCGGCGACCACGCAAAGGCCGAGGAATACCCACAAAAGGCCGGATGCCTTGAAGATCGACGCCGAGAGTTTCTGCATGTTCGACCGCGGTTCCATTGTGCTGATTTCGCTCATTGTCAGACCTCTGCAGATCGGGCGGCCGCCCGGTTGGCGGCGATGATTGTGTCGATGGCGAAGGCTGCGCCGGCATGGGCATTCGACCAGGTGACCCAGTCGGCGGCGCGTTTCACCAATTCCGAGCCGTTGCCCATAGCGATCCCGAAGCCGGCCCAGCGGATCAGGTCGAGGTCGTTTTCCGAATCGCCGATCGCGGCGACGTTTTCCCTGTCGACACCGAGACGCTTGGTCAGCGCCGCGACCGCACCTTGCTTGGAAACGCCGCTGGACGTGACCTCGACCAGATGCCTGTCGGAGCGCACGAAATTGAATTCGCCGGCGAATTTGGCGGCCAGGCTGTCGAGCGCATCGCCGGTGCTGTCGGTCTCGAGGCAGAGCACCTTGAAGACGGGTTGAACAAGATCATCGAGCGATGGTGTGATGACCGGTTCGGTTTGAGTGGCATGCGCTTCCCGCTCGACAAGATGGCCGTGCGACAGCGCGTGCCAATCCGTCTCCGTGAACCAGCAGGGATTGAGGCCGACAGCCTCGGCCTGCGTGATCAGCGCCTTGGTTCTGGCAAGGTTCATCGGCGCGCCATGTTCCATCATGGTTTCGCCGGGCAGGATCGTGCCGGTCCAGGCGCCGTTAAGGCATACGCTCGGGCCTTTGAGGCCGAGCGAGGCGGCAATGCCGCGCAGCGCGTTTGGCGCGCGCGCTGTGGCGGGCACCACCTGGACGTCGGCTTCCACCGCCCGCGCGACGGCCTCGACCACCGCCGGCAGCAACCGGTAGTCGTCGGTCAACGTAGTGCGGTCCACGTCGAGGGCGATGAGGGAAATAGGCTGGCGCATCACTCCTCCTCAGTGAACCGTCGCGTGTTTCATGATTTCTTCTTCGGTCGCATCGGTCTTGGCGATTTCGGCCGTGATGCGGCCCTCGCACATGACGAGGATGCGGTCGCACATGCCGATCACCTCCGGCAGGTCGGAAGACACCATCAGGATGGCGAGGCCGCTGCGCTCGGTGAGGTCGACCAGCAGTTCATAGATTTCGCGCTTTGCTCCGACGTCGACGCCGCGTGTCGGCTCATCGACCAGAAGCACGTCGCACTTGGCGTTGAGCTGCTTGGCAATCACGCATTTCTGCTGGTTGCCGCCGGACAGGTTGCCTACCCGAGCATCGACGTCGGGCGTCTTGACCCGCAGCTTGGCGGCAAAATCCTGGGCCGTCTTGCGCTCATGGGAGAGGTTCAGCCAGAAGCCGCTCAGCATGTCGCGCAGGCGCGAGATCGTTATGTTGAAGCTCACCGACTGGGAGAGGAACAGGCCATCTGTCTTGCGGTCTTCCGGCGCAAAGCCGATGCCGAGCGCGATCGCCTTGCGCGGTGTGTCGATAGTCAACGCCTTGCCGCGCAATTCGATGCGGCCGCCGTCGATTGCGTCGGCGCCGATGACGGCGCGCAGCAGTTCGGAGCGCCCGGCGCCGGCAAGACCGCAGATGCCGACGATCTCGCCGCCGCGCAGGTTGAGCGAGATGTCCTTCAACACCTTGCCGCGACTGATGCCGCTGATCTTCAGCACGTCGTCGCCGAACTTGGGATTGCGCGGGGGGAAGTAGTCGCCGATGGAGCGTCCGACCATCGAGCGGATCAGGTCGTCGGTCGTCATCTCGCCGGTCGCGGTAGAATTCACCACTTTGCCGTCCCTAAGCACGGTGACAGTCTGGCTGATGTCGAACACCTCTTTCAGTCGGTGCGAGATGTAGATGAAGGACACGCCCTCTTTTTGCAGGCTGCGGATGGTGGAAAAAAGCTTCTGCAACTCGTTGTCGCCGAGCACAGCCGAAGGCTCGTCCAGCACGATCAGCCGGGCGTTGCGCGAAAGCGCACGCGCGATCTCGACCATCTGCCGCTGGGCTACGCTCAACCGATCGATGCGTGCCAGCGGGTCGACCGAAAAGCCCAGGCGATCCATATAGCGCTTGGCTTCCGCTGCCGCTTTCTTCCAGTCGACAAGCCCGAACCGGGTGTGAGGCAATCGGTGCAGGAAGATGTTTTCAGCAACCGTGAGATGAGGCGCCTGGGCGAACTCCTGGTAGATGACTGCGATGCCGAGGCCGATCATTTGGGAAGGGGTGGGGAAGGCGACAGCCTTGCCATCGAAGGTGATGACGCCCTGGTCAGCCTGATAGGCGCCGGACAGGATTTTCATCAGCGTAGACTTGCCGGCACCGTTCTCGCCCACCAGCGCATGCACTTCGCCGCGCCGCACCGAGAAGCTGACGCCATCCAGCGCCCGCACGCCGGGGAACGACTTGGCGATGCCCGCCATCTGCAGGATCATCGTCGGATCGAAGGTTTGAGAGCCCTTCGAGATTGCTTCCACAAGCATGAATTCCGATCCCTCTTTCATCAGGTTGAGAAATCGTTTTCTCAACCAATGCGCGAAATGCCCTTCAGGCGGTCAAAGCTGATGGATCTGCATCCCTCCGCCTATGTTGTAGATATCGCCGGTACTGAACGGCATGGCGCCCGTCGCAAGCGTGGCGATGCCGCGGGCGATGTCTTCCGGCTCGCCCCAGCGGCGCATGGGGCAGATGTCGCCTGCTGCCACCAGCGGCGAGTAGCGCTCGTACACGTCTGCCGTCATGCTGGTGCGGATCAGGCCGGGACGAATTTCATGGACACGGATGCCTTCGGCGGCAAGCCGCAACGCAAACTGCTGCGAAGCCATCGATAGCCCCGCTTTGGACACGCAATAAGGTCCCTTTTCCGGTGAGACGAGGCCGGCGTTGGCAGAGGTAATGGTAATGATGGAGCGTTCGGGAACCGGCGCCGTCTGCGCCACCATGCGGCGAGCTACGGCCTGTGTGAGGAAGAATGTTCCGCGCAGGTTGATGTTGATCAAGTGGTCGAACATCTCTTCCGACACATCGAGCAGATCGCCGCGAACCGGAACCTGGATGCCGGCATTGTTGACCAGGCAACTGATTGCGCCTAGTTCCTGTTCGACCTGATCGAGCAGGGCGGCGTAGGAACCGGTATCGGAAATGTCGCACTGGTGAAAAAGGGTCTTGCGACCGCTCCGCTTCACCATTTCGACGGTTTCGCGGCCATTGTCGTCGTCGATAATGTCGACCACGGCCACATCGAAGCCGCTGGTGGCCAACTCGCGGCAGATCGCGCGGCCAATGCCGCGACGCCCGCCCGTGACAAGGGCGACACCGCGTTCGTTCAACCCTGCTTCGGAAGGCAGCGCCTTTTCGCCCGCGCGCGGAGGAGGCTCTCTGAGTGTCATGACGGCTCCGTCGCTCTGGTCTGTTCGGCGCGCGAGGCAGCCACTGCGCCCGCTTCGATGAGGTCCTCGGTTTCGGCGCGCGAGTAACCGAGTTCGCCCATGATTTCGCGTGTATGCTCGCCGATCTCGAGCGCCAGAACCCGAACATCCGGTACCTGGCCGTCATAGCGGTTGGGGTGGTTGACGAGTTGGATGGTGCGGCCCCTGACATCGATACGCCGGAACACGTTCATATGAGCAAGCTGTGGGTCTGAGAGAAGATCGTCGTAATAGGCGATTGGCGCCCACCATATGCCGCGCTCGTCGAGCCGGCGGGCGAGCTCGTCGGTTGTGAAGACTGCGGTCGCCCTGTCGAGCATGCGGGCATAGTCGTCCCGGTTCTTGTAGCGGTCGACCGTCGCGGCGGCGCGCAGCTCGTCGCTGTCCACGGCTTCGGCCAGCACGCTTGCCTCGCAGAGCGAGATGACGACGTGGCCATCGCGCGTCGGATAGACGCCGTATGGCGCCGCGTGAAACCACGTCGCCAGATTGTGTTCGCGCTTCAGCACCTCGCGCGTCATGCCGCCGGCGAAATAATTGACCAGCGCTTCGCCCTGAAGGTCGATCGCGGAATTGATGAGGCTGGATTCGACACGCGTTCCACGCCCTTCGCGCAACCGGCGGATCAATGCGCCAAGGATGCCCATGGCCATCAGCGCGCCGCCGTGCTGGTCCACCACGGCAACGCCGACCGGCGTCGGCCCGTTTTCTGGCGTTCCGGTTGCGCTGATCAGGCCCGAGCGCGCCTGGCACAGTATGTCCTGACCGGGTTTTTGCGCCATTGGCCCGCTCGAGCCGTAGCCGCTGGCCGAAGCAAAGATCAGATCCGGGTTGATTTCACGCAGCGCCGCCTCGTCGAAGCCCAGCCGCGAGAATACGCCGGGACGGAAGTTCTCGGATACGACGTCGGCCGACGCTATCAGCCGCCGGGCAACGGCTTTGCCCTCGGGGCTTTTGAGGTCAATCGCAATGGAGCGCTTGTTTCGGTTGGCGCAAAGATAAAAGCCGCTGACACCCTCTACATAGACGTCAGCACCCGACCAATGTCGCTCATAGGCGCCGGTGAGCGGTTCGACCTTGACGACGTCCGCGCCCATGTCAGCCAGATACTGATCTGCCGCCGGACCCTGCAGAAAATGGCAAAAACTGACAACCTTGATGCCATTGAGCAGCATCCGCAGTTCTCCTCTCGAGTAATTTGTGAGAAAACGTTTTCACATTGAAACTTGCAAGTCAAGCGAGTTTTCGCTTCGGTTGGCTATGTGCTTGTGCTAAATCAAGAAAAAATGATAAAACGTTTTCACGAATAGGAGGCCATTGCTTGGCAGATCGGGCTCAGGGATCGGACGGCGGTGGCGCCAAGCTGGTTGATGTCGCACGTCTCGCCAATTGCTCGCTGGCGACTGCCTCGCGCGTCCTGAACGGAAATCCGCGCGTCGGCCAGGGCGAGCGCGAGCGCGTCATGCGGGCGGCGGCGGAACTTGGCTATGTACCGAACGGTTCAGCTCGGGCACTACGCTCGACGCGCTCGCGGCTGGTGGGGGCGATCATCCCAACGCTGGACCACGCCATCTACGCCACAATGGTCGACGGACTCCAGGCAAAATTGGCTGAGAGCGGTGTGTCCGTCATTATCAGTACCTCGCATTACGACCTCGATCTGGAACTCGAACAGGCGCGCTTGCTGGTTGAGCGCGGGGCGGAATCGATTGTGCTGGTTGGCTCGACACATAGTGCCCAGACAATGGCCTTGCTTAACCAGAAGCGCGTCGACCATGTTTTTACCTATACCTCGGCTCCTGCCGAATCCGGCGCGGCGATCGGCTTTGACAACGAAAAGGCCGGGGCTGCGGCAGCCCGTTTCCTGCTGGATCTGGGCCATACCCGGCTCGGCATGATCGCAGGCATCACCACGAATAATGACCGCGCAAAGGGTCGCCTCGACGGTTTTTTGGCCGAAATCGCAGCGCGCGGCATCGACCCTGATGCGGTGCCGGTGGTGGAGGGGGCATATAAGGTCGAGAGCGGCAGGCAGGCGATGCGATCGCTGATGGACCTGCAGCACCGGCCGACCGCCGTGTTCTGCGGCAGCGACATCCTCGCGACGGGAGCTATCAAGTACTGCCATCAACAAGGCATCGCGGTGCCGAAAGACATTTCCATCGTCGGTTTCGACAATCTGGAGATTGCCGAGCTCACCGTACCGGAACTGACCACGCTTGAGGTGCCGGCGCGCGAGATGGGCAATCTTGCGGCCAGCTATATCCTCGCTTCCGCCACCCAGCAGCGCTACCTGCGCCAGACGGAACTGCCGATCCGCATCATCGTGCGGGGCAGCACCGGGGCAGCACCGCGTCTTTGAAAGGTGAGGCATTGGCTGGGATAGCGGCCGGGTTTCAGAAAAATCCGATGCTTCGACGAAAGAAGCTGCCGTGCCCGACATGGCAAATTGCCATCCGGCACAAGCCCGATACGCGTGACACGGCACGGAAAATATCATGCTGAGTTCGGGAAAATGGCGCGAGTGACGGGGCTCGAACCCGCGACCTCCGGCGTGACAGGCCGGCACTCTAACCGACTGAGCTACACCCGCGCACAGACGAACACTGGTCAATGTGTGCGTCGATGGCGGGTGGATAAGGGCTTCACCGCTGGGTGTCAAGCGGGGCAATCAAGCTTGTGGGAAAACAATGAAGTGTTTTCGGCAAAAGCATTGCGCGCCAGCCATGGTGCGCCACTTGCTTTGTGTTCAGCGCATGGTTAGGCCTTGCGAAGCTGGGCGGAACTGCTTAAAGGTCCGCGCCACGAAGGGCGATTAGCTCAGTTGGTAGAGCGCCTCGTTTACACCGAGGATGTCGGGAGTTCGAGTCTCTCATCGCCCACCATTCAGCCTTGGCGCTTTGCGTCGGTTGGAGCACTCCCCAAATAGTGTCGACATTTCCGCCGCTTGCCGGTGGAGAGAAGGATTGATGTCCACGTTGACCGTGGGTTCTCGCTGTCTCGAGCCGATTTTCAGCTGTTTGTCTCAGTTGGGCATTTCCGACGGTAACTATGATGACCTGACGATGGTTCGACCATCTCGCTGATGTAGGCGAGATCGTCGCCCGACTTCACTAGTCAAGCAAATTGGCATCATGCATTGGTTCATATGGTCGACGACGGTAGGGAGTAGCGAGATTCGCTGATCATGCCGATGACCACGCGTTTACTGATCAGGTAAAGAGCACCTGGCGTTGCGCGGACCGCGACAATGGCAGCTCGATGGTCCGAAGCAGCCCATGGGCATTCAGAGAAGCTGGATGACGGCCGGTCAGGATCGCTTCTGTGGTCTTGGGATCTAGAAACGCCAGCGGCAGGGCCTGGCTGACCTCTGAGGGATGCACTCCATACAGGGCCGCCACACCGCTGCGCGATTTGCCCCCGGTCATTGCCTTCAAGTAGCAATGTGATTTTGCAATGAGATGCACCAAGGCTTCATCGATTGTCTGGTTGGGGCTGGTACCATCTGAGAGCACGAGTTTGGTTTCGATGCTGCGGCGTGACATCGCAATGGGAGTGGTGACCACATGTGATCCGCAAGCCGCGATCGATTCGTTTTGATGACTTGCTAGGGTGAGATGCCGGATGATTGCTCCGATGTTGAAGCGAATGGTGATGACATTTGGAGCCAGGTCGATGCACTCGACCACGAGCTGAAGAAGCTCACGCCGGTCCGCCGCTGTCAGACCCCGATAGCTAGCTATGATTTGTTCCGCATTGCGCACGCCCGAGGCGACACGCTCGCCGAGACCATGATCTTTCATCCATGGGGCGAGGGTCGCGTGATCGGAAAGAAGGCGCTTCAACTCCCCTTCAATCAGACTTTCCAGTTCGGTAGCTGGAAGACGCTAACCATCACCGCTCCTCCGCTTGGCCTGCATCAGTCGGTGCGAGATGTAGTAGCGGTAGCGCTTGCCTTGCTGACGGGCATGTGTCGGGCTCAGACGATCGCCAGTCTCATCGAACACGATACCTGTCAGCAGATGCATATCTTGTCGGTTTAGCGCTGATGACCGGTTTGCAGCTTGGGCCTTGAGCAATTGTTGGACGTCAGCGAAGGGTTGCGCATCGACAATGCCGGGGTGCTCTCCGTCGTAAAGCTGTCCATCGTGCCTGATCTTGCCGATGTAGATTGGGTTAGACAGGATGTAATAGAGCTTGCCCTTACTGACCTCCTTTGCCATCCGATGACCACCCTGTCCGGCATCCTCGTCAATTCGCGAGAGATGTCTCGTATCTCCTTTCCTACTCAATTCTTGTCCGGCGTCAGCACTGACGGGACCAAATTGGCTTAACCGAGAACGGAGGATCTCTGGTTCACCGTAGCCTTTCAAAGTAGGGAAGATGAGACAGAAATCCGGGACAGGGAAAGCGCCAGCGGAACAGGTCATCAAGAGGCAGATGTACGGCCGCGCCAAGATCGATCTGCTCCAAGCGCGTCTCATCGGCGCGGCCTGAGCCAAAGATGCAGCGAGTTTGCGTATGACCCCCTTTTGCGCGAAAACACGGGGTCCCGATTCCACGGTCATTGACAGAGCAAGTGGTCGTACACCGAGAAGTCGTTCGACACGGGATTTCCGTGACGTCGCGATCACGCTGTTCGATCCAGTTCGCGGCGCGTAGCGCCTCGGTCTGTTCCAGCAGTTCCGATTCCGAGGATTTGCCGGACCAGTAGCTTTCGAGCGCGAATTGAGTTCGCATTGGCGGCCGATACGCGGCACACCCAGTGTGGCAACAGCGACTTTCAAAGATGACATTTCATACCCCAATGGTTGGGGGTATGGTGCGAGCGGACGCAAGCAAGTCATGAACGTGGGTCCATTCCTTGCCACGACCCACTGGGACACCTCCTCCGTGGACGATCAGTTCGTCACGGCAGGTTTCCTGGCTTGCGAGTCGCCGCCTCTGCCTGTCTTACCTAGGCACGCACCTCAGTGACTCAAATAGGCGTCGGCTCGCCGCTGACAGTTGCGGGGGCAGCGCCGTCGTCGCTTTCGCTCACCGGCTTCCGTCTTGGCCTTCAAGCTTTACGCCCAAGCGAACCATGACTACAGAAGGATGCGGATCCTGGTAAAGATGCCATTCAGTTCCATATAATCTGGCATTCCAGTAGCACATGATCGAAAAGAATGTTATTAAAAGCTATAAAAGTATCGGAAGTCCATCAAATACGCGTTATGATAGCATCATGCATAATATAGATGGCTTATAACTTTATTTTATCTTTATGTGAGAGTGAGAACCTTCTCCGTCGTGGTTATGCGTCTCGGCCTCGAGTTCCGCGGGGATCATGATTAGACGGCCATGGCGGACGCCTCTTTCCGCGATGATCTGGTTGGCGACTGCCTGGACCTGGGCGGACTTTCCCTTGAGAACAGTAGCTTCCATGCAATGATCGTGATCCAGATGGACATGGAGTGTCGACAGGACAAGCTGGTGGTTGTCATGGAAAGTCCCCACAAGCCGCTTCGACAGGTCACGCGCGGAATGGTCGAAAACGTAGACGACGGCAGCGACGCAATCTTCCGCGCCGGATGCGTCCAGTATCGCTTCCTTCAACCCTGAACGGGTAAGATCGCGGATAGCCTCAGAGCGGTTCTGGTAGCCTCTGGTCCGGATCATCTCGTCAATCTCGGCCACCAGATCGTCGTCCAGAGTTACAGTAATTCGCTGCACATTTTCCTCCAGAGCGTCCCGGCCAGGCATCCCAACAAGGGCGTTCGCCTAAGTGAAGGCGTTCACGCGCACAGTTCAAGTGCTTGATGCGCAATATTCCGGATTCGAAATCAAGCCGGGAGCGGCATTCGCCCTCATAGCGTGAAAAAGTCGATGGAATTTGTTGTCGCTGGGCGGGCATTCAAGCCACCGATGCTTTGACACGGTGTCAATGTTTTCTCTCCGAACCTACCCGTTCTGGGTATGATGTTCTTTCTAAAATATCATACTATGGCTTGGGTTGCGTTTCTGACTTTTGGGAGGAAGTGGAATGCGGATATCCAAGTCTCTGCTGGCTATTGCAGCGGTTGCGTGCATGGCGGCCGGTGCTGCGTTCGCCGATACGCTCAAGTTCTCGTGGCCCTCCAATGTCGGCCCGCTCAACCCGCATCTTTATAGTCCCAACCAGATGTTTGCGCAGGCGATGGTCTATGAGCCGTTGGTCAAGTATCAGGCCAACGGAACGGTCATTCCCTGGCTGGCTGCCTCGTGGGAAGTTTCTGACGACGGCCGCGTCTACACATTTACGTTGCGCCCGAACGTCAAATTCTCCAATGGCGAGCCCTTCAATGCCGAGGCGGTCGTTGCCAACGTAAACGCCGTGCTGGCCAACCGCGCCCGACATGACTGGCTGGAACTCGCAAATCAGATCGTTTCGGCGAGCGCGGTTGACGATCTCCGTGTGCGGCTGACGCTCAAGGACCCGTATTATCCACTCTTGCAGGAACTTTCGCTTGCGCGACCCTTCCGTTTCATCGCGCCCTCGCAGTTCAAGAATGGAGGAACCAAGGACGGTATTGCCGCTCCGATCGGTACCGGTCCTTGGAAGCTGCTCGAAACGCGATTGGGCGAGAAAGATGTCTTTGCTCGGAACGAGGACTATTGGGGAGAGAAACCGGCCTACGACGAGATCGAGGTCAAGATTATTTCCGACCCGAATACCCGCGCTATCGCCTTCGAGACCGGGCAGATCGACCTGATCTACGGCACCGAGGGACAAATCTCGCCAGATACTTTCGAGCGCTTCAAGACAACCGGCACGTTCACCGCCGAGTTGTCCAGCCCGATGGAAACCAACGCGCTGGCCTTGAACACCAATCATGGGCCAACCAAGGATATTGCCGTCCGCCAGGCCATAAACCATGCCGTCGATAAGGATACGATGATCGCGACGGTCCTCTATGGCACGCAAACGCGCGCGGATACGCTATTCGCGCCGAATGTGCCCTATGCCAATCTCGGCCTGAAGCCATATGCGTATGATCCTGCACTGGCTGCCAACCTACTAGAGAAGGCCGGGTGGAAACTGGAGCCGGGGGCCACCGTGCGTAGTCGTGACGATCAGCGCCTTTCCATCGATCTGTGCTATGTTGGAACCGACGCCGTATCGAAATCGATGGCCGAGATCGTGCAGGCCGACCTAGCAAAAGTGGGCATCGACGTCACCCTCGTCGGCGAGGAAGAAAGCAGTATCGACGCGCGCCAAAATGACGGGCGCTTCGGTATGATCTTCAATCGCACCTGGGGCGCTCCCTATGATCCCCATGCATTTGTCAGCTCGATGCGTGTTCCCTCCCATGCGGACTACCAGGCGCAGCTAGGCCTGCCTGACAAGGCCGAGATCGATGCGATGATCGGCAAGGTGCTGGTCTCGACCGACGAAAAGCAGAGGCAGGACATTTATCGGGACATCATGACACGGCTGCATGACGAGGCGGTCTACCTGCCGCTCACCTATGTGACCGCGATCGCCGTAGCACGGCCCGAACTTGGTCCAATTCCGTTCGGAGCCATATCCAGCGAAATTCCATTCGAGAAAATCCACCCCAAGGGGATGTAACCAATGTTGGCGTTCACACTGCGCCGACTAATCCTTCTGGTGCCGCTGCTGCTCGCCGCGTCGCTGGTGATCTTCCTGCTTCTCCGGCTCGGCCCCAGTGACCCGGCGATGGATTATCTGCGCCTGTCGCGCGTTCCACCGACACCGCAGGCGCTGGAAGAAGCACGGCGAATGCTGGGCCTCGACCAGCCCATCGCAACTCAATACCTGGATTGGCTGTGGCGGGCCCTTCATCTGGACTTCGGAAATTCATACGCGACCCAGCGGCCGGTGCTGCCGGATCTTCTCTACTATCTTCCTGCGACTCTCCAACTGGCAGGCGTAGCGTTGGTCCTGACGCTGGGCATTTCCTTTCCGCTTGGGATGTGGGCTGCCCGCTACCGTGATCGTTTTCCCGATCAAGCTGTTCGTCTTTTGGCTTTTTTCGGTGTCTCGATGCCGAATTTCTGGCTGGGTTTTCTGCTTGTTCTTGTGTTTTCGGTCTATCTCGGCTGGCTGCCTCCGATGGGCATGGGTGGCTGGACCCATATCGTGATGCCGGAATTTGCGATTTCGCTGATGTCGCTGTGCATCAATGCGCGGCTGCTGCGGGCAAGCATGCTCGAGGTCAAGGGTCAGCGGCACGTGACCTATGCCCGTCTTAGAGGGCTGTCCGACCTTTCGGTCGAGCGTTCGCATGTGCTTCGAAATGCCCTTTTGCCCATCATTACCGCCACCGGCATGCACATTGGCGAATTGATCGGCGGGACGCTCATCATAGAGAGCATTTTTGGATGGCCCGGTGTCGGGCGCTATGCAGTGTCGGCGATTTTCAATCGCGACTATCCGGTTATCCAGTGCTTCACATTGTTGATGGTGGGCATATTCGTGCTCTGCAATCTCATCGTCGACATCGTCTATGCCTGGGCGGATCCGCGTATCCGGCTTTCCGCGGAGGGCGTGCAATGAGCGATCTGGCAATAGCGGGCAGGGCACCTTCTTCGAGGGTTGGCCTGAAGTTGAGCTGGCCGACCAAGCTTGCGCTTGGAATCCTGGCGCTTGTCTTGATATGCGCCGTGTTCGGAAGCTGGTTGGCCCCGTATGACCCAAATGCCGTCAACCTGATTGGCAGGCTTCAGTCGCCCAATGCTGCGCATTGGCTGGGCACGGATCATCTGGGTCGCGATATCCTGTCTCGCCTCATGGTCGGCACTCGCGTTTCCCTCGGCTCGGTCGCGCTGTGCCTGCTTTTGATCCTTGCAACGGGTATAGTCGTGGGTGGTGCGTCAGGCTTCATCGGTGGCCGGACCGATCAGATCATCATGCGCATCACCGACGTGTTCCTGACGTTCCCGACACTTGTTCTCGCGCTGTTTATGGTCGGCATGCTGGGAACAGGACTTGTCAATGTCATCATCGCGATCGCGCTGTCGCATTGGGCCTGGTACGCGCGGCTCGTGCGGGGAATCGTGCTGTCGCTGAAGCATCGCGATTTCACTCTGGCGTCCCGGCTTGCCGGGGCAAACCGGGCGCAAGTGTTCGTCAAGCACCTGTTGCCTGCAACGCTGTCGCAATTGCTGGTGCTGGCGACGCTCGATATCGGCCATATGATGCTGCATGTGTCGGGCCTGTCGTTCCTTGGACTGGGCGTGACCGCGCCAACTCCGGAATGGGGCGTGATGATCAGCGATGCCCGCCAGTATGTCTGGACCGAGCCGCTGCTGATCCTGTGGCCGGGCCTTGCGCTGTTCCTGAGCGTGATGGCATTCAACATACTTGGTGACGCCATCCGTGACAGACTCGATCCTCATCTATGCGCGGAGCACGGACATTGACCAGTTCGACGCTTGCAATCGAAGGAATCTCCGTTGAGACCACGCGGCATGGTTCGCCATTGGCGCTGGTGGACAACGTGTCATTGGGCCTGAATGCCGGTGAAGTTCTGGCCTTGGTGGGTGCAAGCGGATCGGGAAAATCCCTGACCTGCGCGGCAAGCCTCGATGTCCTGCCTGCCGGCACCAGAATGACATCCGGGTCGGTAACGGTAGATGGCGCTGTGTTGCCGCGCTCCACGTTGCGGGCAAGACATGTTGCGACGATCATGCAAAACCCGCGCAGCGCCTTCAATCCGGTCCGCACCATGCAGCAGCATGCGCGGGAGACCCTTTCGGCGCTCGGCGTCTCAACAGCTGAAGGGGACCGGCGCATCCTGCGCGCAATGAAAGCGTCCGGCCTCGATGAACCGGAACGGCTGCTTCGCCTGCATTCGTTCGAAATGAGCGGCGGCATGCTCCAGCGCATGATGATTGCGCTCGCACTTGCGACAGAAGCCCCGTTTCTGTTTGCCGACGAGCCCACCACCGATCTCGACCTCATCGTGCAGCGGGAAATCCTCGACCTTCTGGATCATCTCAAGCGGGAGCGCCGTCTCGGTATCCTTCTCGTGACGCACGACATGGGGGTCGTGGCGAAGCTGGCCGACAGGGTTGCGGTCATGGATGGCGGGCGCATAGTCGAGACAGCGCCTGTCACCAGCATCTTCCTTAAACCGCGGCACATCGTAACGCAGAGGCTCGTTGAAGCTCACCTTTCCCTCTACAATCGGAGCGAGGTCGCGGTATGAACCTGCTTGAAGCACGCGGGGTCTCCAAGGCCTATCGGACGTTTTCGCTGGTGGGCGCCACCAAGGCAAAGCCGGTTCTCGACGACATCTCGATAGAGATAGCGGCCGGCGAAACCGTTGCCCTGCTTGGGCGCAGCGGATGTGGGAAAAGCACGCTCGCCAGATTGCTCGTCGGATTGGAATGGCCGGACAGAGGCGATATCCTGTTTGGCGGACGCTCTTTGACTTCCCTCGACAAAGCCGGATGGCAGAACCTGCGCAAAACCGTCCAGATGGTTTTCCAGGACCCGCTCGGTGCGGTCAATGCGCGCTCTACAGTGAAGGATATCGTAGCAGAGCCGCTGAACTACCTTTGCGGTCTGACGGGGCAAGCGGCGGCGGAAAGGGGCCGGGATCTGCTTTCATCCGTCGGATTGAACTGGGCCGAGGCGAACAAGTTTCCGCATCAATTGAGTGGCGGCCAGCTGCAGCGCGTGTGCATCGCCCGGGCTCTGGCTCCCGATCCGAAGCTCATCATCCTCGACGAAGCGGTGTCGAACCTCGACCTGCACCTGCAAATCCAGATGCTCAATCTCTTCGAGGAACTGAGACGTACCAAGAATGCTTCCTATCTCTTCGTCACGCACGATCTGCGGCTGGTCGAGAAATTCTGCGCGCGGGTGCTGGTGATGGACCAGGGCCGCATCGTCGAAGAAACGCCGGTTTCGGGCAGCCTTGCATTTTCTTCGTCCGAGGGGCGGGCGCTGAGCTCGGCCGTATTGCCGCCGATGCCAAGGCATCTGCTCGCGGTAGAGGGCTAGGGCGAAGCTCGCGCAACGCACCGATTTGCGCGTCGCAAGCCGTGTTGGGCGGTAATTCTGACCAAGCTCTCTACTCCCCCTTTCAGGGTATAACCCTCGATATCGCTTTGCCGTAGCCTGCATTCTTAGCCAGCGACGAACTGTTTCCGCTAAACATGACTTCGCGAAAATTGTGCTTGCCGTTTCGCTTCTGACTCGTCGCAAAAGGATCGGCAAAGTCCTCGGTGACGGATTGCTACGCCCGAATTCGCAATTCGCCGTCCCCGGCCAATCACGCCAGCCGGAGACTTGTCGTCAAAACCGAAGCGGAGAAGCCAATGAGGGCGCTCCAGCATCCGACTGTTGCAGACAAGTGAGGCCCCCGATGGATACGGAGACCCGTATTAGGATCGCAACGCCGCCAGACGCCATGCCCATGGCTGCAGCGGACACCGGACACAGGCAACGCCGCCGACCCGATGCCCGCATCGATACACTGGGCCTTAGTGACGGAGATGCGCGATCAGCATCCACTGGCCGCTTCGACCGCGACGCCATGCTGCAAGTCGCCATCGGGCGGGCGGTCCGCGATTGCCGGCGGCGCTATGAGCTTAATGGAGCCGATCTCGCCAAAGCCGCCGGCATTTCGCTGGGGATGCTGTCCCGCATCGAGAACGGAACGGTTTCCCCGTCTCTGGCCACCCTCAATGCCCTTGCTTCATCTCTTGGAATTTCGGTCACCGACCTGATTTGCGGATACCGGGAGGAGAGGGAGGCTCTTTTCTTCTCAGCGTCTTCGAGCGGGATTGGCCCGTTCCTCGGCTCTTCTTCATTTGGCATGAAGGGAGATGGCCAGACAACAAATGTCTCGCTTGTCCATTTGACCGAACTCTCCGAACGAATGCCGATGCCGCAGCATCAGGGGTTGCGCTTTCTGTATGTGTTGGAGGGTGAGCTTATCTATCGGCATGGCTCCCAGCGTTTTCGAATGGGCTGCGGCGACAGCCTGCTCTGCGATGCGGCTCTGCCCCAGGAAATCGAAGCGCTGAGTGCGACCCCGGCACGCGCTATTTCGCTTGTTTCCTTTCAATGATTCCGGCCGCCCGAAGGGCGCTTCCGGTAACCATCCTACCCGGACAGGTAGATATACAGCCTCATGGCCGGTGGCATTATTGGTCGAACGAAGAACCAAGCCTGAACTTAACATGCGGAAGGACGGCCAATCATGCATCTGACTGTGCGAGAGGAGGAGCGGATTCAAATCTGGGGGGCCGCTGAAATGGCGCGCCGCCGTTTGGACAAGGGACTCCGGCTGAACTACCCCGAGGCCGTGGCGCTGATTTCGGACGAGATCCTGGAGCGCGCCCGCGAGGGGGTGATCCCCATGCTGACGGATATGATGGAGTACGGAGCGACCATCCTGAAACGCGAGCATGTCATGGAAGGCGTGCCCGAAATGCTGACCATCCTGCAGGTCGAAGCTCTTTTCCCCGACGGGACCAAGCTCGTCACCGTCATGAACCCGGTTCGTGACTGACGACAAGCCGTCATCGTGTCGCTCTCGTTTGCCAACTAGATTTCCTGGAGTGTTTAATCATGACAGCCAAGTGGTCACGTCCTCCGCTGCCGAAATCCGTCATTGCCGCAGAATCATTCGATGTCGGTGAGCCGTCAAAGGTCGGCCTGATCGAATTTGCGGATGGCGATATCGAGATCAATGCCGGTCGCCGCACCATCGAATTGGTGATGGTCAACACAGGCGATCGCCCGATCCAGATCGGTGCCCACTATCATATCGCGGAATGCAACCGCGCCATGGCCTTCGACCGCGAAGCGGCATTTGGCATGCATCTTGATATTGCAAGCGGCACTGCGGTGCGCTTCGAACCCGGCCAGAGCCGCAAGGTCCAGCTAACGACCTATGCCGGACGAGAGGTGGCTTACGGCATGAACAACATGACGAATGGCACGGTTCGCTCGGACATCATCAAGCAGCAAACTGTCCGACGCCTCAAGGAACATGGCTATTGCTTTGAAGGTGAAAGATTTCCCGTCAACACACCGCCAGATGCTCGCTTTGCGAAGTCATCCAAGAAAGCCACGAAGTAGAGCAAACGGGACGATACGGGAGATCAATCATGAGCATCAAGCTATCGAGACCTGAATACGCGGTCCAATATGGTCCGACCAAGGGCGACAAGATCCATCTCGCCGATACGGGGCTGGTTGCCGAGATCGAGTACGATTACACCACCTATGGCGACGAACTGGTGTTCGGCGGCGGCAAGACCATCCGCGACGGCATGGGCCAGGCCTCCAAGTGGAAGGCCAGCGACGGCGCACTCGACCTTGTGGTCACCAATGCGGTCATCATCGACCCTGTGCTGGGTGTCGTAAAAGGCGACATCGGCATCAAGGACGGACTGATCGTCGGTGTCGGCAAATCCGGCAATCCGGACACGATGAACATCACGCCGGGCCTGATTGTTTCACCGAACACCGATATTCTTTCGGTCGAGGGAATGATCGTCACGCCGGGCTTCATCGACATCCATCCGCACTTCGATTCGGTCCAGCAGCTTTACGAATACCAGGCCGCGGGCTTCACCACAGTGATCGGCGGCGGCTCAGGCCCCAAGACAGTGGGCATCGAATGCCCCGGCGTGTTCAACCTGCATCGAATGCTGGAAGCGATGGCGGATATTCCGCTGAACTTCGGTAACTTCGGCAAGGGTAATTCCTCGACCAAGGGTTCCATCGAGGAACAGGTCATCATCGGCGGTGCCACGGGCCTGAAGATACACGAGGACTGGTCGTCTTCGCCGGCCTCCATCGAGGCCTGCATGGACCTCGCCGACGAACTCGATTTCCAGGTCCAGGTTCATGCCGACACTCTTAATGAGACGGGCTATTACGAAGACACGCTGGCTGCGATCAACGGTCGCGTCATGCACATCTACCACGCGGAAGGCGCTGGCGGCGGCAACGCCCCCGACATTATGCGCTGCGTGATGGAGCCGAACTGCCTGCCAAGCTCGACGAACCCGACCAATCCCTTCTCGATCAACACCTACGATGAAGAAATCGACATGTTGATCACCTGCCACAATCTCAATAAGCAGGTGCCAACCGACATGGCCTTCATCCAGGGCCGCGCGCGCGCCGAAACCATGCGTGCCGAAGACGTGCTGCATGATCTCGGCGCCATCAGCATGATCGGCTCCGACAGCCAGGGCGTTGGCCGTGCAGCGGAAAGCGCACAGCGCGCCTTCCAGCTTGCCGCCGTCAACAAGGTGCGCTTCGGGCGCCTGCCTGAAGATGGCGTGGGCAACGACAACTTCCGCATCAAGCGCTATCTGGCGAAGGTAACGATCAACCCCGCGATCACCTTCGGCGTGGACAGCTATGTGGGCTCGATTGCGCCCGGCAAGCTGGCCGATCTCGTGTTGTGGCGGCCGAAAATGTTCATTGCCAAGCCTGAGACGTCCGTAAAGGGCGGCTTCATTTCCCACGCGGTGATGGGTGATCCGGCCGGTTCACTGATGACCTGCCAGCCTCTCAAGTATCGCCCGCAGTACGGCTCACTGGGAGCCAACCCATCCCGGACCAGCTATTCGTTCGTCACGAAGGCGGCGATCGATGCGGGTCTGGAGGGTCGTCTGCGCAGCCATCAGACGCTGATGCCGGTAAGGCGGACGCGCACGATCTCGAAGCGGGACATGATCCACAACAATTACATGCCCAACATCGAGATCGATCCCGAAACTTACAACGTCTATGTCGATGGACAGCGGATCACCGTCAAGCCGGCCAAGACCTTGCCGTTGACGCAACTGTATTATTTCAGGTGATGCCATGACCATCATTACCAGCGTGATCGGGCACGTATCGGAACTCAAGGCATCGAAGGAGATCGATCCGCTGGAACTAACCTCGGATGAACGTGCGTCGCCTCACTTCGCGGCGACTACGCGATCCGGGCGCGAAATCCGCATATCCTTGCCTCGTGGAACGGAGCTTCAGGACGGAGACGTTCTGGGTTTTGACGACGATACAGCCATCGTCGTCAAGGCAAAGGACGAAGACCTCCTTTTCATCAAGCCCGGGTCCGATGCCATTGCCTGGTGGGCTGCCTGCTACCAACTCGGTAATTTCCATCGGCCGGCGCGGTTTCGTGAAGATGGCGTGCTGACCCCGAATGACCCGCTTGCAGCGCAGATGCTGCAACGGCTGGGAATTGCAGTCGAGCGCATCCACGCTCCGTTTGTCGGTCGCCGGTTTGGCGCTGCCGGCGCCCATCACCATCACAGCCATCATCATGAAGCGGACGGCCATCATGCGGACCGCCACCATAACCACTAAGGACGCGGTGCAGACCCAAGGCTCGAACAGCAATGGCGGCGATCGGCTATTGGCACTTTTGCAAGTGACGAACGCCGCCTTTCCTACAGGAGCTTTTACACATTCCTACGGCTTCGAAACCTGGCTGCATGACGGCACCATTTTGAAGGCCGCAGATGCGGAGCAGCGCTGCACCGACTGGCTCCGGTTCAATCTGGCAACAGGCGACGCTGCTGCCGTGGCACTCGCCTACCGCTGCTGCGTTTTCGATCATATGCAAGGCATCGAGGCAATCGATCGCCAGGTGGGCGCGATCAAACTCAGCCGGGAAACGCGCACCGCATCGGTCATGACCGGTGCTGCGCTGGTCGCTTCCGGCAAGGACATTTTCGATTTGCCCCAAATCAGCCAGCTTGCCGAAAAAATTGCGGGGGGCGAGTGCGAGGGACATCACGCCATTATCTACGCTGCCTTGGCGTGCGGGCTGGGCTTCAGTGAAAAGGAAGCGGTGACGAGTTTCCTCTGGGCCAGCTTTTCCAGCCTGGTCGGTGTTGTCCAGCGGCTGGTGCCGCTTGGACAGACCGAGGCGCAGCGCATGGTGGCCAATGCGGCCACGCTGGTCGAGCATTGTTCAGAAATTGCCCGGACCCGTGAGCTGCGTCATCTTTCGTCCTCTTTCGTTACTCTCGACATCGCGTCGATGCGCCATGAACGGCTGCAAACCCGGCTCTGCATCTCGTAGAAGTGTGAAAGGATCAGCCTATGCGTAAACCTGTCCGTCTCGGCATTGCCGGTCCTGTCGGTTCAGGCAAGACCACGCTTCTGATCCAACTCTGTCGAGAGATGGGCAAGCGGTATTCGATGGCAGTCATCACCAACGACATCTTCACCCAGGAAGATGCAGAGATTGTCGCGCGCAGCGGGACAATCGACCTCGAGCGCATCGTGGGCGTGGAGACGGGGGGCTGCCCTCACACGGCCATCCGTGAAGACGTCTCGATGAATCTGGTGGCGGTCAACAATCTGGTCAAACGCTTTCCCGATCTTGATCTGATCCTGATCGAGAGTGGGGGCGACAACCTTGCCGCGACGTTCAGCCCGGAACTCGCCGACAGCCACATATACGTGATCGATGTCGGGGAGGGCGAAAAGATCCCGCGCAAGGGCGGTCCGGGGATCACCCGCTCGCCGCTTCTGCTGATCAACAAGATGGATATCGCGCCTTATGTCGGTGCGGATCTGTCGGTCATGGATCGGGATGCCCGCAAGATGCGCGGCAGCAAGCCGTACATCTTCACCAACATGAAGTCCGGCGCGGGGCTGGAAGCTGTCATCACCTGGGTCGAGCACAGCGTGCTCATGTCTGAAGCCGCTTGAGGTCTCATCATCATGCAAATCGTCTATCCGGATAGCAGCTGGGCCATCGGCAAACATGCCTTGATGAACTTGCATGTCATCAAGCGAAACGGCCGGACCGAAATCGACCCGAAGAGCTGGCGCATACCTTATCAATGGCAGGGCTGCCATTATCAGGACAATGACGACCAGCCCTTTCTGCTTACCATAAACAGCGGCGGCGGCTTCGTCGAAGGCGACTCGGCCCAACTCTATGCCACGATGGAAGAGGATACGCGCGCGCTCATCACGACGACCGCGGCGAGCAAGTTCTACAAGTGCCCGCAAGGCGAGACGTCCCGTGAAGAAATCCGCATCGGTGTCAGCAAGGATGCGTTGCTGGAATACGTGCCTGACGAAGCCATTCTGTTTGCGGATTCCCGGGTGGAAAGGCGCACCCGCATCGATCTCGACTCCACATCGCACCTGTTTGCCACAGACATGATCGCGGCTGGCCGCGTCCACTACGGCTCAGGTGAGGCATTCAAATTCCAAGCGCTGGAATCCGAATTCGAGGTCCGGGTCGACGGTGAGGTAATTCTGCTCGATCGCCTGATCGCCCAGGACGTCGAGGAAGTGGATGCCCTGCGCCGCCTGTGGGGCGGTTCTTCGCAAATGGCGACCGTTATTGCCGTAAGCGCCAACCTCCCTCGTGGCATCGAAAGCGAGATCGAAGAAGAAATCTCGAATTGCGAGGTTTCTTCCGCAGGTGCGACCCGCATCGGCAATGCCGTCATTTGCCGTATTCTTGCAGCGGAAGCATGGGCTTGCCATGAAGCCGTCTACAAGTGCTGGAGCCTGGTTCGCCCTCATCTCGCAGGAAAGGCTGCGCGCCCTATCCGCAAATGTTGAGCAGACGTCGATAGTATAATTTGAGACTACTGAACTCCCGAAAACGGGGGCGTGCCATATCGCTTGGATATGGCACGATTTTGCACGTCCTAATGGATGAGACTCGGCCATCAAAACCCTCCCACTTAGGGTAATGGCAGGCTCGAAACCGCAGCCGTACACTCCCCATAGGTCGACGTACAAACTCTCATGTTTTGGTCATGGCCTACCACCAGAGGGATAAACAATGAAACTGGTTTCCACCCATCTCAAAAAATCCATAGCATTACTTGCCTGCATCGCAGGCGTTCAGTCCTTTTGGGCCGCTACTCCAGCCGCGGCCCAGGATGAAATCGTGCTTTGCACGGTAGACGATCTTTCGGGCGACTTCTCCATCATGTCCACGCCCAAGACCTACGGTTATCGTCTCGCAGTGCAGGAAATCAACGACGCGGGCGGCATCGAAGTCGATGGCGCCAAGAAGAAGATCAAGCTCGTCTCCTATGACGGCCAGTCGGACGTGAAGCGCTACCAGGAATTGTCCCAGCGCTGCATCTTCGACGACGAGGCCAATGTCGTGATGGCCGGCTATACCGGTGCGGAACGTGAGGCCGCCCGCAAGGAGGTTGTCCGTAACAAGGTCATCTACTGGCACAACAATCAGGGCGAAGGCGGTATTGCCGACAAGTACTCGTTCTTTTCAGGCCCTACGCCTGAACAGCAGGTCCTGCCGGCTCTCAAGTACATGATCGAGAAAATGGGCCCGCGGATGACGTTCATCGGCGCGGACTACAATTTCTGCCGGGCGATCGGACAGTGGGTTCGCGTTGCGGCCGGGCTTTATGGCGGCAAGATCGAAATGGAAGAGTACTTTCCGTTCGGCGTGTCGCAATGGCAATCCACCATCGACAAGATCAAGGGCATCAAGCCTGACTTCCAGGTCCACTGCCTCGTCGGTGCCGAGCAGGTCCAGTTCTATCCTCAGGCGCGCGCTGCCGGCCTCGTAACGCCGATGTGGTCGAACGTGACGATTTCGGACGGCTACGAACACAAGCGCTTCGCCCCGCCGTCGCTTGCCAACATGTATGTTCCCCCGGGCTATATCGAGGACGTCCCCGGCGAGGCCAGCAAGGCCTTTGCAGGCAAGATCCGCGCGATGTTCCCGGACACGGTCTATGTGAACGAACATGCCGCATTCGGCTACGTCGCGGTCAAGGCTATGGCCGAAGCCTGGAAGAAGGCGGGCACGACGGATACGGATGCCGTCATCAAGGCACTGGAGGAAGACGTATCCATTCCTGATGCGCCCGGCGGCCCGTGGACGCTGCGCGGTTCGCAGCATCATGCCGCCATGCCTACCTACCTGTTCAAGGTCAACGACAACCACGAACTTGAACTCGTAACCGAACTTGGCGTGAGCGAGCCTACCTTCCTTACCGATGTGGGCGTCGACATGCGCAAGGAAGCCCCCGGCCGTCAGTTCCTGCCGCCGGACAACCCCAAGTGGGCTGACTTCTTCAAGAACTGACATTGATGTTCATGCGTGCCGGCGACTTGCGCGTCGGCACGCCTTCTATAGCTTGCCGGGCAGTGCGGTGCGGAGGTCTTCGTGGATATCCTTGGCCAGATTATCAGCTACATATATCAGTATTTTGACAACTTGGGCTTTCTGCTCCTTTCCGGCGTTGGCTTGATCATCATCTATGGCATGATGGGCGTCATCAACATGGCGCATGGCGAACTCATGATGATCGGCGCCTATGTCGCCGTTACAGCCTTCCATGCCGGCGTTCCCGCGCCAATTGCCGTGATGCTCGGCGGGCTGGGCGCAGGTGTGGCCGGTATCATCATCGAGCGGCTCGTCATTCGCCACTTCTACAATCAATTGCTGTCGTCGCTGGTCGTCACGTGGGGCGTCAGCATCATCATCAGCCAGGGCACGCTTCTGCTGCTTGGGCCTTCGATCATGAACATGCCCACGCCGCTTGGCAGCTTCAGCGTCGGCCCGTTCGCCTTCGGCGTCTACCGCGTCGTCATGTTCCTCGTTGCGCTCGGCCTGATCGTCGGGGTCTGGTCGATATTTCGCTGGACTAGGCTCGGCGCCCAGGCGCAGGCGACGATGGAAAACCCCGCCATGGCCGATGCGCTCGGCATTGAAACGCGGCGCGTGTACACATTGACCTTCGGTCTTGGTTCAGCGCTTGGCGGTGTCGCTGGCGCGATGTTTGCCATGACCGCAACCATCTCTCCCTTCTTCGGGCAGAACTATACGCCGATGGCCTTCATCACCGTCGTGATAGGCGGCGGTGCAAGCCCGATACTTGGCCTTGCCTATGCCGGCGTCTACCTGTCCGCCGTCCAGACATTCGCGTCCAACATATTCAACGAATATATCGGATACGTCTCGGTGATGGCCGCCGCGCTCATCGCGCTCCTCGTCATGCCATCCGGCATTTCCGATTTCATTGAACGACGCCGTACCCGCGCGACGCAGAGGTAACCATGCAACAAACCCAATCGAATGGATTTGTGCGCTTTCTGCGCTCATTCAACGGCCAGCAGACACTCGGCAACAGCCGCTTCTTCTGGTGCGCATGGCTTGTCGTCGTCGTGTTGCTCGTGCTGCTGCCGTTCTTCGGATCGCGCTATCAGATCATCACCGCCAGCAACTTCCTCATCTCCTCGATCCTGGCGCTCAGCCTGTGCCTGATCTGGGGGTACTGCGGCATACTGAGCCTCGGGCAGGCGGCATTCTACTGCATTGGCGGTTACGCCTACGGCATCGTGGCGATGAACCTCATCGAAGCCCACGGCAACACCGACCTCGCGATCCTAGCCGGCATGGTTGCGCCCGCGATATTCGCCGCGCTGCTCGGCTTCCTCATGTTCTACAGTCGGCTGAAGGGCGTGTATGTCGCCATATTGATGCTGGTGACCTCGCTGCTTCTGGGGCTGTTCATGCGACAGACCGCAGACCCGAGCTATGTCATCGGGTCGGCCTACCTCGGCGGCATGAATGGGCTGAGCCCGGCCAAGGCCTCCGACCCGTCGCTGCCGAACATTATCCTTGGTCTCGGTGAAAGCGTGTGGGAGTTCGACGGGCGCGGGCGCGAGTTCTACTGGCTGGTCCTGGCGGTCGGCATCCTGGTCTATCTTGGCCTGCGGTGGATCGTGAATTCGAGCTTCGGCTACGTGCTCGTCGCCGTGCGGGAAGACCCGGAACGGGCCGAGACTTTTGGCTACGACGTGCGTCTCGTCCAGCTTGGCGTGTTCTGCCTGTCCGCGGCCATAGCTGGCCTTGCCGGCACGCTCTATACGGCGTGGGGCACCTACATTCACCCGGATGGCTTCAGCGTTGCCGCAAATATCCTCGTCGTCATCTGGGTGGCGGTTGGCGGGCGCAAGGACCTGACATCGGTTATCGTGAGTACGGTTGCGCTCAACTGGATTTCGATCGAGCTTTCCACGCTTGGCGAAATTTCCATGCTCGTCCTCGGCTGCATTCTCGTGGTGGCAATGATGGCCGCACCCGAGGGCGTGGTGAGCGGCCTCGGTCAGGCCATCGGACGCCTGATCCGCAAGCCGGCTGCAACGACGACCAAGATAAACTCACAACCGCCTGTTCATAATTTTGGTCTTCCCAAGGTGGAGCGGACACCATGAACGCCCAATCCAAAATCGAAATGAGCGAGCCGGTTGGGTCGCCTATCCTGGAAGTGCGGGATGTCCACAAGGTCTTTGGCGGCGTACGAGCCCTGAATGGATTGTCGCTGTCTATCGCCGAAGGGGAAATACACTGCATTCTGGGGCCTAACGGCGCCGGAAAGAGCACTTTCTTCAAGATGCTCATGGGTACGGACACGCCGACCTCAGGCCAGATTCTTTACAAGGGGCGCGACATAACCCGTGTCCCGGCCTTCGGTCGCGCGCGCCTTGGACTGTCGGTCAAGTTCCAGAACATTCGGGTCTTTGCCGATCTGACGGTGTTCCAGAACCTTTTCATCCCACTGCGGCGTCACTACAGCGCGCGCCAGATACCCGAGCGGGTTGAGGCGCTGTTGGCTCAGATCAGCCTTAGCGGAACCGAGCAGCGGCTGGCGAAGGAACTGTCGCACGGCCAGCAGCAGTGGCTTGCCATTGCCATGTCGATGGCCTTTGACCCTCAAATCCTGCTTCTGGACGAACCAACAGCCGGCCTGTCGGTCGAAGAGACGGAAAAGACCGCTGCGATCATTCGTCAACTCAACGCCCAGAAAGTCACCACCATCGTCATCGAGCACGACATGGGCTTTATCCGGGATCTTTGTGCGCGCACCAGCGTCCTGCATTACGGTAAGCTTTTCGCCCAAGGAAGTTTTGATGAAATCGCGGCGGATGCCGATGTGCGGCGCATATATCTCGGTACTTTGTGAGCGAGGAAGGTCTTATGACACAGCTTCAGGTTTCCTCGCTCAAGTCGGGATACGGTTCCGTCCAGATCGTCAATGATGTTTCGTTCGACATCAAGCAGGGTGAAATCGTTGCGGTTATCGGGCGTAACGGCGTCGGCAAGACCACGCTGATCAAGACAATCATCGGCGCGTTGCCAGCAATCTCGGGTTCCATCACCTATAAGGGCCGCGATATTACGAAGCTTGGCGCGGCTGCCCGGGCCAGACTGGGCATAGGCTACGTCCCGCAAGGCCGCGGTATCTTTACCCGCATGACCGTGGCGGCAAATCTGGGTCTGGGCTCCGGCGTCGGCAACGCACCTACGCCGGATCTGAAACGGGCCTTTTCGTTCTTTCCCATTCTCGAGAAGCGGCTGTCGCAGCTTGCAGGTTCGATGAGCGGAGGCGAACAGCAGCAGCTTGCCATCGGCCGTATCCTGGCCGGCAAGCCGGAGATCATCCTGTTCGACGAACCTTCCGAGGGCATTCAGCCAAACATCGTTCAGGATATTGGCTCGATCATTCGGCGTCTCAGGGACGAGCAGGGCCTGACGATCATGATTGTCGAACAGAATCTCCAATTGATCCGTTCGGTTGCGGACTATTGCCTTGTGATGGACAAAGGCCAGCTTATCGACCGGATACAGCCGGACGACCTCGAAGACCCAGAGGTCGCACAACGTTACCTCGCCATCTAAACGGCGAACCGGACAAAACTGGCTGGTAGGGGTAGGCGGCTGATATCAGATCAGGCCGAGACGGATGGCCATCGCCACGGCTTGAGAGCGGTTTGTCGCTTCAAGCTTCGCGATGGCGTTCTTGATGTGGAGCCTGACGGTCTCGATCGACCGGCCAAGGATGATTGACGTTTCTTCAGACGTCTTTCCTGCAGCAGCCCAGCGTAGGCATTCTATCTCACGCGGCGTGAGATTGTTCCAGCGCACGATTTCGATCTGGCTCTCGAATTTCAGATCGAAAATGGCTTTCGTAAAAACATGCATCAGGCTGAAAAGCGGCTCGCGCACTTCATCGAGCATCGAATTCCACTGGACGTTTTGACGGTCCACGATGGCGCTCATCACGGCGAAGCGCCCAAAAGGCAGATGCGCCGGAACGGTGACCCCTCGCGACAGGCCGAAATCGTTCAGGTACGAGCAGGCTTCCTTCTGGACTGTGACCAGATTTTCGCTGGTTTGCACCCGCATCCAGTCAATCGGAAGGGTCCCTTCAAAACATGCCCGGTAATAAGGGTCCACCTTCATGAACTTGTTCCACCCGTCTTCCCATCCCTTTGGGAAGTTGCGAACGTTCAGCTTGAGTGGCAACCAGTCGCCGTTGGGAAGCCGGGGCGGAACCGGCTGATAAGCATACAGCACTTGCGTAAAGCCGAACTCGGCCACGACCTCCATCAGCACATCAAGTGCTTCACCAAAGTCGCTAGATGCTTCAAGACGGCGTTTCACATCAACCGTAGAACGGCCGAGAGCGGAATGGATCATGCGTGGCAAGGCCCATGTATACACCAGTTCTAGTTGTGAATGCTATGCTCTTCGAAGCCTATCAATTTCTCTTTTCTAATGAAAGCAATAATTTCCGTTTGTTTTGTAAGTTTGATCGTATGATGTTTTATGAAAATGATCATATAAGCATATATTACGCAACAGAAATAGCTAAAGTAGGGTGTAGATAGTTACTGCGGCAGATACCATGGTCTACCCCTGAAAAGTGGTCCTCCGTGAAGTAGGCTATTTAGGTCGTGGACTCATTAACGGCTGACGCCGCTACGTCTGGTTAGAAGCACCACGGGCAGCGATCAGCGCATCAACGGTGGTGATCTTGTCGCGAAGCTGATTGAGGAAGGGCAGTCCGTGCCTCTCCATACGCTCGGGTGGGTAGTTTCGGATCGTATATTTATACCGCTGCACTTGATCGACCAAGCCGGCACGAAGTCGCTCGAGTTCATCGTTGGAGAGAGTTCCACGTTCAGCGTAGGCGCGCTCGATAAACATTACGCAAGAGTATAGCAGCCTGGCTGCTAATCGCCATGGTTATGGAGCCCTTTTTCAGATGAGCGGCTTCCATATTGCCCCTGCATCTGATTCAGCGTCGGCATGAGCCGATATGACCTGACCGACTTCGAGTGGCGCGTGATCGAGCCGCTACTGCCTAACAAGTCTCGCGGTGTGCCGCGGGTCGATGACCGGCGAGTGCTAAACGGCATCTTCTGGGTGCTGCGATCCAGTGCGCCGTGGCGCGACCTGCCTGAGCGCTTCGGCCCGCGCACTACCTGCTATAATCGCTTCGTGCGAGGGCGGAAGGCGGGTGTGTGGGATCGGCTGATGGACGCCATCACCGCCGCCCATCACGGTGACATCCAGATGATCGACAGCACCTCCGTTCGCGCCATCAGCAAGCCGCGACGGCAAAAATGGGGGTGCAGATCATTGTCTCGGTCGCAGCCGAGGCGGGCTTACAACCAAGATCCACGTCGTCGTCGACGCGCAAGGACTCCCGATCCGGCTCGGGCTGACCGCAGGGCAGACGCACGACGGGCAGATCGCCGATCAACTGCTCGATCGTCTCGGCCCGCGCACCATCGTGCTGGCGGACAAGGCCTACGATGCCTATCGCATCCGCGACTTGATCCAGCACCAAGGTGCCACGCCCAACATCCCGCCGAAGAGCAACCGGCGCTGGAAACCGTGCTTCAGCAAACGGCTCTACCGAGAGCGCAACCTGATCGAACGGTTCTTCTCCAAGCTGAAGCACTTCCGCCGCATCGCCACCCGCTACGACAAGCTCGCCGCCAACTTCCTCGCCATGGTCCAACTCGCCTCAATGCGCCTATGGCTGCGCGCTTATGAGTCTACGGACTAGTGCGTTTCAGACTTTGACGGAAGCGTATCCGGCGTTTGGGAAGTAGCTGGCGCAACCTGCTGGCTGGATGGTTGTGACGAGGAGGCCGATGTGTCGCCATGTTTCATCGACGGTTCGAATGTGGGCGGACCGCATCCAGTGCTTGATCTTGGCGAAGGCCTGTTCGATGGAATTGAGGTCTGGGAGTAAGGCGGCAGGTACCAGAGCCTTGCCCCAGCAGCCCGGATCATGTGCCGGATGGCGGCCGACTTGTGTGACCCGAGGTTGTCCATGACGACGATGTCGCCGGGTTCGAGCGCCGGCACGAGCTGCTGCTCGACATAGGCGCAGAAGCACTGGCCGTTGATCGGTCCGTCGAAGACGCAGGGCGCGGCGCGGCGGTCAAGCCGCAGGGCACCCAGGAAGGTCGGCGTGCGCCAATGTCCGTGCGGGGCGAAGCCACGCAGACGCTGGCCTCTTGAGCCCCAACCCTGCAGCGGCGCCATGTTGGTCTTGATCCAGGTTTCGTCGATGAAGACCAGCTTGCTGGGATCGAGGCTCGGTTACCAGCTGCGCCAGCGCTGCCGACGGCGGGCGATGTCAGCCCGCGTCTGCCCAAGGGCGAGCAACGTTTTCTTGGACCGCAGCCCTTCCCGGCGAAGGAACTGCCACACCGTGTCGTGCGACACCTGCACACCACGAGCCGCTAGGCCGAACAAAGCCAGTCTGCAGCTAACGATGCTCTAAACAATGCACGAGCGAATGCTGCATCAACGAACTCAAAACCTCAATGCGGCTCTGGCGGACGACGGTAGAGTTGGATGCGGTCAGATTCATGAACGGAATAGGCTTGTGAACCTGGTCTAAGCCGCAGCAGTCTCACAACTGATGCTCACTACTGTTTGAGGAGCATTTTCAGGTCCGTAGTTACATCTGAGATTGCGGTTATTTCAGGCGAGAGACCTATCTCGATTAGGCGTTTGCCCACCATATAGGCGCGTGAGTCATTTACCGCGTCGACTGCACGCAATTTCTCATCTCGGAAATACCAGAAGGAGGCGGCTCCTTCCGGGCCGGTACGCGTTATGACTTGATCATAGCCCGTGTTGAGCCCGACAATCTGCAGTTTCGTGTCGTATTGGTCCGACCAGAACCAGGGTTTGGCACGATAGGCCTTATTGGCGCCAAGGATGTTCTCGGCAACTGTCTCTGCGTGATCTATGGCATTGCCAACGCTTTCGAGGCGAATGCGTCGCCCCTCGTAAGGAAACGATGCGCAATCGCCCGCCGCCCAGATTGATTGTTCGGAAGTGCGGCCAAACACATCCGTGTGGATGCCATTGTCTATAGTCAGACCAGCTTCTACGGCAAGGCCGGCATTCGGCTCGATGCCGATACCCAGTATTACGAAATCCGTCGCTAACATGCGTCCATCTGAAAGGACTGCTCCCTGCACGACATCTTCGCCAACCAGATGGTCAAGGCCCACCCCTTCGAAAATCGTCACGCCGTATTTTTGATGGAGCTTGCGGAAATAATCGGATGTTTCCTTGGCCGCGACACGTTGCAATATCCGCGGCGCGAGTTCGATCAATGTAACCTCAAGCTTTAGTTTGGCGGTGACGGCGGCTGCCTCCAGCCCAATGTAGCCGCCCCCCAGAATGAGCACCCTGGCGCCTGGGTGAAGGACCTCAGCCAATGCGTCGATATCTGCCAGTTTGCGAATGGGAAACACATTACCCAACCCACCTCCGGTAGAAATAGGTAACATCCGTGGACGCGCCCCGGTCGTGAGGGCGAGTTGGTCATAGGCAAGCGTTTCACCGTCCTGAAGTATGACGAGTTTTTCGCGAGGATTTATGGTGACGACACGCCGATCGAGACGGAGCGTTATGTCCTGATTGGCCCAGAAGTCAGGAGCGCGAAGGTAAAGCCGGCCCAATTCCATCTGCCCTAAAAGATAGCCTTTTGACAGTGGCGGGCGTTGATAGGGTGGATGGGGCTCCTCCCCGATCATCGAGATCGCCCCTTGGTATCCAAGGGCGCGAAGTTTCGCTGCTAGCGAAGCGCCGGCCTGGCCAGCGCCGATGATCACGATCCCGCTCATCGAACTTCCTTTGATAGCTACCCCTGCGTTTGGGGTGTGCGTACATGCAAGCCGTCATGCTGCGCAGTGATGGTAATCTGGCAGGATAGGCGCGAAGAACCGTCGGTTTCGGCAGCTGCAAATTCCAGCATATCCGCTTCGGTTTCGCTGCGCGGTTCAAGTTTGGACTGCCATTCATTGTCTATATAGACATGGCAGGTGGCACAGGCGCAGGCGCCGCCACAATCGGCGACAATGGCTTCGATCCCCGCGTTGCGCGCACCTTCCATAAGGGTAAGGCCCTCGGCAATCTCCACTTCGACGGAGTTTCCCTTGTAATCTGTGAAGGTAACTTTTGGCATGGTATTTCGACTTGTTATCCTTGATGGGTTCAGGATGCCGCACTGAATATCCCGTGAGCCCATTTAGCGACGGCAAGGAGTTTGCCATCTTCATGCTTGCGACCGATCAGTTGGACGCCCAGCGGCAGACCTCGCGGCCCGGTACCGAGCGGGAGCGCTACGCATGGCAGTTGCAGCAAATTCCACATGCGGCTGAAAAGCGGATCGCCGGTTGCGCCCAAGCCTTCTGGCGCCTCGCCAGGCGCCGAGGCTACAAGCAAGGCATCGTATTCGGTGAAAATCAGTTCGATGATTGCATTCGCCCTGTCGCGCGCAGCAAGGGCGGCGCGGTACTGTGCGTCGGTGATCAATCGACCGGATTCGATCAATTGCGCCAATTGAACGCTGATCGCAGCCCGGTTGTTGTCGTACAGATCGGCATGAATGCGCGCGGCCTCGAGGGCCATTGCGACTTTTTGAGCCTCGGTCAATTCTGAGAATAATGGCGGGTGAGCAATCTCACCGGTCTCGGCGCCGTGGTCCGATAGGATGCGCATTGCACGGCTGACGACATCGCGCATCTCCATCGACCCTTCCCACCAATGCGGACCGCGCATCAGGCCGACGCGCGGCATGGTGTCGGAAAAGTCAGGGGGGTGGGGTAGCGCGCTTCCGGTGAGGACCGATTGGGCCAATACGAAATCTTCCGGGTCTCGTGCCAGTAGGCCAAGCGTGTCGAGGCTGGGAGCAAGGGGCAGAACGCCGGAGAGATCGAACGCCCCGGTTGTCGGCTTGAAGGCGCACACGCCGCAATATGCCGCCGGCCGAACGAGTGATGCCGCGGTCTGTGACCCAAACGCAATCGGTGCCATATAGTCCGCGACGGCTGCCGCCGAACCCGATGACGATCCGCCGGGTGTGTGGCGGAGATTGTGCGGGTTTGCGGTTTTGCCCGGCCGGAAATAGGCGAACTCCGTAGTGACGGTTTTTCCAAGCGGGATTGCGCCAGCGTCGAGGAAGGCCTGGACGCATGAGGCGTTGCGATCCGGCTGGCGGTCCGTGAACATGTCGCTGCCCCAACCGGTCGGCATGTCATCCGTATCGATTATGTCTTTGATCGCGAAGGGCACACCATGCAACAACCCCTTGGGCGGCTGTCGATCGGCAGCTTTTGCACGCCCCATAGCGCGCTCGGCATCCAGATGGATGAAGGCGCCCACAGCAGCTTCACGCGCTGCGATCCGATCGAGATGAGCCGCCATCACCGCACTGGACGTGGTGCGGCCCGCACGGATCATCCGGGCGATTTCCGAAGCGCTTTTATGGTGGAGTTCCGTCATGGTCCGAGAGCTTCCACAGCCTTGGCAAATGGTGCCACAGGCATGTCATAGATGCCCCCGCCCAACCGTCCGGCCTTGCCCAGCCGATCAAGAATGCCTAGCCCGATGATCGGCCCTGCACCGGATGCGACGGCACCTCTGGCCGTGCTGCCAAGCCGCACATCGAGCGCCCGAAAATAGGGATGCGAGCCAACCGATAGCGCCGCAGAACGGGCCTGACTGTCGTCGGGCAGGTAACTCGCGAAGTTCTCTTTTTGCGTGGGGCTCAGTTGGATGGCCATGGCGCCGAGGCCAAAGGCCTCGACGACTGCGCTATCGCCGACGGCGCCCAGCGCCCGGTCCTGTGGCAGGTCGATATCGAACCTGCCCTTTGGCGGATCGGCGGGAACGGTGAACCAGCGCCCCGGTAGGCCGGACACCTGGATGCCAACCTCACGTCCGTTGCCGCCAGCTGCTGTAATGAAGCTTGACCCCTCGATACCCTGGGCCAGCTTCATCATGCACTTTGTGGCTGCCATCCAAAGATTCAGGAACAAGGACGGGGAGGCGGCCATGAACTCCAGCGCATCATCGTCCACAGCGCCCCGTGTGCGATCCTTGAGTTCCGCCACCAAAGCGCTGGTCGCCACATGTGTGCGACCATGGCAGTCATCGCCGCCGAGCAAACCGATGACCGCCAACGGCACCAGTGCGATGCCCTCCGCAATGCCGCCCTGCAGCACGTCGCGGAAGCGGGTGTTGAGCCAGCGCATGTGCTCAAGCACCTCTCCCGACCGCAGCCCCACGCGCATCGCCGGTCGTGATCCGGCGTTGATCGGGGCGTAGACGCGCTGCAATCCGCGCCAGGCGTCATAGATCGTATGAAGCGGCATGGAGGCGCTGACAACAGCAGCTAGCGGTGTCACCACGTCATGATCCTGCGCGGGCTTCAACTCGATTTCCTGCGCCATGATCATGGCCTCGGCTTGATCGAAATCCCTGGCGATACCTTCATAGACTGCTGCCACGCAGGCCGAATTCAGGATCGGCGCTGTGATCTGACCCGGCGCCGGGAAGGCCGGGCCGGCGTGCAGCAACACGTTCTGCGGCAGGCCTAACGCATCGGCGGCAGTGTTGAACCGGTTCCAGACCGGTTGTGTCACCATCGCCTTGTCGAAGGCCAATTGATCGGCGGGATGCGATGTCATGCGACCTCCGGTGGGATTACCCAGGTTTCCGAGAAATAGAGGAACGCGGTTGTTGTCTCGACGCCGGCCTGCATGCGTGTTCCGACCTGGCCGGGCAGGCTGTGCCCGTTGACGATGATCTGCGCCGCGCGAGCCGGCACCAATAGAGTGAACATCGTATGGGCACCTGTGCCGACCTGATCCGGCGGCAGTTCCAGCGCCCGCGGCGGCTCCAGCCCTTCCCAAACCAGTTCAACTGTCAGCCCGTCGCCCGATACCGTTTCCGAATAGCGGTGCCCTACCGGGTCGCCTGAACTGCGCACAGCCTGTGCCAGCTTCATCGGCAGCCCATCGAAGGCGGGTGCCGCGCGGAATGCACTGAGCTTATCGATGAAGCTTCGCTTCAGGAAATTGCCCAGCGCCACATTGTCGGTCAGCATGACATTGGGGGCTTCAGCGGTGCCGGTCGCGGCTGCTGGCGTCCCATAAAGCAAAAGCACATGACCCTGGCCCACTGGTGACCAGGCGACACGGAAGAACAGTGCCATCGCACTGAAATTGCCCGCCGCATCTTTCAGCAGGATGCCGGGGTTCTCGCCGCTCCAGTCCACGACGCCGGGGGTGATGGGTTGCGCCAGTGGCATCACGCACTCCCTTGTCGCGAGGCCGTGGCCGCCGGCGAAATCCAGGTTTCGGAAAAGGCCAGGAAGGCGGTGCTCATGGTGCGGCCGAAGAACTGCCGTTCGGCGACTGCACCCTTAAGCGGTGTGCCGTTTACGATGACCTGCGCTTCTTTTGCCTCGAGAAACAGCGAATACATCTCGTGCTCTTTGGTGGCCGAGTTCTCTTCCGTGACCTCGACGGGCAGGGGCGGGCCCATATCCCGCCAGATCATCTCGATGGTCACGCCTGATCCGCGCAGGGTCTCGCTGTAGCGTGACTTGAGATCGCCAGGGCGTTTTTCCACCGAGTCGCAGTCGAGCCATGTCATTGCCCCCAAACCGGTTTTGCCGATGAAGGTAGGCATCTTCATTACCCAGCCATCGACGATCCAGCGCATCAGGCGCTGGTTGTCCGTGATGATGAGATTAGGTACGCCCGGCCAGCCGCGGGCCACATCCGGGGCGCCCAGCACGACCGCCGCATGGCCTCGCCCGAACGGTGACAGCACCACGCGGAAGAACAGCGCCAGTGTGGAATAGGCAACGCTCCCGGCCTGCTCCTTCAAGTAGATGCCAGGATTTTCGCCCGACCACTCGACGCGGCCCGGATTGATCGAGACGCGCTTCATGCCCAACTCGCCTCGTATGTTTTCAACTCATCCTTGATGAAGCGGTTACGCGCCTGGCCGGTCAGCGCGTCGCCGGCCCGATAGATTTCGGCAACCTTGAACGAGATCTCCTTCAGCACCGCAGCGTCATCGCGCCCCGACTGGATCGGGATGCGCAGCATCGTGTCGCCCGCATAAGTCGGCAGTACGCCCGAAAATCCATCGGTAGGATGGCGTACGGATTTACCCGCAGCCAGCGAGCGGATATTGTTGCGCAGCATGCGACGAACCTTGGCTACGCCGCGATCGGTGAAGCTGAGATTTTCGCGAGCGTGGACATTCTTCGGCCCCTGGCTCACCCAAGCATCGTAGTCGCCTGGATCGCGTTGGCGCTGCTCGTAGGACCGGTCCGGCCCCTGGCCGTAAAAATCGGTAGTGCCATAACCGACCTTGGTCTTGTCCGTCAGGCCACGTGGATCGTCGCCGTCGCGGAAATGCCGCCAGGTCACGACCATCGTGTTGGTGTCGTCGATCGGCACGACCCACCGGCTCAAGCCGCAGCGGCCGAAGTAACGCTGCCGGTCCGGTACCGGGAAGTGAGCCCCGTTCTGGGTGAAGCTCGGCATCATGTGGTCATGAATACGCAGCCACACGATGTCGCCCACGCGGCGCACATTGGTGTAGAAGTCGCCATACTTGCCCTCATGAAATTCGATCATGGGCATTTCGGCAAAGGCGTCGATGAACTGGCTGCGTACCGCAAGCGTGTGCAGATAGACCACATGGAACGGGTCCCAGGCGTTCTCCATCACCTGCAGCCAGTTGCAGGGCGATTTGATAAGCGAAGGCAGCATTTCATCGCCCTCCTCATCAAAGGTGTCCATTACCGGGAAGGGCGGCCTCGTATCGGCGGGACCGAGATAGGCGAAGGCCAAACCCTTGTATTCGATCACCGGATAGGCACCGAGGCAGGCCTTTTTCTTGACCTGTGATGCAGGCGGTTCGCATGGCGTCTCCAGCACTGTGCCGTCGAGTGCATACTTCCAACCGTGATAGGAACAGCGTATGCCGCCTTCCTCGATGATCCCGAATTCGAGGCTCATGTTGCGGTGGGCGCAATGCAGATGCGTCAGCCCAAGCTTGCCCTCCTTCTTCTCGCGAAACAGGATCAGGTCTTCGCCCACTATGCGGATGCGATAGGGCAGATCGCCAACCTGGTCGGTCATTGCGACGGGCATCCAGAACCGGCGCATATATTCGCCGCAGGGCGTGCCGGGTCCGACCTCGGTCAATTCCGGATCGGGCTCCTGTTTCCACACGCCCTGCCGTTCGTGACCGCGGAAATTACCTTCTGGAATCTGAAACGCCGTAGTCATTCGGTTCCTCCAATCGGATCATTCACCGGGAAACGGGTCCGGCACCGGTGCCTTCCCGATCCAGACGGATTTGGTTTGCAGAAAATCCTTGACGGCGTCAGGCCCGAGTTCGCGGCCGTAACCAGATAGCTTTAGCCCGCCGATAGGCGCACCGGGGTCGACGCTGCGATAGTGGTTGATATAAACCGTTCCCGCATCGATCCGGCTGGCTACGCGTACACCTTTGCCCAGGTCCGAGGTCCATACGCCGCCGGCCAGCCCATATTCGTTGTCGTTGGCAAGTGCGATTGCCTGCTCTTCGGTATCGAACGAAGTCACGGCAAGGACCGGGCCGAATACCTCTTCGCGCCAAAGCTGCATGTCGGGAGTTACGTCGTCAAAGATCGTCGGGCCGACATAGAACCCAGGGCAGTCGTTTGTTATCGTCGTTCCGTCGAGCAGACAGGCTGCACCGTCCTTTTTTGCCTGGGCAACCATTTGCAAGACCTTGGCCAGATGCTGCTCGTTCGCCAGCGGTCCTATCTGAGTTCCCGGGCTCATCGGATCACCTGGCCTCAAGGCCTTTGCCCTATTGATAATTCGTGAAACCAGTACTTCCTTCAGGGGCGCTTCGACGATCAGTCGCGAGCCAGCCACGCAGGTCTGCCCGTTCGACAGGAAAATGCCGGACAACACCCCATTGACGACGTTTTCGAGAACCGCGTCTGCAAAAACGACCTGCGCCGACTTGCCGCCAAGTTCCATCGTCGTGGGGATGACGCCGGCCGCGGCGGCCTCTGCCACCTTGCGGCCGCCAAAGTCGGAACCTGTAAAAGTCACCTTGCGCGTCAAAGGATGCCGCACCAGGGCCTCGCCCACTTCATGGCCGAAACCGGTCACGACATTAAGCACACCTGCCGGTAGCCCAGCTTTGTGAAGCATGGCGGCGAACTCGAGTGTCGAGGCCGAGGCCAGTTCGGACGGCTTCACCACCACCGTATTGCCGGCGGCCAGTGCCGCACCGAGCTTCCATGTCAATATCATCAGCGGGGAGTTCCACGGGGTGATCGCGACGACCACGCCGTAGGGCACGAAGTGCGTCTGGCTTTCGACGCCGTCGAGGCTGTTATGTTGTTCCTCGATACCGATCTTGCGGGCCTCCGCTGCAAAGTGCCTATACCAGTTGTGAAGTCCGGAAAATTGTGCGTGAATCTCGGCGATGCGTTTGCCATTGTCGCGGATTTCCGGCTCGACCAATTCTTCCCAGTTCAAGGCAAGGTGGTCGGCAATTTGATCCAACAATGAGGCCCGATCATCCGCACTCGCGTTAGCCCATTTTCCGGCATGAAAAGCCCTGTGAGCAGCCTGTATCGCCATGTCGGCATCGATTGCGTTGCCGCGGGAAATCCTTGACCAGATCTGGGCGCTTGCAGGATCTATACTATCGATTTCCTGACCAGTTTGCGCGGTGAAGGCGCCCTCGATGAAATGGGTATAGCGTTTCATGGATGGTCGCCCGGAACATTTTGAGCAACGAGCGCGAGCATCTCTCCGCGCCTGACCATGCCGCGGCAGGTATGGGCCAGAACAAACCCGTCCACCGGGAAGATCATGGGTTGTGAAGGGCGACTTGGCTCACCGAGATAGTGAAACCAGCCGGCGACTTCACCCGCTTTCACATGCTGGCCCGCACTGGCCGCGCGGTCGAACAATCCCTCACCAGTCGCGTAAACCGAATGCAGGGGAGACGCGATTTCGACCCGTCTCAATAGAACAGGATGTCTAGGGGCTGAAGTGCGTGCGATCAGACCAAGATGGCCAAGGCACTGCACCAGGCCGCGCTCGGCGAGGACAGTAATGTGCGGAGCCACGCCACCGCCGCCGCCTAGTTCGGCCGCAATCATCGCTACACCGCAGCGCGCAGCCGCGGCATTCAGCGACCGGTTGTCGTTATTGGCGCCCAGAACCCAGATCAAGGATAGCCCGAACGCTCCGGCCAGCTCCAGGTTTCGCTTGTAAAGATCCACATCTGCCGTACGGGTCGCCAACGCGCAGGGTTGAAAGAACGAGGCCTTGCCGCCCGAATGGAGATCGATAACCGCGTCGCAGCGTGGCATCACCACGGTTTCGATGAAATCCGCCAGCATCGCCGTTGGGCCACCGTCGGGGTCACCCGGGAAAGCCCTGTTCAAATTTGCACCGTCCAGAGGGCTCACTCTCCAGGAAGCAGCGACAGCGGGAGCGTTGAGCGCCGGCATCAGGATCAATTGGCCCGACAGCTTGTCGGGGGGCAGGTTGTGGGCAAGCCGCATGATGGCCGCCGGTCCCTCGAATTCGTCGCCGTGAGTCCCACCAATGACAAGGACGGTCGGACCGCTGCGGCCCTTGATGCTGATAACCGGGACGGGGTGATAGCCCAATGGATTGGTGTTTTCCGACCAACGCAGCATGAGGTCGCCGAACTGGCGTCCAGCTTGGTCGAGATCAAAATTCAATCGTATGCGGCTTTCAGCGGATCGGTCAGGCATAGCCAGTCCTTCTGCGGCTCCTGCACTAAGTTTTTCTATCATAATATTTTAGAAAGTGAATTGAAAAAATAAAGTGTTTATGTGATATAATTAGCAACCTAGGGAGAGATGGTATGGTGGTGACGTGCGCAAAGGTTGGTATCGACCGGATCAGGCCGCATATGTTGGGTGATGCCGCCGGGGCTCTGCCACCTGCCTCGATTTTTCTGAACTCAAATGAGAGCGTGTATGGTCCAAGTCCAAATGCGGCGGGAGCGGCTCGAGCGGCGGCAGCCGGTCTGGCTCGCTATCTGGAGAACCCAGACCATGTTCTTGCGCCTGCAATAGCCGCACGTTTCGGTCTTCGGGCTGACCAGATAACGACAGGACACGGATCCGACGATCTTCTGGCCCGTTTGTCACGGGCCTATCTCGGACCCGGAACCGAACTGGTACGCAGTGTAAACGGGTACCTGAAGGTGCCGAACTACGCCTATGCGAACGATGCAATGGTGGTTTCTGTGCCCGACGACAATTTCCGGCCGTCGGTAGAACGTATGATTGGGGCACTCACCGAGCGCACGCGCATTGTCTACATTGCCAATCCTGAAAATCCGGCGGGCACCTATTTGAGCGGAGGAGAAGTTCGTCGCTTACACGCCGCCATGCCGGACAATGCGCTGCTGATCATCGACAGCGCCTATGAGGAATATACCGACGCTGCCGATTACGAGCCAGCTCACACGCTTGTGGAAGAAGCCGACAATGTGGTGATGTGCCGAACGTTCTCAAAGATTTTTGGCTTGGCCGGCGCCCGGGTAGGATGGCTCTATGGGCCGCATGACGTCGTCGATGTCCTGCGGCGGATATCGCTGACTTTTCCGGTGGCTTCACCTTCCGTGGCTGCGGCTGTTGCGGCGCTTGAAGATCATGCACATACGAAATTCGTCTACGACGCCAATATTGCCGGCCGTAACTGGCTGAGCTCCCGACTGACAGGGCTTGGGCTCGAAGTGGTTCCGAGCCAAGGGAATTTTGTTTTGGTGAAGTTTCCTGACAAGGAGAAGAGCGCCTCTGCAGCTTCCGCGGCTTTGCGGGCGGGAGGCATAGCGGTACGGCGCTTCGGTGCTCCCGCCTATCGGGATTATGTTCGTATAACAATTGGCCTGCCGGGCGAACTCGATACCTGCGTTGCAGGCATCTCTTCGTTTCTGGCAGCGAGGGCGTGATGGCTGGCATGACCGTTGCTGCTGCATCCGGCGCCGAGATTGCCTATCCGTCTGGTTGCAGGATCATAGCCGCCATAAAGGCAGCCGGGATACGCGAGATTATCGCCCTGCCGGATATCGTTACCAGCGATGGCTTGCTCTGGCCCATTTCCAAAGATCCGGATTTTCGCCTGACCCGCATCTGCAAAGAAGATGAGGGCGTGTCGATCTGTGCGGCCATGTCCTACAATGGAACCCGCGCGATCCTGATGATGCAGCAGACCGGCCTTATGGATTCCCTAAATGCGATCCGGGCGATTGGTGTGGATTACGGTTTGCCAGTCGTCATGATGGTGGGACTGCAAGGCAAGGAACCTCACCTCGCTCCGGAAGTCTCGGCCGCCTATGGGGTGCGGATCGTGCGGCCGGTCCTTGACGCCATGCAATTGTCGCATTCGCTGATAGAGGAACCGGAGGACGTGGACAATATTCCACAGGCGGTGGAAGCCGCTTATTCGGCTTCGCGTCCTCATGTTTTCCTGATTGGACGGGCTCCGGAGGCTTCATGACACTTCGTCGGGACCACGCGCTTAAAGCCATGATTCCCTTTGTAGGTGAGGACGATATCGTCGTAGCAGTGTATCAAAGCTGTTTTGACTGGCTCGCCTTGAACCCCCGGAGGTTGAATTACGTAGCTGTCGGCGCGATGGGCCAGGCGTCATCCCACGCGCTGGGTTTGGCCATGGCGAACCCGGACCGCCGGGTTCTGGTCTTTGACGGTGACGGCAGCCTGCTGATGAACCTCGGCGCCCTGGTGACCATCGCCGCCGCCGCTCCAGCCAACCTTTATCATTTTCTTTTTGCCAACCGCACTTACGAGGTCAACGGTGCGCACCCATTGCCCGGTGCTGAAGTCGTCGATTTCGTTGGCTTTGCCCAGGCTGCAGGGTACGCTCAGGCTCGCAGTTTTGATGATCTGGATAATTTCAGCGACAGGCTGCCGGGCATTTTGCGAGAAGTGGGGCCACAAATGACCGTACTCGAGGTCGTTCCCGGAGATCCTTACCCGCGGGACTATGCCTATATCCACAGCGCTCGCGCGAGGCAGAGTTTCCGCGAGGCTCTCAATCGGCGCTGATGGATTTCTGCGCAATTTCGAAGAAGTCATTGGCAACAGCGGAAAAGGTCCTGTTTTTCGACCAGAACAGGACCGACCGAAAGCTCAGAGGCGCTGCAAACGGCAGGGCGACGCAGCCGGGAATCGATCTCAGATAGCTTTCGCTCGAGCCGACGACCGCCACGCCCAGCCCGTGCGCAACGAGCCGGCAGATCGCATCAGTGGTGCGGGTCTCGTATTGCATCCGGCGCTCGACCCCCTTTGCCGCAAAGAACCGGTCGATTTCGAAACGAAAACGCGAAGTTGAAATGTAGGAAATGAAGCTTTCGTTGGCCAAATCATGAGCGTGTATCAAGGCTCTGCTCGCCAAACTATGGCCTTTGGGGAGAACGCAATAAACGTCCTCGTTATTTAGGACCAAGCTGTCGAAGGATGGGTTCATCGGTTCGTTTGACGTGATGCCGAAGTCGTAGTTCTGGGAGACCAACCACTCAACAGTATCGTCATTGGCTTCTATTTCCATGCGAGCCATAGCTTCCGGGCGTACCGCTGCAAACCTTTCGATCAGATCCGGTACCAGATGTGTTGAGAAGGTGGGTGTGGTTACGAGCGTGAGCCTAGCATGGCCGAAGCGTCCGATCGCCATAGCCGCCTGCTTTATGTGCTCCATGCCGCTGATTGCCTGACGGACCTCGCCGACGAGAAGCCGGGCTTCCTCGGTCGGAACAAGAATCCTGCCTGAGCGCTGGAAAAGCTCAAACCCGACTTCAGTTTCCAGATCCGATATCAGGCGACTGACCGCAGGTTGTGAGATGCCGAGGATCGTCGCCGCTTCGGTTACAGTGCCCGTCGAAACGACCGTCCTGAACGCATCGATCTGGCGGAAGGTTATCTTCATGCGAATCTTCTTTCGTTTGCCAGCGCCGCCAAGACAGCGGTTAGCGCGGTCGATCCAAATTCAGTTCAATAATCTTTTATTATATGGTAGTCAAAAAAGCGTTGACTACGCTATATATCAAGATCATAGTTTCCGTACGGTGTCCCATCTGAAGGCGTAGTGAAGGGCATGCAAGAACGTGTATGGGCGCCTACGCCGCAGAAATTCCGCAAGCGAGAGATGGCGCGTTTCGATGTACGTTCCGGCTTGCGCGCTGGTTGGCAGATCATACAAGCAATCCTGGTTTTCACGATACTTGGCTACTTCATCTGGCGTGGCATACAGGCCATGGAATACAAGTGGCAATGGTACCGTGTCACACCGTTCTTTTACCGGATCGTGGACGGTGAAATAGTCTGGGGGCCCTTGGTCCTCGGCCTTCTGCAAACCTTGAAACTGGCGATCATCAGCGGCGTTATCGCCATTTTGATTGGATTCGCAACTGCCTTGGCCCGGCTCTCGGATTCCATCGCCGGCAGGGCGATCGCGACGTTCTATCTGGAGGCGATCAGGAACACGCCCCTCCTGGTTCAACTGTTCCTTTTCTATTTCGTGCTGGCTCCGATCTTTGGTGTCGACCGGTTCTGGGCGGGTGTTCTGTGCCTGTCTGCTTTCGAAGGTTCGTTTGCGGCCGAGATTATCCGCGGCGGCATTCTTGGTGTTGACAAAGGACAATACGAAGGCGCCGATGCCATCGGCCTGAAGAGCATCGACAAGTATCGTTTCATCGTCATCCCGCAGTCGCTGCCGTTGATCCTGCCTCCACTTACCGGATTGATCATTTCACTCATCAAGCATTCGGCGATCGTCAGCGTCATTGCTGTCGAAGAGCTGACAACTGCCGGCCTCAACCTGATTTCGCAGACCTTCATGGCCTTCGAGGTCTGGTTCCTGGTGGCCGGAATCTACCTGGTCGTCACGATCGCATTGTCGGTGGGGGTGACGTTCCTCGAAATGTCATTGGACAAAAGCAAGCGATAGCAAGCCGATAACAAGAAAAGCCGTCCGAACGGCGCAAACAGGAGGAAAAAATGCAGTTCTTCAAGACCGTGAATTCACTGTTGGTTGCCGCGGTCATAGCCACGGCAATGGCAGCTTCAACATTATCAGCCTCGGCGCAGAGCATGTTGGAAGAGGTTGTTCAACGCGGAACGCTGCGCGTCGGCATGTCGACCTTCGTGCCTTGGGCAATGCGCGACAAGAAAGGCGAACTGATCGGATTTGAAATCGACGTCGCCAAGAAAATCGCCAAGGACATGGGCGTGCAGATCGAATTTGTTCCAACCGCCTGGAGCGGCATCATTCCGGCGCTGCTTGCAAAAAAATTCGACATCATCATCGGCGGCCTGTCCGTAACTCCGGAACGAAACCTGACGGTCAATTTTACCATTCCATATGCGCATTCCGGCCAACAGATGGCGGCCAACACGGCGCTCACCAAGGATTTGAAATCGCTCGACGAGTATAATGACGCGAAAATCACCATCGCTTGCCGCAGGGGCTCCGTTTCCTGCGACATAGCCCAGAAGCGTTTCCCTAATGCGACGCTTCGTCAGTTCGACGACGATGCCCAAGCTTTTCAGGAAGTCGTCAACGGCAACGCTCACGCGATGATTTCATCGGCGCCCAAGCCGCGGTTCTGGTCCGACGCCTATCCGGACAAGGTCTACGTCGCCAACAATGGTGAAAACCTAACCCAAGGCGACGAGGCTTTTGGCCTGCGCAAAGGGGACCTAGATTCGCTCAACTTCTTCTCCAACTGGATTTTGGTCAACACCTCGAACGGCTGGCTCAACGAAACCCATGACTACTGGTTCAAGGACCAGTCCGCATGGAAAGACATGGTCGCTGCCGAATAGGCGGATCGACGTGAAACATGAGGCACAGGAAACTCCTGTGCCTCTTTCATTTCCCGAGGAAGCCAGCCATGAACCGAGCTTCGCCACCCACTCCGGAAAAAAGGCGATTGACCAGGCTGGACTTCGTCATGTTTGGCGGCGTGACGTTGCTGGTCCTTTATGCAGCATATCGAATTGACGACGTGCTCGTTTACAAATGGGATTGGTCAAGGGTCCTCGGTTTTATCGTTCGTTACGATGAGGACACCGGCACTTATGTAGCAAACCTGCTGCTTTACGGCCTGGCTACGACACTGCGGCTAGCGGTCTGGGCAACGATCCTTGCCAGCATCATCGGTGTCGTGATGGGCTATTGGCGCACTTGTGAGAACCTGACGGTTCGCATCATCAGTCGCGGCTATGTCGAACTGATCCGGAATCTTCCGCCTCTGGTTTTCATCTTTATTTTCTATTTCTTCGTCTCCAGCCAGATGTTTCCGGCGCTCGGTCTGGACAACATCCCACGCGACAATTGGGTGGTAAACAGCATCGCGTTTCACATCATGTTCGGCGACCCGCAGCTTTTGTCGAATTTCCTCGCCGGAGTTCTCTGTCTCGCACTTTTCGAAGCAGCCTACATCACCGAAATCGTGCGGGCCGGGATTCAGTCCATCGGCAAAGGTCAATGGGAAGCGGCGCGCGCGATTGGCCTGTCGCATACCAACGTATTGAAGGATGTGATCCTGCCTCAGGCCGTCCGGAAGATTTTGCCGCCGCTGGCAGGCCAATTCATCTCATTGATCAAGGATTCTGCCATCGTGTCGCTGATCTCCGTCCAGGAGCTGACGTTCCTCGCGACCGAAGTCGCAGCCACCACGACAAAAGTCTTCGAGACATGGATCCTCGTTGGTCTGATGTATTTTGTTCTTTGCTACAGCTTTGCCCTGCTTTTCAGCCGGCTTGAGCGCCGTGCCGCAAAAAGCCGGCGTTAGGAGAATCTTGACATGCTCGACACAGGACAAAGCCCGTTGGTCGAAATCAGCAAGCTGTGCAAATGGTACGGGGATTTCAGCGCGCTGCACAACATCAACCTTACCGTTTCCGAAGGCGAAAAAGTGGTTGTGTGCGGCCCGTCGGGGTCGGGCAAATCGACGATGATCCGCTGCATCAATCAGCTTGAAACACATCAGAGCGGCACGATTACGGTTGATGGTGTCGATGTGAAGCCCGGGATGAAGTACATCGAGCGCGTTCGGCGCGATGTTGGAATGGTGTTCCAGAGCTTTAATCTATTTCCGCACATGACCATTCTCGATAACCTTATCCTCGGGCCGATGCGCAATCGCGGTGTGTCGAGAAGCGAGGCGACGGAACTTGCCATGCGTTACTTGGAGCGCGTTCGCATTGCGGAGCAGGCAAGCAAGTATCCTCCCCAACTTTCAGGTGGCCAGCAACAGCGTGTCGCGATCGCACGCGCGCTTTGCATGAAGCCGAAGATAATGCTGTTTGACGAGCCCACATCCGCGCTTGATCCGGAGATGATCGCCGGTGTCCTCGAAGTGATGATCGAACTGGCCCAGGAGGGGATGACAATGATCTGCGTCACTCACGAAATGGGCTTTGCTCGCAAGGTTGCCGATCGCGTTGTATTCATGGACGAAGGCGAAATCATCGAGGTCGCTTCCCCCGAAGAGTTCTTCAACAATCCCAAGAGTGACAGAGCGCAGGCATTTTTGGGTCAACTTCTGGCACATTGAAGAGTTCGGACCGTTAGGCGCAATGGCGCGGATATTGAACAACGGCGCCAACTTGACAGTGAAGTGATCCCGGATTGTCTACGGGCTGCCGGAGCTCTATTCCTCCTTCTTATAGTAGCCGACGACATCGCCATCCGTAGAAACGCCAAGTCCGTTAAGCAGCCGGTTCACATAGTTGAAGTACCCGATGATCTGGTTTGCCTCGAGGATCTGCCCATCGTCCAGTCCTGCGTCGCGTAGCGCTTCGACATCTGCTTTTTCCATTTTGCCGGGAGACAGGGTGAGTTTCTCAGCATAACGCATCAATGCGAGCTCGCGGTCGTGGAAAACACTCTCCGGCCGGCGCGCGTGAAGGGCTTTTTCCATCTCGTCGGCTCGCGATTCATCCGCGATCAGGTGCCTGGCGTTGGCCCAGTGATTGGCCAGTGAATAGGGACAATCGTTCAGGATCGATACATAGGAACTGATGGTTTCCTGAAGCCAGGTCGGCAAGGTGTTCGCGTCGTCGTGCAGCGCGGCGCGGTATAAGATGACATGACCCTTCATGGTATTGGGACGTAACGAATGCACCCGCATTACATTGTCCACCGTGCCATGTGGAGTGCGGGCAAGGGCCAGTACGTCCCGCAATTTAGCGTCGGCATCCTCATCGGAAATCATTTCAATCCAGGCAGACATTCCCGTTCCTTTCAGTTGCACTCCAGTGCGCGGCTCCATTAGCTGCCTGCGCGTCGCGAATCTTCCACAGTGGTCCAATCGGGCTCCTCGCAACGCTGTGGGTAACGACCAGCGAGAATGCCAGACCGCTCATTACGCTGATCACAATCCCGTACCAGACGCCCCATATGCCGAAATCCAGCACGTCGACGAATATCCACACGAAGATTGTTATGGCGAGCGCCTGTCGATAGAGGCCGATACACAAGACCCAGATCGGTTTACCTAATGCTTGCAGGAACGAATTGATCGAAAACAGAAGCATGTAAGCCGGTAAGATCACACCGTCGACGTGCAGATAGCTGACGCCCATGCGAACGACGTCGGGAGCATCGGTGAAAATCTCCATCATCCACCTGGCTGTGAACCACAGGAGAGGGCAGGCGATGCACATATACACAAGGCCAAATTTCCAGCAGCCGATGAGAGCCTGACGAACCCGTTCGGTCTCTCCGGCGCCAAAATTCTGGGCCGCGATCGGTAACAGGGCGCTTGTCAGTCCGAAAACCGGCAGAAGGAAAAGCTGTTCAATCCGGATGGCGACGCCATAGGCCGCCACTGCCGATTGACCAAAGGTCTTGAGATAGAACTGGATCACGAAGCCCGACGCAATCAGCACGATCATGGCGGAACTGGTGGGGACAAGTTGCGCGGTTATCTGCCGGTAGCACTTAACTTCAGGACGAAAATCCGAAAGCTTCAATCCGCCGCCGATGTCTGAGCGGAACACGCGCCAGATGACACAAACGGCCACTCCGCTCTGGCTGACCACTGTTGCGAGGGCAATGCCGTTGAAGCCGATACCCTGCCAAATTCCGGGTAATCCGAAAATCAACAGCGGGCTAAGCGCAATGTTCGCAAGGAACGCTGCAAAAAGGGCGTACTGCATCGTTACAGTGTCGCCTTGCGCTTGCAAAATGCCATTGAGACCAAAAGCCAGTACGAAACCCGGTACGGACAGAAGCAGAAGCGTGAAATATGAGCTTGCAGCTTCACGGTAGCCACCCGGCTCGGAAAGCGCCTCGATCAACCATTGCCCAAAGCACAGTCCCACGACCATCAACACTATGGCGACGATCAAGCCATATGACATTCCCTGTGCTGCAAGCAGCCGCACAACGCCGGGATCCTTGCGGCCGATAGCGGCGCCGATAAGCGCACTGAGTGCGGTTCCCAAGCCGATGCCGACCGTTGGGAGCAGGTAAAAAACCTGAAATGCTACGGCCAAACCAGCTTGAGAGCGCGTATCCAGCAGACCGGCGAAGTAGACATTCACTACGTTGTAGAGCGTGCTGAAAACCAGACCGACCGCAGCGGGAATGGCCAGGGTACGAAAATGGGAAGAGATCGGGCCAACCGTCAGGTCATACGATCGTGGCATCTTTGTCGCAACCTGGAGAGGCGGCTCGGACGTGTCAGCGTCATGCGGACCCAGCCTCTCGGTCTATCAGCCGCTGCAATTGCAGGCGGAAGAGCTTCGCACCGGCATCCAGCCCCAGATCGATGTTCGCGGTTTGCTTGTCCTTCATCCCCTCGTGGACCGCGACCAGGACCTCGCGATCCTCTTCGAAGGCCATCCGGGCACCCGAGTTCATCTTTTCCGAAATCGCCTTGTCCTGGGGGTCTGTGTTGCGATGCTGGAACCAGAAATACCGGCTGTGGTCCTCATCGATCGGGGTCATGAAGTTGTAGGAAATGTTGACATAGGTCTTGTCAACGGTCGCTGCGTCAGGACCGCCGGTGCCTGCTGGCGTATAGATGGATTTATTCAGCGCAATTGCGGGAAAGCACATCTCATAGTGTTGCAGCCGGTCGGCGGCGCCCGCAAACTTGACCAAGCCTGCATAGTAGGGCGAGGGAGGCTGGCTATATATCCAGCGCGATACGATCACGCCCCTGTCGGTTCGTGAGATTTCCAGCGGCTGGTCGTCAGTGCCTGCCCCAGCGAAAGAGGTCAGATGAACCCAGGCCACGTGGCTGGGATCAAGTAGATTGTCGGCGATCCAGAGGTAGTTACAGTCGATATCGAGGACACCGCCGTCGGTGTAACCCCAATTCGGATCGTCGAAGTTTTCGATGGGAAAGATGGTGTCTGGATTGGCCAGCGAGGGATTACCCATCCAGATCCACAACAACCGATACCGATCGACGACGGGATAGGTTTTGACTATGGCGCGTACCGGAATCTTACCTGGTTGTGTTGGCGCGGCGACGCATAAACCCGAGCAATCGAAGATCAGTCCATGATAGCCGCATTCAACCGCATCGCCCTTTCGCCGGCCTTTCGAGAGCGGCAATTTGCGATGGGGGCAGGCATCTTCGAGGGCGACTGGAGAGCCGTCTTGCTTGCGATAGATGACAATTTTCTCTCCAAGGATTTTTTCCGGCTTCAGGTCCTGTCCAAAATCCTTGCTCCATCCCGCTACATACCAGGCGTTTTTCAGATACATTTTCCAGTGTGCCTCTCGCCGAATGTTGCAGGCACTCTAGGGCCGCTATTCGGCGCCTCGCAATATGTCTGTCATTATAATGGGCATTAGGATTTCTTAAGTCAGTTGGGTTGTTCACCGCGCGCTTCCGCGAACAGCCAACTGCGGAAACGTTGGATACGATTTGATTTCAAAGCCGCCTTCGGGCACACGAACCAGTAGGAGTATTGGGACAAGGCCACGCCTTGCAATGGCATGACGAGACTGCCGTTGGCCAAGGCGTCTTTCACGAGGGGTTCGCGGCCAAGTGCGATACCTAGCCCTTGAACTGCCGCCTGCACGACCATATTGGTCTGACCAAAGCGGCGCACGCGTGCCGGCTTTGGTAAAGTTTGGCCCGTCTGTTCCGCCCAAAACGTCCAGGTTGGCGGGGTGCCGCCGAAATCGGTGAGGTCGTCCATCAACAGGGTGTGGTGGGCAAGGTCTTCCAGCATGGATAGCCCAGGTCCATTCTCGAGCAGTGACGGCGCACAAACCGGGAATAGGCGTTCATCAAGCAGTCGTTCGACATGTAGTCCGGGGTAGTTGCCCATTCCATAGAGTATTGCCAGATCCGACTGCCCCGTTGTGAATCCGAGCGGTGAGGCATCGGTCGAAATCGACACTGGCGTCTCTCCGTGGAGCTGATCGAATTTAATCAGCCTCGGGAACAGCCAGTTGACTGCAAAGCCGGGCAAGCAGGAAATGGTAATGGCCGGATCCGAGCCCCCTTTGTGGCGCATTTTGTCACAAAGATCGCCGATCTGGCCGATGCCGCTGGCAATTGTGATTGCAAGCACCTTTCCTTCATTTGTGGCGACCGTATCCCTCGGCCCACGAACAAGCAGGGTGCGCCCAATCCATTCTTCGACAACCTTGACGTGCTGGCTGACGGAACTTTGTGTCACGCCTAGTTCTTCCGCTGCGCGAGCAAAGCCGCGTAACCGGACAACTGCTTCGAATGCGCGTAGGGCGGCGAAAGGAAGGTTAGGCAACATATTACCCACACTAATGACTTGGATTATAAAATTCAAATTGAGGCTCCAGTTCGGCACTCAGTAGATTTTGCTGTGAAATCAAAGGGGATTCCGATGCCTGACGGACAGGAAATGATCGAGAAAGGGGCTACGAACCTGCTGGTGAATTGTTCCGGCATCCGCAAGGGCGACCATCTTTTGATTGTCTGTGAGGAGCCTGGTCTAGGCTACTATGACGATGAAATCGTGCCGGCGGTGGTGCATGCTGCCGAGGTGCTCGGCGCGCGCGTGATGGTCAAGCAGGCGCCTTTCGAACCTCAACCGGCCGGGCTGCCTGCCGATCTTCGAACACTCATGCAGCAAGTCGATCAAACGGTCTTTCTCGCACGCATCGGAGACCAACTGCGCTTTTGCGATACTGCCTCGATTGGACACGCAATCGTATGTTATGCGCTGGACACTGAAATGCTGGCTTCCGCATACGGCACGATAGATCATCACGCCTTTGTCCAACTCAAGACTACGCTCGACCTCATGTTAAGCAAGGCGAAGTCCATACATGTCACGTGCCCGGCGGGAACAGATTTCCGTGGGCCCGGTGCCGGGACGATGCGGCCTTTGGCGGATGTCGGGATCAAGCGGTTTCCAATGCCGGTGTTTACGCCGATTCCGGCTGCCGCGTACTCAGGCACGGTAGTCTTGCCTGGTTTCCTGGTGGGCACGGGATCGGTGTACTATGAGCCTTATTCGCTTGAGTACGACGGTCGGCTGTCGGTGACTTTCGACGCAGGACACATTGTGCGGTTTGACGGAAGCCCAGGAGCGGTGGAAGCTGCCGAGCGACATTACCGGACCATAGCCGAGGCTTTGGATATCGACCGTGATTTCGTTCATTCGTGGCATGCCGGTATCCATCCTGGTTGCCAGTTTGCCGGCGCGGCATCCGGCCACTACGAACGTTGGAGCGGCGCCGCTTTCGGCAATCCGAGAATCCTGCATTTCCACACCTGCGGCGCTTATGCACCGGGCGAGATTTCCTGGAATGTGATCGATCCGACAATCACGATTGACGGCGTTACCGTGTGGCGAAATGGCGTCTTGCAACCGCGCTTCGTGCCGGGAGGAGAGGAAATACTGGCGCAATATCCGGCCGCCGCTGCCCTCTTCGATTTTCCCGGTCGAAATATCGGTATTTGAAGTGAGGCTTCCGCTTGTGTTGCTTCGGAAGCAGGGAGCCTAAGGATCGAGACTAGCAAACACCGGGAAGGACCACCGTCATTGAGATACGACATTGCCATCGGTGACCGCGCCTATTCGAGTTGGTCGATGCGCGGATGGTTGTTGTTCGAGCGTTTCGGCATTCCTTGCAAGGTTCGCCACGCACGTCTGGGCACAGATGAGTTCGCGGCGCTGATGAAGGAATTCCATCCTGCCAGGACAGTGCCTGCCGTGAGATTTCCCGAGGTGGTCATTGGCGACAGCATCGCCATTGCCGAAGAGTTGGCGACACGCCATCCGGATGCCGGCATCTGGCCACGGAACCCCATCGCCCGGGCACTGGCTCGGTCGCTTGCCGCGGAGATGCATTCGGGGTTTATGGCCCTGCGTCGCGCGTGCCCCATGAATCTTCGCGTTTCTTATTCGCGGTATCCGATAGCTGATACTGTTGCAGCCGATCTCAGGCGGTTGGAAGTCATATGGGGTTGCTCTCGCGAGGCAAGCGGAAGCAGGGGGCCTTGGCTATGCGGCGACTATTCGGCTGCCGACGCGTTCTTCGCACCCATTGCCGCCCGCATCGCCGGTTATGCGCTTGAAGTCTCCCCTTCAGCTCAAGCCTATGTCGATGCTCATCTTGCAGACCCAGCTTTTCGGCGTTGGCGTGCGATGTCTTTGGTTGATGGCGAAGATCGGCCTGAGTATTTCTTCGACCATCCGCGCCGTGACTGGCCCGGACCTCGGCCATTGGTCGCTCAGGCGATTGAGTACGGCAAGCCGGAAAACCACGTCTGTCCCTGCTCAGGGAAGCCGATTACTCATCTGATGCAGATCGACAATCGGGTATTGGGATTTTGCAGCGCGTTTTGCCGAAACAAAACGGTCGCCGATCCTAGAGCTTGGCCTGAGCTTATAAGAACTCCACCTATCCGACGGAACTGATAGGTTCATACAAGCGTGAGAGTGTAAAAAAAACGCGCTCGCTAGGCTTCACGAACCTTGGTGGCTTTCGACTGCGCGATGTCTCTTCCGCTATTTCCTGTACGTATATGCGAGTAACGTAAGCGTCCATTTCTGAAACGTGGGTCAGATTTCGGGTTTGGATGCCTGCCAGTTCCAAGGCAGTAGACCGTCGATACGAGTCATTGGATGGCCGTTTGTCATGCGATCGAGGGCGTCCTTGGGGTAGGCTAGGGCTCGACGCCGTTGAGTTTGGCGGCATGTCGAGGTTCCGCTCGGCACGCCATTTGATGGTATTCCTCGGACTTGTTCTCGGCGAACGATCCAGCGGCACTGCTGTGCGCCCGCGTGGCATTACCATGACCGGCAACGAGGTTGTACGCAGTCACCTTCTTGAAGCGGCTTGGTGCTGTCGCCTGAGAGCTAAGATCGACACAAGGCTTGTAAGGCGCGACAGCACCTTGCCGGAGATCGCGCGAGAGATAGCCTGGAAGGCGCAAGTGCGACTTTGCGGCCGCTATCGGCGTCTTGTGGCGCGATGCAAAAAGAGCCGGGTGATGACAACGGCAATCGCGCGTGAGCTTGTCGGCTTCATTTGGGCCATCGGTCAAGAGTTCAGCCCGGCATCAATGACGCCCAACGTCAACTTCGAGTTCGAGTATAGAGGAGGAGAGCGGCCGGCGGGGCATTGAGGAACGGTAGAGGGAACCCCTCCGGCAAGTTTTTAGGAGCCGCTTCAGCGGCATTTCAGATCGTAGACCGAGACAGCCCTCCGGCGTGTCGTCACTATGGGGATCAAATCACCGAATGAGAGAATGAGTAACCCTCGATATCTAGCTCGGTGTCCTGCCCTCCACTCTCCAGCGACCTTTCATACCGGCGCGGCGCACTGAGGAGCGAGCACGCGCTTTTTTCTTGACAGACGGTCATGAGAGAACTTGCGGCGGGTGTGAGCCCAGCATGCAGCCAGCACAATATCGCCGCAGCTGGTCAATTTCTCGAACCCGTCATAGCCGTCGACATGGAGTACCACGTTGAAGTTCGCCAGATGGGCGGCCGGCCGATCCGCCGCGTCGCTTATAACCCCGGCACGATGGTGGGTGCTGCCATCGTCAGTTCCTGTTTCCAGCGAAACAGCCGCCGCGGGTCAATGCCGCATTTTCTGGCCACGCCCGAAACCGATGTTCTCTGGCGGCCGGCCTCTTCGACGATCCGTCTCTTGTCGGCCTCACCAAAGTTTCGGCGGGATCCACCCGATCTAGCCGAAGGTATATAACGCGCTACGGACGCAGGATTTTCCTTAGTCATATGGCTAGCCATATGTCCAAGGTCCCAATTGCGACGGTATAAAACCTTGCGTGGATAGCGCCTGTCCTCGTGCCGGTACTTCGCACGCAACTCTCAAACCGCTTCAGCGGCAAGCCATGCGCCTCGCAATATTCTCTTTGATTCAAATCGCTATGGCGCTGGCCGTCCAGATGTTAGCGCCAAAACGCTTCCACTTCCGAGTACTTGGAAGCTGTTAGCCGGGGCATGCCTCTTCTCTTCCACGCAGATGTCGCCGTGAAAGAGAGATGGGAAACGCCAGCACCAACGCAAGCGTGCGGTTCCCGTACGCTTGCGTAATTGGCCAAACCCTTCCCTGTTCTCCAAATTATTTTCCCTGTATTTACCCGTTTTGCAGGGAAAGGCGGAGCTGAGACCAGTTCGCTCTGGACTGCAACCACCACCATTCAGCTTTGGCCCTATAGGTCGCCTCGGCGTTTCTCTAAATAGCCGACATTTTCGGCTCCTAGGACCACTCGAAATTCAGGTTTTGGGCGTGGCGCGAGCCGGATTTCGGTCTTGAAAAGGAGAGAAGCTCAAGGCGGTGTCGACCACCGTTGAGCATTTCTGATGCATTCAGGGCCGAAATAAACCACATTCCGAAGGGATATGGCAAAATCGCTCATTTTCGCGCCGCGAATCCTCGACGGTGGTCCCATCGGCCGAGCAAGCCGACAAAAGCGGGCGCCCGCCGCGTCTGACACGTGCGCTCCTCCTCGGAGGCCTAGACCTTGCCCCAGATCCTCACCTGCGGAATGTTTCCGGCCAACCATGAAACGACCTAGTCGACGGACCCGCGCAGGTAGTTCAGTAACGGCGAAACCGCTGCAGTCAAAAGATTCAGGGCTGTCACTTGGTCACTGTGTGGTGCTCATCCCAGACGCTCGGCGTGCCACTTCAGATGGTCATCCATGAAGGTGGAGATGAAATTGTAGGAGTGGTCGTAACCTTCCTGCATGCGTAAGCGCAGGTCGATGCCTGCCTTCTTGCACGCTTCTTCGAGCAACCACGGACGCAGGCCCTCCAGCAAGAAACTGTCGGTCGTTCCCTGGTCGACTAGGAACGCACCGAAGTGTTTGCCGTCTTCGATCAGTAAGGTCGTGTCGTAGGCGCGCCAGGCAGCCTCGTCGGTGCCAAGATACTTCTCCAGGGCGGGTCTTGACCAACCGGCAGTTGAAGGCTGGGTGATCGGGGCGAAAGCCGAGCAGCTTTTGAAGCGCCTTGGGTTCTTAAGCGCGATGGTCAGCGCACCATGGCCCCCCATCGAGTGCCCGAAGATTGCCTGGCGCGACATGTCGGCCGGAAAATTTGCCGCGATCAAAGCGGGCAACTCTTCGGTGATGTACGAATACATGCGGTAGTTCGCAGCAAACGGCTCCTGTGTCGCATCGACATAGAAACCGGCGCCTGAACCGAACTGCCAGTTATCTTTCTCGTCTGGGATGCTCTCGCCGCGCGGGCTGGTGTCCGGGCAAATGATCATCAGGCCGAGGTCGGCCGCCAAACGGCGATACTCGCCCTTGTCCATGACATTGGCATGCGTGCAGGTTAGGCCCGAGAGATACCAAAGCACCGGGACCGAGCCGTCCTTGGCCTGCGGTGGCGCGAATACCGCGAAGGTCATGTCGCAGGCGCACTGTTTCGACGCGTGCGAATAGACACCCTGGATGCCGCCATGCGACTTGGACGTGGAAATAGTCTTCATTTGCCATCCCTTCTCGTCAAACGATCCGGGGGGCATAGCCCTAACGCGACAGTGTCTGCAATGCACAAAAAGGGTGCCGCCGCAGGGGCCTTGGTACGGTCGCCGCCGCCCCGGTGCGTTTATGCGGTCCACAGCGTGGAGACCCGGCTACGTGATCGGCCTGATCAAAATGCGGGACTGAATACCTAGGTCGTGGTGACGATTTAACGATTTCCTGCGCCGCAGGACAAATCGGTCAGTTTTAGGAGCGAGGAGGAGGGACATGCCGGCCATGTTTGACGACGAGCGACGACAAAATGACCGATTTGGACGCGGCCCCTTCGGGGTTGGGTCAAAATCGCCCCTGAATGCGTCGAAAATGCTCGACGGTGGTCAACACCGCCTTGCGCTTTTCTCCTGTTCAGAGACGATTTTAACCATCAACGCAGGTAACCGTTAAATCGTCACCACGACCTAGGCCGCCGGCGCAATTCCGGTACTGCCTCGAACAACCAGCCGGATTGCGAGTTCCCCGAGATGGAAATTGCGGCGCTGCGCGGAGGAAAGCAGCACATAGTCCGCGGCAAGCCGTCCCATTTCTCTTGCCGGCACCTCCAGCGTGGTAAGATCAGGCACCGTTAGTTCTGCGATGTCCAGGTTGTCGAAACCTATTATCGACATTTCATCGGGAATCTTGATACCCACTCGGACGCACTGTTTGATGGCGCCAGCCGCCAGGATATCACTACCGCAAAATATTCCGGTCGGCCTATTTGGAGCTTTCAGCAATTGCTTCATCGCATCGGCACCGGCACTTACATTGTAGACCTTTTCCACGACCGGAACGGCTTCGCGAGTAATGCCGTGTTTGGCCAATTCGTCGAGGAACCCGCTGACACGGCCGCCGGCACGGTCATTGTCGTGCGTTATTCCGGCGATCATGCCGAATCGCCTATGGCCAAGATCGAGCATGAAGCGTGCGGCCGTTCTGCCTGCACTCTCATTGTCGAAGCCGATCGTCTTGCCCGAGCTTGACACATCGAATGTGTAAGTCTGGACGTAGGGAATATGACGTTGTTCCAGGAGCGCAATCGTTTCCGGCTTCCGCAACGCTCCAACCAGTATGAAGGCCTCGACGCCGTGCTCGATCAACAGGCGGACCTGCTCGCGCTCGAATTCGAGATCATACATCGATGTGCCGATGATCAAAGAGACGTTTTTCTCCGATAGACGCGCCTGCAGGCTATCGACCATCGAGGCGTAGATCGCATGATCGAGTGTGGGTATCACAGCGCCCACCAGGCGCGACTGCAATGAGCGGAGCGCTCGGGCGGAACCATTAGGAACATATCCGAGTTCGACGGCGGCACGCCGCACCCGTTGAACTATGGCTTCGGCGACGTTCGGATTGTTGTTCAGGACACGGGATACCGTTGCCGGCGAACACCCCGCCAGCCGCGCAACGTCAATCAGTTTGACGTCCTTGGCTCGAATACCCATGATTTCCGAGCTTCCTCTCCAGAAAACGAATTCTTCCTTTTTCTTCTATTTCTCTCCCTGTGACAAGAGATCGCTTTGAGCTCTTGACAATACCGTCATAGATGAGCCAATTAGTGAGAAAACGTTTTCACATTTGTGAAAAATATATAAGAGAGGGACGATAATCGGGGGAGTCCTCCAGGCTCGTCGGAAGGTGGGATATTGCCTTCAGGAATGATCAAGCGCGCGACGCAGATCATTCGGCAAACACCGCTTGGCTGGCGTTCCCCTCCAGGAAACCGGGCAATGGCTCGCCCCCGTCCGGAACGGTTTTGGAAGTGTGCAAGTAGGAAAAATGGGAGGTATCAAAACATGAAATCACGCTTGATCACGGGCGCCTTGGCCGCCGCGCTGGGCATTTGTCTGTCCTTGTCGATGGCAGGCCCCGGCAAGACTGACGGGGGAGATGCAAAATTGGAGGTGGCGCGCGTCGGCCTGCTGCCCAACGCCGAAACTGCCGCGATGCGCCTCGGGCTTAACAACGGCTTCTTCAAGGAAGCCGGTATCGACCTGCAGATCACCGATACCAGCAGCGGGGCAGCCGCCATTACCGCGCTGATCGCCGGGCAGTTCGACGTGGTGTTCGCCAACACCGTTTCGGTGATGCAGGGACGCGACAAGGGTCTGCCGCTGGTCATGATTGCCGCCGCCTCGACCTCGACCGGCGTGCAGGGCAAGGACTTTTCGGCGCTCGTCGTCAGTTCGAAGAACAAGATGGAATCGGCCAAGGAATTGGCCGGCAAGGTCGTCGCCAGCAACACGATCAAAAACATCGGCGAGATCACGGCTCGGTTGTCCGTGGCCAAGGCCGGAGGCGATGCGGCGAGCGTAAAGGTGGTGGAGATGCCATTCTCCAATATGGAGCAGGCTCTGGAGGAAGGTCAGATCGACGCGGCATGGATGGTCGAACCCTTCCACACCACCGCGCTCGGCCACGGCTTGCGGGACATCGCCTCGAACTATGTCGACACCGCGCCGCGCCTGACGGCGGCAGCTTTCGTGTCCATTGATCCCGTCGTCCAGGAAAAGGCCGACATGATGACAAAGCTCCGCGCAGCCATTGCCAAATCGGCGGACTATGCAAATTCCCATCCCGACGAAATTCGCGCGCTGATCCCGACCTTCACCAAGATCACGCCGGAGATCGCGAACGCCTTCGTCATCCCGCTCTACGATTCGCAGGTGAACGCAGCATCGCTGGAAGCGATGCTGCCGCAGATGCAGACGCTCGACATGATCTCGAAGGATTTCAAGGTGGAGTCCGTCATCCTGAAATAAGCACCGTTGGAGCAGGGGACATGTCGCGAGCCCGCGCAAGCGGCATGTCCGGCCTCGCTCCGCGATATTTTAGAACGAGCGAATAAATCGCCACGGTGTGCGATAGCGAAGGGGGGGAGGAGCGATGGCGCAGGTCGCATCGAGATCACGCGCATCAGGAGGGAACGCGAAATTCCGCGGCATCGTCGGCTTTGTCGCCTTCCTCGCCCTGTGGGAGGCGCAGTCGGCCTCCGGCATGCTGCCGGCGCGATATTTCCCGCCGTTTCACGAGGTCGCCGCTGCCCTGGTCGATAATCTGGCGAGCCCGGTGTTCTGGCAGGCGGTCGCCTATACCGCGCAGGCATGGGTGCTCGGTCTGGCCATCGCTTTCGTGGCGGCCTCGCTGGTGGGGATCGTTCTCGGCACCATACCGGTATTATGGCGCTACATGGAATCGACCATCGAGTTCCTGCGGCCGATCCCGTCGGTCGCCCTGATCCCGCTCGCCGTGCTGATGTTCGGCATCGACATCAAATCGGCGCTGCTGCTGATCGTCTACGCTTCGTTCTGGCAAATCCTGATCCAGATCCTCTATGGCGTGAAGGATGTAGACCCGGTGGCTCTCGACACAGCGCGCGTCTACGGGCTCAGCCGCTGGAGCCGCATCCGTTACGTTTCCTGGCCGACAGCTCTGCCCTATGCGATCACCGGCTTCCGGCTCGGCGCATCGGTGGCGCTGGTGCTGGCGGTTACATCGGAACTGGTGATCGGCAATCCCGGTATCGGCCATCAGGTGGCGCTGGCCCAGTCAGCAATGGCGCTGCCGGAAATGTATTCGCTGGTCATTACCGCCGGCATCATGGGCGTGCTGGTCAACATCCTCGCCCGCGTCATCGAGCGCAAGGTTCTAGCCTGGCATCCGTCAATTCGCACCGACAGGCAGGATGCCGCATGAAATCCCTTCTCTGGCGCCTGCTGGCAACGCTGCTGCTGCCGCTCACGCTGTTTGGGGCGTGGTATGTCCTTTCCCGCAACAGCGGCAATTTCTTCTTCCCGCCGCTGCACAAGACACTCCTTGCTTTCGCCGCCACCTGGCTCAATCCGCAAGGCATGAACGACATCGTTTCAAGCCTTTGGCGGCTTGCCGCTGGCTTCGGCATGTCGCTCGCAGTCGCGCTGGTGTTCGGCGTGTTGCTCGGCTCGTCCAAACGGGCGCGCGACTTCAGCGAGCCGGTGTTCGAGTTTTTCCGGGCGATCCCACCGACCGTGATGATCCCGGTGCTGCTGGTGATCTCGGGCATAGGTGACGTCTCAAAGATTGCCGTCATCAGCTTCGGTTGCTTGTGGCCAATGCTGCTCAACACCATCGAGGGCGTGCGCTCCATTGATCCGGTACTCAAGGATACGTGCCGGGTCTACCGCATCCACGGGGTGCGCCGACTGCGGACGCTGATCCTGCCGGCCGCCAGCCCGCAAATAGTCACCGGCATGCGCACAGGCCTGTCGATCGCCATCATATTGATGGTCATCAGCGAGATGTTCGCCTCGCGCAATGGCATCGGCTTCACCATCATCCAGTTCCAGCGCACCTTCGCCATTCCCGAAATGTGGAGCGGCATCCTGCTGCTAGGGCTGATCGGGGTGATGCTTTCGCTGCTTATGCGCATCTTCGAGATGAAAATATTGCACTGGTACGAAGGTTCGAGGGCGCGCTCCTGAGCGGGTGCACCTTTTGGAGAAGGATGACATGACGATAGACGAGCTGCGAGTGGACACTTCAACCCAGGCCAGCCCGATGCTGGCCATCAGGCGCCTTCGGAAAGTCTATGAGGGCGCCGGGCGGACGGTGGAGGCGATCCGCGACGTTACCTTCGACCTCAAAGAGGGCGAGTTGGTATGCATTGTCGGCCCGTCGGGTGCAGGCAAGACGACGTTACTGCGCTGCATAGCTGGCCTGCTTAAGCCTACCAGCGGGCAGGTGCGGCTGGCCGGCAGGGAGGTGGATGGGCCGACGCCCGGCATGGCAGTGGTATTCCAGGAATATGGCCGCAGCCTGTTTCCCTGGATGCGGGTTTGGCAGAACGTCGAACTGCCGCTGAAGGAAAAGGGCGAGCCCGTCTCCGTGCGCCGCCGGTTGGTGCAGGAAAGCCTCGAGGCTGTCGGCCTCAAGGACGTCGGCAACGCTTATCCCTGGCAGCTCTCGGGCGGCATGCAGCAGCGCGTCGCAATCGCACGCGCTATCGCCTTCGAGCCGAAGGTGCTGTTGATGGATGAGCCGTTCGCCTCGGTGGACGCGCAAACCCGGTCCGAACTGGAAGACCTCGTGCGCACCATCTGGGCGAGGCTCGGCGTCACGATCGTTTTCATTACGCACGATATCGACGAATCTGTCTATCTCGGCGACCGGGTCATCGTGCTTTCCGCGTCGCCCACTACCGTGATGGAGGAGATTCAGATCGACCTCGGCACGTCGCGTAATCAACTGGAAACTCGAGCAAATCCGCGTTTCGGTCAGTTACGTAGTAAAATCTATTCTTTAATTAAGGACGCCAAGCATTGAGCTCCAGCGAGCGCCATGCCCGGAGAACGTCAGGCGCTCACATGTATCGGGCGATCTTCTTTCCCACGGTCAGGAAGGTAAGCGGATCGACAGCTTCTCCGTTGTGCCTCACCTCATAGTGCAGGTGCGGCCCTGTGGAGCGGCCGCTGCTGCCGGTTCTGCCGACTATATCTCCGGCTGCGAGCTTTTCCCCGACGCTCACGAGAATTTCGCTCAGATGGGCGTAACGGGTGGCAAAGCCTTGGCCATGATCGACTTCGACCATGCGCCCGTAGCCGCCGTTCCAGCCGGCTTTGACGACCACGCCGGGCGCGGTCACTTTTGCGTCCATGCCGACGGCAGCGCGGAAATCCATGCCGGAATGAAGGGCGGCCGAGCCGAGCAGTGGGTCGGTGCGGACACCGAACGGGCTGGTCACTGCGTGTCCGGGGGCCGGGTTGGCCAAAGGCAGGCGTCGTGCGTCCTGCTTGGCCTGGTCGAGCATGTCGAGCGCCTCGTCCAATTGCTGGACCTTGGCATCGAAAATCGTTGTGCCGTCGACCGGGATCAGCGGGCCGCCAACATCGCTCTTGCCGACTTCCCCCTGTCCGAAGTCGCTGTCGACGGGCAAGCCAGCGGCTTCCAATGCGTTGGAAATGGCGTCCGCGCTTTCCGAGGCGGAGTTGGCCAGGGTCGATATCTGGGCGATCTGGTCGCTTTCGATGGTCTTCAACGACTGGTTGATTGAAACAAAAAGCTTGTCGGCGCGGTCGGCCGATGAGACAGGCGTTTCGTTTTCCGACCCTGTCGACCAGAACGCAAATGGCCTCGATCCGCTTTCTGCAATATTGGCCAAGGCAATTTTTCCCGGCGCGGCAATCGTATCGGCCGCCGAAGCGCTGGTGTCTTCGCGGGTGGCAGGCACGGGGACTGTTGCGGGTAAAACCTTATGGATTCCGCCTTCGGCCCGCTCGAGCAGCGGACCAAGGCGGCCATGCCGTTCGCTGAGTTGCGTCTGGCGTTCGATCAGTTCGGTGACCTTGGTCTCCATCAGTTGCTGGTCCAGCAACTGCCGGCTGGTGATCCGGTCGACCTGGGCGCGAAGGGCAGAGATGCGGTCCTCGTAGGCCTGCTGGATACGCGCCTGGCGTGCGGTGGCCGCGCCGATCAGGTTGTCGCGCAAGACCAGATAGGACGTTGCCCCGAGATAGCCGATGACGACGGCGGCGAGCGCCGACCCCGCAACAGCGGCAAGCCAGGGACGAACGGTGAAGTGCCTGATTTCATCGCCACGAGCGATGATGACGGTGTGCGGTTCCTTACGCTTGCCGAATACCGCTGACTGACCGGATACTGCCACGGGACGCGCCTTCGTTAACGATGCCGACAGCGCGATTTAAACATTGTTAGGGTTAACAAAGCTTTGTTGAGCCGCCGCTGAACGTTACGCGACGCTAGGAAAAACGCGGCTTTGTATGATCAGAGTTCGCAAACGGCCTGCAACACGGCCTCGGCGTGGCCCTTGACGCGCACCTTGCGCCATATTGCTGCGATCCGGCCATCGCTGCCGATAAGGAATGTCGCGCGTTCGACGCCCATATAGCTGCGCCCGTACATCTGCTTTTCGACCCACAGATTGTATGCGCTGATGACCTTGCGTTCCTCGTCGGCGGCGAGATCGATGGTCAGGGCGTGCTTGGTCTTGAACTTGTCGTGCTTCTTGGCGCTGTCGGGCGATACGCCGATCACGACCGCGCCCGCTTTCTCGAATTCGGGCTTCAACCGGGAAAAGTCGATCGCTTCCTTGGTGCAGGATGTTGTGTCGTCCTGGGGGTAGAAGTAGAGAACGACAGGCTTTCCTGCGAAATCCGCCAGCTTGACGGTCTTGCCGCCATCTCTGGGAAGTTCGAATTCTGGTGCCCTGTCGCCGACGTTCAGTTCGGTTGCCGTGATGTCGGCCATATCGATGCCCTTGTTTAAGGTTACACGTGAGGCTTCACCGATATAATGTCGAGGCTGGATTCGTCCACGTGGGTGTTCTTGCAACGGAATAATGTGTGGACCAGGAACTGCCGCAGCACGAAAAGGTCAGGTTCAGGCGCGACGAGATCACCGATCTGAGCGCTCTGCCGTCTGCGTGCGACGTGCCTCCTCTGGGCCGGGCGGCTATCGGCCGACGGTCCCGCATGGTCAAGCGGGCCGCCTTGGGGCTGGTGTGCCTCTTCGCGCTGCTTGCCGTTGTCGTCTACACCATCGGGGCGATCGGCATCGGCACCGAGCGGCTGCAGCAGGAAGCTGAAAAGGCTATCGAGCGGCTTGCCGAAATAAACGTCGACGTCGCCATCGGCTCCACCAGCATCACGCTCGATGGATCGAGTTTCCTGGCCTTGCGGGTCAGGGATTTGAGCCTCACGACGCACGATGGCCGCCCGGTCGTGAATGCCGGCACCGTCCGTTTCGGTGTGAGGTTTTGGCCGCTTATCTCGGGCGATGTTCGCTTGACCAGCGCCCGTGTTGCCAACGCCAGGATTGATGTTGGCGCAATGCCCTCTACCGGCAGCGATTGGGCGGCATCGCTGCGCAACACCGAAGGCTTGATCGATCCCGACAAGGTGATCGCCGCGACGTTCGACGCCGCTCGCAAGGCACTCGATGCCGTCAAGATGGATTCGATGCGCGAGATCAGGCTCGACAATGTCGAGTTCCTGCTGCCGCAAGAAGGTGGCGTCAAGTCGATTAAGGTTGCGAACGCCGTCGTCTCCCAGACCGGCGTCGAGCAGATGCAACTCACCTCCACCATGGATGTGGACGGTCGTGCCCTGACACTCGAGGCAGCAGCGAGCGGGGACCCTGATACGAAGCTGGTCAAGGCTTTGAGCGCAAACGTCGCACTCGCCGAACGAGACGTATCGGATGGCTCCAGTCCATCTGGCAGCACGCCCGGTGCCGTGCAATTGCGCATCGCTGGCGGCGAGAATGCCGGCGATACACCGTCGCGCCTCGAAGTCTCGCTGTCGTCGGCACGGTCGGTGCTTGATCTTGGGCCAAGGGGTGCATTGCCCGCCGATGTCGAAATGCAGGCCAAACTCGAGACCGGCGCAAACAAGCTCGCCATTGACCGGCTGCTGGTCACCACCGGCAGGTCGACGTTTGAATTCGAAGGCTCGGTCGGTCCAAGGCCCGCCTCGGGGTCTCCAAACGAGGAGCCCGCCTATCGCTATGATCTCGTCAGCAACGGATCGACCCTCGCTCCGCTGGAATCGCCCGAACCCGGCTTGAAGTTCATATCCCGTGTCGCTGGCGCGTACCTGCCGGACAGCGAAAAGCTGGTGGCCGATACGATCGCCCTGCGGTCAGGCCCGACGGGGGAGGCGGTGGGAACGGCGGCCATCGAATTCGCCGAAGGCAAAGCGCCGGGCGTGCTTGTCGCCTTCACCGTTCACGACATGCCGGTTTCGCACGTCAAGCAGTTGTGGCCGTGGTTTTCCGCGGCGAATGCAAGGTCGTGGGTGCTGAAGAACCTCTTCGGAGGCAAGGTGGTGGATGCCTCCCTCCAGTATCGTGTCGAGCCCGGCCGTGTCGGCAATGGCATACCGCTTACCGGCAAGGAAGTGTTTGGCCGTTTCCAGGTGGAGGGTTCGCGCTTCGACGTGGCAGGCCGCATTCCGCCGGTTCGCGATGCCGTCGGTGTGGTCGAATTTGCCGGCAACGATGTGGAGATATCGCTGTCCTCGGGCACCGTCTACATGCCGAGCGGCCGCGTGGTGAATGCCAGCAATGGCAAGATGCAGATTTTCCAGGCCAATCGCCCGCCCGTCATCGGCAAGCTCGACATGGATGTGGCGGGCGACGCGCAGGCCATCATCGAGCTCGTTTCCTACGAGCCGATCAACGCCATGCGTCACATCGGTCTGAAGCCTGAGGAAATCTCGGGGACGGTGACCGGCAACGTAAAGGCCGATATTCCGCTTCAGAAGGGCCAGGATACGAGCAAGCTCGGCTGGCTGGTGTCGCTCGACTACAAGGACCTTGCGCTGGCCAAACCCTTCGACGGCCAGATGGTCGCTGCGGCGGATGGCTCCATCGTCGTCGATCCGCAAAAGGCCGTGATCGCCGCCACCGCCACCTTGAACGGCATTCCGGCGGAAGTCGATCTCATCGAGCCTCTGGAGGACACCGGGCCGCCGCGCAGTCGCAAGGTGGCGCTCATCATCTACGACAAGACGCGCGAGACGTTCATGCCGGGGCTTTCGACGCTCCTGTCCGGCACCGTGAAAGTGGCGCTGGACAAGAACGAGGACGGCAGCCGCAACGTCACCGCCGACCTGACAAAGGCCACGCTCAGCATTCCATGGGCAGGTTGGAGCAAGGGCACCGGCATTCCCGCCGATGTCAGCTTCGTCATGAGCAATGACGGCACGGTCACGAGGCTCAGCAAGTTCGATCTCGACGGCAAGTCATTTTCCATCGATGGCGATGTGGAACTGTCGGGCGGCAGCCTGACTTCAGCGAAATTCGGCAAGGTGCAGTTGAACCGGGGCGACAACGTCTCCGTGTCGGTCAAACGCTCGGGCAAGGGCTATTCCGTCAACGTATCGGGGCAGTCGCTGGATGCGCGCTCCCTCATCAAGCAGTTCACGTCGGACGTGGATACCGCCACCAAGGGCACCGGCACGGACGCCATTTCCGTCAGTGCCGATATCAAGTCCCTGTCCGGGTTCCATGACGAAGTACTGTCCGGCTTGAAGCTGGATTACAGCGCTGCCGGTTCCAAGGTGAATGGACTGCAGGTCAGCGCCACGGCGAACTCCGGTGCGGCAATAACCATCGACAATGCTACGAGTGACGGACAGCGCACCATGACCATGCGCTCTGCCGATGCCGGCGCAATCCTGCGCTTCCTCAACATATACGAACATATGCAGGGCGGCGGCATCCTGCTCTCGCTCCAAGGCAGCGGTGATGGGCCGTTGCGCGGCAAGATCGACGCGCGCGACTTCCTTGTCGTGAACGAGCCGAAACTTGCCTCGATCGTCTCCACGGCCCCGGCCGGCGACAACCGCAGCCTCAGCCAGGCGGTGAAGGCGGATATAGACGCTTCGAGGGTGCAGTTCGAGCGCGGTTTCACCGAGGTCGAGAAGGGACGGGGCTACGTGAAGCTCGCCAACGGGGTGCTGCGTGGGCCGCTGATCGGCACGACGTTCCAGGGCACGCTCTACGATCCGAACAACAATATGGACATGACGGGCACGTTCATGCCGGCCTATGGCCTCAACCGCATCTTCGGTGAAATTCCGCTGGTTGGGGCGCTCCTCGGCAACGGTCGCGACCGTGGCCTTATCGGCGTCACCTATCGATTGAGAGGCAACGCCAACAAGCCTGATCTGGAGATCAACCCGCTGTCTGTGATCGCGCCGGGCATCTTCCGCTCGATCTTCGAGTTCCGCTAGGCGCGATCCAGCATCGCCCGTCTCAGGCCGGGCGCACCAGAATGTGTTTTTTCTTGCCCAGCGAGACCTTTATGACGTTTTCCGGACTCAGGTCCTGAAGCGTCACAGTGCGCCGTTCATCCGATACCGGCTGGTCGTTGAGACGCACCGCGCCTCCTTGGATGTGTCGCCGTGCTTCGCCGTTGGAAGAGGCCAGTCCTGCGGTGACCAGCAGCGACAGGATGCCGACGCCGGCTTCCAGCATAGAATTCGCAACCTCGACGGAAGGCAGCGTTTCAGCGAGAGCGCCTTCCTCGAACGTCTTGCGCGCCGTTTCTGCAGCTTGGTCCGCGGCGGTCCTGCCGTGCAGCAGGGCCGTGATTTCCGTGGCAAGCACCTTCTTGGCTTCGTTGATCTCGGAGCCGCCGAGCGAGGCCAGTCGAGAAACTTCATCCAGGGGCAGCGTGGTGTAGAGCTTCAGGAAGCGGCCAACGTCCGCATCCTCGGTGTTGCGCCAGTATTGCCAGAAATCGTATGGGCTCAGCATGTCCGCATTGAGCCATATGGCTCCGCCCAGCGACTTGCCCATCTTGGCGCCGGAAGACGTGGTCAGCAGCGGCGTCGTCAGCGCATAGAGTTGCGGCGTGCCCAGCCTGTGCCCGAGATCGATGCCGTTGATGATGTTGCCCCACTGGTCGGACCCGCCCATCTGCAGCCGCACGCCATAGCGCTTGTTCAGCTCCACGAAGTCGTAGGCCTGCAGGATCATGTAGTTGAACTCGAGGAACGACAGTGACTGTTCGCGGTCGAGCCGCTGCTTGACGGAATCGAAGGCAAGCATGCGGTTGACGGAAAAATGCTGTCCGACATCGCGCAGGAATTCGAGGTAGTTGAGCGGCAGCAGCCACTCGGCATTGTTGACCATCAGCGCATCGCGCGGGCCGTCACCAAAATTCAGGTAGCTGGAAAACACCTGCTTGATGCCGTCGATGTTGGATTGGATGGTCTCGACCGTCAAAAGCTTGCGCGCCTCCTCCTTGAAGGAAGGATCGCCGACCATGCCCGTGCCGCCGCCCATCAGCGCAACGGGCCGGTGGCCGGTCTGCTGCATCCAGTAAAGCATCATGATCTGGATCAGGCCGCCCGCATGCAGGCTGGGTGCAGTGGGATCGAAGCCGATATAGGCCGTGACCGTTTCCTTGGCGAAGAACTGGTCGAGGCCGCTTTCATCCGAAATCTGGTGGATGAAGCCGCGCTCGCTCATGATGCGCAGGAAGTCGGACTTGAAGGCGGACATTTTTCTTTTCCCGAAAGCACCGGCCCGAAATGGTCGCGGCGTGGCAAGTGTGAACGCGCGCGTTTAACATCAGGAACCAAGGAATCACAAGAACGGTAGGCCAAATGGCAACCCAAACGGGGACGATGTGCGCGATAGGGCTGATGAGCGGCACATCCATGGATGGCATCGACTTGGCAGCAATGCGGACAGATGGGCGCAATATCGTCCAGCGCGGCCCAAATTTCTTCGTGCCATATGAGGCGGCCTTCCGAGATCGCGTTACGCGGGCATTGGAAACGGCCAAGCAGATTTCGGCACGCGGCGACAGGCCTGGAGACCTTGCCGCACTGGAGAGGGAAATCACCCGGCGTCACGCCGATGCGGTTTCTGCTTTCATCAGCCAGAAGCTGGCGGGGTGGAAAAGGCCGGACATTGTCGGCTTTCATGGCCAGACCGTCCTGCACCGGCCGCATGTCGCGCTGACGGTCCAGTTGGGTGACGGCAAGCTTCTGGCGGAACTGACCGGCCTGCCGGTAGCCTATGACATGCGTGCAAATGACATGGTGCATGGCGGGCAGGGCGCACCCTTGGTGCCCGTCTACCATGCCGCCTTGGCGCGCGCGCTACCGGCACCTCACGCCGGGCAATTTCCCGTCGTGTTCGTCAACATCGGCGGCATTTCCAACATCACCTACGTGCCGGCCACCGGCGATCCCGTTGCCTTCGACACCGGCCCCGGTAATGCCTTGATCGACCAATGGGTGTCGCGCGAGGGCGGCATTCCGTTCGATGCGGATGGAGCAATTGCCAGCGAAGGCGATGTGGTGCGCGCGGTGGTCGAGCGCTATCTGGAGAAGCCGTTCTTTGGCAAGCCGGGACCGAAGTCGCTTGATCGTAACGATTTCACGCTTGCAGAAGCCGAAGGTATGGAACTGGCAGACGGTGCCCGCACGCTTGCCGCGGTTTCAGCGCAGGCGATCCTCAAATCGGTCGAACACCTGCCCGGCAAGCCGAAGCTCTGGATCGTTTGCGGGGGAGGGCGCAAGAACCCGCACATCGTACGCGATCTTCGCGACGGCGCTGAAGCTGCCGGCGCACAAGCGGTCCTGGCGGAAGACGTCGGGCTGGATGGCGATGCCACCGAGGCGGAAGCCTGGGCCTACCTCGCAGTCCGCGTTTTTAAGGGATTGCCGCTGACATTTCCGACGACGACCGGCTGCAGGCAGCCGGTCACCGGCGGTGTGCTTGTGCGCCCGTTATCTTAGCCGCTTCGGGCGCGGATCAGCGAGTTCGCCGGCCAGGCGGCGGTCGAGATAGTCGGCGCATTCCTGGAGCAGAAGTTCCGAATCGTTGGCGAAGAAGTGGTTGGCCCCCGGCATCGTCTTTTGCGTGATGGTGATGCCCTTTTGGGTATGCAGCTTGTCGACCAGCCCCTGCACGTCCTTCGGCGGGGCTACCTTGTCGGCGTCGCCGTGGATGATGAGGCCGGACGAGGGGCAGGGCGCGAGGAACGAGAAGTCGTAGATGTTCGGCTGCGGCGAGATCGAAATGAAGCCTTCGATTTCGGGTCGGCGCATCAGAAGCTGCATTCCGATCCACGACCCGAACGAATAGCCGGCCACCCAGCAGCTCTTGGAATCGGGATGCAGCGACTGCACCCAGTCGAGCGCTGCGGCTGCATCGGACAATTCGCCGGTGCCATGGTCGAACTCGCCCTGGCTGCGGCCAATGCCCCGGAAATTGAAACGCAGCGTGGTGAAGTTGCGCTTCTGAAACATGTAGAAAAGGTCGTACACGATCTTGTTGTTCATCGTGCCGCCGAATTGCGGGTGCGGATGCAATACGATAGCGATCGGCGCGCTTTTTTCCTTGGACGGCTGATAACGACCTTCCAGGCGACCGGCCGGACCTGTAAAAATGACCTCAGGCATCTATAACTCCGCACTTTAAACTCTGGAGCGGTGTCGAAACAATTCCTGACCTGGTTGCACAAGATTCGACCTTGACGCGCGTCGAAGCTGTTTCTAGAACCAGATTAGAATTATTCAAAACTGAGTGGTTGACCACCCGTGCCGCGAAGGCGCTAGATAGGACGGCTGGCCTTGTAATTTCAAGGAAATAACGCTTCGGCCTCTGAAGCGGCCTCAAGCTGGGAGATATTGACAGGGAAATGGCTGCTGAACGCGCCTATCTCGACTACAATGCAAGCGCGCCGCTGCTGGATGCTGCGCGTGATGCAATGGTCGCGGCGTTCGATATCGCTGCCAATCCCTCTTCCGTGCATGCAGAGGGTCGGGTAGCGCGGCGTTTGATCGAAAATGCGCGCCGCGACGTCGCCGCACTGGTCAACGCAAAGCCCGAACATGTCGTCTTCACCTCCGGCGCGACCGAGGCCGCATCGACATTGCTCACGCCCGACTGGCAGATGGGTCGCGGCGCTGTGCGCATGAGCCATCTCTACGTTTGCGCTGCCGATCACCCTTGCTTGCTGAATGGCGGCCGGTTCGCCGCTGGAAACATCAGCCGCATTGGCGTCAAGACCGATGGTACCGTCGATCTCGATCAATTGGCAGCCGCACTCGCAGCGCATGACAAGGCCTCGGGGCTTCCTCTGGTTGGGATCCACGCCGCCAATAACGAGACGGGCGTCATCCAGCCGATCGAAGAGATTGCAGGGGTTGTGAAAGCCGCAGGCGGTATCCTGATCCTCGACGCGGTTCAGGCGGTAGGCCGTATTCCCTTAGACATGTCAAAGCCTTGCGCCGATTACCTGATTCTGTCTTCGCACAAGATCGGCGGCCCCAAGGGCGTTGGCGCGCTTGTCGCGGCTGCCGATTTGATGATGCCGCGCCCGCTGGTCAGCGGCGGTGGTCAGGAAAAGGGCCATCGCGGCGGCACCGAGAACCTCCCCGGCATTGCCGGCTTTGGCGCGGCTGCGCGGCAGGCGCTTGACGGCCTCGCTGCCATTGGCGATGTCGCGGCAAAGCGCTCCGAGGTCGAGGCCATCGTGACAGGGCTTGTGCCTGATGCCGAGGTCTTCGGTGCGGCAGCGCCCCGGCTCGCCAACACGACGTTTTTCGCCATTCCCGGCGTCAAGGCTGAAACCGCGCAGATCGCTTTCGATCTTGCCGGCGTGGCGCTTTCGGCTGGCTCGGCCTGTTCGTCGGGCAAGGTCGGTCCGAGCCACGTGCTGAAGGCGATGGGCTATGACGAGAGCCACGGTGCGCTGCGCGTGTCCATCGGCCACGCGACGAGTGCGCGGGATCTGGAATTGTTTCGCGAGGCATTGGCGGGCATAGCCGCGCGCCGTGCCGGTCGCGTCAAAGCTGCCTGACGGCGGCGCAGGAATTGGGCCTTCGGGTCTGGTAGAGCCGTGCGGACCTTCGTGGCCGGTGAATTTCCGGTCGGGACGTACTATATGGAACTTACGCCGCTCCCACCCGGGCGGTGCCATAGTTTGAAAACTGTCGGGCCTTGACCCCGGCGTGGATGGAGAACGCTTATGCCTGCCGTGCAGGAAACGATCGATCGAGTCCGCAAGATCGACGTTGACCAATACAAATATGGATTCGAGACGGAAATCGCGACCGATAAGGCTCCCAAGGGTCTTAACGAAGACATCATCCGTCTGATTTCGGCCAAGAAGGACGAACCGGAATGGATGCTGGAATGGCGTCTGGAAGCGTTTCGCCGCTGGCAGACGCTTGAAGAGCCGACCTGGGCGCGTGTCGAATATCCGAAGATCGACTTCCAGGACATTCACTACTACGCAGCGCCGAAGGGCATGACCGGGCCGAAGTCGCTCGACGAGGTCGATCCTGAACTGCTCAGGACCTACGAGAAGTTGGGCATTCCGCTCAAGGAGCAGGAAATCCTCGCCGGCGTGCGCAAGCAGAGCGAGCCCAGCGAACTGGACGGCGAGCTTTCCGACAATGTCTACCACTCGGGCCGCGTCGCTGTGGATGCCGTCTTCGATTCCGTGTCGGTCGTCACTACGTTCCGCAAGGAACTGGCGGCTGCGGGCGTCATCTTCTGCTCGATCTCCGAGGCGATCCGCGAACATCCCGAACTGGTGAAGAAATATCTCGGCTCCGTCGTTCCGGTCAGCGACAACTTCTACGCGACCATGAACTCAGCCGTGTTCACGGACGGCTCGTTCGTGTTCGTGCCGAAGGGCGTGCGCTGCCCGATGGAGCTTTCCACCTATTTCCGCATCAATGAGAAGGGCACCGGCCAGTTCGAGCGGACCCTCATCATCGCGGAGGAGGGCGCTTACGTCTCCTATCTGGAAGGCTGCACGGCCCCGCAACGCGACGAGAACCAGCTTCACGCCGCCGTGGTCGAGCTGATCGCGCTCGACGATGCCGAGATCAAGTATTCGACCGTCCAGAACTGGTATCCAGGCGACGCGGAAGGCAAGGGCGGCGTCTACAACTTCGTCACCAAGCGTGGCGACTGCCGTGGCGACCGTTCCAAGATTTCGTGGACACAGGTGGAAACCGGCTCGGCGATCACGTGGAAATACCCCTCGTGCATCCTGCGCGGCGACGACAGCCAGGGCAATTTCTACTCCATCGCGGTGTCGAACGGCTATCAGCAGATCGATAGCGGCACCAAGATGATCCACCTCGGCAAGAACACCAAGAGCCGCATCATCTCCAAGGGCATCGCAGCCGGCTTCTCGCAGAACACTTATCGCGGTCAGGTTTCCGCGCACCGCAAGGCGACCAATGCGCGGAACTTCACCAACTGCGATTCGCTTCTGATCGGCGATCAGTGCGGCGCGCATACCGTGCCTTACATGGAAGCCAAGAACGCAACGGCCAAGTTCGAGCACGAGGCGACCACCTCGAAGATTTCCGAGGACCAGAAATTCTACGTCATGCAGCGCGGCATTCCCGAAGAGGAAGCGATTGCGCTTATCGTCAACGGCTTCGTCAAGGACGTTATCCAGGAACTGCCGATGGAATTCGCTGTCGAAGCGCAGAAGCTCATCGGCATCAGCTTGGAGGGGAGTGTGGGGTGACGACATGAAGCCTCAACCAGAAGCCATAACTCCCGAAGAGTTTGTCCAGCGAATGAGTGCGCGCGGTCACAACCCGGTTGAGACGATCAAAGAGGTCAGATCTCGATTTGGTCTGGGACTAGCGGCTGCTAGAGCTTTGGTTGTTACGCCTGATATGGTGAAGGCATTTGTAAAGGAGCAGGACGCGGCGGGGTTAAGTCGACTCGAGGCTCGCTCAATCGTAAAACGCCAATTTGCGTGTAGCGGGAAAGAGGCTCTGGCTTATATTGATAGCTCGGGACTTTGGTCGCACGTGACCAAAAATTCCATTGCCAACACAACGCTCTATCGCCCGGTTGGCCCGGAAGAGTTGATGCTGATCGAGAAGAGCGGCTGGTCTGCGTTTCCGCCACGCTTGCCAGAACAGCCGATTTTCTACCCAGTGACCAACGAAGCATATGCCACACAGATCGCGCGTGACTGGAATACAAAACACGGCTCCAAGCGGGGTTTTGTTACCAAGTTCGATGTCGATGCAAACTACGTTGCGAAATTCGACCGCAAGATCGTTGGCGGTCGTGAGCATGAGGAATTGTGGGTGCCGGCTGAAGAGCTCGAAGAGTTCAACCGACACATAATTGGCCGAATAGAAGTTACACAGACCTTCGAAGCGGCCGACTGATATTCGTGGATTGAAAGAAAAAAATGCTTGAGATCAAGAACCTGCATGCCCGCATCGCCGAAGATGGCACCGAGATCATTCGTGGGCTGAACCTGACCGTCAACAAGGGCGAGGTCGCCGCCATCATGGGGCCGAACGGCTCCGGCAAGTCGACGCTGTCCTATATCCTCGCCGGCCGCGAGGACTATGAAGTGACCGAGGGCGATATCCTCTACAACGGCGAGTCGATCCTTGAGATGGACCCGGCCGAGCGCGCCGCTTCCGGCATCTTCCTCGCCTTCCAGTATCCGATGGAGATACCGGGCGTCGCCACGATGGAGTTCCTCAAGGTTGCGCTCAACGAGCAGCGCAAGGCACGCGGCGAGGAGCCGCTGAAGATCCCTGAATTCATCAAGAAGGTGAAGGAAGCATCCGGTTCGCTCAACATGGACATGGGCATGCTGAAGCGCCCGCTCAATGTCGGTTTCTCGGGCGGCGAGAAGAAGCGCGCCGAAATCCTGCAGATGAAGCTGCTGGAGCCAAAGCTATGCGTTTTGGATGAAACCGATTCTGGTCTCGACATCGATGCGCTGAAGATCGTTGCCGATGGCGTGAATTCGCTGCGTTCGCCCGACCGTGCGTTCCTCGTCATCACCCACTATCAGCGTCTTCTCGAGCACATCGTGCCCGACACCGTGCACGTCCTTTACAAGGGCCAGGTCATCAAGTCGGGCGACAAGTCGCTGGCGCTCGAACTCGAAGCCAATGGCTATGCCGGCGTTATCGACGAGGCGGCTTGAGGCGGAGCGAGGTGAACGCAATGAACATTCATTCAACCCCGCAGCTCACGCCTGCCGAAACCGCCTTGATCGAGGCATTCGGCGAAAGGCTTACGCTGCTGCCGGGCGACGGCGACGTCATGCTGAAGCGCGACAACGCCATCGAGACATTGAAAGCCGGTTTGCCGACGCGCCGTGTCGAATCCTGGCACTACACCGACCTGCGCCGCCTGCTGACGACGGTGCCGGAATTCGACGCTGCGTTGGAAGCCAAGACGGTCGCGCCGCTGATCGAAGGTTCGCCGGTACTTCCGGTTCTCAATGGCGTTGCCGGAAAGCCGGCTGCGATCGAAGGCGTTACGGCAACCCCGGTCTCGGCAAAGCTTGCTGATGGCACATATGCGCCGGCGCTTGGTACGCAGGGCGATGATGACGCCATCGGTGCGCTGAACACCGCCTTTGTGGCCGATGGCTGGCTTCTCGACATTGCCGACGGCACCGTCCTGGACAAGCCGGTGGAACTGCAGAACATGCAGGCTGGCGGGCAGGTTCATACCCGTTTCGCGGCCAAGGTGGGTGCAGGCGTCACCGCCACAATCGTGGAACGGCAGACCGGTACCGGTGGTGCACTGGTTTCGTCGGTCGATAACCTGACGGTTGGCGACGGCTCGAATGTGACCTGGCTGATCGTGCAGGAACAGCCCGACACGGCATCTTACTTTGGTCAGTTCAACGCCTGGATCGGCAAGGACGCTAAGCTCACGCTGTTCGTCATGAACGCCGGCGGCAAGCTGGTGCGCCAGGAAATCCGCGTCCTTACCAAGGGCGAGGGCTCGGACTTCCAGTTGCGCGCCATCGACCTTCTGGCCGGCGACACGCACACCGATGTCACCATGGTGCTGGATCATGCCGTGCCGCATACCGGGTCGCGCGAAATCATCCGCAATGTCGTCACCGGCAAGGCGCGGGGCGTGTTCCAGGGCCGCATCAACGTGCATCAGGTGGCGCAGAAGACCGACGCCAAGATGGCCTGCAACACGCTTTTGTTGTCGGACGACGGTGAGTTCTCGACCAAACCGGAACTCGAAATCTTTGCCGACGACGTTGCCTGCGGCCACGGCGCCACGGTCACCGAGATCAACCACAACCATCTGTTCTATCTGATGGCGCGTGGCATCGATGAAAAGTCGGCGCGCGGCCTGCTGGTCAAGGCGTTCGTGGCGGAAGTCATCGAAGAACTCGAGGATGAACGGATCGTCGAGGCTCTGGAGCAGAAGCTCGACGGTTGGTTCGCCGACCATGGGTAACATGCGCCAACGCTGACGCCCCCCTCTCTTCGCGAGCGGGGAGAGGGTAAGGGTGAGGGGCAGCAGGACTTTGAAAATGGACCAGTCAACCGCAACACTTCCCTATGATGTCGAGGCGATCCGCCGCGATTTCCCCATCCTGTCGCGCGAAGTTTACGGCAAACCTCTCGTCTACCTGGACAACGGGGCTTCGGCACAGAAGCCGCAAGTGGTGCTGGACGCGATCCAGCACGCCTACTCGATGGAATATGCCAATGTGCATCGCGGCCTGCACTTCTTGTCCAACGCTGCAACCGACGCCTATGAGAAGTCACGTGAAAGCGTTCGGCGTTTTTTGAACGCGCCCAGCACTGACAACATCGTCTTTACTTCGAACTCGACGGCGGCAATCAACACCGTGGCCTATGGCTTCGGTATGCCGCATATCGGGGCCGGCGACGAGATCGTGCTGTCCATCCTCGAGCACCATTCCAACATCGTGCCGTGGCATTTCATCCGGGAGCGGCAGGGTGCGAAGCTGGTGTGGGTGCCTGTCAATGACCTTGGTGCGCTCCATCTCGAAGACTTTGAAAAGAGCCTGACAGACCGCACAAAGCTGGTCGCCATCACCCACATGTCGAACGCGTTGGGCACGGTCACTCCGATCAAGGAAATCTGCCGCATTGCCCATCAGCGCGGCATTCCGGTGCTGGTCGACGGCAGCCAGAGCGCAGTGCACATGCCCATCGACGTGCAAGATCTCGACTGCGATTTTTTCGTTTTCACCGGCCATAAGGTTTACGGCCCCTCCGGCATCGGCGTCCTTTATGGCAAACGTGAGCGGCTGGAGGCCATGCGGCCTTTCATGGGTGGCGGTGAGATGATCGAGGAGGTGACGGAGGATATCGTCACCTACAACGACCCGCCGCATCGCTTTGAGGCGGGCACGCCACCCATCGTGCAGGCGATCGGGCTTGGCGCAGCGCTCGATTACATGGATAGCGTCGGTCGTGACCGGATCGCGGCGCATGAGGCCGAGTTGAAGGCCTATGCGCATGAACGGCTTCGCGCGATCAATTCGCTGCGCATTTTTGGCGATGCTCCGGACAAGGGCGCAATAGTGTCGTTCGAGTTGCAGGGCATCCATGCGCACGACGTGTCGATGGTGATCGACAGGCAGGGCGTTGCGGTTCGTGCCGGCACGCACTGCGCCCAGCCGTTGTTGAAACGCTTCGGCGTGACATCCACATGCAGGGCGTCGTTCGGCATGTATAATACGAGGGCGGAGGTTGATGCTCTCGCCGAGGCGCTGGAAAAAGCGCGGAAGTTTTTCGGGTGACGAAAATGGAAGAAACGACAATGGCTGAGGCCACACCTCAGGAAGCGACGACAAACGGCGGCTTTACGGCCTCTTCCCTTCCAGCGGACGAACTGGCGCGGCTGACCGACGACATCATCTCGGCGCTGAAGACGGTGTATGACCCTGAAATTCCAGCCGACATCTATGAACTCGGCCTCGTCTACAAGATCGATATCGAGGACGACCGCTCGGTCAAGATCGAGATGACGCTGACAGCTCCCGGCTGCCCCGTGGCTGGCGAAATGCCGGGCTGGGTGGAGAATGCCGTCAGTGCTGTCGAAGGCGTTTCCGGCGTCGATGTAACCATGACATTCGACCCGCCGTGGACGCCTGACCGCATGTCGGAAGAAGCGCAGATCGCCTGCGGGTGGTACTGAAAGTAATTCCCGGAAAAGCGGGAGCCGGATTTGCGTTCGCAATCGCGACCGTTCGGCGGTCTTGCGCTAAACCGGAAACTTCACCATTTTAGGGTGAGACTCGCTCCGCCGGCCTTGAACCGGCGCGACAGTGGAGAAGGAAATGGGACGCTTTGTCGTCATCAGCATGACCGAAAGGGCCGCCGAGCGTGTGCGCGAGATTGTCGCGACGCGTGAAAACGCCCACGGCATTCGCCTTGGCGTGAAGAAGGGCGGTTGCGCAGGCATGGAATATACAGTCGATCTTGTCACCGAGCCGGTGGCCAAGGACGACCATGTCGAGCGCGATGGCGCCCACGTTTACGTTGCGCCGGAAGCAGCTCTTTTCCTGCTCGGCACGGAGTTGGATTTCGAGCAGACGAAACTTCGTACCGGTTTCACCTTTCGCAACCCCAACCAGAGTTCGGCATGCGGCTGCGGTGAATCTGTGGAGTTGAAGCAAGCCGACCTCAAGGCGCTGGCCGAAGCGCGCGGCGCTGCAAGCGCGGCCTGACCCGTCCGGTTGCGGTGGACGACGAGCGCATCCGGGAACTGTTTGACGGGCTCGGAGCCGTTTCCATCCGCCGCATGTTCAGCGGCAAGGGCATCTATCATCAAGGCGTCATTTTCGCCCTGATCCTGCGCGGCGAACTTATGTTGAAGGGCGATGACGCGGTTGCAGCCGATTATGAAGCGGCAGGCGCCAAGCGCTGGACTTATCGCCACAAGCGCCACGGCAAGGAAGTGGCGATGCCCTATTGGACCGTTCCCGATGCCGCGCTGGATGATCTCGACGAGATGACCATCTGGGCGCGCAAGGCCTATGAAGCCGGTTTGCGCGCCGGCAAGTGACGCCTAAAGCGATTTGGCAATCTGCGCTGCCAGCCGCGCATTGTTCTCGACCAGCGCGATGTTGGTCTTCAGGCTGCGGCCTCCGGTCAGTTCCAGGATCTTCGACAAAAGGAATGGCGTCACCGCCTTGCCGGTGACGTTTTGCACCTGCGCCGCCTTCTGCGCCGCTTCGATGTAGCCAGCCATTTCATCGGCCGGAATTTCGTCATTTTGCGGCACGGGGTTTGCCACCAGCATACCGCCATCAAGCCCGAGTGCCCGCCGTGTCTGGAACAGCTTGGCGATCTTGCCTGCACTGTCCAGCGTGAGAGGGGCGCGGAATGGCGACTGGCGCGACCAGAAGGCCGGCATGACTTCGGCGCGATGGGCGATGACTGGTACGCCGCGCGTTTCCAGCACTTCCAGCGTCTTTTCGATGTCGAGAATGGCCTTTGCCCCGGCTGACACAACGATGACCGGCGTGCGCGCCAGTTCATCGAGATCAGCGGAGATGTCGAAGCTCGTCTCAGCCCCCTTGTGTACGCCGCCGATGCCGCCCGTCGCGAAAACCCGGATGCCGGCCATGTGCGCAGCGATCATTGTCGCTGCCACCGTGGTGCCACCGGTGCGCCCTTCGGCAACGGCGAAGGCGAGATCGGCGCGCGACAGCTTCATCGCATCGCCGGTCATGGCCAGTGATTCGCGCTCTCCATCTGAGAGGCCGATCTTGATCCGTCCGCCGACGACCGCGATCGTGGCGGGAACAGCCCCGTCGTCCGTGACGATCTTTTCGACATTGGCAGCCATTGCTCCATTGTCGGGGTAAGGCATGCCGTGCGTGATGATCGTGCTTTCGAGTGCAACGACCGGACGGCCCGCGGCCAGCGCTTTTGCCACCGGCGCATGGACATCGATGAAGGGGCGGGCGCTTTCTGGCGTCATGATCGTCTCCGGCTATGCCGCTTGCTGGTTTGTTCGGGGCGCTTTGCTAGTCGCGCATCTCATGCCACTTCCTCCGCCTGCGGCACAAGAGCAAGCGCCTTGGCGAAGGAGGAAGCGTCGAATTTCGGCACGGCGTCCGGGCTTTCGATGGCAAGCAGCGCAGCCGCCACCCCTTCGCGCAACGCCGGGCGCAAATCCTGGCCTTTCAGCAATGCGGCCACCGTCGCGCCGGCCAGCGCATCGCCCGCGCCGGTTACATCCGCTACATGCCGCGCAGCGGGAGGAACAATCCTGAATGAACCCTTCTTGTCAAACCCCAGGATCATTTCACTTCCAGAGGTAATGACGCCGCTTCCAAGGCCAGCCTTTTGCAACCCGGAAACCAGGTTTTGTATCGGAGCCGCGCGCTCCATCCCGGCAAGCGTCGCCGCCTCGCGTCGGTTCATGAATAAAATCGCAAGCTGCCCCAGAACCGGAACGAGCCTCACCACCTTGGCCGGGGAAATGGCGACGGCAAAGATCGGCTTACCGTTGGCCAGCTTAGCCAGTCGCTCCAGCGCTGCGGTCGGCAGATTGGCGTCGCACAAAACGGCATCGACCGTCTCCAGCGCCGCGCGCACCTTGGCTCGTCGCATTTGCTTGGCAAAGGCGGCTTCGTAAAGCGCCATGTCCGCAAAGCCGATGAGCAATTCGCCTTCGCGATCCAGAAGCGCGGTGTAGCTCGGCGTGGTCCGGTCGAGGAAGGTCACGGACAGGTCGCTGACGCCGGCCTCGGCGATGGCCCGCGCAACCGTGTCGCCGGCCGCATCGCCGCCCCGCACCGAGAGCAGTGACGCCGAAACGCCTCTGCGCACGGCTGTGCGCAGCGCGTTGAACACGCCGCCGCCAACATCTTCGCGCATCGTGCCGGGGTTGGAAGCGGCCGGCACATATGTGCCGGACACCTGGCCGCGCCGGTCGACATGCGCACCGCCCACGGCAAGGATACTGGGTGAATGCGTCATACGGACCTACCGGTGTGGATCAAAACGGAGTTTAGTTTGGTGAACTGGCATCGGCAATCGAGCGGAGCGATTCGCCGGTTTCCCTTGCGCGAGGCGGCTTCACAGCAACGTGCACATGGCATCAGGTGCAAGTACAAAAAAAGAACAAATATAGATTTATATTTAAAATCAATATTTTAACACCTATTGCCAAAAAAGAACAAAAAAGGTACAAAATAGCAGGGATCAACGGATTGTCCGGCTTTCATTGACGAACAAAGGGTGCTGTATCATGGCTCAGAATTCATTGCGGCTTGTAGAGGACAGTTCGGTGGATAAATCAAAGGCTCTGGACGCGGCCCTGTCGCAGATCGAGCGGGCTTTCGGCAAGGGCTCGATCATGCGCCTTGGCGCCAACGAGCAGGTGGTCGAGATCGAGACGGTGCCGACTGGCTCGCTCGGCCTCGACATCGCCTTGGGCGTCGGCGGCTTGCCGCGCGGCCGCATCATTGAGGTGTATGGCCCTGAAAGCTCCGGCAAGACCACGCTTGCACTGCACACGGTGGCAGAAGCGCAGAAGAAGGGCGGCATCTGCGCCTTCGTCGATGCCGAGCACGCGCTCGACCCGGTTTACGCTCGCAAGCTCGGCGTCGATCTGGAGAACCTGCTGATTTCGCAGCCGGACACCGGCGAGCAGGCGCTGGAGATTTGCGACACGCTGGTGCGTTCCGGTGCGATCGATGTGCTGGTTGTCGACTCGGTGGCGGCATTGACGCCACGCGCCGAAATCGAGGGCGAGATGGGCGACTCCCTGCCGGGTCTGCAAGCCCGCTTGATGAGCCAGGCGCTGCGCAAGCTGACCGCATCCATTTCGCGCTCCAACACCATGGTCATCTTCATCAACCAGATCCGCATGAAGATCGGTGTGATGTTCGGTTCGCCCGAAACCACCACCGGCGGCAATGCGCTCAAATTCTACGCATCGGTGCGTCTCGACATTCGCCGCATCGGTTCGGTCAAGGACCGCGACGAGGTCGTCGGCAACCAGACCCGCGTCAAGGTGGTCAAGAACAAGCTGGCGCCTCCGTTCAAGGTGGTCGAGTTCGACATCATGTATGGCGAAGGCGTGTCGAAAACCGGTGAGCTGGTCGACCTCGGCGTCAAGGCCGGAGTGGTCGAAAAATCGGGTGCCTGGTTCTCCTACAATTCCCAGCGTCTCGGGCAGGGGCGCGAGAATGCCAAGCTGTTCCTGCGTGACAATCCGGAAACGGCGCGCGAAATCGAACTGGCGCTCCGCCAGAATGCGGGGCTGATCGCCGAGAAGTTCCTCGAGAACGGCGGCGAGGGCGGTTTCGAGGATGAAGCTGGCGAGATGTAAAGCAGCTGGTCCTTGATGCGGACCGCCTTGCATTTCATCGGGTAACATAAGTCGCTGGCCTGTCTGGCCGGCGGTTTGCTTTTGTGGTGCCGGCTCTGAAACCCCAATCGGGCAATGTGTCCGGCCATTTCACTGGATTTGTGCGGGCTTTTTTGTCTTTCTGGACAGTATGAGGGCTGGTCGCTAAAAGGCCATGTTCTATGCGCCGGCATGGCTGGCGTTTCCCGCGAAAAAGGCATCATTCATGAGTGGCGTGAACGAGATCCGGTCGACTTTCCTCGACTATTTCCGCAAGGAAGGCCATGAGGTCGTCTCGTCGAGCCCGCTTGTTCCGCGCAACGACCCGACCTTGATGTTCACCAATGCCGGCATGGTGCAGTTCAAGAACGTATTCACCGGCTTGGAGAAGCGCGCCTATTCGCGCGCCACGCCCGCGCAGAAATGCGTGCGCGCCGGCGGCAAGCACAACGCTCTCGACAATGTCGGCTACACGGCCCGCCATCTCACTTATTTTGAGATGCTCGGC
>CAZROU010000003.1:0-143977 GCA_964601795.1 uncultured Mesorhizobium sp. | reverse complement strand
CCACGCACAGCCGGTCGCGATGCGGGTTCAGCCCCAGCGTCTCGGTGTCGATGGCAACCGCATCGACATCGTAGTTGGCAAGGTCGGGAAGATCGCCCTTGTGGAAACGGATATTGCTGTTGCTCATGACGATCTCACCGTGTCAGCGCGTCGAGGATGCGCGCCCAGGAACGCTGCCCCTTGTGGAATGAAGAAAGCTCGTACTTCTCGTTCGGCGAATGGATGCGGTCGTCGGAGAGACCGAAACCGACGAGAAGCGATTCCATGCCGAGATAGGTCTGGAAATCACCGACGATGGGGATCGATCCACCCATGGCGATCATGACGGCAGGTTTCGGCCATTCGTCCGACAGCGCCTGCTTGGCCTTGGTCAGGAAAGGCGAGTCATAGGAAAGCTGGATTGCCGGCGAGCCGCCATGCTTGTGGAACTCGACCGAGCAGTCGGCTGGCAGGCGCTCTTCGACAAACTTGCGGAAGGCGGCGCGGATCTTGTCCGGGTTCTGCTTGTGGACGAGACGGAACGACACCTTGGCCGATGCCTGTGCGGCGATGACGGTCTTGAAACCCTTGCCGGTATAGCCGCCGATGATGCCGTTGAATTCGGCGGTCGGGCGCGCCCAGACCAGTTCGAGCACCGAACGGCCCTTTTCGCCGGCAGGGACCGAAAGTCCGATGGGTCCGAGGAAATCGTCTGCCGTTTCGCCAAGCGACTCCCACGATTTCAGGACCTGCGACGGGGTTTCCTCGACACCGTCATAGAAGCCCGGAATGGTGATGCGGCCGGTGTCGTCGTGGATGTCGGCAAGGATCTTGGCCAGGATGCGGATCGGGTTAGCGGCGGCGCCGCCGAATTCGCCCGAATGCAGGTCACGGTCGGCGGCGTGGATGGTGATTTCCTCGCCGACGAGACCGCGCAACGCCGTCGAGATGGCGGGCGTATCGCGATCCCACATGCCGGTGTCGCAGACCATCGCGAAATCGGCCTTGAGTTCAGCCGCGTTGGCTTCGAGGAACGGCTTGAGCGATGGCGAGCCGGTCTCCTCCTCGCCTTCGAACAGGAGCGTGATCTTGCACGGCAGGCCGCCATGCACGGCCTTCCAGGCCCGGCAGGCTTCGACAAAGGTCATCAACTGGCCCTTGTCGTCAGCAGAGCCACGCCCGGTGATGACCTTGTGGTCGGGACCCACCTCCTTGATAGCAGGCGCGAACGGATCGCTGTTCCAAAGTTCGAGCGGATCGACCGGCTGCACGTCGTAGTGGCCGTAGAACAGCACATGCGGGCTGCCGGCAGGACCGTCGTGATGGGCGACGACCATCGGATGACCGGGCGTGTTGCGCACGCTGGCGTCGAAGCCGATGGTCTTGAGGTCCGCGACCAGCCATTCTGCACCCTTGCGACACTCGGCTGCGTAGGCCGGGTCGGTCGAGATCGACTTGAGCTTCAGGAGATCGAACAAGCGATCGAGCGACTGGTCCAGCGACTGGTCGAGGCGATCGAGTACGGATGCGAGTGCGGACATTTTTGGAAAAGCCTTTCGATTCTGCGGCGGCACCCTAAAGCGACATCACACAAACGAAAAGCCCAACGGCATTGAGCCAGGCAACAAGGCTGCGTGAAGACAAAAAAATGCCGCCGTGGCGGAGGGGGAACCACGGCGGCGTTACTCAAACGGTGCGGCAGCCCGGAGAGGGGGATAGGCTGCCGCATTGTCCGGTATCGGCGGGGGACGGGCCTAACTCCGGACTTCGGCGAAAATTGCCGATGACATTTATCTGTGGATTCGAACATGGCGATTCAAGGGCACGAAGATTACAAGTTTGTAACATGGCCGTGATTGAATTCGCGCTGTCAGGAAGTTGACTGCTGGCTACAGCGAAACTGCCTTTGCGATGGACCGGGAAGCAGCATCACGCTATCCATTCGGCCATGAAAAAAGGCGATCATCTCTTCCTTGTCGACGGCTCCGGCTACATCTTCCGCGCCTACCATGCGCTGCCGCCGCTGAACCGCAAATCCGACGGCTTGCCGACCAATGCGGTGCTCGGTTTCTGCAACATGGTGTGGAAACTGATGCGCGACGCACGCGACACCGACGTGGGCGTGACACCGACGCATTTTGCCGTGATTTTCGACTATTCGTCGAAGACGTTCCGCAATGACCTTTACCCCGAATACAAGGCCAACCGCTCGGCTCCGCCCGAAGACCTGATCCCGCAATTCGGCCTCATCCGCCACGCCACGCGCGCCTTCAGCCTGCCTTGCGTCGAAATGGAAGGTTTCGAGGCCGACGACCTGATCGCAACCTACTGCCGGATGGCGGAAGAAGCGGGTGCCGACGCCACCATCATTTCGTCCGACAAGGACCTGATGCAGTTGGTGACTTCATCGGTCTCGATGTACGACCCGATGAAGGACCGCCAGATTTCCATCCCGGAAGTGATCGAGAAATGGGGCGTTCCGCCGGAAAAAATGATCGATCTGCAGGCGCTGACCGGCGATTCGATCGACAATGTTCCCGGCGTGCCGGGCATCGGCCCGAAGACGGCGGCGCAATTGCTGGAACAGTTCGGCAATCTCGATACGCTTCTGGCGCGCGCCGGCGAGATCAAGCAGGACAAACGCCGCCAGTCGATCATCGACAATGCCGACAAGGCGCGCATTTCGCGCGAACTGGTGACGTTGAAGCGGGATGTGCCGGTGGCGGAATTGCCCGACGACTTCCAGTTGGAGCCATCCGACGGACCGAAGCTGATCGCTTTCCTGAAGGCCATGGAGTTTTCGACGCTGACGCGCCGCGTCGGCGAGGCAACCGGCACCGAAGTCAGCGAGATCGAGCCGGCGGATGTACCGGTCGAGCGCGCCGATACGGCGCATGGGCCGGATGTGGACGCAGGCTCTACATCCCCCTCTGGCCTGCCGGTCTCCCCCTCAACGAGGGAGATTGGTCAATCGCCAACGTCGACGCCGCCGATCTCCACACCTGAGGGGGAGATGGCCGGCAGGCCAGAGGGGGGTACAACTCCTTCCCTGCTTTCCGCGCTTCGTTCCGAAGCAGCCGTTGCGGCAAAGATCGACACCAGCGCCTATGTCGCCATCCGCGACCTCGCCACCCTGAAGGCATGGGTCGCGGACGCAATGGAGACCGGGCTCGTAGCATTCGACACCGAGACGACATCGCTCGATCCGATGCAGGCTGAACTGGTCGGCTTTTCGCTGGCGACGCGGCCGGGGCATGCTGCCTATGTGCCGCTTGCCCACAAGAAGGGGCAGGACGATCTGCTTGGCGGCGGGCCGGTGGAAAACCAGATCCCCATTCGCGAGGCGCTGGCGGCAATAAAGCCGCTGCTGGAGGACAAGTCCGTCCTCAAGATCGCGCAGAACCTGAAATACGACCTCGTGATCATGAACCGGTACGGCATCGAGGTCGCGCCCTACGACGACACGATGCTGATTTCCTACGCTCTCGACGCCGGAACATCGGGCGGCCACGGCATGGACGCGCTGTCGGAAAAATGGCTCGGCCACAAGACCATCGCCTTTAAGGACGTGGCAGGCTCGGGCAAGAGCTTCATCGGCTTCGACCAGGTCGATATCGACAAGGCGACCGCCTATGCGGGCGAAGATGCAGACGTGACGCTGAGGCTATGGCAGGTGCTGAAGCCGCGCCTTGCCGCCAAGGGTCTGGTCTCGGTGTATGAGCGGCTGGAGCGGCCTCTCGTGCCGGTGCTGGCCAAGATGGAGCAGCGCGGCATTACGGTGGACCGGCAGATTCTGTCCAGGCTCTCCGGCGAACTGGCGCAAGGCGCGGCGCGGCTGGAAGAGGAAATCTACGGACTGATCGGCGAGCGCATCAACATCGGCTCGCCAAAGCAGCTTGGCGATATCCTGTTCGGGCGCATGGGTTTGCCCGGCGGCTCGAAGACCAAGACCGGCCAGTGGTCGACCTCGGCGCAACTGCTGGAAGACCTCGCCGCCGAAGGCCACGAGCTGCCGCGCAAGATCGTCGACTGGCGCCAGTTGACCAAGCTGAAATCGACCTACACCGACGCCCTGCCCGGCTTCGTGAACCCTGAGACCAAGCGCGTCCATACCTCCTACGCGCTGGCAGCGACGACGACTGGACGGCTGTCCTCATCCGATCCCAATCTCCAGAACATTCCGGTGCGCACTGCAGAGGGGCGCAAGATCAGGACCGCGTTCATCGCGGAAAAGGGCAACCGGCTGATTTCCGCCGACTATAGCCAGATCGAGCTGCGCGTGCTGGCCCATGTCGCCGAGATTCCACAACTGAAGCAGGCCTTCGCCGACGGAGCGGACATCCACGCCGCCACCGCGTCGGAAATGTTCGGCGTGCCGATCGAAGGCATGCCTTCGGAAGTGCGCCGCCGTGCCAAGGCGATCAACTTCGGCATCATCTACGGCATCTCCGCCTTCGGCCTTGCCAACCAGCTCTCGATTCCGCGCGAGGAGGCAGGCGCCTACATCAAGAAATATTTCGAGCGCTTCCCCGGCATTCGCGACTATATCGAGACGACAAAGGCCTATGCCCGCGAATACGGCTATGTCGAAACCGTTTTCGGCCGGCGAATTCATTATCCCGAAATCCGCTCTCCCAATCCTTCCGTCCGTGCTTTCAACGAGCGCGCCTCGATCAATGCGCGCCTGCAAGGCACGGCAGCCGACATCATCCGCCGCGCCATGGTGCGCATGGACGATGCGCTTGCCGAGGCAGGCTTGTCAGCCCGCATGCTTCTGCAAGTCCACGACGAACTGATCTTCGAAACCGCCGAAGCCGAAGTGGAGGCGACAATACCGGTGGTGCGTTCCGTCATGGAGAACGCGGCGATGCCGGCCGCCTCGCTGTCGGTGCCGCTGCAGGTCGATGCGCGCGCCGCTCACAACTGGGACGAGGCGCATTGAGGCCGATTTGCTAGCTGTCTCGCTGGAAACTCTTGCTTCCTTTGCGCTGGGGTCATTCCTGATCGAACTGACCCCGGGACCGAACATGACCTATCTGGCATTGGTGTCGGCGCAGGATGGCCGCCGCGCCGGCTTGGCCACCGTGGCAGGCATCGCGCTTAGCCTAGAACCAAGCAGCCAGCCGACTCTCAAGCCTCCTGGCGGAACCTCCGCTCGGGCAACGAGTCGGCATCCGGCGCGCAGCTGGTGCCGCCATTCAGTTCCAGTTGCATGAAAATCGTATCCAGCCAGCGCTCGTGCTTGTAGCCGGAGCCTTTCAGCCGGCCGCAATGGCGAAAGCCTAGTTTCTCGTGCAGGCGAACGGAAGGACTGTCGTCACTGCCGTCGCCGATCACCGCAACGAGCTGCCGGAAGCCCAGTTGCCGCACCGTCTCAATCAACGCACGCATCAATTCCGCACCGACCCCTCGGCCCTTTGCTTCCGGCGCCACATAGACCGAATCCTCGACGATGAAGCGATAGGCTGGCCGCGTCCTGAATGGCCCGGCATAGGCATAGCCGAGAATGCTGCCGGATCCGTCCACGGCAACCAGATAGGGGAAACCGCCAGCGCGCAGCGTGTCATGGCGGGCACGCATTTCGGCGAGCGTCGGAGCTTCAAGTTCATAACTCGCCGTGCCGTTGAGAACGGCATCCGAGTAAATCTCTGTGATCTGTTCGAGATCCGCTTCCGTTGCTTCCCGTATCATCGTTTTGCTCAATAAATAGGCAGTTTCATTTTCTGCCTTTTATTACATCAAACATCACGACAAATGAAAAGGGCGGCCGTTGGGCCGCCCTTGGCATTTATCTGGTCCAGCCGTGTTTAGCGGCGGTCGCCCATGAACTGTAGCAGGAACATGAACAGGTTGATGAAGTCGAGATAGAGGGTAAGCGCACCCATGATCGACTTGCGGCCGGCCACGACCTGGTCGTCACCCTCGAAATACATCTCCTTGATCTTCTGCGTATCGTAGGCGGTAAGGCCGGCGAAGATCAGCACGCCGATCGCCGAAACGGCGAACGAGAGAGCCGACGACTGCAGGAAGATGTTGATGACCATCGCGATGATCAGGCCGAATACGCCCATGATCAGGAACGAGCCCATCGCGGTGAGGTCGCGCTTCGTCGTGTAGCCATAGAGCGACAGCGCGCCAAAGGCGGCCGCCGTGGCGAAGAAGGTCTGTGTCACGCTAGCCGTCGTGTAGACCAGGAAGATCGACGACAGCGACAGGCCGACGAGGCCGGCATAGACCCAGAAAGTGGTCTGGGCGGCTGGCACGCTCATCGACTGCACGCGGAACGACAGGAAGAACACGGCAGCGAGAGGGGCGAGGATGACCACCCATTTCAGCGGCGAAGCGAAGATCGCGTAGCCGAAGGAAGTCAGCATCTGGCCGCTCGGCAGCGTGGCGACGGCAGCCGACGGATCGTTGGTCGTCGCCATCATGATGGTGGCGACGGCGGCGAGGCCGGTGATCAGCAAGCCCATGCCCATCAGGTTATAGACGCGGATCATGTATGCGCGCAGGCCCTCGTCGATAGCCGCATCGGTGCGGCCATAGGGAACCGTGCGCGTCTGGTAGTTGCGAAGGGGTTCAGCCATGGAATTCCTCTGTTGCTTCTGCCCCGTCGGGTGTCGGGTTCTTTCCAACCCAGGCGCCGCTGGCGGGGCTCCAGCATGCCTACGGCAAAATATGAGGGTTCTTCGCCTCTAGAACAAGGCCTGTAACCACCGGCAACGCTTCGTGAAAGCATAAAAATGCAGTTTTCTGACGCGATTTGGCTAAAGATTACCAAGAATTAACGAAATTCTTGGGGTCGAAAGCCTCTCAAGATCACAGATTGCGCAACACCGGCGCGGCCTTGTGCCCCAGCACCCGCCATGTTCCAGCCAGCCCGATCCCGACCGTAAGCACCAGCGCAAGGACGATCGTCGTCAGCGCGACCTCGGCGGAGAACTGAGAAGGCAGCGTCATGATCTCGCTCACCACAAACCAGGCCGCGACCCCGCCTGCGGCAAGCGCGAACACCGCCGTAGCCAGCCCGATCAGCATATACTCCAGCGCAAACGCCGCGATCAGCGTCCTGCGCGTCGCACCAAGCGTCTTCAGCACCACGGCATCGTGGATGCGGGCACTGTTGCCTGCGGCAAGGGCGCCGGCCAGCACCAGCACGGACGACACCAGGGCAACCGCTGCGGCGGCCCGGATGGCGACGCCAAGCTCCCCGATAAGCTGGTTGACAACATCGAGGGCATCCTTGACCCGCACGGTGGTCACTGCCGGAAAGGCGCGGGTGACGGCATTCAGCACTCGCGCATCTTCCGCCGGGGTCGCCTCCTTGTCCGCCAGCGTCGCCAGCCAGCTATGCGGCGCGCCGGCGAAGGTGTTCGGAGAAAACACCATGACGAAATTGATGCCCATCGATTCCCACTGCACCTGCCGGAAGCTGGCAATCCGGGCGCTGATGTTGCGGCCAAGCACATTCACTGTCACCGTGTCTCCCAGCTTGAGGCCAAGCTCCTGCGCTTCCTGCGCTGAAAATGACACCAATGGCTCGCCGGAGTAGTCGGACGGCCACCACTTCCCCTCGCTCAGCGTGGAATTGGCTGGCAGGCTCGCCTCGTAGGTGAGGCCGCGGTCGCCACGCAGCACCCACGCTCCGGCAGCGGGGATGTTGGCCTTCGTCACATCGACGCCGTTCAGCGCCATGATGCGGCCGCGCAGCATCGGCACCTTCACCAAGGCTCCATCGGGAGCCTCGGTGGCAACCAGCTTGGAAAACGCATCGACATCGCTGGCCTGGATATCGACGAAGAAGAAATTTGGAGCCATCTGCGGCAAGCTGCCGGTAATCTGGCGGCGCAGATTGCCGTCTATCAATGCCAACGTCACTAGAAGCGTTAGCCCGAGGCCGAGCGACAGCACGACTGACGGCGTCAAGGCACCGGGACGATGGATGTTGCCGACGGCAAGCCGCAGCACCGTCGAACGGATGCGGGGCGCCTTCCGCGCCAGCCATTGCACCAGAAAGCCGACAATCCGCAAAACGAGGAAGGAAATCACCGTCGCACCGACAAAAATCCAACCTATGCGGCGATCCTCGGCGCTGAAGATTGCAAGGCCGGCAAGGCCAAGCGCGATAACCAGCGCTCCAACGACGTAGATGGCGCGCGGCATGCCCTGGCTTGCAAACCCCATTTCACGAAAAAGGGCAGTCGCCGGCACGTCGCGCGCTCGTCCCAGCGGCAAAAGCGCAAAGGCCAGCGTGACCAGAAGGCCGAAAGCGGCGGCAAGACCGAGCGCGCCGGGGTAGAGGCTTGCTTGCGCCGGCACCGGAATGACCGATTGCAGCGCTGCGCTCGCGGCAAACGGCATCAGCGCCCCAAGCACAAGGCCGACGACAATGCCAAGCCCTGAGATCACAAGGATCTGCACTAGATAGACCGTGAAGACAAAACCGCCCGATGCGCCGAGGCTCTTGAAGATCGCGATGACCGAGCGCTTGGCGTCGAGATAGGCGCGCACGGCATTGGCCACGCCTACGCCGCCAACCACCAGTGCCGTCAAGCCAACCAGCGTCAGGAACTGCGAGAACCGTTCGATGTTCGACGACAGCCCCGGCGCGGCGTTGGTGCGCGTGCGCACCGACCAGCCGGCCTGCGGGAAGGCCGCGCGCGCCTCGACCTCCAGTCTCTTGACGTCGGCTTCGTCTGCTCCGGAGGGCAGCCTGACCTTGTACGAATGCTCGACCAGGCTGCCCGGCCGGATCAGGCCGGAAGCATTCAGTCCTTCCATCGAGACAAGCAGGCGGGGAGCAAAGCCGAAACCGTCCGAAACGGCGTCCGGCTCGGTGGTCAAAACGGCGCGCAGTTCAAAAGTTGCTTCGCCCAGCCTGATCTTGTCGCCGGGCTTCAGCCCAAGCCGTTCGAACAAAAGCTCCGGCGCGGCAGCTCCGAACACGCCCGAGCGTTCGTCAAACAGCTCGCTTCTGGAAAGGGCGGGCTGCGTTTCCATTGAACCATAGAGCGGATAGGCGGCATCAACCGCCTTGGCCTCGACCAGCGCCTGGTCGGAACCGTCCTCCAGCCGCGCCATGGAGCGCATGTTGGCGCTGTGCGACAACGTCCCCAGTCCGTCGAGATAGGAACGCTCCTCGGCGCTCGCCTCGCGCTGGTTGAGCTGGAAGCGCAAATCGCCCCCAAGCAGCGGCTGGCCTTGGTTTGCAACGCCATCGGCAATCGATTGGGCAACCGAATTGACGCCGCCAATCGCCGCCACGCCAAGCGCGATACAGGCAAGGAATATGGCAAAGCCCGACAGCCCGCCGCGCATCTCGCGCAAGGAAAACCGGAGGGCGAGGACGAGCGTTCTGGCCAGCGTCATCAGGCAATCGCCTTGACGGCGGGAGCCTGTTCGATGCGGCCTGAGCGCATGGCGATCTGGCGCGCGCACCGCGCCGCCAACGCGGGATCATGCGTCACCAGCACCAGCGTCATGCCGCGCTCGGCAGCCTTGGTGAAGAGAAGATCGGCAACCTGCTTGCCGGTTGCCTGGTCGAGATTGCCGGTGGGCTCGTCCGCGATCAGGATCGACGGCGACGGCGCCAACGCCCGGGCAATCGCCACGCGCTGCTGCTCACCACCGGACAGTTCACCCGGATAATGCGTGACGCGATCGCTCAGCCCCACCGCCGCCAGTTCCCTTTCCGCCACCGCAAAGGGATCGGGATGCCCGGCCAGCTCAAGCGGCACGGCCACGTTCTCGAGCGCCGTCATATTGGGGATCAGATGAAACGACTGAAACACGATGCCGATATTGCGGCCCCTGAACGCCGCGATCTGGTCTTCGGTCTTGCCGTTCAGCAACTCGCCCGCGATGCGTATCGTACCTTGGTCGACCCGCTCCAAACCGGCGAGAACCATAAGCAAGGTAGACTTTCCGGAACCGGATGGACCCACGATACCGGTTGCTTCGCCCGCCGATATGGAGAGACTGACGCCCTTCAGCACATGGACCGACGAAGCGCCTTCTCCAAGCGTCAGCGACACGTCTTTCAGTTCGATGACAGCTTCTGTCAAAGCGGATTCATCCTATATGGGAAAAGTACTCTGAAATTGTCCTCGTCATATGGGGCCTGCCGCATGGCTTTCAAACACATCCTTGCCCTGATTGTCACGCTCGCGGCATTCACGATTGCGCCAGCAGCTTCCGTCAGGGCCGAGCCGTTGCAGGTAGTCGGTTTCGGCGACAGCCTGATGGCGGGCTTCGGCCTCGGTCCCGGCGAAGGTTTTACGGACAGGTTGCAGGCCGCGCTTCAAGCCAGGGGCCACGATGTCGCCGTCGCCAATGCCGGCGTCTCCGGCGATACGACAAGCGGCGGCCTCGCCCGCCTCGACTGGTCTGTTCCGGATGGAACGAGGCTCGTCATTCTGGAACTCGGCGCCAACGACATGCTGCGCGGCGTCGATCCGGCCCTGGTCGAGCAGAATCTCGACGCCATGCTTTCGCGCCTGAAAACACGAGGCATTCCGGTGGTGTTGGCCGGCATGGTCGCGGCCCCCAATCTCGGCCACGCCTATGGCGAGCAATTCGGGACGATCTACCCCAAGCTGGCGGCAAAATACGGCGCGACGCTCTATCCGTTCTTCCTCGACGGCGTAGCCGGCGACAAATCCATGCAACTCGAGGATGGCATGCATCCGAACGCGGCAGGCGTCGAACGTATGGTCGAACGCTTCCTGCCGACAATGGAGAAAGCCTTAGCCACGCTTCCGGCGGCCCAGTAGCACAATAGCCACAGCTTCCGTGCGGGTAAGCTGTGGGCGCGCCTGCCGGTAACAAACCGCTTGCTCCGGCCTGCTATCGGTGATTCGCTAGATCAAGAGAGTTCGATTCGGGGACAGGAGGCTGCCAATGCCACGTCTTTTCACCGCCCTCGAAATTCCGCGTGACGCTGCCCTCTCTCTCTCGCTTCTCAGGGGAGGTCTGCCCGGCGCACGTTGGATCGACGTCGAAAACTATCACATCACCTTGCGTTTCATCGGCGATGTTGCTGGCCACGTCGCCGACGACATCGTCAATGAACTCGACAGGGTGCGGCGCTCGTCTTTCACGCTGGCGCTGTCCGGTGTCGGCGCCTTCGGTCAGAAGAAGCCGCACGCGGTCTGGGCCGGCGTCACCGCCTCTCCGGACCTTTCGGCGTTACAGGCCGAAATCGACCGCATCTGCCATCGTATGGGCATACCGGCCGACCCGCGCAAGTTCATGCCGCACGTCACGCTGGCACGGTTGCGCAATTCCAGCCCTCTCGATGTCGCAGCCTATCTGTCGGCGCGCGGCAACTTTGCCGCAACACCCTTCCGCGTTGGCAGGTTCGTGCTGATGTCGTCGCGCGATTCCGTCGGCGGTGGCCCCTACATCGTCGAGGAAGCGTGGCCGCTGCTCGGCATCGCCAGCCGTTCGGCCAACCGGCTCGACAGCACCTCCGACGCTTCCCGGATCATGCGGTAGACGGCGGCAAAGCCATCCGGGCCGCCGTAATATGGGTCGGGCACGTCGCGCACCTTGCCGTCGGCAAATTCGAGGAAAAGATGAATGCGCTCACGGGCGGCCGCCGGCGCCAGGCGCTGAAGTTCTTCGACATTGCTGCGGTCCATGCCCAAGATGAGATCGAAGCGAGAGAAGTCGCCCGCATTTACCCTGCGCGCTTTCTGCCCTGAAATGTCGATGCCGTGACTGGCGGCGATCGCCACCGATCTCGGATCCGGCGCCGATCCCGCATGCCATCCACCGGTGCCTGCCGAATCGAGGTCGAAAAATTCGCTCAGCCGCTTTTCCTGAAGAACCGCGGCAAACACGCCTTCGGCCAGCGGCGAACGGCAGATATTGCCGAGGCAAACGAACAGGATTGATTTTTTGGGCTTCGCGTCCATCGATCCCGCGCTATGTTTGCGTTTACTGATTGCCGATAGCATGGATGGACCGCATGGGACGAGAAAAACTCGACAAGGACGCAATCACGCAGGCGCTGACCGGCCTGCAGGGCTGGTCGCTCGCCGCGGACAGTGGCTCTATCAGCCGCGTCTTCACATTGAAGAACTTTTCCGAAGCCTTTGCCTTCATGACGCGCGTGGCGCTCGCAGCGGAAAAGATGGACCATCACCCCGACTGGTCGAACGTCTACAAGACCGTGAACATCACCCTGAACACCCACGACGCCGGCGGACTGACCGCGCTCGACATGGAATTGGCGAAGAAGATCAACCGCATCTTCGGCGACTGAACCGGTTCCATCTTGCAGTAAGGAGCGGTCTTTACCACATTTCGCCTGCGGGCATCCTTTAAAGGCGGGCTCGCAAGGAGATGACAAGCAATGGCAAAGGACAACGACTTCGATTTCATTGATCTTGGCGGCAAGTCCGGCAACGAAGGCGAAGTGCGTGCGAAATTCTGGCGCAAGGCTAAGCAAGCCGCGCGGCAAATCCCGTTCATGGAAGACGTAGTTGCCGCCTACTACTGCGCGCTGGACAAGAACACGCCGTTGCGCGCCAAGGGCATCCTTTTGGCGGCGCTCGGCTATTTCATCCTGCCCGTCGACACCATTCCCGATGTCATCCTCGGCCTTGGCTTCACCGACGATATTGCCGTGCTGACCGCCGCGATTACCGCGGTTCGCGCCCACATCACTCCAGCGCACAGGCTCGCCGCACGTCAGGCCATCTCCGACAACGGATAATGGCCGAGCTGTTCCTGACCTCGACAGTCAAATTCTCGCCTTTTTCCTGCTTTCCAAGTCGCGCCAGGGACATGGCGCCTGAGCCGGACGGAAACGGCAGGGCGCCAAAATGGCGGCGGTTTCCTATGGCGAAGTGCTTTCTTGCAGAACTTCATCCTTTGGTAACCCAGATTAAATCAAAATAAAGCGAACGGGCAGGACGAGACGCCGGCCTGCCCCCGCACCATTTGGAATACGGGAAACACGATGCGCGGATTGATTGCTACAATTTCAAGCTTGGTGCTGGTCGCCGCGGCGACGCCAGCGCTCGCCCAGCAGGCAACCAAGATCGGGCAGCACAATGCCTGGGGCACCTACAGCTACCAGGCAGCCAACGGCAAAGTGTGCTATGTGCTCACAGTGCCGACCGACAAGCAGCCGCCGACCCTCGATCACGGCGACATGTTCTTCTTCGTCAGCCAGCGGCCAGGCCAGCAGGTCTCCTACGAGCCGCAATTCATTGCCGGCTACAATTTCCAGGAAAATTCCAAGGTCACCGTTTCAGTCGGCGACAAGTCCTTCACCATGTTCACGCGCGGCAAGTCCGCCTGGGTCGAGAACGCTGCCGAAGAACCTGTGCTGATCGCCGCCATGAAAGGCGGCACAGACATGAAGGTGCAGGCCAAATCCGGCCGCGGCAATGCCACGAACTACGTCTTCTCGCTGAAGGGCATTTCAGCGGCACTAAGTTCGATCGCCAACTGCAAATAGCAATCTCCAGATCAGGTCGCCAACTGGCGAATGAAATCGGGCATCAAATCCGGGGTAAGCAGCCAGCTTGCCCCGACGATCGTTTGCAGCAACATGATCAGGTAAAGCAGCGTCCTGAAAGGTTCCTTGCGGGTCTTGTGCCTGAAGATTTGCTGAGCCGACACAGCGCCGAGGCTATCCCCAAGCAGGGCAAGTCCGAGCAGCGTCCGTTCGGTGATCCGCCATGAGCCGGTTTCCGCCAGCCGCTTGTCCCACCAGAAGGCCGCGAACGCGGCGCAGTTGACCGCAAGCAAGGCGAGCAGCAGATGGGCAACGGATACCATGGGAAGACCGGCTTATAGCGTGACGTGGCGATTGTCGCGTGTTATCTCAAAGGCTGCCGGATAGCCTGCTGACTGCACGGACATGTCTCACGCCAACCCCAAACTCACCACCATCGGCTTCGACGCCGACGACACACTATGGCAGAACGAGCAGTTCTTCCGGCTGACCGAGGACTATTTCGTCGCCCTGCTTACCGATCACGCCGAGGCAAGTGGTCTTAAACAGCGGTTTCTTGAAGCCGAGCGGCGAAACCTCCAACTCTATGGCTTCGGTATCAAGGGTTTCACCCTGTCGATGGTCGAAACAGCGATAGAAGTCACGGAGGGCAAGGTGCCGGCCGAGATCATCGCCAGCATCGTCAAGGCAGGCCGAGAAATGCTTTCTCACCCTATTGAGACGCTGCCCTATGCGCGCGAAACCCTGGAGCAGTTGGCTGGTCGTTTCCGGCTTGTCATGATCACCAAGGGAGACCTTTTCGACCAGGAACGCAAACTCGCCCAATCCGGGCTGGGTGAGTTGTTCGATGCAGTGGAAATCGTCAGCGGCAAGCAACCCGACACCTATGACCGCATTTTCAGCCGTCATGGCGACGGACCGGAACAAAGCATGATGGTGGGCAACTCGCTGAAGTCAGACGTGGTACCCGCGCTGCAAGCGGGCGGGTGGGGCGTCTACGTCCCGCATGACCTGACCTGGGTTCTGGAGCATGCCGAACCGCCGGTCGATGAACCGCGCTTCCGGCAGCTTGCACATCTCGGTGAGTTACCGGATCTGCTGGCGGCGCTGCAGCAGCGGTGACGGGGCGGTGCACCTGTGATATGTGGCCGGTAACTCCCATCTGTAGCCGGTCCCGGGACCGAGTAAACGAACCGTAATGGCCTTATCGATCGATCTTACCTCTGACGCGACACGCGCCGCTCTCGCTGCACGCGCCACCATGCCCGAAAAGCCGTCGCTGGTCGGCCTGACCCGTCCGGAGCTTGCCGAAGCGCTGGTTACCGCCGGCATCGTTCCCGAGAAACAGGCCAAGATGCGCGTGAGCCAGCTCTGGCACTGGCTCTATGTGCGCGGCGTGTCCGACTTTGCCGAGATGTTCAACATCTCCAAGGATTTGCGGGCTGCCCTCGACAAGCAGTTCACTGTGGCGCGCCCTGAGATCGTGGAAGAGCAGATTTCGACCGACGGCACGCGCAAATGGCTTTTCCGGTTTCCGCCGCGCGGCGCCGGTCGCCCGGTCGAGATTGAGACGGTCTACATTCCCGAGGAAGGGCGCGGCACGCTCTGCATCTCCTCCCAGGTCGGCTGCACGCTGACCTGCTCCTTCTGTCACACCGGCACCCAGAAGCTGGTGCGCAATCTGACGGCGGAAGAAATCCTCGCCCAACTGCTCACCGCGCGCGACCGGCTCGGCGATTTTCCCGACCGCGACACACCGGCCGGCGCCATCGTGCCTTCGGAAGGCCGCAAGGTCTCCAACATCGTCATGATGGGCATGGGCGAACCCCTCTACAATTTCGAGGCTGTGAAGAAAGCATTGCTGATCGCCTCCGATGGCGACGGGCTTGCGCTGTCCAAGCGCCGCATCACGCTTTCCACCTCAGGTGTTGTGCCGGAAATCACCCGCACCGGCGAAGAGGTCGGCGTCATGCTTGCGATCTCGCTGCACGCCACCAATGACGATCTGCGCGACCTTCTGGTGCCGATCAACAAGAAGTTTCCGTTGAAGGAACTGATTGCCGCATGCCGCGCCTATCCGGGCCTCTCGAACGCCCGCCGCATCACCTTCGAATATGTCATGCTGAAGGACGTCAACGATTCCATCGATGACGCCAAGGCGCTGGTGCAACTGCTGAAAGGCATACCGGCCAAGATCAACCTGATCCCGTTCAACCCTTGGCCCGGCACCAACTACCAATGCTCGGACTGGGAGACCATCGAGAAGTTTGCCGACTACATCAACAATGCCGGCTACGCCTCGCCGATCCGCACGCCGCGCGGGCGCGACATCCTCGCCGCTTGCGGCCAGTTGAAATCGGAATCGGAGCGCATGCGCAAAGTGGATCGTCTGGCGCTTGAAGCGATGATGATTGCAGGACACGGCGAGGCATGATGGGCCGGGTGCTTGCCTATCTTCTGCGCTTCGCTCTAATCCTCGTTGGATATGTCGCTGCGGTTCTGGCCGCCAGCGCTTTCATCCATCTGCTTTTTCTTGGCTCTGCCGGATTTCTTGAGGAAGACGTACGGCCCCTGGCAGGGGCTGCCATGCTGTTTTCCGTCCCCTTCGTCGCACTTTTCGTGGCCTATTTCGTATTTGTCCCCTCCGTCATCGCAATCGGCTTGGCGGAATTGCTGGGCCGCAGGGACTGGCTCTCCTATGCACTTTTCGGCGCAGCAGTCGGCATTGCGTTCATTGCAACGGCGTCGGGGAATGTCGAAGGCGGCTACGACCTGACCAGGACCCCCGTCGCGCTCGGCATCGTCGGAGGCGGCATGGTTGGTGGCATTGCCTACTGGCTGACCGCAGGGCGATGGGCCGGAAGCTGGCGCGCCGCACCGCCGCCGCAGGTGCCTACTTCGCCTGAGCCGTAAGGATCTTCAGCGCAAAGGCGGAAAACACGCCCGCCAGCATGTAGTCGACGACGCGCGTGATCTTCGGGCTGGCCTTCATCGCCGCCGAGAACCTTTCCGCAGCAAACACCATCGGTGCCGTCACCGGGATCGACAGAACGACAAACATGAAGCCGAGGAAGAACAGCTTGCCGGGTGCATGCGGGTCATGCGCCGAGACGAATTGCGGCAGGAACGTCATGAAGAACAGGATGATCTTCGGATTGAGCAGGTTTACGCCAAGACCGGCTGCCCAGGCACGAAACAGCGAGACCTGCGGTCCGCCCTTCTGCTCCGGCGAAAAGGCCGAACCCTTGGTGAGAGCCTGCCAGGCGAGGAATACCAGATAGCCGGCGCCGAAAATCTTGAGCGCAAAGAACGCAGTCGGCGAAGCAACGATCAGGGCCGAGATGCCGACGACGACCAGCGCGGTGTGAACCAGCGTCCCACATAGCGCGCCAGCCATCGAGGCAAAACCCGCCACCCGCCCCTGGTTGAGGGTGCGGCTGACGAACAGCGTCATGTCCGGCCCCGGCGTTATCGCCAGGATGATCGTGGCGATGGAAAACTGGATCAGTACGGAAAGGTCGGGGACGAAGGACATCTGTTGATCCGCTTGACTGCCATTGGAAAGGGCGCCGCTCAGCACGGCGCCCGCTCGCATCTTGTTTATCCAATACGCCGCTTAGCTGTCAAAGTAGCTCTGCGTGCCGTGCGCCTCGATCGCCTCGGCAAGGCGGCTGAGCGCATGGACATAGGCAGCGATGCGCACGGTGATGCCGCGCGACGTCGCCAGTTCCCAGATCGCACGGCCCTCGCGCTCCATGATGACGCGCAGCTTTTCGTGAATCTCCGGCAGTTCCCAGTAATAGCCCTGCTTGTTCTGCACCCATTCGAAATAGGAAACCGTCACGCCGCCGGCATTGGCGAGGATGTCGGGCAGAACCACGACATTGCGCTTGGCGAGGATCTCGTCGGCATCGTGGGTAACCGGGCCGTTGGCCAGTTCCAACACAACGCGGGCTTTGATCGTCTCGGCGTTGTCGATGTGGATCATGTTCTCCAGCGCCGCCGGCACCAGCACGTCGCAATCGACGCCGACCAGTTGATCCGCGCTCAAGGCTCCGTGGCCGTCCTTGCCAATGGTGTGGATGACGGACTTGTTTTCCTGCTTGGCCGCAAACAGCGCTGCCAGGGAAAGCCCGCCTGCAGCCTGCACCGCGCCACCGGAATCGGACACCGCAACGATGCTGTGGCCGTCTGCTGCAAACAGCGAAGCGATATGCTGACCGGCATTGCCGAAGCCCTGGATCGCGACGCGCAGTTTGCCCTTGAGCCCGAGTTCGCTGAACAGATGACGGACCAGATAATAGCCGCCCCGCGCTGTCGCGTCGCCGCGACCGACCGAGCCACCAAGAGCCAGCGGCTTGCCGGTGATGACCGCCGGCGAGGCATGGCCGACGATCTGGCTGTATTCATCGGCCATCCAGCCCATGATCATGGCGTTGGTGTAGACGTCGGGCGCGGGAATATCGCGGTCGGGTCCGATGATGCGGGAAAAGGCCTGCATGTAGGAGCGCGAAAGGCGTTCCAGCTCGGCCTTGGAAAGCTTGCGCGGGTCGACCTGGACCGCACCCTTGCCGCCGCCGTAAGGCAGGTTCATGACGGCGCATTTGAACGTCATCCAGAACGCCAGCATCTCGACCTCGTCGGCCGAAGCATCGGGGTGGAAACGGATGCCGCCCTTGGTCGGGCCGCGGGTGTCGTCATAGCGGCATCGCCAAGCCAGGAACGATTTTCGCGAGCCGTCGTCCATGCGGATCATCAAGCGCGCCTTGGTCGTTTCTCGTGGATATTTCAGCTTCTCGATAACATCTGCATCGACGTTGATGTGCCGGGCGGCTTCGTCGAGACGAACAAGGGCGCTATCAAGTAGGCTGTCTTCGGGCATCATGAGTTCCTGTCTGGCTTGATGATACTTGCGTGGCCGGGTGGCCGGGCGTTCCATTGCATAAAAAATCGGCAATGCCCAACGAAACTTTGTTTCCTGGGCCATACGATTTTCGTCTTATTCCGACGATCGATTGGACCACAGGCGCAGCACCTTTCGTCAATTCTCCGCAACGCTTGTCCGGCAGCGCTTTCCTGCTTATGAGTGCGCACGAATTTCACGCCAAAAAACGAACAGACACCGGAAACACCATGTCCAAGCTGAAAGACGTCAAGAAGGTCGTGCTCGCCTATTCCGGCGGCCTCGACACTTCGATCATCCTCAAATGGCTGCAAACCGAACTGGGAGCGGAGGTCGTCACCTTCACGGCCGATCTCGGCCAGGGTGGCGAACTGGAGCCGGCGCGCAAGAAGGCCGAGATGCTTGGCATCAAGGACATCCGCGTCATGGACGTGCGCGAGGAGTTCGTGCGCGATTTCGTCTTCCCGATGTTCCGCGCCAACGCTCAGTATGAAGGCCTTTATCTGCTCGGCACATCGATCGCGCGGCCTCTGATCTCCAAGCATCTTGTCGACATCGCCCGCGAAACCGGTGCCGACGCCATCGCCCACGGCGCTACCGGAAAGGGCAACGACCAGGTCCGCTTCGAGCTGTCGGCCTACGCCCTCAACCCCGACATCAAGGTCATCGCGCCGTGGCGCGACTGGTCGTTCAAGTCGCGTACCGACCTGCTCGACTTCGCCGAGAAGCACCAGATCCCGGTGCCGAAGGACAAGAAGGGCGACGCGCCTTTCTCGGTCGACGCCAATCTGTTGCACTCGTCCTCTGAGGGCAAGGTGCTGGAAGACCCGTGGATCGAGCCGCCGGAATTCGTCCACCAGCGCACCGTCTCGCCGATGGATGCCCCCGACAAGGTCACCGAGATCGAGATCGAATTCCTCAAGGGCGATCCCATCGCCCTCAACGGCAAGAAGCTGTCGCCGGCCTCGATGCTGGCAGCGCTCAACGATCTCGGCCGCGACAACGGCATCGGCCGGCTCGACCTGGTCGAGAACCGCTTCGTCGGCATGAAGTCGCGCGGCGTCTACGAGACCCCCGGCGGCACCATCCTGCTCGCCGCCCATCGCGGCATCGAATCGATCACGCTGGACCGCGGCGCAGCCCACCTCAAGGACGAGCTGATGCCGCGCTATGCCGAGCTGATCTACAACGGCTTCTGGTTTTCGCCCGAGCGCGCCATGCTGCAGGCGCTGATCGACAAGAGCCAGGAAGACGTCGAAGGCACGGTGCGGCTGAACCTCTACAAGGGCAACGCCATCGTCACCGGGCGCAAGTCGAAGAAATCCCTCTACCGCAACGACCTCGTCACCTTCGAGGACGACCGCGGCGCCTATGACCAGAAGGATGCCGAAGGCTTCATCCGCCTCAACGCCTTGCGGCTGCGCACACTGGCTGCCCGCAATCGCTAATGCACTTCTCGAAAACGGCGCGGGCCTGTCCCGCGCGGTTTTGCTTTCATAAGATGACTTGAGTCGAAGTCAGGCCAGAAGGTGAGCGGCGCCCGTAACGGTCACCCGCATGACGTCACCGACCACGGGCGCACCCATCCCGGGCTGCCGCACGATCAGCGGCGAATTGCCGATGGCGGCGGCATCCGGCGGATCGGGACTGTTCAACAACCGCACCGCGACCGAACATGTCGCGCCGGCAAATTCCGCTTCCGTCACTTCACCGAATAGAACGCCGGAGGTAACGCCGCCGGCCAGTTCCTCGCGTGACGAACGCTGAAGCTGGATCTGCTCGGGCCGCAGCATGATGCGCGCCACGTCCCGACGCTCCTTGCTGTCGATGGCGATGGTGCCCAGCGAGCATTGTGCAAGACCCCCCGCTATCCTGGCCGGCAGGATGATGGCATCGCCCAGAAACTCCGCAACCATCCGGTCCTTCGGGCGCAGGTAGAGATCGCGCGGCGTTCCGACCTGCGAGAACCTGCCGTCGCGCATGACCGCGACCTGGCTGGCGAACGACAGCGCCTCCGCCTGGTCGTGCGTCACCAGGATCGTGGCGATGCCCGCCGCTTCCAGCAATTCGGCAACCGCCTTGCGCATCGAGGCGCGAAGCCCCGTATCGAGCGCCGAAAACGGCTCGTCCAGCAACATCAGGCGGGGTTGCTTGGCCATCGCCCTTGCCAGCGCAACGCGCTGTTGCTGGCCGCCGGAAAGCTCATGCGGCCGCCGCCGCAGGATCGCCTTGTCGAGGCCGACGATATAGGCAAGCTCGGCAATGCGCTCGGCGCGCTTGTCCTCGTTGCGTCCCATGCCGAAACCGATGTTCTCGGCGATGCTGAGATGAGGAAACAGCGCGCCATCCTGCGCCACCAGTCCTATCCCGCGCTTATGCGCCGGCACCGCGTCGCCGCCATTGGCAAGCACCTGCCCGTCGAGCGTTATACGGCCCTCGTCAGGCGGTTCGAAACCGGCGATCAGGCGCAGCAATGTCGTCTTGCCGCATCCAGAGGGGCCGACAATGGCGGTGCGCCCGCCGGCTGGCACGACAAGATCGATACCGTCCAGCGCCTTGACCGGACCGTAGCTCTTGCGCAAGCCCTGCAGCTCGAGAAAGCTCATTGCCCGGCCATCCTCTTCGACTGCACGTAAAGCAGCCAGGTCAGCGGCAGCGACGCCGCCACCATGATCAGCGCATAGGGCGCGGCTGCGGCATAGTCGATTTCGCCGCTATAAGCCCAGAAGGCAAGCGCCAACGTCATCGTGCCGTTGGGCGCAAGCATCTGCGTGGCGGTGAGTTCGTTCAGGATGCCGAGCGACACCAGCGCCATGCCTGCCGCCGCTCCCGGCGCCGAAAGGCGAATGGTGGTCGACCACAAGGCGTTGGCGGGGCTGCGGCCAAGATTGCTGGCCGCCCGCTCCAGTTCGACAGGTGCCTGGGCAATCGAGGCGCGCAGGCTGATGATGGCGCGCGGCAGAAACATCAGCGCGTAGGCGATCAGGATAGTGACAAGCGTCTGGTAAAGCGGAAGCATGAAGCGCACGGTAAGCGTGACCAGCGCAAGCGCAATGACCACGCCAGGCAAGGAACCCACTGTATAGTTGGTAGCTTCCAGAACGCGCTGCAAGCGGCCCGGCCTGCGAATGGAAAGCCATGCCATCGGGATCGCCGCGACGGTGGCAAGCAAGGCACCGGCAATGGCGAGGAAGGCCGTCTGTCCAAGCGCGGCCGAAATCTCGTCCAGCCGCCAGACCTCCCAGCCACCGGCCACAAGCCAGCGCCCGATGATGACGAACGGCACCCCGATTGCCAGTACGGAGACAAGAAGCGGCAAGAGCAGGCAAGGCAGGGTCGCTCCCCCAAGCCGTGTGCGCGGCGCCTGTCGCGCGGCACCTGAACCGACGCGCGCGTAGCGCTCCTCGCCACGCACCAATATTTCCAGGGCGAGCAGCGCAAAACAGCAGGCAATCAGCACACCGGCCAGCATGTTGGCGGCCGGTCCGTTGAATGTCGATTGAAACTGGTCGACGATCGCCGTCGTGAAGGTGTCGAAGCGGATGAAGACGTAGAGCCCATATTCGGCCAGCAGATGCAGGCCGACCAAAAGCGAGCCGCCGCAGATGGCAAGCCGCAGTTGCGGCAGCACGACTCGGAAGAACACGCGCCACGGCCCAAGACCCAGCGAGGCAGCCGAATCCTCAAGCGCGGGGTCGAGACGCCGCATGGCGGCAGAAACCGGCAGGTAGAGGAATGGAAAATAGGCGATGACGGAGATGAAGACACCCGCTCCAAGGCCATGAACGCCGGGTACCATGGTCACCCAGGCATAGCTGTGGACAAAGGCGGGAACCGCCAGCGGTGCCACTGCAAGCCATGCCCACAACCTTGCGCCCGGCAGGTCGCTGCGTTCTGTCAGCCAGGCAAGCGCCACCGAAAGGGCGATCGACAACGGAACCGTCAACACCACCAGAAAGAAGGTGTTGACGAGCAGATCGCCGACGCGCGGCCGAAACACCAACTCGACGACAGTCGTCCAGCCGATCTGGATGGCAACGGCTATGATGAAGCCGAGCGGGATCAGCGCAAACAGCGAAACCAGGATCGCGGCAAGTGCAATCCACGGGAGCCTGGCTGGCCTCCCCCTTTGGCCGGCAAGCGGGGCCTGTGCACGGGCGAAGTCGGGCGACGACTGCATCAAGTGCGAAGCCGTCTGTTCTTGTGCCGGGCCGACGACCGCAAGGTCGATCTTTTTGTCATGGCAAATGCCGTGCCTGAAATACAAAGCTCCTGCGGGGCAACCCGCAGGAGCGGAACTTGAGTCCTTTTAGGAGGATTAACGGCTAAAGCAAGCCAGCCGCGGTCATCAGGTCGGTTACCTTTTTCGAGTTCAAAGTTGCCGGGTCGATTTTCGGAGCCTGCAGATCGGCGAGCGGAACCAGCTTTGCATTCGCCGCTTCCCCGGTGCTTACGGTATATTCGAACGAAGTGCCGTCACGCAGAACCGCTTGGCCGCCCTTGCCGGCGATCCACTTCAGGAACGCCTGCGCTTCCTCCGGATGCTTGCTGGAGGCCAGCACGCCACCGCCGGAAACCGACACGAACGCACCTGGGTCCTCGTTCTTGAAATAGTGCAACTCGACGTTCGTGCTGTTTTCGCCGGTCTTGGCCTGATCGCCGAACCAGTAATAGTGATAGATCACGCCGCCTTCGATCTCGCCGGAATTCACCGCCTTCATCACCGTGCCGTTGCCCTTGAAAGGCTTGAAATTCTCTTTCATCGCCTTCAGCCAGGCAGCGGTCGCTTCCTCGCCCTTCAACTGCAGCAAAGCGCTGACAATGGCCTGGAAGTCGGCGCCGGAGGGCGACGCACCCCAGCGGCCTTTCCAGCTTGCATCGGCAAGGTCGAGCAGCGACTTCGGCAACTGGTCTGCATTGAGCTTCGTCTTGTCATAGGCAAACACGGTGCTGCGCGCGGCGATCCCGACCCATTTGCCGCTCGACGGCTGGTATTCCTTCGGCACCAGCGCCAGCGTGTCGGGGTTTACCGGCGCAAACAGGCCAGCTTGTTCGACCAGCGTCATCGCCGGGGAATTTTCCGTCAGGAACACGTCTGCCGGGGAAGCGGCGCCTTCAGCGACGATCTGATTGGAGAATTCGCTGTCACCACCATTGCGCAGCGTCACCTTGATCCCGGTTTCCTTGGTGAAGGCCTGCGCCCACTCCTCGGCAAGGCTCTTGTGCTGGGCGTTGTAGACGATGATCTCTTTTTCCTGCGCTGTTGCCGGGGCAGCGGCAAAAGCCGCCAGTGCTATCACGCCGGCGAGGGTGGAAAGAACAGACTTCATGAGCGACTCCTAGAGCTAGGCATTTTGTCAGGTGCCGGGTGGACTAGTCATACATGAATTTTCTAGTCAAGATTTATTCGACATATTCACACAGCAGGCCTTGATGTCACGCCCTTGTGAACGAGCGGAACGAAATCCACCGCAAAACCTGTCGCATCCGAAACGGACGTAACACTGGTTTTGCAGCGCACATTACATATATTGCATTGCAACATGATATCTGAAAGGACCGACCCATGACCGTCAGGAAAACCGCTATCGTCACCGGCTCAACCTCGGGCATCGGGCTGGCCATCGCCGAGGCTTTGGCGGCCGACGGCTGCAACATCGTCGTCAATTCCTTTTCCGACACGGCTGAGGACCATGCGCTCGCCGAAACAATCGCAAGGAAGCACAAGGTCGATACCGCTTACATCAAGGCCGACATGTCGAAGCCGGATGAGTGCCGCGCTCTGGTCAAAAAAGCGGCGGAGCACTTCGGTTCGGTGGATATCCTCGTCAATAATGCCGGCATCCAGCACGTCGCCCCGGTCGAAGAGTTTCCGGTCGACAAATGGGACGCCATCATCGCCATCAACCTGTCTTCGGCCTTCCATACGATTGCCGCGGCAATTCCGCTGATGAAGGCAAAAGGCGGTGGCCGCATCGTCAACATTGCCTCGGCGCACGGCCTTGTCGCCTCTCCGTTCAAGTCGGCATATGTCGCCGCCAAGCATGGCATCATGGGCCTTACCAAGACGGTGGCGCTGGAAGTTGCGCGCGACCGGATCACCTGCAACGCGATCTGCCCCGGCTACGTGCTGACCCCGCTGGTCGAAGCGCAGATTCCCGACCAGATGAAAACGCACAAGATGGACCGCGAAACGGTCATCCGCGAGGTCATGCTTGCCAAGCAACCAACCAAGGAATTCGTCACCGTCGAGCAGATCGCCGCTGCCGCCGTCTACCTTTGCTCGCCCGCCGCCGCGCAGATCAATGGAACCCATATATCCGTCGACGGCGGCTGGACCGCCGAATAGGCCTTGGCGAAAGACACCATCATGACGACCAATGGCAACGCCGGCGCGCGCAAGAAGATCAACATCGCTCTGCAAGGCGGCGGCTCGCACGGCGCTTTTTCGTGGGGCGTGCTCGACCGCATTCTCGAGGATGGCCGGATGGACATCGTTGCCGTGTCCGGCACCAGCGCCGGCGCGATGAACGCCGTTGCGCTTGCCGACGGCTTCGTGCGCGGCGGGGTGGACGGCGCAAGACAGAAGCTGTCCGACTTATGGCGCGCGGTGGCGCGCAAAGGCCGCTTCAGTCCGGTCCAGCGCACGCCTTGGGATATGCTCTGGGGCAACTGGTCGGTCGAGAACACACCAGGCTTCGTCTGGTTCGACACCATGTCGCGGGTTTTCTCGCCCTATGTCGCCAATCCGCTTGGCCTCAATCCCCTGCGCGACGCTGTCGAACAGGAGATCGATTTCCGCAATGTCCGCAACTGCAAGACCCTGCAGTTGTTCATCTCGGCCACCAATGTCGAGACCGGCCAGTTGCGTGTCTTTTCCGACGGCGAAATCACCCTCGATTCCGTGATGGCGTCGGCCTGCCTGCCGCAACTGTTCCGTGCAGTGGAGATCGACGGCGTTCCCTATTGGGACGGCGGCTACGGCGGCAATCCTGCGCTGTTTCCCTTCTTCAAGGCCGCGCAGACGGAAGATGTCCTGCTGGTTCAGATCAATCCGGTGGTGCGCGAGGGGACGCCCACCAGTGCCAACGAGATTCAGAACCGCATCGACGAGATCACCTTCAACGCGGGCCTGCTGCGCGAATTCCGCGCCATTGCCTTCGTCAAGGAACTGATCGTCGCCGGGCGGCTTCCGCATGGCGAATACCGCGACATTCGCATGCACCGCATCGACGCCGACGAGGCGTTCAAGGATCTCTCGGCCTCGTCCAAGATCAACGCCGAATGGGCCTTCCTCGAATATCTACGCGACCTTGGCCGCAGCGCCGCCGGAGACTGGCTGGAAGAGAATTTCGACGCGATAGGCGAGCGGGCGACGCTCGATCTGTCGGGCCAGTTGGAGGACGGAATGAAGCCAGCGCATGGACCGGCATTTGGCAAGCGGGTTCGCGAATTTCTGGCCACGCACAAGACACCTCCAGCCGTCGCATCCCGCTAGGTCGTGGACTCATAAATGTGATCGAAATGGCGCCTGGAACGGCAAAAAGATGCAAGGAGAAGCGCGAAGGGCGATGTGGACCATCGGCCGAGCGGTTCGACGCGGCAGCTTGCAGCCGTTCCGGCGTCCTTCGGATGTGGTCCATCTGCCCCGCTACTTTGTCGAAAGAGCTTGAAAATGAATGACATTTCCCGCGCTCTTTCTCCGCGTATCCGAACAGATGGCCTCACACCATTTTGACCAGATTTATGAGTTCACGACCTGGAGCCTACTTCGCAGCACGAGGCGGTGCGGCAAGATCAAGCGGATGGACGATGCGCGCGCCATTGGCCTCGCCGAAGAATGCTTCCACCCCATAGACCGCGTGCAGGCTGTCGCGCGTCAGCACATTTTCGGGCAGGCCGTCAGCGATGATGCGGCCATGGTCGAGCAGGATGAGGCGCGAGCACCAGCGCGCCGCCAGCCCCAGATCATGAAGCGAGGCGACCACGCTCTTGCCCTCGCGCGCCAGGTCCCCGAACAGCCGCATCAGCGCGATCTGGTGCGACGGATCGAGCCCGGCGGTCGGTTCGTCCGCCAACAGCAGCGGCGTATCCTGCGCCAGCGCACGCGCAGCCAGCACCCGCGCCTTCTCGCCGCCGGAAAGCTCCGTCGCGATGCGATCTCGGAACGCCTCGACGTCCATGCGCCGCATCGCCTCATCGATTGTTCTACGATCCGCATCGCCAAGCGGCGCAAAACCCGGCCTATGCGGCGAGCGGCCGAGCGCCACCACGGTTTCGACCGGCACCGCCCAGGCGATTTCGCGCTCCTGCGCCAGATAGGCCACGTTGCCGGCGCGCTGCCTCGCATTCATCGACGCTATGTCCTGCCCATCGAGCTGGAGCGTGCCGTCAGACGGCAACAGGCCGAGAGCCGAGCGCAGCAGCGTCGACTTGCCGGCACCGTTCGGGCCGATCAAGCCGACAAACTCGCCGCTGCCGACCGAAAACGTCACCTCGCGCAGCACCTGCTTGCCGCCGAGATTGACCGAAACAGCGCTTGCCGACAAAAGCGTCATGTCAGCCTCCGGCGCGCGCGAAACACCAGCCACAGGAAGAATGGCGCGCCGACGATTGCCGTCAGCACGCCGAGCTTCAGGTCGCGATCCGGCGCAATCAGCCGCACCAATATGTCGGCGGCAAGTACCACGCAGGCACCGCCAAGCGCGCTGGCGAGCAGCAGGCGCGACGGCTTCGAGCCGACCAGCGGCCGCAATATGTGCGGCACGACGAGACCAACGAAGCCGATCGCCCCCGACACCGCGGTCGCAGCACCGACGCAAGCAGCGGTGCCGAACACGGCGAGGAACTGCACCCGCCGCAACTCGACGCCCATGCTGGCCGCCGTTTCCGAACCGAGCGTCAGCGCGTCGAGCGAGCGCCCGAGCGAGCCAAGCATCGCCCAGCCCAGGATCATGAACGGTCCCGCCAGCCAGACATGGGTCATCGACCGATCCGTCAGCGAACCCAGCATCCAGAACATGATCTCCAGCGCAGCGAACGGATTGGGCGAAAGGTTCAGCGCCATCGACGTCATCGCGCCGGCAAAGCTGGTCACCGCGATGCCGGCAAGGATAATGAGCAGCGAATTGCCTCGCGTCCCCGCCATCGCCTGCACGACGACGACTGCCAGCACCGCTCCTGCCAGCGCCGCCAGCGGCAAGGCCAGCGCAAAGGCAGTGGACAGCCCGGTATAGATGGCGAGCACGGCCCCCAGCGACGCCATCGAACTGATGCCGAGCAGGCCGGGCTCCGCCAAAGGATTGCGCAGATAGCCTTGCAGCACTGCGCCCGAAAGCCCGAGCGTCGCGCCGATCATCAAACCCAGCAGCGCGCGCGGCAGCCTGATCTCGCGCATGATCAGGGCAACGGCATCAGCCTTGCCCGAGAAAAGCGCTGCGATGCTGTCGCCGAACGCAATCCCCGCCGGCCCGACCGGCAGCGACAGCACGAACAGCACCAGCGTGGCCGCTGCCAGCACGGCGATCAGCACCCGGTAGGAAGAGTTCCCGGTCACGGCCGCGCCTGCCCTTGCAAAGCCGCCCGTTGCAGCACGAATGCCGCTTGCAACGTAAACGGCGCCCCGCAGATCATGTTCGGCACCGGCACGCCGACGCCCAGCTTCTGCGCCTCGAGCGCCTTGAATGCCGGATGCAAGAAATTCTCCTGCGCCAGCGCTGGCGCACCGCCATAGGAACGAAAGCTGGTCGCGATCATGTCCGGCTGCTCGGTGATCAGAAGTTCCAGCGACAGTCGCGTACTGCCGACAATACCGAGCTTCTCGGCAATATTGACGAGCCCGGCGGCCTTGAAAATCTCGTTGGCCAACGTGCCCGCGCCGGTCGTGTAGCTGTTGGCATCGTAAAGCGCGATGGACCGCCCGGACGGCTTTTGCGCCTTGAGCTCGGCAAGACCGGCATCAAGTTCGCCGACAAGTTCGCCGGCGCGCTCCTGCCGCTGCAAAAGCTCGCCGACACGCAGGATGCTCTCGCGAATATCCTCGAACGACCGCGACGGCGCGAACTCCTCGACCTTGACGCCAAGCTCGCGCAACAGGTTGACCGTAGCCCTTGACGAAAACGTGCCGGCCAGCACCAGATCAGGCTCCATCAGGAAGATTTCCTCGGCCAGCGCGTGGTTGATGGCGAAGGCTTCAGCCTCCTTCGCCATCGCCGAGGAATTGGGGTCGCGCGCCAGCGCCGAAACCGAGTGAAGCTGGCCCTCGCCGGCTATGAGCATGGCAAGCTGGTCCGTGCACACATTCATCGACACCACGCGCCGCGGAGCCGGCTCGGCTGCCAGCAATGGCGACGCCACCAGCGACGCCACGAGGGCAGCGCCGATATGGCAACCGATGAACCCGGCCCACGAGCCGTTCATATTCCCCTCCATCGCCTGCGCCGCCCGCGCTCCTAGAACGACCCCTAGAATGACCTCGTGAAAGTCAGGCTAAGCGTTCGCCCCGGAGAACGGAACCCGGCCTTTGTCTCATACTTCTCGTCGAAGATGTTCTGCGCCGAGAACTTGAGTTGGGATTGGTCGTCAAAGGCATATTGCGCACCGAAATCGGCGGTCACATAGGCCGGAAGCTTGACCGTGTTGCCGGCATTGGCAAAGCGTGACGTCACATAGAGCAACTCACCGGTCAGGCTCAGTTTCTCGTTCGGCGTATAAGTGAGCCCGGCAATTCCCCTGAAGCGCTCGCCATAAGCAACGTACTTGCCATGCACTCCAGGACTTTCGTTGAGCGGCTCGCGGATATCGACCGAAGCCTTGCCTGACCATTCGTCGTTGAAGCGATGCTGAAGCGTCGCCTCGAAGCCGGTGATGGTTACGTTTTCGACATTGGAGGGCTGCCAGATGAAGCTTCCGGGAAACGACTCCGCCCAGTTGATCTGGTCCTCGACCTTTATCTGGTAAAGGGCGGCGTCAATGCTTGTGTCCTCGCTTGCCTGCCAGTTCACGCCGACCTCGTAGGACCGCGAGCGCTCAGGCCGCAAATTCGGATTACCCGGCGTCCAGGGATCGGGATAGTACAAGTCATTGAACGTCGGGGCGCGGAAACCGGTGGCATAGGAAGCCCGCACCACAAGGCCGTCCAGCAATTCGTAGCTAGCGCCAAGATTATAGGTCGTCTGGCCTCCGAATTGTCCGTCGTGGTCATAGCGGACGCCGCTATCGACGGTCAGCCGGTCATATTCGAGTGAATACTGACCAAACACCGCCGCCAGATCACGCTCCTTCTTCGAATAGTCGACGCCTGCCACGGAACTGCCATCGACCGAGTCGCGATAGGCTTCAGCGCCAAGTTGGAAAATGTGGCTCGCGCTATCCGTCTCGAACGTCTTCTGAGTCGAGGCCAGCACGCCATAGCGGCTTGTGTCGAAATCATCGCCATCGACCGCTCCCCTGAAATTGGAGGAATTGTCGAGCGCCGTGGTCAGTTCCACCGTCGATTCCCACGTATCGGAATGCTTGAGACGCGCACCGATCCGGCCGGAGAAATTCGTCGTGTCGGCCTCATTGGCGGCAGCCCGGTCGTACTGGTTTCTGCCGCGCGCAAAAATGCCGTCCGTGTAGATCGTTCCCCACGCAAGATCCTTGGACAGTGAGAAATTGGCCGTTCCGCGGATAAACCCGTCATCATCCGGCTCGTGTCCATAGGTCGTCGGCAGCGTAAAATCATAGCCCCGCGTGCCGAGCAGGCTGGCGCCAAAGGCAAATCTGCCGCCGTTTCCGGTTTCTCCCCGGATATCGCCGGAAAGCGTGCCTCCCCAAGGATGCATGATGCCCGCCGTCAGGCTGCCGCAGGTGCTTTTGCCATTGTCACAATCGCCGCCCTGTTTGGTGATGATATTGATGATGCCGCCGATTGCATCGGCACCGTACTGTGCAGAGTGGCCGCCTTTCGCAATTTCGATGCGTTCGATCGAAGCCAGCGGAATGCTGGACAGGTTGAAGGTGCCGGAAGTGGCGGAAGATGCCCTCACGCCGTTGACCAGCACAAGCGTCTGGTTGGCGCTGGTGCCGCGCAACGACACGCTGGAATCGGCTCCAAGGCCGCCATTTGATGACACCGTCACGCCGGCATAGGTTTTCAACAACGCCGGCAGGTCGACCGCCGGCGATTTCTCGATGTCCTGCGTCTCGATAACCGCGACCGACGAGGTCGAGCGTTCCAGCGACGATGCACGCCGCAGCGGCGTGGTGATCACGATACGCTCAAGCTCGGTCGTGGCATCGCTCTCGGCTTGCTGGGCAAACGCCCCGCCGGTCAAGGCAAGCGCGCATGCGCTTGCGGCAAATAGTGTCTTTTTCATTCCAGTCCCCAAAGTCTCGGGGCGAAGCTTCGCCCAAGGTTCATTTCGAACCGCGGCTGGTTGAGGCAGGCTGGAATGCAAACAATCCCCCTGCGGCCATTCCGGCGCGCGGCAACACACACTTGTGTCACCGCAACGGACGGCCGCGCCTGACCACACCCCGTGGTCATGCATGGGTGACGGGAACAGGCAGGTCTCCTGACTTCCGTGTCGTCGCTTCCTTCCGCCTTCCCGGCATTACCGCCAGTGGCATCGTGGAAGAAGGCTCTACGGTTACAGTTGCGGGGGCAGTCCGGCTTCGGCCGATCACTCGGCCAACCGTGTTCCCTTTTGATCCGTCTTTGGAACCAGTTCCGGCTACAACGCTATCTGCTGCCGAGGCGCGCTGTCAATTCCACCAGCGCTGCCCAATAGCGAGGTTGCGTCAATGCGCCGCTTGGCGGCCCGCAATCGCAATCCGTCCGCAACCGGGCAGAGCGTCCTTGCGACAGCAAGCGAATTCCGCTACGTCGCCGCTTTGTTGACGGGAGCAAGGCCTTGAGCGACCAACGCGCCGATGTCGCCATCATCATGGGCAGCCAATCCGACTGGGAAACCATGCGGCACGCCGCCGAGACGCTTGAAGCGCTCGGCATCTCCCACAAACGGCTGATCGTCTCCGCGCACCGCACGCCCGACCGCCTCTATGATTTCGCCAAAGGCGCGCGCGAAGCCGGCTACAAGGTCATCATCGCCGGCGCCGGCGGCGCGGCTCACCTGCCCGGCATGACGGCGGCCATGACGCCTTTGCCGGTGTTTGGCGTCCCCGTCGAATCGAAAGCGCTGTCCGGGCAGGATTCGTTGCTCTCCATCGTGCAGATGCCGGCCGGCATTCCGGTCGGCACGCTGGCCATCGGCAAGGCCGGTGCCGTCAATGCAGCTCTTCTGTCAGCCGCCGTGCTTGCGCTCAACGATACGGTGCTTGCCGGGCGGCTCGACGCATGGCGCGAGGCGCAGACGGCCAAAGTCGCTGCCGAACCGGAGGATCAGCGCTGATGCTCGCGGCCGGATCGACCATCGGCATCATCGGCGGCGGCCAGCTTGGCCGCATGTTGGCGATGGCCGCCGCGCGTCTCGGCTACCGCACAGTGGTGCTCGAACCGCAGGCGGATTGCCCGGCCGCACAGGTCGCCAATCGCCAGATTACTGCCGCCTATGACGATCCCGCTGCCCTTGCCGAGCTTGCCGCCGCATCATCCGTCGTCACCTATGAATTCGAGAACGTCCCGGTCGCCGCGGCCAACATTCTTGCCACAAAGGTGCCGGTCTACCCGCCGGCGCGTGCGCTTGAGGTCGCGCAGGACCGTATCGTCGAAAAGACATTCTTGAACGGCATAGGCATCGCCACGGCAAAATTCCAGCCGGTCGACAATGACGGCGATCTCGCCAACGCCCTTTCTGCCTTCAGCGGCAGCGGCGTCCTGAAAACCCGCCGCATGGGTTATGACGGCAAGGGCCAGCGCGTGTTCCGCAACATGGAAAGCGGCGGCTTTGCCGGCGTCTGCGAATCTATGGGCAACGTCCCGCTGATCCTCGAAGCGCTGGTCGGTTTCGAACGCGAAATCTCCGTGATCGGCGCACGAGGCGCCGACGGCGGCATCGCGACTTATGTGCCAGCCGAGAACATCCATCGCGAGGGAATCCTGCGCTCCTCGACCGTTCCAGCCGGCGTTTCCGTTGCCACCGCCGATGCGGCCCGCGACGCCACGGCGAAGATTCTCGGTGCCCTGGATTATGTCGGCGTCATCGGCGTCGAGTTCTTTGTCCTTGGCAACGGCTCGCTGCTGGCCAACGAAATCGCACCGCGCGTCCACAATTCCGGTCATTGGACGGAAGCCGCATGCGTCATTTCCCAGTTCGAGCAGCACATGCGCGCCGTTGCCGGCCTGCCCTTGGGCGATCCCCGCCATCACAGCGATTGCGTCATGGAAAACCTGATCGGCAACGATCTGGCCCAGGTTCCTATACTTTTGACCGAAGCTGACGTGCTGGTTCACCTCTATGGCAAGGCCAAAGCCCGACCGGGCCGCAAGATGGGGCATTTCACCCGCCTTGTCCGACAGCCGTCCGCTGGCTGATTGGCAATCAACCTGCGGTTTGAGCACCACGCGAAGGTTGACATAAACAAGAGTCCTCGTTTATGAGCCTGTCACGAATTGAGCGCGCTCCTGGGGCGCGCTTTTCAGTTACGCCCGCAAAGGGCCAAATTGACGGGCAAGACCATGAAGATCAAGAACTCGCTCAAGGCGTTGAAGGCGCGTCACCGGGATAACCGCCTGGTTCGCCGCAAGGGCCGCATCTACATCATCAACAAGACCGACCCGCGCTACAAGGCCCGTCAGGGCTGAGCTACGGCCGGAGCCTTTTGCTCCTGCGTCTTCTTGTGATCGCCGGCTGGCCGGTGCGCTCACGCTAATTTCAGTTTGACCTTGCGCATGGCGAGACTAGACTCTTGCCATGCGCATTTTCGTTGCTCTCGCTGTCATTCTTCTCGCGGGTACGTTCGCGCCCTTTGCCTTGGCCGACGACACTATGCCCGACGAGCCGGGCAAGAACAGCGCCGTGGTTGAAACACACGCGCAACGCCTCGACAGGCTGTTTGCCGAATTGAAGCGCGAACGCAACGACAAGATCGCCACCCGCATATCCCAGCGCATCTGGCAGGAATGGTCCCAGTCAGGCAGCGCTTCCATCGACCTGATGATGGGCTGGGCGCAAAAAGCGGTCGAGGAAAAGAAGTTCGACGTCGCGCTCGACTTTCTCGACCAGGTCGTGACCCTCGACCCAACCTACGCCGAGGGCTGGAACCGCCGCGCAACCGTCCACTACATGATGAAGAACTACGGGAAGTCGATGGCCGATATCGACCGCACCCTGCAGCTGGAACCTCGCCATTTCGGCGCGCTCTCCGGCCTCGCCCAGATCATGATGGACACCGACCGCAAGGAAGCGGCGCTAAGGGCATGGCAGCGCGTCCTCGACATATATCCCATGCTGCGCAACGCTCAGGATCAGGTATCGACCATTTCCGAAGAACTCGCAGGCGAAAGCATCTGATACCCCGGTGTCGCGATTTCCCGTGCCGGTCCATTTCTTCCTTCCCTGTTTTCGATAGCCGCCACCCGCCGATGAATCTTGTCTATGCCGCGCTTGCCCTGCTTCTGGCCATTATGTTCGCGCTCGTTGCGATCACGCGCGGCGGCGCATGGCTTATCGAGCGCAGGAACCCGCCCGTAGGCGCCTTCATCGACATCGACGGCGCGCGAATTCACTACGTCCACGTCCCTCGGCCAGCCAATCCGGATCTGCCGGCGATTGTTTTCATCCACGGAGCCAGCGCCAACCTGAAGGACCAGATGCTGCCATTGCGGCCTCTGCTCGAAGGGCGGGCCGAAATGCTCTTCTTCGACCGACCGGGGCACGGCTGGTCGGAGCGCGGACACGGCAACGACGACCCGGCCGCGCAGGCAAAGACACTGGCCAAGCTCATGGAAAAGCTGGGCATCGGGCAGGCGATTATTGTCGGCCACTCCTTCGGCGGGGCGACGACTGCAGCCTTCGCCCACGACTACCCTGAACGAACACTCGGACTGGTCTTTCTCTCGGCTGCCACGCATCCTTGGCCGGGCGGCGACACGTCATGGTACTACCGCCTGACGACTATCCCTTTGATCGGGCGGCTGTTTTCCGAAACGCTTGTCTATCCCGTCGGCTCGCTGCAGATGAAGTCCAGCATTGAATGCGTCTTCGCTCCCAACAAGGTGCCCGACGACTACCTTACTTCCGCCTCCATCCCCCTCGTCCTGCGCCCGGCTCCATTCCGCGCCAACGCCACGGATGTCGAGGGGCTTTACCGCTATGTTTTGAAGGCGCAGCCTCGCTACCATGAGATAAACGCGCCGACGGTCGTCATATCCGGCGACCACGACACCGTGGTCTACGAAGAGATTCACTCCGTCGGTCTTGCGCAGGATATTCCGGGTGCCGAGCTCGTCTGGGTAAAAAACCTTGGCCACAAGCCGGACTGGATCGCTCCCGATCTGGTGGTTGCAGCAATCGAGAAGGTTGCCGGCGAAGATCGGGACCTGCAGACCATTGCCAACATCGTCGAAACCCGGATCGCCAGTAACAGATTTGGCGAAGGCAGATGCGTCGACAACGCCGCCCCAACGGGCAACCGCAAAGGCCCTTAGGCTGTGGCCCCGGGTGTTTTGGAATTCAGATCAGGACGAACTGAACCTCAACACACCCTAGTCGATATTGGCGATGCGCAGCATGTTGGTGGAGCCCGGCGTCCTCAGCGGCACGCCGGCCGTGATGATGATTCGGTCGCCTTCCTTGCCGAAGTTTTCTTCATGGGCAATGCGGCATGCTCGGTTAACCATGTCGTCAAGGTCGGCCGCATCCGGCGACACCACGCAATGCGTACCCCACACGAGCGACAGCCGCCGCGCGGTGTTCAGGATCGGCGACAGCGCGATGATCGGCACTTGCGGGCGCTCGCGCGCCGCTCTCAGGCCGGTTGCGCCCGAGGCCGTATAGGTCACGATGGCCGACAGCTTGAGCGTTTCGGCGATTTCACGCGCTGCAAGCGAGATGGCGTCTGCCCCCGTCGCTTCCGGGGTGGAGCGCTGGGCGTTGATGATGTCCGGATAGGTCGGATCGCGCTCAACCTGCTCGGCGATGCGGCTCATCGTCGACACCGCCTCGACCGGGTAGGCGCCCGCTGCCGATTCCGCCGACAGCATGATTGCGTCGGCGCCCTCGAAAACGGCGGTTGCCACGTCGGACACTTCCGCGCGGGTCGGAACCGGAGCCGAAATCATCGATTCCAGCATCTGCGTGGCGACGACTACCGGCTTGCCGGCGCGACGCGCCGCCCTCGTGATCTGCTTCTGGATGCCCGGAACCGCTTCCAGCGGCATCTCCACGCCAAGGTCGCCGCGCGCAACCATCAAGGCATCGGACAGGTCCATGATTTCTGCCAGGCGTGCCACCGCTTGCGGTTTTTCGATCTTCGACATGATCAGCGCCCGCCCACGCGCAATCTTTCGCGCCTCGGCAAGATCTTCAGGACGCTGGATGAACGACAGCGCCACCCAGTCGACGCCGGCTGCCAGCGCAGCATCGAGATCCGCGCGGTCCTTTTCCGTCAAGGCGCCCACAGGAAGTTCGGTATCCGGCAGCGAGACGCCCTTTTTGTCGGAAATCGAAGTACCCGCAACCACGATACACTCGATCGAGCGGCCATCCGACTTGACCGCCTTCAATGCCAGCTTGCCGTCGTCGATCAAAAGGCGATGCCCGGGTTCGACCGATGACAGGATTTCCGGATGTGGCAGGTACACACGCTTTGCATCGCCAGGTTCCTCGCTGTCGTCGAGCGTGAATGTCTGGCCAACGGTTAGCGTTTCCTTGCCGTTGGCGAACTTGCCGACGCGCAGCTTCGGTCCCTGGATATCGGCAAGGATGCCGATGGGGCGGCCAACCGCTGCTTCTACAGCGCGGATACGGCCAATCAGAGTTCGCATAAGGTCGTGATCCGCATGGCTCATGTTGATGCGGAAAACGTCGGCTCCCGCCTCGAAGAGCTTCTTCAGCATCGCCTCTTCGGAGGAGGCTGGGCCAATGGTGGCGAGAATCTTGACCTTGCGGCTGCGTCTCATTGACTGTTGCTTCCTGGGGCGGCGGTGCCGCCATCCGTTGCCGGCTGCTCGGTCAGCTGGACCATCCAGCTTGCCTGCTCGCCCGTGTCGTATTCCTGGAATCCAGCGCGCTGAAAGCCTCTCGCCACGCAGTCGGTGACGCCGGCGATCTTGAATTCCTTTTCAGCCACGCACATGCTGATCGGGCCGTCCCAGCGGCCGCCCCGCTCGGCGTCTTCTGCATAAAGATAGTAAAACCTTGATGACAGCGGCCCCTCGATCAGCGTCTTGCAGCTCGATGCCTCAATGTGCCACCAGCCCTCGGTGATCCAGCCGGCCTTGGCGCGGTAGCCTATGCCGACCCCGACAAGATTCTGCGTCGCATTGCAGACACGAAAGTCAGCATGTGCGGGCGTTGCAAGGGCGATCATGACGAATGGTGCTACGAAAAACGGCAGCAGCATGGCACTCACGCGGCGGGCGCGCAAAGAGCCAGCACATACCCTCGTCAATCCCCTCAGCATCGTTTTCATCATCTGGTGACGCCCCTTTTCGGCAAACTGCCGGCGCATGTCAACGCGCCGCCGCACAGAATTCCAATCGATTTAAAAATGGGTGGCGCGGTGTTTGGTCGCCCTTGGGGCAGATTTCGGTAAAAACCTTGTCCAAACCACGGCATTGCGCGGAAGCCCTCTTCGTGGAATGACGGTAGCACCCTGCCAGGAACGAAAAACGGACCAATCTTCCCGCTCATGACCCGATCCACAGTTTTCGCCCCTTTCGACCTGATCGAGGGCGATCGCAAGCGAGGCCTTGTGCTGGTCGCAGACCATGCCAGGCGTGATCTGCCGGAAGAGTATGGTGACCTCGGTCTGCCGCCTGCCGAGTTCGAACGCCACATCGCCTATGATATCGGCGTCGAAACGGTGACCCGCGAGCTTGCGGCGCTGCTTGGCGCTCCAGCAGTGCTGGCCACCTTTTCCCGCCTGCTGGTCGATCCCAATCGCGGCGAGGACGACCCCACGCTCGTTCGCCAGCTCTATGACGGCACCGTCATTCCGGCCAACTACCCGCTTTCGAGCGAAGAGCGCGAGAAGCGGCTGGACCGCTTCTACCGGCCCTATCACGACGCCGTCGCCGCACTGGCCGCATCCGTGGCCCACGCCTCGAGTCACGCTCCTTTCATCTTCTCGATCCACTCCTTCACCCCGTCGATGCAGGGCGTCCAACGGCCTTGGCATGTTGGCGTGTTGTGGGATCTAGACGACAGGGCGCCTCGTCCACTGATCGACATGCTGGCTGAGGACGCTTCCCTCACCGTCGGCGACAATGAGCCCTATGACGGCGCCCTACGCGGCGATACCATGTTCAAGCACGCCATCGTCAACGGCTTTGCTCATGCGCTGATCGAAATCCGGCAAGACCTGATCGCAAGGCCCGACGAGGCCGCGGCCTGGGCCGGCCGGCTTGCCCCGATCGTTGACGCCATCAACCGGCGTTCCGATATACACGAGGTTCGCCATTTCGGTTCGCGGACCGGACCGCTTTGAACGCAGGAGATGACCATGACCGAACTCAGCCAGGATCAGCAGCGGGATTTCGAAGCGGCGGCCTTCCGCCGGTTGGTCGAGCATCTGCGCCAGCGCACCGATGTCCAGAACATCGACCTGATGAACCTTGCCGGCTTTTGCCGCAACTGCCTGTCCAACTGGTATCGGGAAGCAGCGGGCGCGGAAGGTGTCAATCTCTCCAAGGATCAGTCGCGCGAAATCATCTATGGCATGCCCTATGCCGATTGGCAGGCGCTTCACCAGACCGAGGCATCGGATGCGAAGAAAGCCGCATTTGAGGTAAACCGCCCCAAGGGTCACTGACCGGGAACAAGCCCTTGGCCCAAATGCTTCGGGCCGGCTGCACTTTGACGGCGGGATAAAACGATTTAAAAGGCCCTGTCCTCCAGTTTCCGCGTGAGATTTGACCCGATGACTGAATCGAGCTCCGTCGCGAGCGCTGTTCGTGGCCGCTGGGCCGTTGCAACGATGTTTTTCGTCAACGGCTTTCTCACCGGAAGCTGGGCGCCGCAGATTCCAGTGTTTCTCACCCGTCTCGATATAAGCAAGTTCACGCTCGGGCTGCTGATCCTTTTGTTCGGCCTCGGCGCAGTCGTCGCCATGACATGGTGCGGACATCTCATTTCGCGGCACCGGTCGCGCTCCGTGGTGCGGTGGTTCGGCGTCGCCGCCGCGTTCGGCCTTCTGTTGGTGGCGCTGGCGCCCAACGTTCCGGTCGCCGCCGTCACCATGATCCTCTTCGGCGGGTTGATCGGCGGCATGGATGTCGCCATGAACGCCAACGCGGTCGCCGTCGAGCGCAAGCTGTCACGCGCCATCATGTCGTCTTCGCACGGCTTCTGGAGCCTGGGCGGCTTTGCCGGCGGCGCGTTGGGTGGCTTCGCCATCCAGAACTTTGGCCATCTCGCCCATGCTGCCGCAGTGACGGTCGTTGCTTTCGCCGCCGTCATGCTTGCACTTGGCCACCTCATTGCCGAGCCTAGATCGGTAGCCGGCGTCCATCACCGATTCACGCTGCCCCGAAACCCGGTGATCTACCTGATCGGGCTTATGGCGCTGTTCTCTATGATCCCTGAAGGGGCGGTCCTCGACTGGGCAGCGTTATACCTGCAACAGGAACTCGGTACGAATCTTGCCACCGCCGGCCTTGCCTTTGCGGCCTTCTCGGGCGTCATGGCCTTCATGCGTTTCGCCGGCGACGCCGTCCGCAACCGCTTCGGCGCCGTCACCACCTTGCGCGTTTCGAGCCTCGTCGCCGCCTCCGGAATGCTGGTGGCGGGCCTGTCGCCCTCGCCATGGCTCGCCATCGCGGCCTTTGCGTTCTGCGGTTTCGGCATCGCCAACATGGTGCCCATCGCCTTTTCGGCTGGCGGCAATCAGGAAGGCATGTCTTCCGGGGTCGGCATGAGCGTCGTCACGACAATGGGTTATTGCGGAATTCTCGTCGCCCCCTCGGCGATCGGCTTCGTTGCGGAACGGACCGGATTTGGTCCGATCTTCATTACCCTTTCCGGCTTGCTGGTCGTCGTCTGCCTGATGTCCGGCCTCGCACGACGCGCCGACTTCCACCCTGCCCCCGCAGCAGCGGAGTAATCAAACGACGGCGTCAAACCCTGCCCATGAACAGCAGGATCAGAAGCACGATCAGTATGACGCCGACAATGCCGGACGGCCCGTAGCCCCAACTGCGAGAATAGGGCCAGCTCGGGATTGCACCGATCAGGATCAGGATCAGAATGATGATCAGCAGTGTCGTGAGTGGCATGGCGACAGCCTCGCATTGTTGAAACTCATGCCACCACAATGCAAAAGGCCGCCCGGTTGTTCCCGACCGGCCTTCGCCATCGACACTCCGCTCAAACGTTATTCAGCAGCCTTGGGATAGGAAACCGCCAGATCGTCCTTCGCGGCAGGGGCAGCAGCCTCCTTGGCCAGCTGTTTCTTGTCACGGCGGAACACGCGCCGCCAGAACGCATAGAATTTGCTATCCTTGCTCCTGGTGAAGATCATCAGCATCGATGGCGTCACGATCAGGGTAAGCACGGTCGCAAAGGCCAGACCGAACACGATGGCGGAAGACAGCGCGATCCACCACTGCGTCGACGGGGCATTGATCGTCGTCTCACGGTGGAAGATTTCCAGCCCGAGGCCGAAGGCGATCGGCAGCACGCCGAGGATCGCCGACAGCGCCGTCAGCACGACCGGGCGGGCACGCTCACGGCAGGTCTGCAGCACCGCTTCCGTCTTGTCCCAGCCTTCTTCGCGTAGCCGGTCGTAGGTATCGATCAACACGATGTTGTTGTTCACCACCACGCCGGCCAGCGCGATCATACCAATGCCGGACATGACGATGACGAAGGCCTGCCCGGTAGCCAGCATTCCCAGCAGCGCGCCGATCATTGCCATGACCACGCAGGACAGCACCATCAACACACTGGTGAACTTGTTGAACTGCGCAAGCAGCACGATGAAGATCAGGAAGATCGCAGCGCCGAAAGCATTCACCAGAAACGCACCGGCCTCTGCACTGTCCTCGTTCGAGCCTGCAAGCTTCCAGTCCACGCCCGGCTTTGCCATCTCGCCGACGACCTTCGCCACATCGGCCTGCACAGCCGCCACCTGCAGGCCACTCGCCACGTTTGCCTGAACTGTGATGGTGCGCTTACCGTCAATGCGTTTCAGGATGCCAACGGTTGGTTCCGGTTTGCGGGTGACAAAATTGGAGATCGGCACCGAACCTTGCGAAGTCTGTATGCGCAACTCGTCAAGTGTGGACAGCGTGCGGCGATCTTCCGGCAGGCGCAGCCTGATGTCGACTGCGTCGTCGGCGCCGGCCGGCCGATAGTCGGTCAGCTTCAACCCCGTGGTGACGAGTTGCACGACCGTGCCGACCGAAGTCGGGCTGATGCCGTACTGCGCAGCCTTGGAACGATCGACCTGCAACGCCCAGTCGATGCCGGGGGGCGGCAGGCCATCCGACAGGTCGATGACACCGGGCACCTTGGCCACCGCGGCCGCAACCTCTCTGGCGTAGTCGTTCAATCCCGTCGGATCGGTCGCAGAGAGCTGCACCTGGATCGCCTTGCCGGTTGGCGGGCCAGCATCCGGCACACGAACCTCGACATCGACGCCAGGGATGCCGGCCATGGCAACGCGCAGGTCGTCGAGGATCTCGTGAGCCGACTTGCGTTGCCGCCAATCGACAAACTCGTAGTTGATGACGCCGACCACATCCTCGGGGATATCCTCTCCGCCGCGCGTCTTGCCGACCTTGGTGAGCACCGACTTGATGCCGGGCCAGCCGAGGATACGGCTTTCAGCTTCGGTCGTCGCCACGTTCATCTCTTCAAGCGAGAGATTGCCGCGGGCATGAACGTAAAGAAGGCCGTAGTCCGGCTCGACATTCGGGAAGAATTCGACGCCGTTGCCATACTTGACATATGAGAACAGCGAGCCGCCGAGCAACAGCACGGTCAGCACCAGGGCCGTGATCGGGAAATGCACGGCTTTCTTCACCACGGCCATATAGAGACCGTCACGATGCTCTTTGCCATGGTCCTTCGGTGGCTTGGCAAAGATCGCGCCAATCGACGGCGCGAAGATCAGGGCATAAGCCATCGAAGCCGCCAGCGTCACGATCAGCGTGATCGGCAGGTACTTCATGAAGTCGCCGACGATGCCAGGCCAGAACAGAAGCGGCGAGAAGGCCGCGATGCGGGTCATGGTGGCGGCGATGACCGGACCGGCCATGCGCTTGGCGGCTTGCTCGAAAGCCTGCTCCTTCGGCATGCCCTCGCTCATGCGCCGCTCGGCATATTCGGTAACGATGATGGCGTCGTCAACCAGCATGCCGACCGCCAGGATGAGGCTGAACAGCACGATCATGTTGATCGTGTAGCCCATCAGCGCCAGCGCCAAGATGCCCATCAGGAACGACGACGGGATAGCCAGGCCGATCAGCATCGAGGCACGCCCGGACAGCGCATAGAGAATGACGATGAAAACCAGGATGACGGCGATCATCACGTGGTTCTGCAGGTCGTTCAGCAACTGGTTGACGAAGACCGACTTGTCTTGCGTGTACGTCACCTTGAGGTCCGGCAGCACCTGCGCGTTCTGAGCGACGAACTGCTCGGAAACCTTCTTGGCGCCTTCGATCGTCTCGACCACATTGGCGCCGATGCGCTTCTTCACCGCAATGGTGATGGCGCTCTTGCCGTCGATGCGCGCAATCGTCTCCGCATCCTTGAACGTCGAACGCACGGCGGCGAGGTCGCGGACGCGCACGACGGCGTTCGGTCCTGCCACCACCGGAAGATTGGCGACATCCTCCGGCGTCTCGATCAGCGCCGGCACTTTGACCGCGTACTTGCCTTCCGTGCCCTCGATCGCGCCGGCGGCAACAAGGCTGTTCGACGCACCGATGCCCTGGATCAACTGGTCGAGCTGGAGCCCGTAGGACGACAGCCGCACCGGATCGATGATGGCCTCGACCTGTTCGTCGCGCGATCCCTGGATTTCGCCTTCCAGAACGCCGGGCACTTCCTCGATGCGGTCGCGCAAGGTCTTTGCCGCCGCAGTCAATGTGCGTTCCGGTATATCGCCGGACAAGGTCACGAAGACCACCGGGAACTCCGACAGGTTGACTTCGTTGACGGTCGGTTCCTCGACGCCCGCCGGCAGGTCGCGCTTGGCATCCTGAACCTTGTTGCGGGTATCGATCAGCGCGTCGCTGAGGTCCGTCGACGGATCGAACTCGACGATGACGTTGGCGCCGCCCTGGAAGGCGTTCGACTTCATCTCCTTGAGCCCCTTGAGGCTCTTGAGCTGCGATTCAACTGGGCGCAGCAGCAGGCGCTCGGCGTCTTCCGGCGAAATGCCCTGATAGATCAGGCTGACATACATGATCGGAATAGCGACGTCGGGCTCGGCCTCCTTCGGTACGGCCCGATAGGCCAGCGCCCCGGCAATCACCAGGAAGATCAGGACCGAGAGCGTCAGGCGCGCGTTATGGATCGCGATTTTAACGATATCCATGCCGTTGCCTCACTGCGTTCCGGACGCGTCTTGGACGAGTTTCCTGATCGCCGCCTCGTCGGCAACGACGGCATTGACCTCATCGCCTTCCTTGACCAGATCCTGCCCGGCAATGATCACCTGCGCATCGGCGGGTATGCCCGCCAGCACCAGTCCGCCCTGCGTGTCGTCGATCAGGTCGATCGGGTAGAAGACAACCTTGCTGTCGGCACCTACGGCGCGGATGCCGAGATCGCCATCCTTGCTGAGCGTCACCACCGAGCGCGGCAACGTGATCGCGTCGGTGGGCGCGGTCTGCAGGGTAATCTCGGCGGTCATGCCTGCGGGAATGGCGCCGTCGGCATTGGGAATTGCGACCTCGACACGGAATGTACGTGTTGCCGACGACGCATCGCGGCTGATGTAGCGCACGGTGCCTTCGACGACATCGCCACTCACCAGCCTCACCTTCGCCGTATCCCCGATCTTGAGGTATCCAAGGTCGCGTTCGCTGATCTCGCCACGCGCCACGATCGGGTCGAGGCTGAGGATCGTGGCGACCTCGCCGCCTTGCATGATGGCGCTGCCAAGTTCCACGGCAACGCGGTCGATAACGCCATTGAAAGGCGCCTTGACCTCGTTGCGGGCAAGCTCGGCTTCGGCTGCATCGAGCTGCGACTTGGCCGCGGCAAGCGCCGAGCGCGCCGTATCGAGTTGCAGTTTAGGCAGGTTGCCGGTCTTAGCCAGCCGCTCGGACGCATCGATCTCGGCCTGGCGCTGGGCGAGAAGCTGCCTGGCATTGTCCACCGCCGACACTTTCTCCTCCGCATCGAGCATCAGCACCAGATCGCCGGTCTTGACCCGATCGCCCTGCTTGACGGGCAGTTCGGAAATGACGCCGCCGACCCGGGTGGCCAGCACCGCGCGTTTATCGGCCTCGGTCAGGCCGGAAATACGGATTGCGCGCGCATGCGCTTGCCTCGGCGGCACCACGACCTTTACGGTCCTGAGCGGCGCGGGTTCAGCCGCCTTTGGTTTTTCGGCTGCCTTCGGATTTTCTTCCGGCGCGTCGCTGCCGACCGACGAAAAAGCGCCGGTTGCGACCCATCCTGCAAAAACGATGAGCACAACAATGGCGGCAAGCTTGTGAAACTTGAATTTTGGCATTGTCATCTTTCCGGGTGCGCAATGGCTCAGCCAGGCGGCGTCTTGTCGGACGCCATGGTCCATATGGGTATGCGCGCTTCGCGTTCAATTCGCCGTGAGCGACGGAGCGCGCCTTCTACATCAACTTAGCACTGCGAAATAGTCAGAAAAGTTGATGAAAGGATTGATGTGCCGTCAAAAACGCGTCGAAACCGGCTGGAATACCTCACGTGAACGCTTTTCCTGCCTGATTTGGCAGCAGGCGTCAGCATGATGCTGTCAGCAGGAAATGCCCGCAGTTTCCGACGCTTCGTTCGCCTCCTCGGTCCAAGGACGAAAGTGAACCCGCAACTCCGACACGTCAGGACAAATTTTTCGCGGTTTGACCAACATCAGTTCCTGAAAACCAAAACCCGGGCGCAGGGCCCGGGCTTGAAGTCGTTGTCGGCGCTGGCCGCCTGTCAGCGCGCGCGGGACGCCTCGAAAATGCTGTCGATCGCGGAGCCCAGCGCAGCATTGAACTCGGCATCGCTCTGGCCAGCCGACAGGCCCTCGGTCAGAGCACGCGAGAAGCTGGCGATCATGCCGTCATTTTGTCTCAGCTTGGCATTCGCATCGTCGCGGGAATAGCCGCCGGAAAGCGCCACCACACGCATGACGCGGGGATCGTCGATCAGAGGCTTGTAGAGGTTGGCCTTCGTCGGCAGCGTCAGCTTCAGCATCACCTGCTTGCCGGTCGGCACATCGGCGAGATGCTTGCGGATTTCGGCAAGGAGGATGTCCTCCGCTTCCGCCTTATCGGGGATCGAAATCGTGACCTCGGGTTCGATGATCGGGACAAGGCCGTGCGCCAGGACCTGCTTGGCCACTTCGAACTGCTGGTCGACAACGGCGGCGATGCCTTTCGGGTTCGCGGCATCGATCACGGATCGTTCTTTCGTGCCGAAGATCCCCTTCGAAACAGCACGCTTCAAGAGAGCGTCGAGGTTCGGCATCGGCTTCATCAGCTTCACACCGTCCTTGCCTTCCTCCAGACCCTTGTCGATCTTCAGGAAGGGCACCACATGGCGTTTTTCCCACAGATACTGAGCGGTCGGCGTGCCGTCGATCTCGCGGTCCATGGTCTGCTCGAACAGGATCGCACCCATCACCTTGTCGCCGGTGAAGGCGGGCGACTTGATGATGCGGGTGCGCATCTGGTGAACGAGGTCGAACATCTCCGCATCGCTGGACCAGGCGCTTTCGTTGATGCCGTAAAGCTTGAGCGCCTTCGGCGTCGAGCCGCCCGACTGATCGAGCGCCGCAATGAAGCCGTCCTTGTTTGCGGCCTGCGCGGCCATGTCCTTGTTCATCTCATTCTCCCAAAGTCGACCGATTTACAAAACCAATGCGTCAAGGCGTGCTCTAGAGCATTTTCCAGCCAGGGGAAATCACCTTGCATTACCCAAATGCGGCTAATGCTCAGCCAGGTACGTTTGACCGCAGCCTAAGCCTTTAGCACATCAACGCCCGGCAGCGGCTTGCCTTCCATCCACTCCAGGAACGCCCCTCCGGCGGTCGAGACATAGGTGAAATCGTCGGCCACGCCAGCATGGTTGAGCGCGGCAACCGTATCGCCGCCACCGGCCACCGACACCAGCTTGCTTTCCTTTGTGCGCTTTGCCGCGTGCCGGGCTGCAGCGACCGTCGCCCTGTCGAACGGCTCGATCTCGAAGGCGCCAAGCGGCCCATTCCAGACCAGTGTCGCAGCCCGGTCGATCCACTGGACGACAGCCTCGACTGTTTTCGGACCGACATCGAGGATCATCGCGTCCTCGGGAACGGCGCTGACAGGAACCGTCTCGTTTGCCGCACCAGCCTTGAATTCGCGCGCCACCACGCCGTCGGTGGGCAAGATCAGCGCGCAGCCCGCTTCAGCCGCCTCGATCATGATCTGCTTGGCGGTCGGCGCAAGATCGTGCTCGGCCAGCGACTTGCCGACATTGGTGCCGCGCGCGGCCAAGAATGTATTGGCCATGCCGCCGCCGATAACGAGCGCATCGACCTTCCTGACGAGGTTCATCAACAGGTCGATCTTGGTCGAAACCTTTGCGCCGCCGACAATGGCGATGACCGGCTTTACCGGATTGCCGAGACCCTTTTCCAGCGCGCCCAATTCAGCTTCCATGGTCCGCCCGGCAAAAGCCGGTAGCAGGCGGGCAAGGCCCTCGGTCGAGCAATGCGCGCGATGCGCGGCGGAGAACGCGTCGTTGACGTAGAGGTCGCCGTTCGCCGCCAGCTTCTCCGTGAAGTCGGGGTCGTTCTTTTCTTCCGCCTTGTAGAAGCGCGTGTTCTCAAGCAGCAACACGTCGCCATCCTTCATCGCGCCCACGGCAGCGGTAGCTTTCTCGCCGATGCAGTCGGCGGCGAAGCCAACCGGGCGACCAAGCACCTTGGCGGTCGCCTTGGCGATCGGCTCAAGCGAAAACTCCGGTGATGGCCCGTCCTTCGGGCGGCCGAAATGCGCGAGCAAGATGACCTTCGCGCCCTTCTTTGACAGTTCCTCGATGGTCGGCACGATACGCTCGATGCGTGTCGCGTCGGTAACCTTGCCATCCGCCATCGGCACATTGAGATCGACGCGGACGAGCACGCGCTTGCCGGTTACGGTGCCCATGTCGTCGAGCGTCTTGAAACCTGCCATGACCATTTCTTCTCCGCGAAAGCCGCCGGACCATACCCGGCGCGGCTGGCGATGCAAGCTCGCACCGCCGGTCGCAATGAAAATCTTTCAAAACCTGCCGTCAGGCCACAGTAGGCGGCGCATCTTCAGGCGCTTCGGTGTCGTCCGGTCCCGGCTGATCGGACTTCAGCGCCACGATCCGGGGTTCCTCCGACATTGCTTCAGGAGTCGGCTGCACATCGGCAACTACTCCATCCGGACCAGCCGTCTTCCGCTTTCTGCCGCTGAACAGCTTGACGATACGGTCGTAGATCTCACCGGCGCTGAGGAACACCGGTACCCGCGCCACCGGCGCCGTCGGCTCGAACGAAAGGCCGAGGCTGATGATCCGCCCTTTTTCATCGACATCGCGCACGATCAGTTCGATCGGTTCGAGCGAAAGCCGGTCGGCATATTCAGCATGGCCGCCCAACCTGTTCACCACCAGTTGACCGACAGTCAGCTTGCGCTCGGCTTCCGTCAGGGCGGGACCGTAGGCCGCCTCGAGCTCGGCAGCAGGACGCCCCGGATCGACGGCGAAAGCACCAAAGAAATCGGCATCTTCCGGATCGACCGCGGCACGGCTGGCGAAAAGCTTGTCGAGCAGGCGCGGGTAACGGTCCGGCACGAAAATATAGACGTTGTCGCCAGCAGAGAGGCGACCCATGTCCTGGAACCGCATTGAGCGGCCTTCGCGCACGACAAGCGAAGGCCGTGCCCAGCGCGGAATGCGTTCGCCGCGCGCCACCGGACTGCCGGGCGCAACCTTATAAGCCAGCAATTCGTGGCGCGCGGAACCCGGCAGTTCCAGTTCGACCTTGTTGAGCGGCCCGAGTCGTGACGGCACGATGAGTCCGAGACGCCGCGCCAGTGGCCCGACCGTCCAGCCCTGCACGACAAGCGACACAAGAACGACGATGAATGCGACGTTGAAGATGAAGCGACCGTGTTCCAACCCGCCGAGCAGCGGCGTTATCGCAAGCAGGATCGAGACAGCGCCGCGCAGGCCGACCCACGATATGAACGCGACCTCCGGGCGTGGCAGGCGAAAGGGCATCAGGCAGAGCCACACCGCGATCGGCCGGGCAATGAAAGCCAGGAACAAGCCAAGCAGAACGGCCGGGATGAGGATCGCCGGAAATTGTGACGGCGTGGCGAAAAGACCGAGTACCAGGAACATGATGATCTGCGCCAGCCACGACATGCCGTCCTGGAACCGCTTCAGCATGGTGACGGCGCGGATGTCGGAATTTCCTGCCACCATGCCGGCCAGATAGACCGCGAGGAAGCCCGAGCCGCCAAGGCTGCCGGCAGCAGCGAACACGGTAAGCGAAAGCGTCAGCACGAAGATCGGCAAAAGGCCGTGATCCAGATTGAGCCGATCCACCAGCCGCACTATCGCCATGCCGCCGAGGATGCCGACAGTCGCGCCTATGCCCATGCTGAGGATGAACCCGAAGACAAGATCGAGTACGACCAGCTTGGCGTGACTGTCCGCGCCTGCAGCAATGATTTCGACCAGCGTGATGGTCAGGAAAATCGCGATCGGGTCGTTGCTTCCCGATTCGATCTCGAGCGTCGAGCGCACACGCTCACGCAGGTTGATTTCGCCGGCGCGCAGAAGGAAGAACACCGCCGCCGCATCGGTCGAGGCCACCGCCGCGCCCAGCAGGAGCGATTCCAGCCACGACAGGTCGAACAGGTAGAATGCGGCGGTCGCGAAGACGACGGCGGTTATCAGCACACCCACGGTGGCGAGCGACAGTGCCGGGCCGGCCGCCTGTCGCAGCGCATTGAGCGGCGTGCCGAAGCCGGAATCGAACAGGATGACGGCCAGAGCCAGCGAGCCGGCGAAATAAGCCACCTGCGCATTGTCGAACTGGATGCCCAATCCATCGCCGCCGGTGATGAGGCCAATGCTGAGGAAGAGCAGCAGCAACGGTGCGCCGAAGCGGAAGGCGATCAGGCTGGAGAACGCGGCCGCGATCACTAGCCCGGTGCCGACCAGCGTCACCAGATAGATCGCGTGTTCCATGCCCCCACTTCCCTTCGGCTTGCCTTCCCCTGTCAGGGTGCAATTTTCTGCATAAGGCAGAGTGAGGCGAAGACATGGCGTTGGGCAAGCTTTTCGGCGCAAATATCCGCCCGGGAAGCACTTTTTTTGCCTGGCTCGCCCAAAACAAAAACGCCCGGCTGAAACCGGGCGTTCTGCAGCAGTCTTGAAACCGGAAAATCAGCCGATGGTCTTACCGAAAGCAACGGCGGTGTCGGCCATGCGGTTCGAGAAGCCCCACTCGTTGTCGTACCAGGACATGACGCGCACGAGGTTGCCTTCGATGACCTTGGTCTGGTCGAGCGCGAAGGTCGACGAAGCCGGATTGTGGTTGAGGTCGATCGAAACCAGCGGCTCCTTGGTATAGGCGAGAATGCCCTTGAGCGGGCCTTCGGCAGCCGCCACCAGAACCTTGTTGACCTCTTCCACCGTCACGTTGCGCTTGGGCACAAACTTGAAATCGATGACCGACACATTCGGCGTCGGCACGCGGATCGACACGCCGTCGAGCTTGCCCTTCAGTTCCGGGAGGACGAGGCCGACGGCCTTGGCTGCGCCGGTCGAAGTAGGGATCATCGACATGGCCGCGGCGCGCGCGCGGTAGAGGTCCTTGTGCATGGTGTCGAGCGTCGGCTGGTCGCCCGTATAGGCGTGCACCGTCGTCATGAAGCCCTTTTCGATGCCGAAGGCATCGTTAAGCACCTTGGCGACCGGCGCGAGGCAGTTGGTGGTGCACGACGCATTGGAGATGACGATGTGGTCCTTCGACAACTTGTCGTGGTTGACGCCGTAGACGACCGTCAGGTCGGCGCCATCTGCGGGAGCCGAGACGATGACGCGCTTGGCGCCGGCGGTCAGGTGGGCCGAGGCCTTGTCCTTGGAGGTGAAGATGCCGGTGCACTCCAGCACGATGTCGACGCCGAGGTCGCCCCACGGCAGCTTCGACGGATCGCGTTCAGCGAAAACCTTGAACGATTCCGAACCTACGCTGATCGTGTTGCCGTCGACCTTCACTTCATTGGGGAAGCGGCCGTGCACACTGTCGTAACGCAGGAGATGTGCGTTGGTCTCGACCGGGCCGAGGTCGTTGATGGCGACCACGTCGATATCCTTGCGGCCGCTTTCGTAGATCGCGCGCAAGATGTTGCGGCCGATGCGGCCAAAGCCATTGATGGCAACCTTCAAAGTCATAGTCATCTCCTGGGGGCGGAAAACTTTTCCTGCCGTTTCATAACGGCGGACGCTGGAGGAATCCACCACCCGCCATGCGCTTCAAATCGATTTGCCGGACCTGGCCTAGTAACTCCTTGAGTCTGATCGGCCTCGTCCCTGCCGTTACTTGCCTTTCAACTGCGTTTCGGCCGCTTTCGCCGCAGCCTCCGCGGTAATGCCGAAATGCGGATAGAGCTTTTCGATCGGCGCGCTGGCACCAAAGCCGGTCATGCCGATGAAAATGCCGTCCGTGCCGATAAGCGCATCCCAGCCCTGGCGGATACCGGCCTCGATGGCCACCTTGACCTTGGCGTTGCCAAGCGTCGCCTTGCGATAGCTCGCGCTCTGCTGTTCGAACAGTTCGAAGCAGGGCACCGAAACGACCCGCGTCGCGTGTCCTTTGTCCTGCAACAGCTTGCGCGCGCCGAGCGCGATCTCGATTTCCGAGCCGGAAGCGAAGATCGTCACCGCCGCGTCGCCGCCTTCGGCAGCCGCGAGTTCATAGGCGCCCTTGCCGCACAGATTGTCCTTGGCAAATTCGGTGCGCACTGCCGGCAGGTTCTGGCGGGTCAGCGCCAGCGTCGAAGGCGTCTTTTCCGATTCCAGTGCGATCTGCCAGCATTCGGCCGCCTCGGTCGCGTCAGCCGGGCGGAACACATTGTGGTTCGGGATGGCGCGAAGTGCGGCCAGATGCTCAACCGGCTGGTGGGTCGGGCCGTCTTCGCCAAGCCCGATCGAATCGTGCGTCATCACGAAGATCGAGCGGATGCCCATCAGCGACGCCAGCCGCATGGCCGGACGCGCATAGTCCGAAAAACACAGGAACGTGCCGCCATAGGGGATGATGCCGCCATGCAGCGCCAGCCCGTTCATCGCCGCCGCCATGCCGTGTTCGCGGATGCCGTAATGGACATAGCGCTCGCCGTAATTGTCGGGCGTGATGTTCTTCGTCTGGCTGGTCTTGGTGTTGTTCGAACCGGTCAGGTCCGCCGAGCCGCCAATGGTCTCCGGCATCACGCCGTTGATGACCTCGAGCGCCATTTCCGAGGACTTGCGCGTGGCGACCTTCGGCTTGTCCGCCACAAGCTTCTTCTTGTAGTCGGCGATGACCGCATCGAAATTCTTCGGCAGTTCGCCGCGCTGGCGCCGTTCGAATTCGGCGCGCTTGGCGGCATCGGCCTTGGCCAGCCGCCCTTCCCAGTCCGTACGCACCTTGGCGCCAGCCCTGCCGGCGGCACGCCACGCATCGAGGATATCCGCGGGAATGTCGAATGGCTCAGAACTCCAGCCGAGGAACTTGCGCGCGCCTGCGATTTCTTCCGCGCCGAGCGGCGAACCGTGCACCTTGTTGGTGCCGGCCTTGGTCGGCGCACCAAAGCCGATCGTTGTCTTGGCGGCAATCAGCGTCGGCTTGTCGGAATGGCGCGCCGCCTCGATCGCATAGGCAAGCGCTTCGGGATCCATTCCGTCGACATGCACGGCATTCCAGCCCGAAGCCTGGAAGCGTGCAACCTGGTCGGTCGAATCCGACAGCGACACCGGTCCGTCGATGGAGATGTTGTTGTTGTCCCAGATGACGATCAGCTTGTTCAGCTTCAAATGGCCGGCCAGCGAAATCGCTTCCTGGCTGATGCCTTCCATCAGACAGCCGTCGCCGGCCAGGACATAGGTGTAGTGATCGACGAGGTCGTTGCCGAACGCCGCGTTCATGATCCTCTCGCCGAGCGCGAAGCCAACCGAATTGGCGACGCCCTGCCCGAGCGGGCCTGTCGTCGTCTCGATGCCGCTGGCATGGCCATATTCCGGATGGCCGGCGGTGCGTGAGCCGAGCTGGCGGAAGTTCTTGATCTGGTCGAGGGTCATATCCTCGTAGCCGGTCAGGTAAAGCAGCGAATAAAGCAGCATCGAGCCATGGCCCGCCGACAGGATGAAACGGTCGCGGTCGGGCCAATGCGGCTTGCTGGCGTCGAACTTCAGGAAGCGGGTAAAAAGCACGGTCGCGATGTCGGCGCAGCCCATCGGCAGGCCGGGGTGACCGGAATTGGCTTTCTCCACGGCATCCATGGAAAGAAAGCGGATCGCGTTTGCCATCCGGTCATGTTGTTCACGCGAGAGCATGGTTCCTCCAAGGAGCGTCTTTGAGAGCTTGGGAAAAGGTGCGCGACACATAGCAGCCACGCGCTTTTAGTCAACAAAAGCGGTGCATTTCAGCGGATTCGCCGCAGCTTTGGTCATTCTCCCGCGCCGTTTGCGGGGGACAGCGCGAGAGCTTTGTTGACGCACGCTTCACCCGGTGCCTAATGTTTCAAGGATAACGCGTTCTGAACGCGCACGATTCGGTGATGGGCAAAAGACAGGATAACAGCCATGACCGGGGACACCACGCTCAAGGAAGTCATCGCCAGGCTGGGCAAGGCCATGGAAAGCTTGGAAAGTGCGGTTGCCGCAAGGCTGGAGCACGAGCGGGATTATTCCGAGGCCGAAGCCGAAGTGCAGCGCATGAACGCCGATAGGTCGCGCCTAGCCCAGGAACTTGACAATTCGGAGGCCCGTGCCGAACGGCTCGAAGACGCCAACAAGGAGGTGTCGCGCCGGTTGGTGACCGCCATGGAAACCATCCGCGCGGTGCTGGACAGGTAGGATTGAGAGTGTCGAAATGGCCCAGGTGACGGTTTCGATAGACGGCAAGCAATACCGCATGGCTTGTGACGAGGGCCAGGAAGAGCACCTCATCGACTTGGCCGAGCGCTTCGATCGCTATGTGCTGCATCTCAAGGATTCGTTCGGCGAGATCGGCGACCAGCGCCTCACCGTCATGGCCGGCATCATGGTCATGGACGAACTTTCCGAACTGCAAAAGCGCATCAAGGGCATGGAAAGCGAAGTGCAGACCCTGCGCAAGACCCGCGACGACGCCCTGACCAAGGCTGACAAGAACGATTCCGCCCTGACCGGCGCGTTGGGAGCGCTCGCGCAGCGCATGGAAGACATCGCCTCGACGCTGGCGATCCGCAAGGATTGATCTGTTCGTTCACAGAATGAACGTATCGCCACTTCCTTGATATGGAGAATAATTTTGCTCGCCAATGCAGGCGGCGGGCGTCCGCCGTTTTTGAGCCATGCGCAATCTGGTGCTATAAATGTGGTAACGGGCGAGCTTGCATAGGAATAATATACTCAGGCCCGCCTGTAACGGCTTTCAATTTTCAACAAAGTCAGGACAGGCAAGTACCATGACCCTCCGTATCAACGACATCGCTCCGGATTTCAGCGCCGACACGACCGATGGGCCTATTCATTTCCATGAGTGGATTGGCGACGGCTGGGCCGTACTTTTCTCCCACCCCAAGGATTTCACCCCGATCTGCACCACCGAGCTCGGCACCATGGCCGGCCTGAAAGGCGAGTTCGACAAGCGTAACGCCAAGATCATCGGCATTTCGGTCGATCCGGTGGAAAGCCACAACAAGTGGAAGGGCGACATCCAGAAGGCCACCGGCCACGCGGTCAACTATCCGATGATCGGCGACCGCGAACTCAAGGTCGCCAAGCTCTATGACATGCTGCCGGCAACGGCGGGCGAAAGCTCCGAGGGCCGCACGCCGGCCGACAACCAGACGGTCCGCTCGGTGTTCGTCATCGGCTCCGACAAGAAGATCAAGCTGATCCTCACCTATCCGATGTCGACGGGTCGCAATTTCCAGGAAATCCTGCGCGCCATCGATTCGATCCAGCTCACCGCCAAGTTCCCGGTTTCGACGCCGGCCGACTGGAAGCCGGGCGAGGATATCGTCATCGCCGGCTCGGTCTCGGACGAGGATGCTGTCAAGCGTTTCGGCGCCTTCGAAACCATCCTGCCCTATATCCGCAAAGCCAAGCAGCCTTCGCGCTTTTCCTGTTCTAGTGCCGTTCCTTTCACTTTCCTCTTTTATTTTCTTTTTTTAATTAAAAATGCCCCGTGGTATTTTCCGGCGGCGCCTCTTTCATGATGTCCGAATGGCTCAGCCAGCCGGATGGGCGTCTATCGTCCTCAGCGACTGGGCCTGGCGCTTGGCTGCGGCCTTGACCGCGTCCTGCACCTTCTCGAAAGCACGCACTTCGATCTGGCGCACGCGTTCGCGCGAAATGTCGAACTCGGCCGACAGTTCTTCCAGCGTCAGCGGCTCCTCGGACAGGCGGCGCGCCTCGAAGATGCGCCGTTCGCGATCGTTCAGAACCGACATCGCGCCCGCCAGCATGCCGCGGCGATTGTCGAGTTCGTCCTGCTCGATCAGCATCTCTTCCTGGCTGTCATGGTCGTCGACCAGCCAGTCCTGCCACTCGCCGCTTTCGCCTTCAGTCGCCCGGATCGGCGCATTGAGCGACGCGTCGCCCGACAGACGGCGGTTCATCGACACCACTTCCGCCTCGGACACGTTCAGCCGCGTGGCGATCTCGGTGATCTGCTCGGGCTTCAGGTCGCCGTCGTCCAGCGCCTGGATCTTGCCCTTCACCTTGCGCAGGTTGAAGAACAGGCGCTTCTGGTTGGCGGTGGTGCCCATCTTGACCAGGCTCCACGAGCGCAGGATGTACTCCTGGATCGAGGCCTTGATCCACCACATGGCATAGGTAGCCAGCCGGAAACCACGCTCTGGCTCGAACTTCTTGACGGCCTGCATCAAGCCGACATTTCCTTCCGAAATGACTTCGCCAATCGGCAGGCCATAGCCGCGATAACCCATGGCGATCTTGGCCACGAGCCTCAAATGGCTGGTGACGAGCTTGTGCGCCGCGGACGTGTCATCATGCTCGGCGTAACGCTTGGCGAGCATGTACTCTTCCTGCGGCTGCAGCATGGGAAAGCGGCGGATTTCTTCCAGGTAGCGGGTAAGACCGCCTTCTCCGGAAACGATACTGGGCAATGACTGGGCCATAAAGCGCCCTCCTCTCTTCGAGTAATGCCCCCAAAACGCGGCGGGCATATGGCGCGGATGCCTGAAGCGCACATCCGCAATCAACTATATACAGGAACAAAACCAGAAAAGACAGCATTTGTTCAAGTCGAAACAGACTGTCACGCTGAAGTGAACAATGCGAGTCAGGTTTGTTGAAGGATGGATCAGAGTTTCCGAAAGCCGCTGACGAGTTCCTCCATGTCCCCCGGCATCGGCGCTTCGAATCTCATCGAGATATGGGTGGCAGGATGAACGAATTCAAGCAGCCTCGCATGCAGCGCCTGGCGGGGAAACGCCTGCACTTGCCCGCGAAGAGGCTCCGGCAGCCGGTTGGCCTTGGTGCGAAAGGCTTGGCCGTAGTCGGGGTCGCCTACGACGGGATGGCCGATATGCGCCATATGCACCCTTATCTGGTGCGTCCGGCCGGTTTCGAGCCGGCATTCGACAAGGCTGGCAGTCGTGAATTTCGACTGGTCCTCGCCGTAGCGTTCCTCGATCGTGTAATGCGTCACGGCATGGCGGGCGTCGTCGCGGCCCTCCGGCACAACGGCGCGGCGCACCCGGTCGGCAGCGCGGCCGAGCGGCGCATCGATCGTCCCCGTCACCCGCTGCGGAATACCCCAGACCAGCGCGACATAGGCGCGCTGCATGTCGCCGCTGCGGCCATGGTCGGCAAAGGCTTCCGACAGCGCCTTGTGGGCCCTATCCGTCTTGGCCGCCACCATGACGCCGCTTGTATCCTTGTCCAGCCGGTGCACGATCCCCGGGCGCTTGACCCCGCCTATCCCCGACAGGCTTGCCCCGCAATGATGGATCAGCGCATTGACCAGTGTCCCGGTCCAGTTGCCCGCGCCCGGATGGACGACCAGCCCGGCCGGCTTGTTGATGACGATCAACTCATCATCTTCGTAAAGCACGTCGAGCGCGATTGCCTCGCCTTGCGGTTCGGCAGGCTCAGGCTCCGGCATCTCGACCGAAACCACTTCGCCTGCCGCCACCTTGCGCTTGGCTTCCGTGACGACCGTCCCGCCCAGCCGCACCGCACCTTGCTTGATCAGCATCTGCACGCGGCTGCGCGAAAGCTCCGGCCCAAGCACTGTGGTCAGCCATTGGTCGAGGCGCTGCCCGGCCGCATCGGCGCCGGCTTCCAGTTCGATCGAAGCGCCCCCTATCAATCTTTTGGCCTGTTCGCTATGAGCGCTCATCTGTTCAAACTGTTCCGGACGTTGCCATGACCCGGCCTTATGCCGATGAAGAGGAAGAAAAGCCGCTCGATCCGTCGGTCGAAAAGGTGCGCAGGAAGCTCATCCGCTTCATGGGCATCAATCTCGGCCTTCTGTTCCTCGCCCTTATGGTGGTGATCGTCGCCCTTGTCTACAAATCGCGCACCGCCGAGACACCGGCCCCGGTGCTCGCCGGCGATATCCAGGTGCCGGCCGGCCAGCCCACGGAAGGCGACATCGTGCTGCCGCTCGGCGCAAGGATCGTCTCGCAATCAATCTCCGGCAATCGCATTTCGCTGGACGTCGAGCTTGCCGAAGGCGGCCGCGCCATCTTCGTCTATGACATCGCCGAGCAGCGTCTGGTCGGGCGCTTCGCCGTAAGGACGAAGTAACCGTCACGATCAACTGTTCAAAGGGATGTGATCTGCGTCTTGAAACTGTATTGGAACTCTGCCTATCTAAGCAGTGTCACCTGATTTGATTGGTGATTTGGTTGTTCTTGCTGCGAAAGGAAAGACACTGAGAACAGCACTGCGGAAGAAGGCCGATATCGTGCCTTCGCCGGCCGGGATCAGCGCAAGCGACACCCGCGCCCTCGATACAGTCCTTGTCAGTCTGGAAGACTCCAAGGCCGAAAATATCGTCTCCATCGACATTCAGGGAAAATCGAGCCTGGGCGACTATATGGTCATCGCCTCGGGCCGGTCGAACCGCCATGTCGCGGCTGTTGCCGATCACCTGCTCAAGGCGCTCAAGGATGCCGGCTACGGCAATGCGCGCGTCGAGGGGTTGGCCAGCGCCGACTGGGTCCTGATCGATTCCGGCGATATCATCGTCCACGTCTTCCGGCCGGAGGTTCGCGACTTCTACAATCTTGAAAAGATGTGGCAGGCGCCGGACCTGGAGGAAGAAACGCTGCATTAGAAGGCTCCAAAGCCGCTCTAGCGCAGGACCCGCGGACAACCTTGTCGAAAACCGGTCCGGTTTTCGCACCGTGTGAAGGTTGCTTTTCAATTTCCGCAATCGTCATTGGCCAGGACGTGGAATGAAAATCTCCGTGCATGCCGTGGGCCGTATGAAATCCGGCCCCGAAAAGGAACTTGCCGACCGCTATTTCGAGCGGTTCGCCAAGGCAGGGCCGGCAATTGGCCTGGAATTTACCGGCATTGCCGAAATCCCCGAAGGCCGCGGTCAGACCGCCGCCGAACGCCGGCGCGAGGAAGGGCAGAAGCTGCAAGGCCAATTGCAGGCCGGCAGCGCCCTCGTCCTGCTCGATGAGCGCGGCAAGAACTTCTCATCGGAAGAGTTTGCCAGCCGTCTCGGCCTGTTTCGCGACGGCGGCCGCAAGGCTCTGGTGGTTGCCATCGGCGGGCCGGATGGCCACGACCAGTCCTTGCGCGATCAGGCCGATCTGGTGGTCTCGTTCGGAGAACTCACCTGGCCGCACCAGCTGGTCCGCGTGATGCTGGGCGAACAGCTCTACCGCGCCGCAACCATCCTGTCCGGCCACCCTTACCATCGCGCCTGACGGCGGAATTGGCCGTCGCCCGGATTTTCGCCCCAATCTCAATCAATTTGCGCGGGAAGAAAGCGGTTCGCGGGATTCATTCGAAACCAGAATCGCTCTAGTGTCGGACCGGATGTCAGATCGCGCACAAGTCAAGCAGGCCCGCTTAAGTGCCAGTCACCTCGTCGTGGCTTCGGCACTTTTGCTTTTCGCCGGGCGCGCCGAGGCGCAGGCAATCCCCGACGGCGTGGCCGATCCGCAAAGCAACCAGGCAGAATATGAACGCGTCACTAGGGAAATCACCCTGTCGTCGGAGCGGATGGCAAGGCTAGCCGCCGATATCGCCTCCGTGCGCAAGGATTACGCCAGCATCACCGCAGCCCTTATCCAGTCGGCCAAGACCGAGCAGAAGCTTGGCCAGGACATCGAGGATATCGGTGCCAAGCTGGATGGCCTGAAGGAGCAGGACGCCAAGATCCGCGCCTCGCTGGCCTCGCGCCGCGACGTGCTTGCCGAAGTGCTCGGAGCCCTGCAGCGCATGGGCATCAGCCCGCCGCCGGCAATCCTGGTCAAGCCGGAGGATGCGCTTGCTTCCGTGCGCAGCGCGATTTTGCTCGGCGCCGTGGTGCCGGAACTGCGCCAGCAGACCGAAGACCTGATGGCCGATCTCAAGGAACATTCTCGCATCACAGCCTCCATCGATGCCGAGCGCGTGAAACTGACCGAGTCGGTCACCGACCAGATCGCCGAAAAGCAGCGTCTGACCCTTCTTCTGGAAGCCAAGAAGAAGTTCCAGGCCGAAACCCAGGCCGCCATAGCAGCCGAACAGCAACGCGCCAAGGATCTTGCCGACAAGGCCAAAAGTCTGAAGGAACTGATCGCCTCGCTGGAGACCGACGCAAAGCGCAAGGCGGCCGTAGACCAGTCGGAAACAGCGGCCTTGCCCATTCCTGAAGCCAACCAGTTGCTCGATCAGGTGCCGTTTTCTGCCTTGAGGGGCCAGGTCGCGCTACCTGTCACCGGCAAGATCAAGCGCCGGTTTGGCGCCGGCGACGGTAACGGTTCGGTGATGCAAGGCGACATGGTTGCGACACAATCGGGCGCGATTGTAACCGCCCCGGCGGACGGGAGCGTACTTTATGCGGGGCCGTTTCGTTCCTACGGACAACTCTTGATCCTCGATGCCGGCGGCGGCTATCATGTCGTGCTGGCGGGGATGAACCGGTTGACCGTCGCGTCCGGTCAATCCGTGCTCGCGGGAGAGCCGGTCGGCGCGATGGGTGAAGCAAGGGTGGCAAGCACCTCGGCGACACAAAATGCAGATGCCACGCCGGAACTTTATGTAGAGTTCCGCAAGGATGGAAAACCCGTTGATCCGACCCCGTGGTGGGCGGACCGCTTCTCTGGAAGGACGTGAAATGATGCGGAAATTCTCGCTTCTGTTTGCCGGTGCGCTGATGGGCGCATCTGCCATGAGCCTGGTTTACGGCGCACCCGGCTCTGCGGCAAATGCAGCGGGTTCCGAGACCTACAAGCAGTTGGCCATCTTCGGCGACATCTTCGAGCGCGTGCGGGCGCAATATGTGACCCCGCCAGACGACAAGTCGCTGGTCGAGAACGCCATCAACGGCATGCTGACCTCGCTCGACCCGCATTCGTCCTTCATGAACGCCGAAGCAGCCCAGGACATGCGCGTCCAGACCAAGGGCGAGTTCGGCGGCCTCGGCATCGAGGTCACCATGGAAAACGACCTCGTCAAGGTCATCACGCCGATCGACGACACGCCTGCCGCAAAGGCCGGCGTCATGGCCGGCGACTTCATTGCCAAGATCGACGGCGAGGAAGTGAGGGGCCTTACCCTCAACGACGCCGTGCAGAAGATGCGCGGCCCGGTTTCCACGCCGATCACGCTGACCATCCTGCGCGAAGGTGCCGACAAGCCGCTTGAGATCAAGGTCGTCCGCGACATCATCAAGGTCAAGGCGGTCAAGTTCCGGGTCGAGAACGACATCGGCTACATGAAGATCACCTCCTTCACCGAAAAGACCTATGACGATCTGGAAACGGCGATCCAGACGATCAAGAAGCAGATTCCGAAGGACAAGCTGAAGGGCTACGTGCTCGATCTTCGCCTCAACCCCGGCGGCCTGCTCGACCAGGCGGTCAGCGTATCCGATGCGTTCCTCGACCGTGGCGAGATCGTTTCCACCCGTGGCCGCGATCCCAAGGACGTGACCCGCTTCGACGCCAAGGCCGGCGACGACATCGACGGCAAGCCGCTGATCGTCTTGATCAACGGCGGTTCGGCCAGTGCGTCCGAGATCGTGGCGGGCGCCTTGCAGGATCTTCGCCGCGCGACCGTGGTCGGCACGCAATCCTTCGGCAAGGGATCGGTGCAAACCATCATCCCGCTTGGCGAAAACGGCGCCTTGCGTCTCACCACCGCGCTCTACTACACGCCGTCCGGCAAATCGATCCAGGGCAAGGGCATCACGCCCGACATCAAGGTCGACCAGCCGGTGCCGGCCGAATTGCAGGGTCGCGACCTTACCCGTGGCGAATCCGACCTCAAGGGCCACATCAAGGGTGCCGACGAGAGCGACACCGGGTCCGGCTCGGCCGCCTATGTGCCGCCGGAGCCCAAGGACGACCTGCAGCTCATCTATGCCGAGCAGTTGCTGCGCGGCGAAAAGACCGACGCCTCCTTCCCGCCAAACCCGGACAAGGCTGTGCTCAACCAGTAGAAGCTCCATCGGGGTCTGGTGACCCGATCGAAGCAATGCCATTCTGCCGGGACCGCAAGGTTCCGGCAGTTTGATTCGGGGATGCTGCTTGCCTGACGCCATCAAGGATATCGAACGTCCGCTGGGACAGGACCTGGATGGGCCGCGTGCGCCGTCCAGGTCGCGCAGTCTCAGCCGCGGTTCGATTGCCGCAGGACTCGCCGTGATCGCCCTTGTCGGCGTATCCGGCGCCATTGCGTTGCGCGAGCCTGCCCTGCGCAATCCCCAGCCGGTGGTCACAGCCACGCCCAAGGTAACAGCGCCGGTGGAAACTGCCGCCGCTCCCCAGACGCCGCCCACGCCGAAGGTCGAGACGACATCGAAGCCGGGCGGCCCGCAAATCATCCATCTCCAGCCTGACCCGGCTCAGAGCGGCACGGGCGGCATCGTCATTCATGATCCTTCGGCCGTAGGTCAGGACCTTCGCGTCGCGCATCTGCCCGACAAGGCCCTTATCGAGCAGAGCGAAACCGGTCCGCTGCCGATCCGCGCTGCCGACGGCAGGCGGCCCTTCGACGTCTATGCCCGGCCGTGGTCCGGTGCGCGTGGCGCGCGCGTCGCCATCGTCATCGGCGGCCTTGCGGTGTCGCAGACCGGCACCCAATCGGCGATTGCCAAGCTTCCGCCCGAAGTGACGCTTGCCTTTGCTTCCGGCGGCAACAGCATCGGCCGCTGGATGGAGGAAGGACGCCGGCGCGGCCATGAAATCGTCATGCAGATGCCGATGGAGCCGTTTGATTACCCGACCATCAATCCGGGCCGCAACACGCTAACTGTCGATGCCACGCCGGAACAGAACCTGCAAAGCCTTCGCCGCGTTCTCTCGCGCACCACCAATTACACCGCCGTCATGAATTATATGGGCGCACGCTTTACCGCCGAGCAGGATGCCATGGCGCCTATCATGGCCGAACTCGCCAAGCGCGGCCTCGGCTACATTGATGACGGCTCCTCGTCGCGAAGCCGCGCGCCGGACCTCGCAACGCAGGACGGCGTACCGCTGGCCGTCGCCGACACCCAGATCGATGCCACGCAGGACAAGGCCGCCATCTTGAAGAAGCTCGACGAGTTGGAAGCCACCGCCCGCGCCAAGGGCTTTGCCATCGGCACCGGCTCAGCCTTTGACGTCACCGTCGATGCCGTTGCCGCATGGGTCAACGAAGCCAAGATGCGCGGCATCGAAATCGTGCCGATCTCGGCTGTCGCCGCTGATCCCAACAAGCGCTGAGCCTGCAGGAAAAATCCGGACATGTCCAAGAGGAAGCCCGTCGATCCCGAAACGCTGCCCTACAGGCCATGTGTCGGCTTGCTGGTTCTGAACGGCGAAGGGCGGGTCTGGGTCGGGCACCGCATCGCCGAGCCCGACAGCGAGTTTTCCGGCACGAGCCTGCTTTGGCAGATGCCGCAAGGCGGCATCGACGAGGGCGAGGAACCCCTTCTGGCGGCACATCGCGAGCTTTTTGAAGAAACCGGTATGAAGAGCCTGACCCTTCTGGCCGAAGCACCGCACTGGATTAACTACGACCTGCCGCCGCATCTCGTCGGCATCGCCTTCAAGGGCCGCTACCGTGGCCAGATCCAGAAATGGTTCGCCTTCCGCTTCGAGGGCGATGACCGCGAGATCCGGATCAACCCGCCTCCGGGCGGCCACAAGGCCGAGTTCGACGAGTGGGACTGGCGGCCGATGCATGACCTCCCAAGCCTCGTCGTGCCGTTCAAGCGCAAGGTCTACGAAGAGGTCGTGGCTGCCTTCAGCCACCTTGTTCCCTAGGTTCGGGACCTAGGCCTTTGCCGGCTAGTGCATGTCTCCCGAAAGTGGGAACCGGTTTCGGGATAAAGACATGCATAAAATCAAGGGGTTAAAGCGTGTTGAGCGAATCTGAAAGATCGCGACACGCTTTAGCTCTTCGAACGCAATGCCTCGTTGATACCCCACATGTCCTTCTCGTCCGGAGCGGTCTCCAGGTCGAGAACAGGCAGCATCTTGCGCAGGTGGTCGTGATGGGTGCGAACACCATATTCGAGATCGGACAGATAGAAGCCGCCAAACGCTTCGGACAGCATGGATTCATTCGACCATACGGAAAGCTGCACGTCTTCCGCCATCGTATCGCGGTCGATCCGGAAAGCCAGATACCGGGCAGCGGCCTGTTCCCTGCTTTCGTCGCGATAACGGTAGATGGCCCCACGCAATAGCGTCTCACCGGTCGACAGCGGAAACTCCTGGTAGAACTGTACGGATTCGGGCATGGCCGCGATCACCGCGTTCGGAAAGATTCCGTAGTAGATCCACGCCTTCTTCAGGTGTTCGGGCAGTTGCTTCGGCTCCGGGGCGATCTTGATATAGTTTTTCACGCTCCAGCGCCGTCCGGCATGCGGGTTATAGGTAGCGAAGGAACGGGAGACACCGTTGACGAACGGTTCGTCGTAGTAGGTCGCCCCATAAAGGTCCTGCAGCGCCGGATGCGCCATGGCGACATGGTAGCCCTCATTGTCGACATCGCGCACCGACTTCCAGTTGACCTGGCTTTTCTGCGTCCAGATTCCCCACGACGGCACCATGTCGGCAACGCCGTAATGAGACAATTCGGCTTCGATCGGCTTCAACAATTCTGCCACCGATGGCTGCGGCCCATCGTTGCGGAAGCGGATGAAGATCAGGCCCATCCAGATCTCGAGATCGATCGGCATCAGGCCGAATTCGGTCTTGTCGAGATCGGGGAAGGAGCGCGGCCGCGCCGCGCCGCGCAGCGTGCCGTCGAGGTTGTAGACCCAACCGTGAAAAGGGCACACCAGCGCGTTCTTGCAGGTGCCTTGCGTATCGGCAACGACGCGGGAGCCGCGATGCCGGCAGATATTGTGAAAGCCGCGCACCTCGCCGTCCTTGCCGCGCACCACAAGGGCCCGCTCGCCGAGCACGTCCATGGTCAGGTAGTCGCCGGCATTCGGCAAGTCGCTGACATGGCCGATGATCTGCCAATGGTTGCGGAAGACGTGCTCTTTCTCCAGTTCCAGCAATGCGTTGGAATGATAACTCCAGCCCGGCAAACCCCTGCGGTCCCAATCGTTCGGAACGGCCACATCACGAATGTGCGGGTTCATGGCAAGCTCATCTGTTATTGAATAATCGTTCAATATAAGCATATTTGCTATTGAAATGCAATGGCTTGCGAGTTTAAGTGAATTTTTCGATGCCGTTTGGGCAGGGTCGGGGGCACACTCTTGATGGCTCCGGCATGCTGAAAAACCCCAAGGTTTCCGTATCTTAGACATAAGCTCGGCGCAGGCGAACGGACATGGATTTCGCGCGCTGATTACGCCGTCAATCACAGGCCGAGCGCTTCATGTCACCAGCCCGGCTGCCGGCGAGGTAGCAACGATCAGTCCACGCTGTTCACAGGGCGTGGCTACATTCGTGTCTACGTAAAAAGGAGTAGTCCCGGACTAGGTCCGAACCGAATCTTGCAGATATTTCCGGATGATGCATGAAACATAACCATAAGATGGCCGGCAGCAGGCATTTAGCCTTTGTTGCGTCGTCACTCATAAATGTTACTTTCTCCGGCACGTCAGATCATTTTCAACGCCTCGCTGACCGGATTGGCGATTTCATGTCTGGATCGCGGTGGATGGGTTTTGGTTTTTTGAAGTCCTACCGAAATGCCCGCCGCTGGACAAAAGTGGCCGGCCTTGCCGCGATTTGCGCTCTTGCTTTGGCCATTTTCACCGTCTCCCCAAGCGCCATCCGCTTCGCCCATGACGTCTACTATGGGCCACCCACGATAACGGCGGTGTTCCCGGCTAACGGCACCACCGAAGTCCCGGCAGGCACCAAGATTCAAGTGAGTTTCGACCGCCAGCTCGGCAGGTCGGCGGAAGCCGTCGATTTTTACCTGAGCGACAATAACGGTAACCCGGTGGACGGCTCGGTCAGGTTCGACGATCTGCTGACGACGGCCACATTCACGCCAAACCAGCCTCTCAACCCGGGCCAGATCAAGGTTGGCGTCACGATCGGCCAGGGACAACAGAAGGCGTGGCATTTCAATGTACCCCCGAAATTGCCGCTCGTTACTGGTCACGGCGGGCCAATCCTGCTCGTCACGACGGGGCAGAATCCGTTCGAGACTTTCTATAGCGAGATCCTTCGCGCCGAAGGATTGACGAGCTTCCTGAGCGTTGACATTGCCAAGCTGGACGATGCCTTGCTCGACGCCCATTCGATTGTGATCGTCTCGGGTCCGGTTTCCGATACCGGCAAGCTTGCGATGCTGCACTCATGGGTGATGGAGGGCGGCAAGCTCGTTGCGATGCGACCCTCTGGTAGCCTCGCCGAACTTGCCGGCCTGTCCTCTCCCTCCGGCACGCTCGAAGACGGCTATCTGAAAATGGACACGGCAACGGCGCCGGCAAAAGGGCTTGTCGCCGAGACAATCCAGTTTCACGGCACCGCCAACCTCGTCGCGCCAGCCGAAGGCGTCCATACCGTTGCGGCGCTCTTCCACGATGCCACCTCTCCGGCCGATGCGCCCGCTGTTACGGTACGCGGCATGGGCGATGCCGGCGGTCAGGTGGCAGCCTTCACCTTCGACCTCGCCCGCTCGACCATCCTCACCCGCCAAGGCAATCCGGAATGGGCAGGCCAGGACCGCGACGGCCTCGAGCCCGTTCGGCCCAACGACCTGTTCTATGGAGCCGCGGCTCGGGACCCGCAGCCGGATTTCGTCAATCTCGACAAGATCACCATCCCGCAGGCTGACGAGAACATGCGCCTGTTGTCGAACCTGATTGCATATCTGACTTACGACGCCACTCCTCTGCCGAAATTCTGGTACTTCCCCAACGGCGCCAAGGCGGTGCTGGTCATGGCCGCCGACGACCACGGCACGGGTTCCGGCACGCGGGATTCGTTCGACCGCATGCTGGCTTTCAGCCCCAAAGGCTGCGACCCCACAAAGTGGGAGTGCGCCCGCGCGACGTCGTGGATGTACGAGACATCGGGCATGGTGGATCGCCAGGCTGCGACCTACGCGGCGCAAGGCTTCGACATCGGCTCGCATGTCAGCACCTACTGCCACAACTGGTCGGAACAGTCGCTGAATCTCGCCTTCTCGCGCGATCTGGAGAAGTTCCGCCAGACCTTCCCCAGCCTGTCACCACAACAGGGAAGCCGCCTGCATTGCATTGTCTGGAGCGACTACGCCAGCCAGCCCAAGATCGGCAGAAGCTGGGGCATCCGCTACGACATGAACTACTACTACTGGCCCAAGGACTGGATAAAGGGACAGACCGGTTTCATGACAGGCTCCGGCCTGCCGATGCGCTTCAGCGACACCGATGGCGAGCTGATCAATGTCTATCAGCAGGAGACCCATCTGGTTGACGAGGTCTTCGCGTCGGCACCGGAAGCCGTTGCCGCTCTCCTCGACCGCGCCACCGGTCCAGAAGGCTACTACGGCGCATTCGGCACCCATTACGACTTTCACAACGACTTCGACGTCCAGTTGATGGAGATCGCCACAAAGCGTGGTGTTCCGATGGTGTCCGTCCAGCAGATGCTCGACTGGGCCGATGGCCGCTATGCCTCGTCCTTCGACATTGCCAGTTGGCAGGGCGGTATTCTCACCTTTGACCTGAAAGCAGATGGGCGCACCGCCGACATGCTGCAGGGGATGCTGCCGCTGCATTCAGCAGCCGGACGGCTGGTCGAACTGCAGCGCAATGGCGATGAAGTCGCCTTCTCGGCGGAAACCCGCAAGGGCGTGGAGTATGGCCTGTTTCAGGGCCTCTCAGGCCGCTACACGGCGATCTATTCCCAGACCTCAGCTTCGAACTGACGGCTGGAGAGGTTCGTAGCTACTTCTTGCGTTGAACCAGGAACGCGGCTGTCGCCAGCACTATCGACGCGATCATGATGAGCGTCGAAATGGCGTTGAGCTGGGGCGAGACGCCCTGTTTGATTAGCGAGAAAATGTAGACCGGCAAGGTCGTCGCGCCGCCCGAGTTCAACAGATTGCTGGTGATGAAGTCGTCCATCGAGATGACGAAGGCCAACATCGCGCCGCTGAACACGCCCGGCAATATCAGCGGAAAGGTCACCCGCCGGAACGCCGTCCAGCTCGACGCATAGAGGTCGCGGGCAGCGTCCTCGAGATCGCTGTCCATGCCCTGCAACCGCGCGCGGATCGGAAGGAAGGCGAACGGGATACAGAACGTCGTATGCGCGATCGTCAGCTTAAGCAGGCCGTTGGAAATTCCAAGTTCCGAAAACAGGATCAGCACTGCCACCGCAACGACGATTTCAGGCAGAAGCAGCGGCAGGTTCACCACCGTTTCCGAAACGCGCCGGTAGCGCACCTGCTTGCCCCGCACCAGCACAAGCGCCGCCATCAACGCGACGATTGTCGAGACCACAGTGGCAATCGTCGCGACGAACAGCGAGGTCTTGACCGCATTGACCAGCGCCGCGTTTGAAAGCGCTGCCGTATACCAGTGCAGCGAGAACCCGCCCCAGTTGGAAACGATCCGGTTGGCGTTGAAGGAATAGAACACCACCACCGAGATCGGCAAATAGAGGTAGACAAAGAACAGGATGCTGAACAGGCCGAAGCCCGGATAGCGCCTGACATCGCTTTTTGCCGTCATGCCGCGAGCTCCCGGCTTTCCTTGCGCACCGCCCGCAGACCGCGCCACAACAGGAAGATCAGCACCGAAGCCATCAGCACAATGGAGATGGCCGCACCCAGCGGCCAGTTGCGAGCCGGGCCGAATTGCAACTGGATCAGATTGCCCATCATCATCGTCTTGCCGCCACCGAGGATCATCGGCTCGAGCACCGCGCCAAGGCAGGGCACGAAGACGAGGATCGAACCCGCGAGCATGCCGGGCTGGCTGAGCGGCACGATCACCCGGCGCAAGGTCGTCCACCGGCTGCCGTAAAGGTCGTGCGAGGCCTCCACCAATGCGCCGTCGAGTTTCTCGATCGAAGCGAAGATCGGCAGGATCATCAGCGGAATATAGCTGTAGACCAGCCCGACCAGCATGGCGAAATCGCCATGCAGCAGGCTATCCATGTCATCGATAAGGCCGAGGAAGCGCAACGTCTTCTCGATCACACCGTCATTGCCGAGAATGATGATCCACGAATAGACCCGCACGATCATCGAAACCCAGAACGGCAGCGTCACCAGATAGATCAGGATCACCTTCAGCGAAGCCTTCTGCAACGAGATGAAATAGGCGACCGGGAAACTCAGTAGCAGGCAGATCAGCGTCGTCACCGTCGCCAGCACGAGCGTGCGCCCCACCACGATCAGATATTGCGGATTGAACTCGAGTTCGCCGGTCCAGCCCTCGTTGAACAGGATCTGCTTGTAGGGCGCTGTCGTGAACACATAGTCGAATCCGCCATAAGGTCCGCGCGTCGAGAATGAGACAAGGATGATGATGCCGATTGGAATGATCAGCGTGCAAAGCATGATCAGGTGGGTCGGCAACAGCCCCCATACATTCCACCCCGGTGCTTTGTGGCGTGGCGTCATGCGCCCAGCACCCTGGCCGAATCGGCGGCGAAGCTCACCTTGATCGGCTGGCCAACCTCGAACATGCCGCTTCGCGAAACACTGTTGCGCAGCGAAACGCGCAGCTTCGTCTTGCCCGTCTCCACCATGTAGTATGTGTAGCCACCGAGATAGTTGACCCCGACGATCGTGCCTTCCATCAGAATCTGCCCGTCCTGCGCGGGAATGCTGATTTTCTCCGGACGGATCGACATCACGGCCGGACGGCCGGTTTCCGCCTTCTTCTGCGGCGCGTTAAGCGTCATGCCGAGCGACACCTTGACCGTCGCGCGCTCGCCTTCGACAGAAATGACATCCGCGTCCAGGAAGTTGGTCTCGCCGATGAAGTCGGCCACGAAGCGGTTTGACGGCTCCTCGTAGATTTCGGCGGGCGTTCCCAGTTGCTGGATTTCGCCGTCGCCCAGGACGCAGATATGATCCGACATATCGAGCGCTTCTTCCTGGTCGTGCGTCACGAACACGAAAGTGATGCCCGTCTGCCTTTGTAGCGTCCTTAGTTCGTCGCGCATCGCTTGCCTGAGCTTGAGGTCGAGCGCCGACAGCGGCTCGTCGAGCAAGAGCACTTCCGGCTCGGGTGCCAGCGCGCGGGCAAGCGCAATGCGCTGGCGCTGGCCGCCGGAGAGCTGTTGCGGCCTGCGCGCCGCGAACTTCTCCATATGCACCAGCCGCAGCATGTCGGCCACGCGCGCCTCGCGCCGCTCCTTCTCCCAGCCGAGGTTTTCCAACCCGAAGGCGATGTTCTGCTCCAGAGACATATGCGGAAACAGCGCGTAGCTCTGGAACACCGTGTTGACCCGGCGCCGGTGGGGCGGCAGTCCCTGGATGTTCGCGCCCCGCAGCGCGATTTCACCCGTCGTCGGTTGTTCGAAGCCTGCGATCATGCGCAAAAGCGTGGTCTTGCCGCAGCCGCTTGGCCCCAGCAGCGTGAAAAACTCGTTCTCGTAGATGTCGAAGGTGACCGGCTTCAGCGCCTGGAAGGTGCCGAAGATTTTGGAGACGCCCTTGATCTCGACCGCTTTCCCTTGCCGATGCGGACTGTTGCGATCCATGGGCTGCTCCGGAAGGGTCGTTGAAGTCGTTTGAATAAAATACGCCGCGGCCCAAAAGGCAACGCGCCGCCCGGTCGAGGGCGACGCGTAAGATCCTTGTCCGTGCTTACATGTCCACCCACTTGCCGTCGCGAACGACGTGCAGATCGATATCGACGGCCATGTTGGTCTGGCCGTTCTCGTCGAAGGAGACCTCCCCGAGAATTCCGTTGTGATGGATTTCGCGGATAGCCTTGCTCAGCGCTTCCTTGTCTTCCGTACCCTTCTCCTTGATCACCTCGAGAAGGATCTGCGCGGCCTCATAGGCATACTTGGCATAGGATCCTGCAGGGTCGGCATAGCCCTTGGCCGCATAGGCCTTGTCAAACTCTTCGAGCTTCGGATTGCTCTGCACCGAAGGCGTGCCGACGATTGTGCCTTCCGCGGCGGCACCGGCGATCTCGATGAACTTCGGATCGTAGATGCCCGAAATGCCGTACATCGGCAGCGAGCCCATGCCGAGGTCGGCCATCTGGCTGCGCACCAATGCGGCTTCTGTCACCACGCCGCCGAAATAGATCGCATCCGGTGATGCGGCCTTTGCCGTCGTCAGCATGGCGCGGAAGTCGGTCGTGCCGACAGCGGCGGCATCCGAAGCAACGATCTCACCGCCGGCTGCCTTGAAAAAGTCGCCGAACCACTTGGTGTTGGCCACGCCATAATCCGTCGTGTCGGAGATGATAGCGATCTTCTTGACCTTGCCCTCCTTGGCAATCGCCTCGGCCAGCGGCTTGTTCTCGTTGACCAGCGTCGGCGTCACGCGGGTGACATTGGGCAGGTTCTGCTCGGTGATCTTGGGGCTGACGGCACCCCAGACGATGAACGGCATCTGCGCGCGGTTGAAAACCGGAATGGTGGCGAGCGCCACGGAGCTGTTCCAGTGTCCGCTCGCCGCGATCACCGCCGGATCGTTGATCAGCTTTTGCGCCGCCGAAACGCCGACCGCCGGATCGGAGGCGTCGTCCAGGACGACCGCTTCGACCTGATGCGGATAGCCGCTGGCATTGGCCTGTTCGATGGCCAGCAGGAAGCCGTTGCGGGCGCCGAGGCCCTGTTGGGCGTTGCCGCCGGACAGCGGCCCGATAAAGCCGAGCTTGATCTGGTCGGCCTGCGCCTGTGCAGCGCCAAGCGCGATGGCAAGCAGTGAGCCGGCGAGAATTGACGATACGCGCATGAACGCTTTGCGCCTGTTTAACATTGGTTCCACCTCAATAGAATTGTCTGCCGCCGTCGTAGCGGCCCGGCCGATCCCGATCGTCGGCTGACTTGAAGTGTATTTATGCGCGACTGCTCACGAAATTCGGAAATTGCTATCTGTGACTTCGGAGATTCATTATGTGCGCGCCCGGGAGGCGCTGATAATCGTGCCGCTCTAATCGAAAGAAGGGTCAGATGGCGGAACTGCTTGTCCAGCAACTGGTGAACTGGATAACCCTTGGCTGCATCTATGCCCTGCTGGCGATCGGCTTCAGCCTGATCTTCGGCGTGCTCAACGTCATCCACTTTTCTCATGGCGACGTGGCCATGACCGCACCCTTCATCTCGCTGGCAATGGCTCAACTACTGGCGACCGCAATCGGCGTATCCGGCCCGGCATGGCTGATCATAAGCGTGCTTGTCGCCGTCCTGGCAGTCGGCGTCATCGGCATCGTGCTGGACAAGACAGTGATCCGCCGTTTCCGCGATGCCCCTGCAATGATGGCGCTGGTTGCCACGGTTGCCCTTGGCATCGTCATACGCGAGCTGATCCGCCATCTTTACCCGCAAGGCTCCAATCCGCATGCCTTCCCGCGCCTTGTCTCTGGCGTTGCCTTCGATGTCGGCACCGTGCCTGTAAGCTGGTTCGCTCTGCTGGTGGTCCTGCTCACCATTGCGCTCGTCGCCCTGTTGTTCTTCTTCCTCAAGATGACGCCGCTCGGCCTGCGCATTCGCGCCGCCTCCGAAGACCGTGTCGTCGCCCGCATGATGGGCATCCGCGACACCCGTGTTTTCCGCGCCACCTTCTTCATCGCTTCCGCCATCGGAGCCATCGCCGGCCTCCTGTTCGCCAGCTATGCAGGCGTTACGCGGTTCGACTTCGGCGTCATGGCCGGCCTGCTCGGCTTCTCCGCCGCGGTCATCGGCGGCCTCGGCTCCATGCCGGGCGCGATCCTCGGCGGCTTGATCATCGCCGGCATCGAGGTGCTGGCGCAGACCTTCGTGCCGGACGGCGCTTCCTACCGGCTGGTCTTCGTCTTCCTTTTGGTCATCGTCGTGCTCATCTTCCGCCCGGCCGGTTTGCTGGGGCGGCCCGTGATGGAGAAAGTGTAGCATGCACGCTCCCGCATCATCCGCCACGCCCGGCACCGGGCAGGCGATCGCCTTTACCATCATGTCTCAACTGGCCGGCGCGGCCTTCCTCTATTTCGTGCTGAAAGCCGAGGGCGGCTGGCAGATCGTCGGTCTGCTTGCCCTGCTCGGCGCAGGCTTCTACCTGCTGGAACGGCTGCCCTGGATCACCGACTACGCAATGGCCAGCATGGCCCGCGTGCCGCTGGTAACCCTGGTCACCGCTGCCGTCGTCGTGCTTGGCTTCCCGTTCATGGTCGGCTCAAACACCTATGTGCTGCACCTTTTGATCGTGGCTCAGCTCTATGCCGTTCTCGCGCTGGCGCTCAACTTCCAGCTCGGCAGCGCCAACATCCCGAACTTCGCCACCGGCGCTTCCTACGGCATCGGCGCTTACGTCTCGGCCTTGCTGGCCATCAATTTCGGCCTGAGCTTCTGGCTGACGCTGCCGCTTGCCGCACTTGCCGCCACCTTGTTCGGCTTCATCATCGGCATTCCCTCGATGCGCACCCGCGACACCTATCTCGCGCTTGTCACCATCGCCTTCGGCGTCGTCGTCCAGCAACTGCTCAACAATTTCGACTGGACCGGCGGTCCGAACGGCCTCGTCGGCATTCCGGCTCCCAGCCTGTTCGGCCACTCCTTTGCCGATCCGCTCGTCGTCTTCGGCTGGAAACTGCCGAGCCAGGCAAACTTCTACTACCTGTCGGCGGCCCTCGTCGTCGTTGCCATCATCACCGCGCACCGCCTGCACGGCTCGCGCATCGGCCTGGCATGGAATGCGCTGCGCGCCGACGAGATCGCGGCCAAGGCGCAGGGCATCAATGTAGCCTGGTACAAGGTGCTGGCTTTCGCCGTCGATGCCTTCCTCGCCGCTTTCGCCGGCACCATCTACGCCTTCTACGTCAGCTACATTTCGCCCGACAACTTCACCTTCCTCGTCTCCGTCACCATCATGACCATGGTCATTGTCGGCGGCATGGACAACATCTTCGGCGTCATCGTCGGAGCCTTCCTGCTCACTATCCTGCCGGAAAAGCTGCGCGCCTTCGCCGACTACCGCCTGCTGTTCTTCGGTGTCGTCATCATCGGCTTCCTCATGATCCGCCCGCAGGGATTGTTCCCGCAGCGCATGCGCCGCTATGGAGGCGAGCCATGAGCGTCCTCCTCAAGGTCGAAAACGCGACCATGCGCTTCGGCGGACTGGTCGCGCTGAACGATGTCAGCTTCTCCATCGACAAGGGTTCGGTCCTTGCCGTCATCGGCCCGAACGGTGCCGGCAAATCAACCTTGTTCAACGTCGTCACCGGCGTCTACCGCCCGACATCCGGCAAGGTTTTGTTCGACGGGGCCGACATCACCGGCAAACCTTCCTACGAAGTGGTGGAGCGCGGCATCGGCCGCACCTTCCAGTCGTCGCGCCTGTTCTCAGACTTGAGCGTCCTCGACAATGTCATCATCGGCATGCACACCCGCACCACCACCGGCGTGCTGGATGCGCTGTTCCGGCCGGGCAAGTCCCGCCGCGAAATGGCAGCTTGTGTCGAAAAGGCGGAAGCGCTCTTGAGGAGCGGTTCCGGGGACCTTTACGAGCAGCGCTATCGCCCGGCGGGCGCACTCGCCCAGGCAGACCGGCGCAGGTTGGAAATAGCCCGCGCGCTGGCATCGCAACCGAAACTGCTTCTGCTCGACGAGCCGTCGGTCGGCATGGACGAGACCGAGACGCAGGCGCTGATCGCCGACATCGTGCGCCTGCGCGATGTCCATCCGGATCTCTCCGTCATTCTCATCGAGCACGACATGCAGGTGGTCGACGCCTTCCCGGACCATGTCATGTGCATCGACTATGGCAGCCGCATCGCCGAGGGCGATTTCGCCTCGGTCAGGGCCAATCCGCGTGTGCAGGAAGCCTATCTCGGAAAGGCGGCCGCCCATGCTTGAACTGAAAGACGTCGATACCGCCTACGGTTCCGTGCCGATGCTGCGCGGCCTTACCCTCAGCGTGCGGCAGGGCGAACTGGTCTGCCTGCTCGGCCCGAACGGCGCCGGCAAGACCACCACCTTCATGGCCGTTTGCGGCGTGGTCCGCGCCCTGCGTGGCGCAGTCGAGGTGATGGGCAAGGACATCGGCAAACTGGGCACCGAGAACCTTGCCGCACTTGGCGTCGGCCTCGTTCCCGAAGGCCGCCGCCTCTTCCCCGGGCTCACCGTCATCGAGAATCTGCGCCTCGGCTACGACGCCGTTTCGGATCGTGGGCCGAACTTCGAAGCCCAACTCGACAAGATGTCCAACCTGTTCCCGCGCATCCGCGAGCGGCTGCGCCAGGTTGCCGGCACGCTTTCCGGCGGCGAACAGGCAATGGTGGCGCTGGCCCGCGCGCTCATCGGCGAACCAAAATTCGTCGTCATGGACGAACCTTCGCTCGGCCTGTCGCCGAAGCTGATCAGCGAATATTTCGAGATCACGCAGGAAATCCATCGCCGCGGCACAACCATCCTTTTGATCGAGCAGAACGCCGAAATGGGCCTTGGCATCGCCGACCGCGGCTATGTGCTGGTTAAGGGCAAGGTCGCTCAGGAAGGCGACGCCAAGGAACTGTTGTCCTCCAAGGCGGCCAAGAGCCTTTACCTGTAGCGACGACGCCTGCCGGCTGCATGTCGCGCAGGAAAAGGCTTTTCCTAATCAGCGCGTCGGGTGAATCAAATTTATCCCCGACAGCGGTTTGTTATCGTTGCCCGGGAAAAACTCACAGGGGAATGCTATGTCGATAAAAAACCGCATGCAGGCGCTCGCTGGCGCGTGCGCCCTCGGTCTGGCCTTGACCGTGTCGGCACATGCCGACGGCAGCCTGTCGATCTACGCCTGGGCCGATTCCATCGCGCCGGACTTGGTCACGAAATTCGAGAAGGAAACCGGCATCAAGGTCACGGTCGATGCCTTTTCCTCGAACGAAGACCTGTTGACCAAGCTGCAGGCCGGATCGTCCGGCTATGATATCGTCACGCCGTCGCAGCACTTCGTGAAGATCATGATCGACTCGGGCCTGCTCGAGGACATCGGCGCGACTTCGATGGAAGCCTACCAGCAGATCCTGCCCGAATGGCAGAAGCCGTGGTGGGACCCGACCGGCAACTATTCGATCCCGCTCGCTTTCGGCAACGCCGGCTACACGGTCAACCGCGACATCTACAAGGGCCCGGTCGATAGCTGGAAAACCTATTTCGAGCCGCCGGCGGAACTGCAGGGCAAGATCGCCAGCCTGGCCCAGCCCGATGAAGTCATCCCGGCCGCCCAGAACTACCTCGGCATCGAATATTGCAGCGAAGACCCGCAGAAGATGAAGCAGGTGCTCGACCTGCTGCTCGCCCAGAAACCCTATGTCGCCGTCTATTCCAGCGACAATATCGAAAACCGCATCGGCAGCGGCGAAGTCGCAGCGCATTTCTGGTGGGACGGCAACACCATGCGCGTGCGCCGCAACGACAAGGCAAACGTCGAATACGCCATGCCAAAGGAAGGCCTCGTCGGCTGGCTCGATTCCTATGTCGTGCCGAAGGGTGCAGCCAACATCGACAACGCCAAGAAGTTCATCAACTTCATGGCCTCGCTGGAAAACGCCACCGACCAGTACAACTATTACGGCCATTCCTCGCCGGTGAAGATCGACGCGGCCAAGGCTCTCTACAACAGGGAAAACGCACCCGAGCTCTTTCCGACCGTCCCGGTCAAGATGGGCCAGGCGTGCTCGCCGGCGGCGCAGGAACTCGTCACCAAGGTCTGGACGCAACTGCTCCAGTAACAACCGCCCGGTAACAGTCCCCATGTCAGCCGGGGCGTTCGCGTCCCGGCCCCTTCTCCCATCGCAGAGTGACCATGCCGCAAGACAGCTTCGACTACATCGTCATCGGAGCCGGCTCAGCCGGCTGCGTCGTCGCCAATCGCCTCAGCGCCGATCCGTCGGTCCGCGTTTGTCTTGTCGAAGGCGGCGGCAGCGACGACAGCGTGCGCGTCAGGGTCCCGGCCGGCATCCTCTCCCTCTACGGCAATCCCAACTACGACTATTGCTATGTTGGCGTACCCCAGCCCAACCTCAACAACCGCCGCATTCCGGTAAATCGCGGCAAGGCGCTCGGCGGTTCGACCTCGATCAATTCGATGGTCTATATTCGTGGCTCTGCACGGGACTACGACCAGTGGGCCGCGCTCGGCTGCACCGGCTGGTCATATGAAGACGTGCTGCCGGTGTTCAGGAAGCTCGAACGCAATCGGCTCGGCCAGGACCAGCGCTACCACGGCACCAGCGGCGAACTTCTGGTCGACAATCCGCGCGATCCCAACATCCTGTCTAAGATGTTCATCAAGGCGGGCGCCAATGCCGGCATTCCCGCCAACAGCGATTTCAACGCCGAAAGCCAGTTCGGCCTCGGCATCTACAATGTCACGCAGGATCGCGGCCAGCGCTTCAGCGCCTACACCGCCTTCATCCGCCCGATCCTGAACCGCCCCAATCTCACCGTGCTCAGCAATTGCGAGGTGATCGATCTGACAGTGACGGCGGCCCGCGCATCCGCCGTCAGGGTCCGCCACGATGGCGCCACCAAGACGCTTGGCGCGTCGCGCGAAATCGTCTTGTCGGCGGGCGCCATCAACTCGCCGGCGATCCTGATGAGTTCCGGCATCGGCCCCGCTGCCGAACTCAAGGAAATCGGCATCGACCCCGTCATCGACCTCCCTGGCGTCGGCAAGAACCTGCAGGATCACGTCGACGGCATGATCACCGTGCGCTCGTCCAGTACAAAGACGCTCGGCCTTTCTGTGCCGAACTTGCCCAGCATGATCGCCGCGCCGTTCCAGTATTTTGCGCGCCGCAAGGGCATGCTCACCACCAACTATGTCGAGGCCGGCGGCTTCGCTAGGACGAAATATTCCGACGGCCAGCCCGACATCCAGTTCCACTTCGTCCCCGGCTACCGCAGCCATCGCGGCCGGCTGGTCGAATATGGCCACGGCTACGCCATCCACACTTGCGTGCTACGGCCAAAAAGCATCGGCGAGATCCGGCTGTCGAACGATGCCGCGCATCGCAACATCCTCATCGACCACCGCTTCTTCTCCGACGATCACGATGCCAGGGTCCTGGTCGAAGGCATCAAGATTGCCCGCCAGATTTTCGCCTCCTCCGAGTTCGATGAAATCCGTGGCGCGGAAATGCTACCCGGCAAGAACGTGCAAACCGACGACGAAATCCTCGCCTATCTGAAGGCCGAGGCGCTCACCGTCTATCACCCCGTCGGCGCCTGCAAGATGGGCACTGACGCGATGGCGGTCGTCGATCCCGCCACGCTGAAAGTGCGCGGCGTCGAGGGGTTGCGCGTTGCCGATGCCTCGATCATGCCGATGCTCATCAGCGGCAACACCAACGCCCCGACCATGATGATCGGCCAGCGCGCCGCCGACATGATCCTCAAGGGCTGACCGGCAGCCGGAGTTGGCGAACCTGCCCGGCAGGTTCGCCCTTGGTGTTCAGGCCGTCACTCCGCAGCGAGCGCCGTCACCTCGCGCCGGAAGGGCAGCGCATCGCCGATATCGGCTTCGTCGAGTTCGCGCGCGAAACGATGGCCGGCATAGGTCGCCCAGGCGATCGGCCCCGGGGCTTCCGCATCGCCGATGACCTTGATCGAGCGGATGCCATTGTCGGCCCATTCGGCGCGGCGCGCCTTCAGTTCCTGCCAGACGCCATCGTCCTGGCTGCGCGAGGTCACCAGCACCACCGCATCCGCGCCAAGAACCTGCTCCGCACCTGTATAGGCGCAGGCCGTCACCACGCCATCGGCGCGAATGCTGGTGACGGCGCGGTTGAGCACGATCTCGACGCCGAGTTCGGCAAGCCGGCGATGGATCGCGCCCTGCTCCAGCGTGTTGCGCGTCCAGTCAGACACATAGGCTGACGCCGTCACCAGCGTCACCTTCACGCCCTGCCGCGCCATCAATTCAGCCAGCACGCCGCCCATATAGTAGTGATCGTCGTCGAACAGCACGACTTTGCAGGATGGCACCTTGCCCGCCATCAGGTCGTCCGGCGTATAGACCGGCATCTCCTGGTCCATCGGCATCGGCACGACATGCGCGCGGGCTACCCCATCCCGCCGCCACGTCGCCCCGGTCGCGATTGCGATACTCTCAAAGCCGAAGGCGAGGATATCGTCCGCCGACAGGCGGCTGTCGAAATAGACCTCGACATTGGGCATCTGGCTGATCTGGTACTGGCGGTAGTCGCGCACCCGCCCCCAGGCGGAAAGTCCCGGCAGGCGGCATTCGCGCGCCACGCGCCCGCCAAGCTCGGTGCCGGCCTCGGCAATCGCCACCTGGTAGCCGCGCACCCCAAGCGCCCGCGCCGCTTCCAGTCCGGCCGGACCCGCGCCGACGATCAGCACGCTCTCGCTTTCGCCCTTCGCCTGCATCCGCTCCGGATGCCAGCCCTTGCGCCACTCCTCCATAAAGGTCGGGTTCTGTGTGCAGCGCGAGATCGACATGGTCATGTCGCCAGTGATGCAGATATTGCAGCCGATGCACTCGCGAATGTCCTCGATGCGGCCTTCCTCGACCTTCTTCGGCAGGAACGGATCGGCGATCGAAGGCCGCGCGCAGCCGATGAAATCGAGCGTGCCGGACTTGATCATCTTCACCATCACGTCGGGCGAGGTGAAGCGACCGACGCCGACCACCGGCTTCGAAGTCAGCTTCTTGATGCCGGAGACGAGGCTTTCCTGCCCGCCTTCTTCCTTGAACCGCGACGGGCCGGAACAGTCCTCCCACGCGCCATGGGCCAGGTCCCACAGGTCTGGCAGGTCGGCGTGCATCTCGATCATGTCGCGCACTTCGGAATTGGCGAAGCCGAGTTCGCCGATCATCTCGTCCAGCGAAAGCCGCAGTGTCAGACCGCAGGTTTCGCCGATGGCGTCGCGCCCTTCCTCGATCAGCTCGCGCATCAGCCGCGAGCGGTTTTCCAGCGAACCGCCATATTCATCGGTGCGCTGGTTGGTGGCGGTGGAAAGGAAATGCTGGATAATGCCGAAACCATGCGCGCCGTAGAGGCATACGAGGTCGAACCCAGCCTGCTTGGCCCGCTTGAAGGCGTTGCGGTGCCAGCGGCGCAGGTCGCGAATGTCCTCCTTGTCCATCGCCCGCGCCTGCACCGGATCGTTGGTGAAGGTGCGGATCGGCAACGCCGACGGTCCGCGCGGCACTTCCTTGGTATAGAGGTTCGGGCCGTTGATGCCGGAATAGGCAAGCTGGATACCGGCCAGCGCGCCGTGCTGATGCATCGCCTTGGCCATCTTGGCCAGCGCCGGAATGTCGGCGTCGTCCCAGAGCCTGAGTTCAATGAACGGCGTGATCTCCGAGGTGTGATGCATCTCGGTCTGCTCGGTGAAGATGACGCCCCAGCCGCCTTCCGACTTGGTGCGCCGCATCTCGGCAGCTGCCGAAGGATCGCGATAGCCGCCGCCATTGCAATGCGGCACCTGGTAGAAGCGGTTCTTGGCCGTTACCGGGCCGATCTTCATCGGCTCGAACAGGATGTCGTAGCGTGGATCGCGCATTCAAGTCCCCTTCCTGCGACCGCAGCCTGAAGCACCTCCCCAGCGCGCATGCGGTCTGGCCCTCAGCCATTGGGTTGGTGCCGTGCTTGTAGTCATAAGTTGAAGCACGGATTGGAAAATTACGGATTTCTTCTCCACCGATTAGGAGCCGCCTAACCGACCGTCGGCGCAAGGTCGCTATCGCTGATGCAGGGCTGAGCCAAATGCGACTTCTACTCGACCGACGTACGGTGTTATCAAGCGCCGAAACAAAAAGGCGAACCTCGATGGACACCATTCCGATCCTGGACAAACTGCTCGGCTTCGCAACGGTCAGCCGTGACTCCAACCTCGAGTTGATCGGCTTCGTCACCGACCTGCTTGGCCAGCACGGCATAGCCTCCACCATCATCCACAGCGAGGACGGCCATAAGGCGAACCTCTATGCCACCGTCGGTCCCGCCGACCGTCCGGGCGTCATGCTGTCCGGCCATTCCGATGTCGTGCCGATCAACGGGCAGGACTGGACTTTGCCGCCCTTTGCCATGACCGAGTGCGACGGCAAGCTCTATGGCCGCGGCGCCGCCGACATGAAGGGGTTCATCGCCTCGGCGCTTGCCGCCTGTATCAAGGCATCGACTATGCAATTGCGCACGCCGCTTCATCTCGCCATTTCCTACGACGAGGAAATCGGCTGCATCGGCGTCCGCAGCCTCGTCGAGATGCTGCAAGGCGCGCCGCAAAAACCGCTTCTATGCATCGTCGGCGAGCCAACCAACATGCAGGTGGCGACCGGTCACAAGGGCAAGATCGGCGCGCGCGCCTTCTGCAAGGGGCGCGAAGGTCACTCGGCGCTGGCACCGCTGGCGCTCAACGCCATCCATCTCGGCTGCGATTTCGTTTCGGCCCTTCGCCGCGAACAGGACAGGCTTGCCAGCGAAGGCGCGCGCGACGGCGACTACGACATTCCCTACACCACCGTCCATGTTGGCAAGATGAATGCCGGCGTAGCTCTCAACATCGTGCCCAACCTTTGCCAGATCGATTTCGAAATCCGCAACGTCGCAGCCGACAACCCCGAGCACATACTGGACGGTTTGCGCGCCGAAGCTGCCCGCATCGCCGACGCGGCCAAATCCATCGCGCCCGAAGCGGCTATCGACATCGAGGTGTTCAATACCTATCCCGGTCTCGATACGCCGGCCGCCTCGCAGGCCGTAGCCTTCGTCAAGTCGCTGACCGGCGCCAACGGCACCATCAAGGTCGCCTTCGGCACCGAGGGCGGGCTTTTCAGCCGCGATGTCGGCACGCCGACCGTGGTGTGCGGGCCGGGCTCAATGGCGCAGGGCCATAAGCCGGACGAATTCGTCAGCATCGAGCAGCTTCGCCGCTGCGACGACATGTTGGCAAAGCTGCTGCAACGACTGACCGAGGCCGCGCCTTTGGCCATATAGCCGCTAAGCCAGGCGCTCGGTGCCGAACACGCCCTGTTCGACGACGAAGCGCCGGCAGTGCTCGATGAAGGCCTGCACCGTTTGCGTCCGGTGCTCGGCGTGAGGCAGCGCAATACCAAGGGTCAGTGGCCGCAGATCGCCGGCCAGCGGCAGAAACGCCATCGGCTTGCCGTCCGGAGCCAGCGTGTTGAGCGGGCGCATATTGGCGATGCCGTAGCCGAACCCATTCGCCACCATCGTGCGCATCACCGCGATATCGCCGGTGCGCTCGGCGATGTTGGGCCGGATGCCGCGCTGGTGGAACGCCGACAGGAAATATTCCCGGCTGAACGGCAAGTCGAGCAGCACCATCGGCTCGTCAACCAGTTCTTCCGGCGTGATCGTTGCTTTGCCGGCGAATTTATGACCCTGCGGCAGCATCACATAGGCCGGAACCAGTATCAGCGGCTCGAAGGCAAAATCCTGCGAGAGTTCGAGATCGTAGGTCAGCGCGAGGTCGATTTCGCCTCGCTGCAGCATCTCCAGCAACTGGCCCTGGTTGCGCTCGAATTGCCTCACCCGCACGTCAGGATAGGTCGTCTCGAACTTCCGCCGCAGCGATGGCAGCACGATCTGCGCGAAGGTCAAAAGGCAGCCTATCGCCAGCGGCCCGCGCACCTTTTCCGCGATATCGCCGGCAATGTCGTGCAGCGCGTCGGCATTTGCGAGCAGCCGCGCCGCTTCCTTGAGGAACACCCGGCCGCCCGCGGTAAGCGACAGTCCATGCGAATGCTTGCGCACGAAAAGCTGGACGCCGAACTCCGCTTCCAACTGCGCGATCGAAGCCGAAATCGACGGCGGCGAGACGTTGACCTGCTCGGCGGCCTTGGCAATCGAGCCGGCTTCGCCCACGGCAACGAAATATTCCAGTTGTCTGAGAGTAAAGCGTAGCGGCATGGGCAGCTATGTTGCCCGTTTGGATGTCTGGATCAAGCCTTCGCCGCCTCTCAGTACTTGATCCAGGTCGTTTTGAGCGCCGTATATTTGTCGAACGAATGCAGCGACAGGTCGCGACCGAAGCCGGATTGCTTGAAGCCGCCGAACGGCGTCATCGGGCTCAGCGCATCGACGGTGTTGACCGAAACCGTTCCGGCGCGCAGCCGTCCGGCAATGCGGTGCGCGCGCGACAGGCTGTCGGTCCACAGCGATGCGGCCAGCCCGTAGATGCTGTCGTTCGCCATACGCACCGCCTGTTCCTCGTCATCGAAGGCGATGACTGAAAGCACTGGGCCGAAAATCTCGTCGCGCGCCAGCGGATCGCCGTGGCCGACATTGTCGAAGATGGTCGGCTGCACAAAGCTGCCGCGGCCATTGACGCTCACCTGCCCGCCGCCGGTCACCAGCCGCGCCGACTTCTTGCCCGTCTCGATGAAGCGCATGACGTTGGCGGCGTGGTTCGCATCCACCATGGCGCCCATCTTCGAGGCCGGGTCGAGCGGATCGCCGGGTTGGGTGGCGGCGGCGCGCTCGGCAAGTTTTTCCACCAGTGCATCCTTGATCTCGCGCTGCACCAGAAGCCGCGAATTGGCCGAACACACCTCGCCTTGATTGAAGAAGATGCCGAACGCCGCCATGTCGGCTGCGGCATCGAGGTTGGAACAATCGGCAAAGACGAGGTTCGGGCTCTTGCCGCCCGTCTCCAGCCACACCTGCTTCATGTTCGACTGGCCGGAATACTGCAGGAACATCTTGCCGACGGCGGTCGAGCCGGTGAAGGCGAGGCAATCCACGTCCATATGGCGGCCGAGCGCCTGCCCTGCCGTTTCGCCGAGACCCGGAACCACGTTGAGCACGCCCGCCGGCAGCCCGGCTTCCATCGCCAGTTCAGCCAGCCGCAGCGCCGAGAACGGAGACTGTTCCGCCGGCTTCAGCACCACCGAATTGCCTGCCGCCAGCGCCGGCGCGCATTTCCATGTCGCCATGTCGAGCGGGAAGTTCCAAGGCACCACCGCACCGATGACGCCAAGCGGCTCACGCCGCACCAGAACGAGGTCGCCGTCTCCCGTCGGCGCGACCTCGTCGTAAATCTTGTCGATCGCTTCCGCATACCACTGGAAGATCGCCGCCGAGCCAGGCACGTCGACGGTCACGGCATCGTTGACGAGCTTGCCCATGTCGAGCGATTCCAACAACGCAAGCTCGTGCAGGTTTTCGCGCAGCAGGCCGGCCAGCCGCAAAAGCACTTCCTTGCGGTGCGCGGGGCTGGTGCGGGACCATACACCCGATTCGAAACTGCGCCGCGCGGCGGCGACCGCGAGGTCGATATCCTCTTCGCCACCCGAAGCCACTTGCGCCAGCGTCTCGCCGGTCGCGGGATTGACGCTGGCAAAGGTCCGGCCCGAGCGCGCAGGCACGGCCTTTCCATCGATGAACGCTTTGTCGCGAAAGCGGATCGCCGATGCCTTGCTGATCCAGTCCTTGTGGCTGAGTTCGCTCATCACCAGCTCCTGCTCGGTTGTCTATTCGTCGCCCGGCACGCCGTAGCTCGGCGCATCGGTCGGGTTGAGCGCGCGCGTCACATAGGCGTCGAGCTGCGGCTTGTAGAGCTCCCAGATCGAGGCCAGTTGCTCGATCGGGCACTCCTCGGTCCAGTCGCAGCGCAGATCAGCCACCGGCCATGCCACCTCGCGCACCAGCTTCATGCCCGCCGACCTGACAGGTCCAGCTTCGCCGCCGGCCTTCAGCGCAGCGCGCATGGTGGCAACGATGCGGTCGCCGAGATGGCCTTCGGACGCCAGGAAGGCATCGACCATCGCTTGCGGAACCCCGTCATTGGCAAGCAGGTTGCCGCCGCAGGCGACGTTTTCTGCCCGCGCCTCGGCCCAGGTGCCGAGCGCCTTCGGACCGGAATAGATGGCGGAAATACCCTTGACATCGACGGCAAGCACCTGCCGGTACTCGGGATAGGCGCCGGTCCGCTTCAGGATGGCGACCGCCTCGGCAGCCGTTGCACCGCGTGCCATCAGCTCCAGCCCGCGCGTGCCAAGCGTCGGATCAGTGACGTTCTGGCTGGCAATCGCACCGACGCCGGCCTGCGCGTAGGCGCAACGTGCCGCCACAGCCGGTGAGGAAGACGACACCGCAACGCCGAACATGCCTGTTTTCGCGCAGCGCGCGACGATGGAAAAAGTCATGGCTCTCAGTCCGGAATGACGGCTGTTCCGTCGATCTCGACCAGCCAGCTCGGGCGGGCCAGCGCGCTTACCACCAGTCCGGTCGAAACCGGATGCACGCCCTTGATGTATTCGCCCATGGTCCGGTAGACCGCCTCGCGATGGCGCACATCGGTGATGTAGACCACTACCTTCACAAGATGCTCCATCTTGCCGCCGCATTCCTCGATGAGCTGCCTGATGTTCTGCATCACCTTGTGCGTCTGTTCCACCGGGTCGTGGCTTCCGATATCCTTGGCCGTGTCGAGATCCTGCGGGCACTGGCCGCGCAGGTAGATGGTCCTGCCGCCCTGCGTCACCACCGCCTGGCACAGATCGTTGTCGAGCTTCTGCTCGGGATAAGTGTCCTTGGTGTTGAACTTGCGGATACGGGTATGCGCCATCTTTGGTCTCCATCGGGTCAGGCTAGAAGCCCGCCGTCCCGGCACCATATCCCATCAATGGCGCAAGGACCGCAGGCTATATGTACGGATATGTTTTCACAGGGCAGTCGGGCTTTGAAAGAAGTGTCTTTCTCATCCCTGCTAAGGACGCTCCTAATTGTGGACCGACCGGCGGGCTGCCGACGGCTCGGCGTCTTCGTTCCGGCGCGTTGCGGCTGCGTGGTAGGCGAGATACTTGCGCTGCGTCGAGATGCGGTCGGCCAAATGCTTGGCATCGTGCCAGACGCCCCAGATGAAGCTCGAACCGCGGCGCGACTGCCACGGCAGGCCAAGGAAATAGATGCCCGGCTCGGCGGATACGCCGCGATGATGCTTCGGCCTGCCCTTCTCGTCGAAGGCGTCAACCTTCAGCCAGCTATAGTCGACCGCATAGCCCGTCGCCCAGATGATCGAGGTTATACCGGCGTCCTTGAGATTCAGCTCGAGGATGGGATTGGTCATGCATTCCGGGTCCGGCAAAAGCTTGCGCGCCTCCGGCTCCTGCGGGAGATCGACACCGTTGCGGGCCACATAGGCGTCGGCCTCGTCCAGCAGCGACATCAGATTGGCATCGCCGCGCGAGACGTTCTCGGCCAGATCGGGTGCGAATTTCATCACGCCGTCCTTGTAGGATTCCGTGCGGCCGACAAGCGTCATGCCTTCTGCGGCGAGGCGGCGGAAATCGACCGTCTGGCCGCCGCGTGCACCGCTCACCGCGATGGTGACGTGTTCCGTGCCCGGTCCCGGCGTTTCGGCGTCCCATTTTCCGAGCACCCCCAGCCACCAGCAGAAATCCCGCCCGCGATAGGCCCTCGGCGGCCGGTCGTGCGGGCCGACCGACAGGTAGACGCGCTTGCCGGCGCGCAACAGTTCGTCCGCGATCTGCACGCCGGACGATCCGGCGCCCACCACCAGCACCGCACCCTCAGGCAACTGTTCCGGGTTGCGATAGAAGTTTGAGTGCATCTGCAAAAGACCGGCATTTTCTGGAACCAGCGCCGGCGTAACCGGGCGCTGGAACGGTCCGGTCGCTGCGATGACGCTGTTGGCCTCGATCACGCCTTCAGAAGTCTCGACGCGGAAGCCGGGGCGCCCGATAAGCCAGCGCACTTCCTTCACCTCCACGCCGCAGCGGATCGGCGCGGCGATCATATCGGCATAGGCAACGAAATAGTCCGCTACCTTTTCCTTGGCGACGAAGTCGTCGGGACCATCGCCCTGGAATTCCATACCCGGAAAGCGGTCGTGCCAGGCCGGGCCGTTGGCGACCAGCGAATCCCATCGCTCGGAGCGCCAGCGCTCGGCGATACGCGCCCGCTCCAGCACCAGATGCGGCACCCCGGCCTTGGTCAGGTGCTCGCTCATAGCCACCCCTGCCTGGCCAGCACCAACCACAAGCGTGTCTATTTTTTCAACCGGCATTTGTGCGTCCTTTTTTGGCTCTCCACGGGTCCCTGCGGAGCCGATGGAGGTCTGACGCTGGTTTAGCCGAGGGGCCGGAACGCGAAAATTACGATTTCATGTCGCAGTGCTTAGCTTGTCCCTAAACGCTGGTGTGCCGCGGCCGACCGGGCATGCCAGCCTGAAAAGCTGGGTCGGCGAGATAGGCTCGCGCCGAAGGGAAGATTTCAAGTATAACCGGCGATACGGATGGCAAAGGATGCGAAAAACGCGTCGGCTGCCGAAAAGTCACCGCGGGGCCAAGGCTCGCTGCTTTCGCTTATCTCGCTGGCGTGGCCCCATGACCTCCAATAGCCTGAGATCGTCGGCAACTGCCTCATCCATTCGATACCATGAACAGGAAATTTCGACTTAAACAGCAACACTCATACTATTCGCGTTTAACGGATTTCCTCTACTCTTCCGATGTTCGGCCTGAAACTGGTTTATCAAATATCCAGCCAGGCCAATTTCATTCAGAGGCTTGGCGAAAAAATAACCTTGCAGTTGGTTACAGGCGATTTCTCGCAGAAATTCCACCTGCTCGAAAGTCTCGACACCCTCGGCCGTCACCCGCATCTTGAGCGATTTGCCAAGCGCCGCGATGGTTCGTAAAATGTCGCGCGCGGCATTGTCTTCTGTGCAGGCCTTAACGAACGATCTGTCGATTTTTATCTTGTCGAACGGAAATTTCATTAGATACGAAAGGCTCGAATAGCCCGTCCCGAAATCATCCATCGTGATCGTGATGCCAAGCGCTTTGAGTTCACTCAATTTGGCCACCACCTCCTCAGGCCGCTGAATGAGCAAACTTTCCGTGATTTCCAGTTCCAGACGCTGTGGCGGCAATTTCGAGTCCGCGAGCGCTTTGCGCACAACGCTTATGATATCGGACAGTTGGAAGTGTTTCGGTGAGATATTGACTGCTACGACCATGTCGCCGGGCCAGCAAGCGGCGGCAGCGCAGGCTTCCTGAATTGCCCAGTCGCCAATTTGTTGAATCAATCCGCTGAATTCTGCAATGGGAATGAATTCAATAGGCGGCACCACACCGCGAATCGGATGGTCCCAGCGCATCAGCGCCTCGAAGCCGGTGGGCCGATTGTCGTCGGCCGATACCAGAGGTTGATAATGCAGAACGAATTCACCATTCTTGATGGCCTGACGCAGTTCCAGTTCCAGCATCCGCCGTTCGCGCATGGAGGAATCCATCTGCGCTTCAAATAAACGGTAAGCACCGCGACCCTCGGCCTTGGCGCGATAAAGCGCCAGATCGGCGTTACGCAGGATCTGATCGGGTCGCGTGCCGTTTATCGGTGCCAGCGCTATGCCAATGCTGACGCCGATCGAGATGATTTCCTCGTCCAAATGATAAGCTTCACTGATTTTGTCGATCAACCGTGACGCCAAGGCAGACGCGTAGCCAACGTCGCAATCATTGTTTAGAATGATCGCGAACTCGTCACCGCCAAGGCGCGCCGCCGTGTCGGCATCACTTAGCGTTGCTCTGATACGCTTGCCGACTTCGGTCAGGAGGCGGTCGCCGATAAGGTGGCCACGGCTATCATTGACGAATTTGAATTTATCCAGATCCATATAGAGGATCGCAAAGGGCGATCCATAGCGTTCAAGCTTGGCCACTGCCTGTTTAAGCCGGTCGGTAAACTGGGCGCGGTTCAAAAGTCCCGTCAAGGCGTCATGATGCGCGAGAAAGCTGACTTCGCGTTCAACGAGTCGCTCGGCAGTTATGTCCGATGCTGTTCCAACATAACCTTGATAAACCCCGCCCTCATTGAGCAGAGGCTTGCCGCTCAGGCACCACCAGTTCTCCTCGGTGTCACGATCGACTTTGACTATGACGTCATGAAATGGCGTACGGGCCTGGACATCGCGCGCGACACTGAGTGCGATCGCCTCGTTTTCCATACTCAACGAACGCAGCAGGGTGCAGAAGTCCTTTCCGGTCAAATTTCCATCGCGGCAAACGGCGGCGAAACGGTCCGATACTTTGTATAGGTGACCCTTGCTGTCGAAACGCCACAACCAATCGCTTGGCTTGCCATCGAATTCATTTAGCAGCAGGCTGATGATTTCTGCCTGCTCATGCAGTATTTCTCGTTGATCCTGCAGCGCCCATTTGAGTTGATCAACTCGCATCTGGGAAGCAACCGCAGTCTTAGGACTTTCCATAATCTTGGCAACAGGCACTGTTTGCCCCCCAAACCCGACCCCTCCTTAATAAACGCAGTAGATTAAAAGAGTGTTTTGACAGAGGGCCAGGTACGAGGCAGCGTAGATGCAAGTCACCCGGTCAAAGAAGTCCGTCCTGTCAGATGGGGGGCTTTCTGCCAGGCGGTCTGGATTCGAGCTTGGATGACCCGTCACCTCATACGGTCGTATTGCTTCATGATTTCAAGAAGCGGGGCGATCGGAATCGCTTCGATCTTCTCGCGTTCAGTACGTGTCCCTGTCATGTCTTCAGCAGCCAACATGGCATTGATGACGGATTCTTCGACAGCATCGACCACTGCCATGTAGACGGGATCGAAGAGATCGTCGTCCAACGTCTCGATGCTACGCAAAGGCGGCGAAGTGTCGGCTAGCGGCGCCGCATTGGCCGTCGAGAAGGCGATGAAGATATCGCCGGAATTGTTGCCTCCCGGCGTACCGTTGCGGCCAATGCCCATAGTGCAGCGGCGCGCCACGCGCTTGAGCTGATGCGGGGCCAACGGGATATCAGTGGCGACCACGACGATGATTGATCCGCGCTCTGCCATGTCTGCCCCGATGTCGTGCATATGCCGGCCAACCGGTACACCGCACACGGTAAGCCAATCTCGCTGGCCGTGATTGGCCTGCACCAGCACACCGAGTGTGTAGGAATGCCCACCGATCTCCAGGCGCCGTGAGGACGTGCCCGTGCCCCCCTTGAAGCCATAGGTGATCATGGCCGTGCCGCCACCGGTATTGCCTTCGGCGACCGGTCCATCGGAGGCGGCATCGAGGGCGGCCATTACGTCGACCTCCGAAAGCGCCAAAGCGTTAATGTCGTTGAGGATACCGTCGAATGTCTCGGCGACGACGGGCATGATCCAGCGCGGACGCTCGCCGTAATAGGTTGTACGGTAACGCTCGAGCATCCACTTGACCGTGGCATGGTGTGCCATTCCAACGCTGTGGGTGTTGGTAATGGTGATGGGCCCGAGAAAATAGCCGCCATCCTCGATCCAGTGCGTTCCCGTCATTTCGCCATTGCCGTTGAGCCGATGGATGCCGGCGAAAACCGGGATCGGTCTATCAGCATTCGGATGAGGCACGATCGCTGTAACACCGGTGCGCACTGGCAAGACACGACCGGGTCTGGGTGCGTCCTCACACAGGCTGCGCAACCCCACCGCCACGTGCGGAACGTCGGTGATGGCATTGTGTGGACCGGTTGCGCCGGCGAAAGGCAAACCCAATTCGCGCGCACGCTGCTTCCTTGAGAGGGCTTGTTGTCTGTTCATGGTCATTTCTGGCGAGAGCGGAGATAGAGGCCGAGCGATGCGACGAGAAAGGAAAACGTCAGCATCATTACTGCAATGGCGTTGATTTCAGGTTTTATGCCGCGCCTCAGCATGGCGAATATGAAGATCGGCAGGGTGGTCACATCAGTGCCGGCGATGAAATAGGTTATGACCAGGTCATCCATCGAAATGATGAAAGCAAGCAGTGCGCCTCCCATTACGCCAGGCATAAGCTGCGGCAGGACCACCTTGCGGAAAGTCACCCATTCGTTCGCGCCGAGGTCTGCCGAGGCGTGTTCAAGGCTGCGATCCATGCCGGCCAGGCGGCTGGAAACAACTATGAACACATAGGAGATGAGGAAGGTGCATTGGCCTACGATGATCGTGCCGATTCCCAGATGAATGCCTGCATTCACAAAGAAAATCAGCAAGGCGATGCCGAGCACGATGTCTGGCACGAGCATCGGCATGAACATCAGCACCCGGTAGGTACGGGCGCCGAGGAAATCGTATCGGTAAAGCGCGAGTGCCAGCGCCGTTCCGAGCACTGTTGAGATCAAGGTGGTGCTGAAAGCGATCACAAGGCTGTTGCGCAGCGCCGCCAAAAGCTGACCGGTGGACTCGATATACATCGCGGCTTCCGAGACGGTCGTCTTGAAGCCGAGCACCTGCCAATACCAGTCCGTCGTGAACCCTTCCCAGGTCATCATGTTCACCGGGTTGGAGTTGAACGAGTAAACGGCAATCAGCACCAGCGGCAGGTAGATGAAGGCAAAAAATAAAGCGGTGTAGGCAACGAGACCGCCCCGGAAAAGCCAGTTCAAGCTCATCGCGCCCCCCTTTGCTCGCCACTCAGGGAAGCCATGGAATTTCTGCGACGCCCCGAGACAAAGACGAAGCCCATCATCGTGATCAGCATGACGCTCATCACCATCATCGCCAGGGCCGACCCGAACGGCCAGTTGCGAGCCGAAAGGAATTGCTGCTCGATGAGATTGCCGAGCATCATCACCTTCGCGCCGCCCAGAATGGCAGGCACGATGAAGTTGCCCAGCGCCGGGATGAACACGATGAGCGAGCCGCCAATAATGCCGGGGGCCGTCAATGGCAGGATCACGCGCGCAAAGGTGCGTATGGGGCCGGCTCCAAGATCCTGCGACGCCCGGATCAACGACCAGTCCAGCTTTTCGACGCTGGCGTAGATGGGCATGAACATGAAGGGGATGAAGATATAGACCATGCCGAGGATGATCGCGCCTTCGGTGTAGATGAGATCCAGCGGCTGATCGATCAGCCCTAGTGACATCAGGACACCGTTGACGGGTCCGCTCTGCCGCAAGATCAGCACCCAGACGAAAAGGCGCACGATCAAGCTTGTGAAGAAGGGCAGGGCGATGAGGAAAAGGCAGAAGCTTTTCCATCTTCCGGGCATCATGCTGATGCAGAACGCCGCTGGATAGCAGACAAGCAGCGTTGCAATGACGGCCAGGATAGCGATCCGGACAGAGCGCAGGAAAATCTCCAGGTAAACGGGATCGAACTCTTCGAAAGCCGGGTCGGCGAAACCGAATATGCGGCCGAAATTGTGTGGATAGAATTCCCATTCGACCCCGCCGTACAGGCCGGGCGCAAGGAAGCTGGTGACGACCATGATCGCGAGTGGGACAAGGAAGAATACCGCGAGGAAGATCGTGGCAGGCCCAAGAAGAAGGCCCAACTGCATACGGTCGCGGGGGGAAGCGGTCATTCGCCGCCTCCTTCACCGGGCATGAGATGAATGTTTGCCGGGTCGTAGATCAGCCGGGCGCGCCTCTCCGACTCTGCTTTTGCAACGGCGTCGCGCGCCGAAGCGGGCGCCGATACGACAAGCTCCCGTCCGCCTTGCGTCCTTGCATAAAGCTCGAAACCGGCTCCGACGAAAATGACCTGGTCGACGGTGACGTCGATGCCGACTTGGTTATCCTGCCCAAAGGAAAGCGAGAATTGTTCCGGCCTTATGACGGCAGTGGCGCGTCCTTTACCGCCTTGCGGCGTACCGCCAAGTTGCAGGATTTCGCCTTGGTCCGTGACGAGACCTCTATTGTCGATGCGACCTTCGAACATGTTGCTGACACCGATGAAGCTGGCCACGAACGGGTTCGCAGGCCGATCATAGATCTCCCGCGGCGATGCGATCTGCTGGATACGTCCGTGCTTCAGGACGGCAATACGGTCCGACATCGTCAAAGCCTCCTCCTGATCGTGGGTAACGAACACGAATGAGATGCCAAGTTCGTTCTGGAGGTTCTTCAATTCGATCTGCATGGAATGCCGCAGGCCACGGTCCAGGGCAGAAAGCGGTTCGTCCAGCAAGAGCAGCTTGGGGCGCGCCACGATTGCCCTTGCAAGAGCAACTCGCTGTTGCTGGCCCCCCGAAATCTGGTCCGGACGCCGCTTCTCCATGCCGCCGAGCCCTACCATGGCAAGGGCAGCGCCTACCTTCTCTCGTCGCTCGCTTGCCGAGACGCCCTTCACCTCCAGGGCATAGCCGACGTTCTGCTCGACCGACATATGCGGGAACAGGGCATAATTCTGGAAAACCGTATTGACCGGTCGCAGATGCGGTGGAACCCGCGTCATGTCCGCGCCATCGATGGAGATGGTTCCTGCATCCAGCCGGACAAAGCCGCCAATCGATTGCAGGAGCGTGGTCTTGCCGCAACCGGAGGGACCGAGCAGCGTCAGGAATTCATTGCGGTGGACTTTGAGATCGATGTTGTCGAGCGCCCTGACCTCGCTGCCTTCGGGCGAGGCGAACGCCTTGCTGGCACCGGCAAGCTCGACGATGGCATCTTGCATGTTGTTCCCTACGGTTTTGTTATTAAAGTAACGCTTGCGTCACTTTGGGATTTGGATATCTTTTTTGGATCGGAGTCAACGGGCTAAAGAAACCGGGCTGCGACATACGGGACACGTTGCGAGGCCACAGGCTCCGCTGGAAAGAGGAGAACTTTCATGGGTCAGTTCGGATCGGGACTACGCAGTGGCCTTCGCGCCGCAATCTGCGCGGGCGTCACTTTGTTGCTATCGGCGGGGAGCGCATTTTCTGCCGGCGAACTCAACATCTACAATTGGGGCGAGTACATCAATCCCGAGGTACTTAAGAAATTCGAGCAGGACACCGGCATCAAGGTGAACCTTTCTACCTATTCCTCCAACGAGGAGATGCTGGCCAAGATCCAGGGTGGGGCGACCGGATACGACATCGTGTTCCCATCGGTCCATATGCAGGACATCATGGCCAAGCTTGACCTGCTCGAAAAGACCGACATCAACCAATATGAAGGGTTCCAGAACATTGATCCGGCCTTTCTGCGGGCCAAAAGCGATCCGAAGGGCGAATACTGCCTTCCTTATGCCTGGGGAACCGTGGGCATCATGTACAATCGGACCAAGCTGGGCAAGGACATCACCGGCTGGAACGACCTGATCAAGACCGTGAAGGCCAAGAACCTGAAATTCACTTTGCTCGATGACGTGCGCGAAGTGATGGGCGTGGGCCTGATGATCAACGGCCATAGCGTCAACTCGACAGACTCGGCCGAGTTGCAGCAGGCAGCCGACACCATCATAGCGATGAAGCCATATGTCGCCGCCTTCACCTATGATTCAAGACCCATGGTCGTATCGGGAGACGTCGCTGCCGCGCACTATTTCATTGGCTCGATGATCGACGTCTTTGCGCACCAGAAGGACCTGGGCTATGTCATTCCCGAAGAGGGCGCGACCATGTATCAGGAAGATATCTGTGTCCTGAAGACCGCGCCGAACAAGGAAAATGCAATAAAGTTCATGCAGTTCTACACGCAGCCTGAAATACCTGCCCTTAACATGGCGCAGCAGACCAACGGCACGGCAAATATGAAGGCGCGCGCCTTGACGCCGGACAACATCAAGAACAGTGAAGAGATCAATCCTCCGGCCGAAACCATGAAGCGCCTGCAGATATTCCAGGATATCGGCAAGGATATCCGCCAGTACGATCGTCTGTGGACCAAGATCAAAACAGCGCAATAGGTCCATGTCGAAAGCGATCCTCGAACGGCTTGGCAACGGCGACCTTCGTCGATCGAAATCCGACAAGCTTCTGGCCCAGTACCTGGAGAGGCACTTGGCCGAGCTTCCGTTCGAGACCGCCCGCTCGATCGCCGCCAAGGTAGGCGTCAGTCCGATGACGGTCGGACGGTTCCTGCGCCGGATCGGCTTTGATGGGCTGGAGCCGCTCAAGCAGGAACTGCGCCATGCCCGTTCGAACCCCGCCTGGCAGGTCAAGGGCGAGGTCGACGGACTGCAGGCAGACATCCGCGAAGGAAAACTGCTTGCCAAGCTGATTACCCAGCAGATCGACAATCTGCGTCAAGTCTATGAGGTGACGACAGCGCCCGAGTGGCAGGCTTGCGTGGATACATTGATAGAAGCGACCGAGGTCTACGTGGCCGCTTACCAGAATATCCGCGGCACAGCCGAATACATGGCCGCGCAGTTGTCCTATGCACGACCGCGCGTTCAATACGTCGATGGCCTCAATGGCACTTACGCAGAAGTACTCGATGGGGCAGTTGACGGCCGGGTGCTTTTTTTGATCGAGGCCCGGCGCTTCGCCGCAAAAGCGCTGCCATTGGCGCTCGAAGCGCGAAAATCCGGCGTCAAGGTAATTTTGCTGACCGACGAGTTCTGTCCCTGGGCCAGGGAGGCCTCGGATATCGCTTTGATCATACCTGGCCCGCATGGCCCGCTCTGGGACGGTTCGGCGACAATCATGGCCGTGATTGACCTTCTGCTTTCCAACCTCATCGTGGTGCTTGGCGAAAAAGTCGACCATCGCGTGGAAATGCTGACGCGTCTCCAAGATCTGTTCGGCGACTTCGAAGACGACTGAGCGGCGAGGAAACGATGCTGCCAAGGCCTTTTACAAGCACGCCTCGCCGTCGCGAATTGCCGCAAGCGCTATGTCAGGGTGGACCTACGACAAGATCGTAGCGAAGATAGTCCATGCGCTGCGCGACCTTTTCATAGAGACGCTGCGCCGTTTGGTTGTCGGGCTGCGTCATCCAGAAGATCTTATACCAGCCGGCGCCCTCACCGATGGATTTGAGTTCGGCCAGCATCGCCTGAGCGATCCCCTTTCCTCGATGGCCGGCATCGACATAGATGTCCTGGAGATAGCAGGCGTCACCACGGCTCCAGGTAAAAGGGAATGTCAGGTAGAGAGTGAAACCGGCCGGCGTCGTGTCGGGTGCGCAGGCGATCAGGCAGCGCAGGCCGCAGCCGGCGTCCATGACGCGATTCCAGTTCAATTCGCCAACGGCAGGGTTGCCGGGTTCGTCCGGCGCCAGCGCGACGAAATCGCTCCACATGGTCAGGAACGCGTCGCGATCGACGGAAGCTGCGGGACGGACTGTGCAATTTGCGGTCATGGAACGCTTCCCTATGCGGATGCAATGGCGCAACGACATATCCTCGCCGTCCCCGAAAGAACGATATCGTCCGGCGCGCGAACCATTTCTGCCGTCACGTCGAGGCAATCGGTTTCATCGACCGCCGGCGTCATGCCCGTGCAGCGCGCGATGAGCCGGTCAGCGGGCCACACCGGGCTGCGAAACCGCACAGAATAGTGCGACACGCTCCCGGCGCCGAACCAGAGGGTCAGCGCCGTTCCGAGCAGCCCGGCCGTCAGCATGCCATGTGCCATCACGTCGGGCAGGCCGGCTTCGGTGGCAAAGACGTGATCGTGATGCAGCGGATTGAAGTCGCCGGACGCGCCGGCGTAACGGACCAGGTCCGTGCGCGTCAGCGGCGGGAATTCCATGGGCTCCGGAGGCGACAGGGTCATGAGGAGGCCACCGCCTTCTCGATCGACGTCATCGTCTCGCGGCAGACCGGCTCGCCGGTGTCGAGATCGGCATATTCGACCTCGGTGACAACCACGCGCATCATGCCGCCGCGCCGCCCCTGCTTGCGCTCGTCGCTCACCAGCCGCGCCCGGCAGCGCAGATGGTCGCCGGCGCGCATCGGCCGGGCATATGTGAAAGCCTGCTCGCCATGCACCGTGCGAGAACGGTCGAGAGCAAGGAGGCCGCTCACCAGCCGCTCGACGAAACCTGCCGAAGCGACCATCGGAAAGGTTGGCGGCGCGATCTCCGTAGTCGCCCAGTTCGGCTGCATTACAGCGCGCGCAAACTCCCGCACCTTTCCCGCCTCGACGGTGAATTGCCATTCATCGAGGATGTCGCCCGGCTGCATCAGCCCATGCCCCCGGGGAATCCGCGACGCCGCGTCAGCAGCAGCAGGCCTGCCAGCGCAACAAGGTTGAAGGCGATGAGCAGCGTTGCCACGGCGGTGATCGTCGGATTCACCTGCAGCATGAGTTCGCTGAACATGCGTTTCGGTATCGTCGTCGTCGTACCCGAGATGAACAGCGTCACGACCACCTCGTCGAAGCTCATGACGAAGATGAATATCCAGGCCGCGGCAGCGCTCGGGGCGAGGTTCGGCAACACCACCATCGTCAGGATCTGCCTTTGCGACGCGCCCAGCGTCGCCGCCACCTGCTCGATGCGTATGTCGAACGAGCGGATCGCCGCCTGCATGATCAGAACGACATAGGGGACGGCCAGAATGGTGTGGCCGAGCACGAGGCCGGTGAAGCTGCCGAGCAGGCCTATCCTGGCGAAGAAAATGTAGAGTGCCACGGCGGTGATGATCGAGGGAACGATCATTGGCGCCATGAAATTCGCCTCCAGCAAATGCCGGCCCGGAAAGCTGCCGCGAACCAGCACGTAAGCCGCGAGCGTTCCCAGCACGATGGCCGCGGTGCTGGACAAAGTGGCGAGCATCAGAGAATTTTTGCCGGCGTCGATCCAGATCGGATTGCCCAGCAGATTCTGGTACCAGCGCAGCGACAGGCTAGGCGGCGGGAATTCCAGCGACTGGGCACTGGAAAACGACATCGGGGCGACGATCAGAACGGGCAGGCACAGGAAGAGCAGCACCGAGGCGCCGACCACCGTCAGCCATATCTCCGAAAGCCTGGAACGGCCGTTCACGCGCTGCGCTCCCGTATCCACTGGTATATCGCATAGAGAGAGAGCGTCACGGCCATCAGCACCACCGAAACGACGGCCGCGATCTCCCAGCGCGCGAAGCGGTTTATCAGCAGGTCCATCATGTTGGCCACCAGCGGTACCTTGCCGCCACCCAGCACCGCCGGCGTGATGTAGAAGCCGAGGCTCAGGATGAAGACGAGTATGCACGATGCGGCTAACGTCGGGACCGTCAGCGGGAAGAATACCTGCCAGAAGATGCGAAGGCGGCTCGCGCCCAGCGTCTCTGCCACCTGCAACAGCCGCTGATCGAGGCGGACCATCGCGGCATAAAGCGGCAGCACGAGGAAGGGCAGAAGCACATTGACCATACCGATCAGGATGCCAAGCTCGTTATAGAGAAACTGGAACGGCTTCGATATCAGGCCGAGGTCCATGAGAGTGCGGTTAACGAGGCCGGCGTTCCCCAAGATGACGATCCACGCATAGGTGCGCACCAGGATCGAGACCCAGAACGTCATCACCACGAGCCCCAGCATGACCATGCGCGCACGCGGTCCGAGCTTGGTGATCCAGTAGGCGAGCGCATAGCCGGCAATCGCCGTTATTGCGGTCACCTCCAGCGCCATGATCAGCGTACGCCAAATGATGCGCATATAGGCGGAGGATTCGGCAAACTCGCGGAAATGCTCGCTGGTCAGGCCGCCGGCATCGTCGACGACGCTCCAGTACAACGTGTTCAGGAGCGGCACGTCGAAGATGGCGACGACGAGGAGAAGCAACGGCGCGATCAGCGCCATCAGATCCCAGCGGACTCTCCTCCGCCGGCGTGCCGGCGCCTGTGGGCGGCCGGGCGCGGCTTCGATGGCGAGAGTCGCGGGGGTCATGGCGTCCTTCTGATCGCGCGCGTCTTCAATCACTGCAGCAGCTTGAAGTCGTTCCAGCGCTTCTCGACTTCCTTGGCGTTGTCATACCACCACTGGCCGGGCATCAGCCACTGGACCTTCTTGTTCTCGGCGGACGTCGGGAAGGTCTTGAGCACTTCCGGCGTCACGATCTTCTCCAACTGCGGGCTCGGTCCCGGATAAGGCAGGAAGTCGAGCAGGCACTTCTGCACTTCCGCATTGGTCTGTAGCCGCAGCCACTTGTAGAGCATGTCGCGCTGAGCGTCGGTGATGCCCTTGGCGACTGTCCACCAGGAGATGTCGAGCATGCCCTGATTGTATGTAGAGGAGACACCCTCCTGGCCGAGCACGCGCCCGGACCAGGCGATGGCATACTGCACCTCGTTGTCCTTCAGCAGTTGCGCCGGTTGCGCGCCCGACTGCCACCAGATCACGTCGTTCTTTACGCGCTCCAGCGTCTTGAAGGCGCGGTCGAGATCCAGTCCTTTCGAAACTTCCTCGGGCGTCATGCCGTCACCCATGGCAGCGAAGGCGAGGACGAATTCCGGATAGTCCGGAAGCGCGCGTTTGCCCGGAAACTTCTCCGTATCGAAGAAGTCGACGAAGTTCTGCGGCACCTTGGCGTCGCTGCGCCAAGCCATGATGGTCGAGTAGTAGCTGGCGCCGAACCCGTTTGGATTCTTGGCCTCCTCGAACATCGGTTCCGGATTGAGCTTAGCCCAGTCGATCGGTTCGAGCAGGCCTTCGGCCGCCTGGCGGTACATGTCACCCGTCGGCCCGTCGGTGACCGTGTTCGTGATGACACCCGACTTGGCCTGCGCGGCCATCTTGGCGTAGCCGCCGGGCGTTTCCTGGATGACCTTTATGCCATCGCTTTTCAGCAGCGGCGCATTCACGCATTTCTCCAGCGAGTCGGCATACTCGCCGCCCGAGTTCATGATGTGCAGTTCCTTAACATCCTGCGCGACGACTTGCGACGACCACGCCGTCATCGCGACTGCGCAGACCCAAGACAAGTTCCCCAGTGATTTTCTCATGGCGTCACCCTTGTTGGTTGTTTCGACAGGGTCACATGCAGCCTCGGCCGCCCTGCCACGGCCGCTTCAGTGCACCGCGCCTCCTTCGTGCGGCAAAAGCCAGATTCGCTCGGGATCCCAGGAGAGCCAGACGGGCTGCCCCTCGGCGAAACGTGCGACCGCCCCGCCTACATGGACCGTCATCATCCGGCCCGTCTCGAGTTCGACGCCGTATCGGGCGATCTCGCCGAGAAAGACGATGTCTCGTACGGTACCGCGCACGAAGCCCTTGTCCGGGGATGCGGTGATGTCTTCCGGCCGCAGCAGCCCACAGACGGCGCCGGTTCGTTCGCCGGCCGGCGAGCAAGGAAAGCGGCCCTCGGAGCCGACGATCGCCCCGGCCGGATCGAGCCTGCCTTCGATAAAGTTGGCCAACCCCAGGAAACTCGCCGCAAAGCGGGTGCGCGGCCGATGGTAGATCTCGAAAGGCGTTCCGATCTGCTCGACGCGCCCGCCCGAAAGCAGCACGACACGATCGGACAGCGACAGCGCCTCTTCCTGGTCGTGCGTCACCATTATGGTGGTGATGCTCAACGCCCGCTGCAGCGCACGGATCTCGGAGCGCACTTCTTCGCGAAGCTTCCGGTCCAGGGCGGCGAGCGGCTCGTCGAGGAGCAGGATATCCGGCTTGAAAACGATGGCCCGCGCCAGCGCGACGCGCTGCTGCTGCCCGCCCGACAATTGGTGCGGACGCCGTGCTTCGAAGCCGGAGAGGCGCACCATGCGCAGTGCGTCTTCCACGTGGCTGCGGATCTCGGCAGCGGAAAGGCCGCGCACCCGAAGCGGAAACGCGATGTTGTCGAAGATGCTCATGTGCGGGAAGAGCGCATAGCTCTGAAAAACCAGCCCGATGTTGCGCTTGGCCGCCGGCACGAAGGTGATGTCGCGGTCGCCGAGCACGATCCGGCCGCTGTTCGGCTGCGAAATGCCCGCGATCAGCGACAGCATCGTCGTCTTGCCGGACCCGCTCGGCCCCAGGATCGTCGTGAACTCGCCAGAGCAGACCGTGAGCGACAGATCGCTGACGGCCTTTACCGCTCCGAACGACTTCGAGACCTGGGAAAAGCTGACCCGCGTCATCGCCACCTCAACCGATCTCGGGCCATGACCGGCTCGGCCGGATGCCGGCCCGTTCGGCGGTCTGGACTGCCGAAGTCCGGGCAAGCGCGTAGATTTCACCTTCGTCAAGGCGCACAAGGCGTCCACCGCGCACCACCGTATCGCCATTGCAGATGACCGTGTCGACGCCCTTGGTGCGCGAAACCAGTACCAACTGGCGCACAACGTTGACATTGGGCTGGGCGTCGGGAAGGTCGGTCGACCGGATCACCAAGTCGGCGCGCTTTCCCTTTTCGATGCTGCCCAGATGTTTTTCCATGCCCATGGCGCGGGCGCCGCCGAGCGTGAACATCTCCAGGATTGCCTCGGACGGCAGATAGTTTCCCCACTCGCGCGACACCAGATACGCGATGATGCCGAGATCGCCCACCACCCAGGTCTTGGCGATATCGGTGCCCAGCGCAATCGACGTGCCGCGGCGGTGCAACTCCGGAAAAGCGCTGCGGCTCGTCTGCGAGATGGCGTAATACATGAAATTGCCCGGATGCCAGACGACGGCCATTCCGCTCCCGGCAACCGCGTCGACTTCCTCCGGCTCCAGCGCGTTCATGTGCGTGAAGACGCTGTTGGGCCCGATCAATCCGTTTTCCGCGAAGTGGACCATCGCCGGCTTGCCGAAGCGCTTGCGGTCGTAGTCGGCGTCGCTGGCCATCAGGCTCTGATGCTGGTGGAACACGGTGCCTTCGCGGTCGGCCAGTGTCTTGGCTTCGCGCATCAGTTCCTCCGTGGCGCTGCCGAGGCCGTATACGGCGACATGGCCGCGTACCAGCGCATCCTCGTCACGGTTGCGCCAGAGTTGACCCCCCATCTCGCGACGGCTGCGAGCCAGGTCGCACGGTGCGCGCGGAATTTCGGCCGCCATAGGTTCCCCGCCAACCAGATCCCACAGCATGCAGTCTGTCACCGAGGTGCGGATGCCAACCGCCTCGGCCGCCGCCGCAACGAGGTCCGGCGAAAAACTGGTGGCTGCGTCGACAAAGCCGGTAAAACCGTTGAGCACCATCTCGGTGCAAACCATCAGGGCACTGGCGTACTCGTCCTCGTCAGTGATGGCGTTGATCCAGCGCGTGAAGACACCCGGCCCCGCCCCTCCTTCGTCCTTCGGCGGATTGGGATTGTCGGTGATCGAGCCGCGGCTTAGGTGCAGGCCGGCGTGGTAATGACCATCGATGAAGCCCGGATGGACCGCGCCGCCCTTTGCGTCGATACGCCGGCGCGCGGTCCAAACCTTCTCGATTTCGCGGGTCGGCCCGACGGCTGCGATCCGGCGGCCGCTGATCGCGACGGCACCGTCGCGGTAGACGGTTTGCTTCGCGTCCATGGTCAGCACGTAGCCGTGGACAATCAGCAGATCGCAGGTGTCCCGCTTGCCCTGCCCTGCATTCATGGGAGCCGCGCTCATGGCTGCACCTTGCCGGTCTCGCGATCCCACGCCCCCTGGCGCAGATCATCCTTTTCCTTGATGAGACCCTGCTTCTGCACGCGCATCGAAGGCGTGCGTTCGAAATCCGTCTCGCGATACTCGATGAAGCGCGGGATTTTGAATGCCGCGAGGTTCTGCCTGCAGAATTCGATAACCTCCTCCGGCGATAGATTCTCGCCGGGCTTCAACTGCAGGTAGGCCTTCACTTCCTCGCCTCGCAGCGTATCGGGCACTGGCACAACGGCAGCCTCGATCACCTTGGGATGCGAGCGCAGCACGCCCTCCACCTCGGTCGCCGAGATGTTCTCGCCCATGCGGCGGATGATTTCCTTCTTGCGGCCGACGAAATAGAGAAGGCCGCGCTCGTCACGGCGTGCCACATCACCGGAATGGTACCAGCCGCCGCGGTTGGCCTCGGCCGTAACATCGGGCCGGTTCAGGTAGCCCGCATAGAGATCCGGCCCGCCGATCAGGCACTCGCCGGCCTCGCCGGGCGGCACATCGACATCGTTGTCGTCGACCAGCCGGATGGTCACGCCGGGCGGCTCGACGCCCATCGTGCCGGTGCCGACCAGTTTGTCGGCCATATGATGCGGCACGCGGCTCATGACACCGCCTTCCGTGCTGCCGTACTGGTTGTGCCAGTGGAAGCCGTAGCGCTCCACCATTTCCGCATGCAGTTCCTTCGGCAGCCCGGCGTGGATGGCGAGCCGGATGCGGTGATCCTTCTCCGCCGGGCCGGGCTCGCCCTTCATGAGAAGCGCCGGAATTGACGCGATCGACAGAATCTCGGTGGCGTCGTACCGCGCGACCACTTCCCAGAACCGCGAAACCGAGAAGCGGCGCATGGCCACCATCGTTCCGCGACTCGCCAGTGAGGTCAGCAGTTGGATCGCCGGATCGGCATAGTAGAAGGGCAGGCAGCATAACTGCCGGTCCTGCCAGCCGCGCCGGAACAGCCTGAGGTCGATGTCGATCACCCGCAGCCACCAGCCGTGATGAAGCATGCAGCCCTTCGGCGCGCCTGTGGTGCCCGAGGTATAGTACACCGTGACGATATCCTCGCGCTGGCATGCGGCCTTGAGGAAGTCGAAAGGCTCCCCCGCGTCCTCGTAAGGCCTCAGTCCGTCCGGCTCCTCGCCATCGACGACGATTACGTGCGCCAGCGCGGGAGCGTTCGCACGCACGGCGTCGATGATCGGTTTCTGGGTGCCGCCGCAGATCGCGACCGTCGGCTGAGCGTCCTTGACGATATGCCCCGCATCATACTGCATGGCGGTCGGGGCGATCGACACCATCGTCGCTCGGTTGGCGATGATCCCGAAAAGGGCAATCATGAACTCGAGCCTGTTGTCGAGCATCATGACGACGCGGTCGCCGGGCTTGACCTTGTCGCTCAGGTAGCCGGCAAAACGCTGGCACCTGTCGAGGAATTCCCGTCGGGTCATGGTCGGCCCGCCGTCGATGATTATCGCCGGTCGCTCAGGATCCTCCAGGCAGCCCCGCGCCACGATCTCGATCACCGTCTGCTGGGGCAGAGCGCTCCAATCGGGCGCGACATTCTGATGGCGAACCCAGCTATCCGGGCGTGGCGGAATGTTGGTCACGCCGAGTTCTTCGCGCGGGGAAAAGGGCATGGTCATGGATGCACCTCGGCATAGCCGTTGCGGATGACGAGATTGCCCGCCCGGTCGGCGGCCTCGAACCCCACGAAACCGTCACCCCCCAACCAGTGGCTGACCGTGATCTGCTCGCCGGGCGTCAGCAGCAGCGGGTGCGCGAAGCGGCAACCCAGGCGCTTCAGCCGCGGCGTGTCGCCGCCGCAACGTTCGTCGACGATCGCCCGTGCCGCGAAGGCCAGCGTGCACATGCCGTGGACCAGAGGCGCGGCGAAGCCCGCCTTCGCGGCAGCGGCCGGATCAATGGTATACGGCGAATAGTCCCGCGCCGCATCGGCATAGCGGCGGGTCTGGTCGCCCGTCAGGCCATAGGTCTGAATGGCTGTCTGCGTCTTGCCGATCTCAGGACGCGCGGGCACCCGCTCACCGGCGCTTGCAGATGATTCCGAACCACGGACAAGGCAGGTGCTGTACTGGGTGGAAACCGGCTGGCCGTCGTGGGCGGTCGTGTCGGACCTTATGACGTAAATGGTGCCCGCGCGGTTGCCGTGAACCCCGATCAGCGTCGAACGCGACAACAGCCGCATTCCGGGAGTGATCGGCCGGTGGTAGATAAAGTCGTGCTCGCCATGGAGGGCGAACCCGCCGGTGGCGCTGGTCAGCACTTCGACCATACTCTGCATGACCGGCACATGCGCGAAGACCGGCGAGGCGACGGCTCCCTCAAGGTGATGCGGATTGGTGTCGTCCACCGATCTTGCGAATTGGGCAAGGCGATGGCTGCTGGTGCGGAACTCCTCGGAGTCCCGACTTGCGCCTATCGGCATTGCTTGAGCGCCGTGCTGCTGGGTGGCGGTGTTCATGCGGGCAATCCTTCGACGAAGTCGCCGAGGCCGGGAAGCCGCGGCAGTCGGGGGGCAAGCTCCTTCTCCAGATCCTCGATACCCCAGCGTCCTTCGGCGCGGATGTCCACTGCCAGCGCACTGGGCGCGATGACGGCAACCCGGTTGCCGTAGGCCTGGAACACCTGCCCGGTCGCGGGACAATCCTCAAGGGCCAGCCAGCAGATCAGTGGGGCCACGTTGTCTGGATCAAACGTATCGAAAGCGCCGGGTGGCGGCGGCTGCAGGGAAGTCTCGATTCGTGTGCGCGCCGAAGGCGACACCGCATTCGAGCGCACCCCGTATTTCGCGCCTTCGAGTGCAAGTGTACGGGAAAGACCGATAACGGCTAGCTTTGCGGCAGAATAGTTCGCTTGGCCGAAATTGCCGACAAGACCGGCAACGGAGGTCGTATGCACGATCGAGGCCGCGACGGGCTGCCCCGCCTTGGCGCGGGCGCGCCAGTACGCCATGGCGTGGCGGGCGGTCGCCGCATGCCCTTTCAGATGAACGCGGATGACGGCGTCCCAATCCTCCTCGGTCATGTTGGCAAAAAGCTTGTCGCGGAGGATCCCCGCATTGTTGACGAGGATATCGAGCCGGCCGAACTTCGACACCGCGAGGTGGATGGCCGCCTCAGCTTCGGCCCAGTCGGCGACATCGTGACCGCTGACGACGGCTCTACCGCCCGACGCCTTGATTTGTTCCACCACACTTTCGGCGGGGCTTGGATCGCGGCCCTGTCCGGCGAGGTCGCCGCCGAGGTCGTTGACGACGACGGCCGCACCCTCCGCTGCCAACGCCAGCGCATAGGCTCGGCCAAGCCCGCGGCCCGCTCCGGTGACCAGTGCAACACGACCGTCAAGTCGACCCGTCATTGGCTGCACCCCAGACCGCGTGGCGTTGAAATCGACATGATTTCTCCCGCTGGACGCTACCTTGGCAGGTCGCGCGTCCTTCTCTTGTTCCCTTGCGAGACCCGCCGCTCTTTACCGCTGGCTGTCGGCTCGTGCTTCTTTGACAGGGAGCAACAAAATGAATATGAAGTCAATATCAATTCTTGCATCTTGCGAATAGATGCCGGATCGATCAGCTACAGGAGAAAGGCGATGCTGAACAATCAGAGCCGGGCAGCAGTCCGTCCGTCTTTTTCACGCTGGTTGTCGCAGACAAACGACATCACCCAGCAGTTCATGGCGATGGGGATAGACCCGTCCTTCATCAGCATGGCCGGCGGCTTGCCCGCAGCGGAATTCTATCCCGTGGCCGACGCAACGGAGGCGGTCGATCGCGCACTATCGCGATGGGGAGCGGCTGCATTGGAATACGGTCCGGTAGACGGGTTCGCACCCTTGCGCGCCCATATCGCCGATCGCATGAGCCGTATGGCGGGTCGCCGCTTCGACACTTCCCACGTGCTTTTGACCGTGGGAGCGATGCAGGGCCTCGATTTGATCGGCAAGGTGCTGATCGACGAGGGAGACCGGGTGGTGGCCCAGTGCCCGACCTATGTCGGCGCGCTCGATGCGTGGCGGCCCCGGCAACCGGTCTACATCCCGCTCGACTGGGGCAAACCCGGAACGTCGGTCGAATCGCTTCGGTCGGCCAAGTTCGTCTATGGCGTGCCGAACTATTCCAATCCCACCGGCGCGCTTGTCCCCACCTCCGCGCGGGCCGCGCTGCTGGAGAAGGTGCTGGAAGCGGGCGCCTGGCTCGTTGAGGACGACCCCTATCTGCCGCTCCAGTACGACGGCGACGCAGGTCCGAGCATGCTTGCCCTGCACGGCGCCATGACGCCCGGCGGACCCTATGACGGCCCCGTCATTTATCTCGGCACGCTTTCCAAGAGCATCGTACCCGGACTGCGCGTCGGTTGGGTCATCGCTTCACCCGACATGATCCGGGCGTTGACCCTCGCCAAGCAATCGGCAGACATCTCCAGTTCCATGCTGACCCATGCCGTCGCGCTGGAACTGCTCGAAGCGGACATCGAGAAGGTGCACGTGCCCGGCATGGTCGGCCATTACCGGGAGCGGCGCGACGCGCTCTGTGCCGCCGCGGCGGAATCGCTTACGCCGTGGTTCGAGTGGCAAGTACCTCCCGGCGGCATGTTCGTCTGGATGAAGGCGCGAAACCCCGCAGTCGACACCGACTCGCTTTATACGCGGGCGCTGCGCGAGAAGGTGGCTTACGTTCCCGGCAGTGTCTTCGATCCGGCCGGCGCCGATACGAGTTCCATGCGCATCAACTTCACCCGCAATGCGCCGGATGTGCTGCGCGAGGGCGTGCGCCGCCTCGCCGTCGCCGCGAAGGATATGTTCGGCTGACGGGCCTGGAAATTCACTATTTGCCCGCCGGCGCCGGAGCCACCTCCTCCTGGCGCCGCGCCGCCTCGACCTCTTCCGCCGGCGGATCCTTGCAGTACACCGCGCGATACCAGACACTGGACAGCATCAGCGCCAGATCGTCCGCACGGGACGGATCTTCCTCCTCGAAGAGATGATCCTGGGATACGATCACCGAATAGAGGTAGTAGAAGACCATGCCCTCGAGAGCGCGCGCCACGCCGACCGGCGACCCGATCCCGCCTTTGTACTGGCTGCGCCGCGCGATCGAACGCCCAAGCGTTTCGATCCATTTTTGATGCATGGGGCGCCAGATATCCTGGAATCCGGACAACTGGCTCTGCAATTGGACGTGGCATTTCATGAGGCCCGGATTGGCCTCGTACATGGCGACGAAGGCACGATTGGTATTCAGGATCGCGTCGAAGTCGCTGCGGCCGCGGCCGACCTGCCGCGCCGTCTCGTACATATGGGTCACGAAGTCTATGACAACCTCGATGGCGATCTCGTTCTTGTCCTTGTAGTAGACATAGAAAGTACCGAGAGCGACACCGGCATTGGAACAAACGTCGGAGACCTTCAGGTCTGTATAGCCCACCTCCTCCAGGGCCCGCGCGGCGGCGATCTTCAGCCGATAGCGCGTCCGGTCCCCCTTCGAGCCGAACGAAAGCGTGTCCAGGCCGCGTTTGAGGTAGTCGGCATAGCGCATGAAGACCGGCGGGCCTGCCCTGCCCCTGTCAGCTTCCGTAGGTTTCTGCCCCGTTGTCATGCGCCGTCCTCCTTGGCCGATATTGCATCGCCTGCAAGGTTGTTCAACGTCGTTTGCCAACTGCCCGGGCCATGACGCACAACTTCAAAATATGATATTGACTTCAATTTCATATTGTATAATGTCTGGTTTCACCGGTGTGAGCAAGCCGCATTTCGCATCACCGGGTTCAGCATAAAGGTCTCCATGCCATCTCAGCTCACCCGCACGCCCGTATATATCGTCGGTGCCGCTGAGACGCCGCTTGGCAAGGTAGCGGACCAAAGCGAATTCTCGATGGTGGCGATGGCGGCGCGCGAGGCCCTAGCCGAAGCCGGCCTGAAATTCCGCGACGTGGACGCGCTTTTCACGAACTATATGGGTGAGGAAGGCTCGGTTCAGCTCGGTGAGTATCTCGGGATTCAGCCGAGATACGCGGAGTCCTCCGACATGGGCGGTTCATCGTTCGAGTTCTTCGTCCATCACGCGATCACCGCGATCGCCGCCGGCCGCTGCGAAGTGGCGCTGATCGGCTATGCCTCGCGCCAACGCAGCAGGCGCAACCGCAAGCGCGCCGCTGCAGCGCTTGACGGATCCCTCGCCGCCCAGTTCGAAACCCCTTACGGTATTCACTTTCCGATCGGCCACTACGCTTTGAGCGCCGCACGTTACATGCACCAATATGGCGCAAAGCCCGAGCATCTGGCCGAGGTCGCTTGCGCGGCGCGGCAGTGGGCCGCGCTGAATCCGAAGGCTTTCGTGCGCGATAAGCTCACCATCGACGAAGTGATGGCGTCCCCGCTCCTGTGTGATCCACTGCGCAAACTCGACTGCTGCCTTGTTACCGACGGTGGCGGGGCAATCGTGATCGCCCGCGCCGATCGCGCGGCCGATGCGGCGAAAACCCCCGTGCGCATCCTCGGCGCCGGCGAAAGCCATGTGCAGTGGCATGTCGCACAATGCCCCGATTTGACGATCACTCCAGGCGTGGCCTCCGGCCGGGATGCCTTCGGCATGGCCGGCGTCAAGCCGCAGGACGTCGACGTTTTCGAGCCCTACGACAATTTTACCCACGCGGTGCTGCTCTACCTCGAGGACCTTGGCTTCTGCGCCAAGGGCGAAGCGCCCGATTTCATCGCCGGCGGCAGGTTGCGCCCGGGTGGCAGCCTCCCTTCCATGACCTCCGGCGGCGGCCTGTCCTACTGTCATCCCGGCGCGCTTGGCATTCTGCTGTTGATCGAAGCCGTACGGCAACTGCGGGGCGAAGCGGGCGCGCGGCAGGTGCCCGACGCGTCCATCGCCGTCGCGCACGGCACCGGCGGCCTAGCCTTTTCGACTGCCTCGACCGTGGTGCTCGCCCGTGACTGACCTTTCCGCCACCTACAGCGACCTTGGTGCCGCCGATCCCACCACCGAACCCTTCTGGCAGGCCTGCGCTGCCGGACGGCTGACGGTTCAGCGCTGCACGGCATGCGGCCACCACCAGTTTTATCCGCGGCCCTTCTGTCTCGCCTGCGAAGCGACGCAACTGGGCTGGGTCGATGTGTCCGGCGAAGCGACGATCTATTCCATCACCAGGGTTCGGTTGCCGGTAAACGAAGGCCTGCCCCCGCCCTACCTTCTCGCGCTAGTCGACCTCGACGAGGGACCACGGCTACTGACCAACATCGAGGCCGAAGACGCGGCCATCGGCGACCGCGTTGCGGTCGCCTGGAAGCAACGCGGCGGCGGTCTGCCGCCGTTGCCCGTCTTTCGCCCAAAGGCATGATGCATGGCCGCGGCCGGGCTCCCCAGCACGCAGGCTTGCATCGACAGCATCAACCGGCTGATCACTTTTCCAACCGTCTCGCGCAATCCCAACCGCGACCTGCTCGCCCATGTCGAATCCTGGCTTGATCGCCACGGCATCGCTTCGACGATCCTGTGGAACGAGGACCGCAGCAAGGGCAATCTCTGGGCGACCATCGGCCCGGCCGGCGTCCCGGGCGTGATCCTGTCGGGACACAGCGACGTCGTTCCGGTCGACGGACAGGACTGGAGCAGCGATCCGTTCGTGGCCCGCATCGCCGACGGAAAGCTCTATGGCCGCGGTGCATGCGACATGAAGGGCTTCGTCGGCATCGTGCTGGCAGCCGTCCCCTACCTGATCCGGCGCAGGCTCCTTGCACCGATCCACATCGCCATCTCTTACGACGAGGAACTTGGCTGCACCGGCGTCAAAAGCCTGATCGATCGCATAGCAGCGATGCCCGTGAAGCCTGCGTTATGCATCGTCGGCGAACCGACGCTGATGCAGGTGGTCCTCGGCCAGAAAGGCGGCGGGCTGTTTCGTGCTGTCGTCACCGGGTCGAGTGCCCATTCCAGCCTCGCCCCGCAAGCCGCAAACGCGATCGAAGCGGCGGCCGATCTCATCACATTCATCAGGAGATTGTCTCGCGAGCAATCTGCCTACGGTCATCACGATCACGCCTACGACATCCCGCATTCGACGCTGTCGGTGACGACGATCTCTGGTGGCGCCGCGCTGAACATCATTCCTGAACATTGCGAATTCGGCTTCGACATACGCTCGCTGCCGGAAGTCGATGCGCCGGCATTGATCCGGCGCATTCGCGACCATGCCGAAACGCAACTCCTTCCCGCCATGCGCGGGGTGGCGCCAAATGCCTCCATCGTCATCGAGCCAGTCGCCGAATTTGTCGGTCTTTCCACGGACGTCGAGCACCCTGCCGTCACCTTCGTCAAACGCCTCGCCGGCCGCAACGATCACGCCAAGGTGGCCTACGGCACGGAAGCGGGCCTGTTCAGCACGAATGCCGGCGTTCCCTCCGTCGTCTGCGGGCCGGGGTCGATCGAACAGGCGCACAAACAGGACGAATTTCTGGCCATCGCCGAAATCGATCGCTGCCGACAGTTTTTGGGGCGGCTGGCGGACGCCCTCGAGCAGGAGGCGCCGCAATGGGCCTGAACATGGAGGCGGTAGTGATCGGAGCCGGTATTGCCGGCACAGCGACCGCGCTGTCGCTCCGCCAGGCCGGCATGACGGTGGCGCTGCTGGATACACACCGGGTAGGGTGGGGTGCGTCCGGCCGCAATCCGGGCTTTCTGTGGCTGCAAACCAAGGCCAAGGGGACGGCCATGGATTTTTCGCTCGCCTGCCGCCGCTACGCAGGCGAATTGGCCGAAAGCCTCCCGGATTTCGGTTTTCGCGCCTGTGGGGGACTGATCCTCTACCGCGATCCCGCCTATGAACCCGTGGCCCGCGCCTTCGTCGCCGATCGGACTGCTGCCGGACTGCCGGTCGTGTTGCTCGATCGGCCGGCTCTCCTCGAACTCTGCCCGGACATCGGGCCGGAAGTTTCCGGCGCCGTGTGGAATCCGCTCGATGCGCACCAGGACACGCGCCGGCTTGTGGCGCTGCTGGCGCGTCGGTTTGAGGAGGCGGGCGGCTTGATCATGGCGCCTTGCCAGACGCGGTCGATCGAGGCAAGCGCCTCTGCGATCACAGGGGTCCTGCTCGCCGACGGGACACGGATCGCCTGCCGTTTCGTCGTGGTCGCAGCCGGCCCCTGGACGAACGGCCTGCTCGACCCGCTCGGGCTTCGGCTTCCCCTCGCCAGCATCCGTTTCGAAGCGGCCGAGACGGGTCCGGCGCCTTTCCGGCTTGGGCCCGTAGCGGCCGGTCAGGCGCTTTTCCGCTTCTTCACGCCGCCCGGCATCGATCCCGCAAGTCTACCCCGGGAGCCGACGGAAATGCTTTGCTCGGATCTCGGCTTCACGGAGCAGATTGCCAGCCTGCCCGATGGATCCCTGCAGTTCGGCTGCGCCTATGCGGTCGGCAGCGGCAGCGACGCGCCGACCGTGGCCGGTCAGGCGATGGCCTGCGCCATCCATAGCAGGAACTTTCCCGCCGTGGCGCGCCTTCCGGTGACAAGAAGCTGGGCCGGTGTCGTCGCCCAGCCGCCGGACGGGCTGCCCGTGATCGATGCCGGAGCCGGTCCGGAAGGGCTGGTGGTCAACGCCGGCCATTTCTTCGGCAACCTTGCCGGGGCATTCTCGGGCCTCTTGGTGGCCCAGACATTAACCGGTCGGACCCCGTCCTACGCGATCGACGCCTTCCAGGCCGGGCGTTTCGGCGTGGCGGATCAGGTGATCCCGGCCGGCGATGGGTGATTGGAGTTGGATACATGGCAACCAGGATAAATAAGGTCGATGTTGCACCCCTTTCCGCAGCGGCGGCCGAGCGCTGGCAAAGCGTTCCTGTGACGATCCTTTCCGACGTGACGGCGGGCCGCGTCGTGCCCGATCCGCGCATTCGTCCATTGCGGCCATTTCCGCCCGGCCGGCGCGTGGTCGGACCGGCGGTGACCGCGTGGTGTGAGCGCGGCGACTTCGGCGCCATGCTGCATGCGCTGGACGTGGCTCCTGCCGGATCGATTGTCGTGGCGGATGCCGGTGGCTGCCTGCAGACCGCCTATGCGGGTGAAATCCTGTGCGGATATGCGCGGGCCAAAGGGATAGCCGGGCTGATCGTGAACGGCGCGCTGCGCGACATCGACACCATAGCCGCATGGGACGATTTCTGCGCATATGCGCTCGGCAACACCGCGCGGGGGCCGCTTTCCAAGGAGCGCGGGACGGTAAACGGTCCGATCGTGTTCGGCGGGGTATCGGTCCAACCCGGCGACATCGTGGTTGCCGACAATGACGGGTTGGCGATCGTGGCGCTGGCCGAAGCTACCGGCGTGCTTGAGGCCGGCCTGCAACGCGTAAGCGCGGAAGCCGCATGGCAAGCCGAACTGGGCAAGGGCCGCTCCCTCGTCGACGTATTCTCCGTGCCCGAGGCGATCTGAGGATTCGGCTACGATTCTCCCTGAGGCGAAGTAAGGCCGTGGTCCCATGTCAATGAGTTCGAGCCTGCGCATCTAAGACGTGTCGCAATCTTCCAGATTCGCTTAATAAGCTTTAGCTCATTGATTTTATGCATGTCTTTGTCCCGAAACCGGCTCCCGCTTTCGGAAGACATGAACTAGAGCGTTTCATGGCTAGATAGAACCATTCTGCCGGTAATGGTTTGGGGCAAGGTCGAGGACTTCGGCGAAGAGCGCACTGGCGGTGCGGTCGAGACGAAGGCCGAAGGATTTGGCCAAAACGGCCCGGCAGAATGGTTCTATCTAGCCATGAAACGCTCTAGCGATCATCGGCACGATTGCCGATGTCGGCGTGGCCGAATTGATCCAGGCATCGACCCTTGCCTACGAGACACTGCGCTGGGCCGGCGTGCTGTTCCTGCTCTACCTCGCATGGGAAGGAAGGCTGGAGCGCGGGAACAGATATCGTCTCGGCAGGCAGCGTCGATCACGAGCGCTATTTCATTCGCGGCCTGATGACCAACCTGCTTAACCCGAAGGCGGCGGTGCTTTATGTCGCGATGTTGCCGACCTTTGTCGAGGCGGGCAAGCCGGTGCTGGCCCAGACAGCACTGCTGACGGCGATATATGTCGCGGTGGCAACGGTCGTGCATGCCGTGATCGTCGTTCTTGCCGGCTCGCTGGAACCCTTCCTCAACGACCCGACGCGCGAGCGCATCGCGCGGCGCGTCTTGTCAGCACTGCTGGCTGTTGTCGCCTTGTGGTTTGCGTGGACGACGGCGCGCTGAGCGATCAGGCAGCGGCCTTCTGGCATTTGGCACAGGTGCCGCGAAATTCGATCACCGCTTTCTTCGCCGCAAAACCGGTGGAGCGCACCCAGTCATCGAGCTTGTGACCGACATCATGGTCGGAAAACTCGGTGACCTGCCCGCAGGTGTCGCAGATGGCGAAAGCCGTCATCGAGTGATTGTGATCGTGCGGTTCGGCGCAGGCAACGAAAGCATTGAGGCTTTCCAGCCGATGCACCAGCCCTTCCTTCACCAGCGTGTCGAGTGCCCGGTAGACCTGCAAGGGGGCACGGAAGCCGCGTTCGCGCAACTGGTCGAGCAGCGTGTAAGCGCTAAGCGGCGCGCTCGCCGCCTCGAGTTTTTCCAGCACGCAAAGCTGGTTCTTCGTCAGAGCATTCCTTGCCGCCATGGTCCTGCCTTCGATCGGGCCACGGCATACAAGATGCCGTGGCTGACCCTGACATAACCATTCACGGCACTTTTTGCTACCGTTTCAGAGCCAAGGCAGCGTCCGGGTCTGTGGAAGCGGAGTTATTTGCGCGGCGGGCCTTCGCGCTCGGCCGAGCGTGCCCACAAGTTGATGTTGGCATCGCGGGCGTAAGTGTCGATTTCTGCCAGTTCGCTGTCCGAGAATGCGAGATTGGCGAGAGCGGCAACGCAATCCTCGATCTGTTCGGGGCGACTGGCGCCGATCAGCGCCGAGGTGATCCGGCCTTTGCGCAGCACCCAGGCCAGCGCCATTTGCGCAAGTGTCTGGCCGCGACGACCGGCAATCGCGTTCAGCGCCTTGATGTTGTCGAGAGCCTGTTCGCTGAGGAAAGACTGGCGCAGCGATTTGCCTTTCGCCGCGCGGCTGTCTTCGGGAACACCGTTCAGATATCTGTCGGTGAGCATGCCTTGCGCCAGCGGCGAAAACACGATCGATCCGACGCCAAGCCCCTCCAGCGTATCGAGCAGGCCGTCCTCCTCGACCCAGCGGTTTAGCAGCGAATAGCTGGGTTGATGGATAAGGCAAGGCGTGCCGAGTTCGCGCAAGATGGTCGCGGCCTCGCGGGTGCGCTGCGAATTATAGGACGAGATGCCAACGTAGAGCGCCTTGCCCGATCGCACGGCCTGGTCAAGCGCGCCCATGGTTTCCTCAAGCGGCGTATCGGGGTCGAAACGGTGCGAATAGAAGATATCGACATAGTCGAGCCCCATCCTTTTCAGGCTCTGGTCGAGGCTGGAAAGGAGATATTTGCGGCTGCCCCACTCCCCATAAGGGCCCGGCCACATATCATAGCCGGCCTTGCTGGAGATGATCATCTGGTCGCGGTAACCGGCAAAATCCGTGCGCAGGATTTCCCCAAAAGCCCGCTCGGCCGAGCCGGGAGGCGGGCCGTAATTGTTGGCGAGATCGAAATGGGTGATGCCGAGATCGAAGGCCTTGCGCACGATGGCCTGCTTGGTGCGATGCGGCGTGTCGTCGCCGAAATTGTGCCAGAGGCCAAGCGAGATCGCCGGCAGTTTCAAACCTGAACGCCCGCAACGGTTGTAGATCATTGCGCTGTAGCGGTTTTCGGCTGGGGTGTAGGGCATGGGACTTACCTTTGGCTTTGACGCGTCTGCGGTCGATCGTTTTGCTAGCCTAGCCGGCCTTCCGGAGCAGCGCGGACGCCTGCCTGACGCCAAGCGCGGCGGGCCGTTCGCAACTTGTCTGCATGGTGACGAACTTGCCGGTCTCGCCCGATTTCAGAAGGCCCGTCATCACCTCGACCGTATGCAGCGCAAGATCGAGCGAGCAGCGGTGCGGACGGCCTTCGAGAATGGCCAGCGCCATGTCGGCAAGACCGGCCGTGCGATAATTCGCCATCATGCCATGAGGATGCCGCTCATTGGCGATGCCGAAAGGGTGTGGCCATTTCGGCGGTGTCTTCACCGGCTTTTCGCCCTTGGTATAGACAACCTCTCCGCCGAAGAAATTGGGGTCCGGCACGAAGATGCTGCCGGTTTCGCCGTAAAGCTCCATCGGAGCGTGGCCGTGGCTCCAGACATCCCAGCTTGAATCGAGCGAAATCACCGCGCCGTTTTCGAAATGCAGGATGCCATGCACGGTGGTGGGCGTGTTGACGGGGATCTTTTCGCCGGCGCGGGGCTTCGACGTGATCGTGCGTTGCTTGGCAGGGATCGACGTGATCGCAACCACCTGCTTCACCGGGCCGATGAGTTGGATCAGGTCGGCAATGTAGTAGGGTCCGAGATCGAGCACCGGGCCGGCGCCGGGCTGGAAGAAGAAGTCCGGGTTCGGATGCCAGCTTTCCATGCCGTGGCTCATGACATGGCAGGTGCCGCTGGTGATCGCGCCGACCTTGCCGGCATCGATGAGATGGCGGACGAACTGGTGCGACCCGCCAAAGAAGGTGTCTGGAGCGGAGCCGACGCGCAGGCCCGTCTTTTCGGCCCGCTTCTTGAGATCGAGACCATCCTTGACCGACAGCACGAACGGCTTTTCCGAATAGACGTGCTTGCCCGCATCGAGGATCTGGCGCGAGACCTCGTGGTGCACGGCCGGGATGGTCAGGTTGACGACGATATCGATATCCTTGGCGGCGAGCAGGCCGTCGACCGTTTCGGCGCGAAGGGAAAATTCCTTGGCGCGGGTCTTGGCGGCAGCCATGTTGAGATCGGCGCAGGCGCGCATTTCGATGCCGCGAAACAGCGGCGCGAACTTGAAATAGGTCGCCGAAATATTGCCGCAGCCGATAACGCCGATGCCGAGGGACTTTGCCAATTATGCCTCCTGCCACGCTTGAGAAGCCCTGATCGAGCGGCGCGCGAACCGCGCTATGTCGTTCGGGTTGTCCTGCTCCATGACAAAGTGACGGGCGCTGGTTCGGGAGCGCACGGCGGCGAACAGCTTCGGCCAGTCAATGGTGCCATGGCCGACATCGGCCCAGCCGTCTTCGTCAAGCCCTTCGCCCGGTCTTGCCATGTCCTTGACGTGGATCGCCACGATGCGCGCGCCGTAGCGGTCGAACCAAGGCAGCGGATCGGTGCCGCCGCGAACAACCCACGCAACATCCATTTCCCAGCCGATGCCGGGCGCGGCAGCCAGAATGTGGTCCATCGGCACCGAGCCGTCCGGCAATGGCTCGAACTCGAATTCGTGATTGTGCCACGCGAATTCATAGCCATGCCGCCTGGCCGTCTCGCCGACCCTGGCCAGCCGTTCGCCGAAATGGCGCCAGCCGGCATCATCCTTGGGTCGCTGGTCCGCCTCCAGGTAAGGGCAGATCAGAAGCTTGATGCCGAGCGTATCGGCAATGGCGCGCACGCCATCGAAATCGCCTTCAAGCGCCTCGATGCCGAAATGACCGCTCGGCATGATAAGCCCTGCCCGGTCCATGGCGGAGCGGAAGGCGGAAGGCTCGTCATAGACGCCGCCATAGCCTTCGACTTCGCGATAGCCGAGACCGCCGAGCAGATCGAGCACCTTCTCCCATGGCTGGAAGTTGCGGGCGCTGTAGAGCTGGAACGACCATGAAACGGCGGACCCGGCCGAGCCCCGTTCGGCTTTTCCCATCACACTCTCCAAGTTCCGCAAACGCCGAATTGATGCCCGGCAGCACATCTTTGAGCGGAGCCGGGACTGCCGTCAACACGTCAACCGCGCCGTTCACCGCAAATTTCAATCGATTAACCCATCTGGATCAATCGGATTTGGCCGGAAAATACCTTCAAGGGCGGATATCGATCGGCCCTTCGACCTTCTTCATCTCGAAGTCGGAAACGAGGATATCGATGCGCACAGTCCAGCTGCCAGCGATGGGAATGACGAGGTTGTCCACGCGCCAGGTGCCGTCGCCGGGCTTGGTTGCGGGCCGCTTCAGCGGCTCGATGCCGGAATCGGGCTTTGACAGGACAAGCGTGACTTCCTTGGCATCGAGCGGGCCGAAATCGCCGTCGAACATGAGGATCGAGGCCGCAACCTCGCCGGTATGTCCCGGCGTGATCGTCAATTCCGCCATTGCCTCCGGTGTGTGGAAATGCGCGATAGCCGGCTGGGCGGCTGCGATTGCCAAAGCACGCGGCGGCGGTGTGAAACGCCAACCCGCTGCAACGCCGAAGATCAGCACTGCGAGCAGGATTTCCACGCAGATCGAGCGGACAAGGCGCGCGCTGGCGGACGCATCGCCGCGTTCCGCTGGTGCGGTCAGACGCCAGCGGTTGAACGCAGCAAGCGTAAACAGAATTGAAAGCAGTGCCAGCTTGGCGACAAGGAGTTGCCCGTAGGCCGTATCGATGAGTGCCGATGGCTTCTCGACTTGGATGACGGCCAGCACGACGCCTGCGCCAACCAATAGGGCGAACACCGGCAAGACCGAACGCGAGAAGCGCCGCAGGAAAGCACCCGCCATGGGAGCCTTGCGCCACATTGCGAGGCCGAGCGGCACCAGCGCCCCGGCCCAGAAGGCAATGGTGACGCCGTGCAGGAACACCATCGGCCGCGTCAGCCACTGCGGTTCGGCGGCACTGGCATGGCCGCTCGCGGCAAGCGCGACGCCCGTCCCCGCAAGGGCAAGAAGCGTCAACGGCCTGCCAAGGCGTGGCAAGACGAGTCCAAGCAGGCCCACCACCAGCGCAGCTAGCGCGACCAGCACGGTGGAGCCGTAACTGGTGGCAAAGCCGGTTTCCCATACCGCCGGCAAGGTAATGGCGTGCAGCCGCGCGCCTAGCGCGTCAAGGCCCTGCAGGCCGAGCGAAGCGGGCGCTGCCAACAGCCCGGCAAGCAAGGCCGTACCGACAAAGCGCTGCCCATCGCGGCCGCCCTTGGCCAGCCATGCAAGGGCAAAGGTTCCCCCGATGCCAAGGAACAGCCCGATGTAGAGCGCCACCTTTGCGCTCCATAACAGTGAGCGCACCAGCCAATCCACCGGCTCCGCAGTCTGCGGGGCAGCACTGGGCCCGCCGACGGAAAACAGCAGCGAACCGGCAACCGGGTGGCCGTCCTCGGACACAACCCGCCAGCTTAGAATATGCGTGCCTTGGCCAAGCGGCTGCGGGTTGGCGATCACCACTGTCTGGCCGTCGAGGCGCGACGAAGTCAGCGGCAGCGAACTTCCATCCGGATGCACCAGCGTCAGAACCAAGGGCGACACAGCTTCGCTGAAGGTCAGCGAGAATGACGATGGGCTGGTGGCGATGACCGTGCCGTCTGCCGGTTCGGCTTTGATGAGTGCGGCATGAGCCGCCGCCGGGTTCGGCGCAACGATGACCGCAAACAGCAGCAGCGCCGCCAGCAGCCAGGAAAGGACCTGGACTGGCGATATTGAAAGGACGCTGGGCCGCTGCTGTCTGATCATGATGTGCTGATCAATAAAGGCGTGGCGCGCCATTTGAAACGGCGCGCCCCGCTTCCGATTACTTCTTGGGCAGGAGCTTGATCCCCGGAGCCGGGAATTCAAGCGAATCCGCATCCGCGCCGGCCTTCGGAATCTCGATCCAGCGCTCGGCCTTGTCGCCGCATTCCTGCACGACCGGGAACGACAGCGTCTCGCCGACCGGCAGGCCGGCGGTCAGGAAGCCGCGCAGCACGAATTCATCGTAGAATTCGTCGGGCAACTCGCCGCCGCTCCAGACGACTTCCTGCACACCCTCGGAAACCTGCTCACCGTAGTACTCGTAGGATTGGGCGTACTTGCCCTTTACGGTCTCGAGCTTCCAGCCGGGCTTGGGCATCGGCTTAACCGAAATGAAGCCCTCGGGCAGCTTGATGCGGACGGCTGTCGTGGCCGCACCTTCGCAGCCATGCGGGACACGCAGCACGGCCTTGTAGGTCGAGCCGACGGCTGCTTCCTGGGTTTCAAGCGTGATGTGGGCGGAAGCGGCCGCGCAACCGAACAGGGTGAGAGCGCCGAACGAGACGAGACGAATGACAAGATTGGACATGTTAGCCCCCTATGGGAATGATGTGAGTTCTGGAAAAATCAGTGTTCGCCGGTCGAGCCGATGGCTTCGACTGCGAACTTGACGTCGATGCTGCCGGCCTTCTCGAAGGTCAGCGTGGCGGAGAAGCTGTCGCCCTGTTTCGGCTGCTGCTTCAGGCCCATGAACATCAGGTGATAGGCGCCGGGAGAAAGTTCGACCTTTCCGCCGGCCGGGATTTCAAGCCCGCCCTCGATATGGCGCATGGTCATGACACCATCCTTGACTGCCATTTCATGGACTTCGGCCTTTTCCGAGATTTCGGAAACGACGCCGACAAGCCGATCCGGCGCGCTGCCGGTGTTGGTGATGACGAGATAACCACCGGCAACCTTGGCGCCGGCAGGTGTGGCCCGCGACCACGGATGTTCGATTTCAAGGTCGCCGAGTTTGAACTCATGCGCCGCCGCCATATGCGAACTGGCAAAAAGCATTGCCAAGGCCAGCATGACGAAGCCGAGGACGGCAGTTGAGGTGAGTTGGACAAGGCCGGGTTGCGCGGTGCGCGCGCCGGCGAGGGATCTGGACATGGGATTGCTCCACGATTGGTGTTCGCGCCCGTTTCAGGGTCACGACAAATTCGATCATTTGGATGGATGCGCTGGCGGGAAGTTCCAGCCTGCGCCAATTCAACTCAGGCCAGAGCCGGAGGCGCGCGCGGATTCGACGGCGAGCGGGGCCGTTCGAATGAGAGATGATCGGGCGCTGACGGGGCGAAAGCCACCGTCTCGAAAGTAAGCGGGGCGAAGAGCGATGAGGTTGCGGGCGGTCCCGCAAGAACCGAAGCGGCAAGGTTGCAGCCGAGGAGGCAACAGGAGGGCGTGTGTTTCTGCTGCGGGCTATCGGGCAGTTCCCCGATGCTGCCATGCGCGCAGATGACGTTACCGAAAGCATCAAGCTGGGCGGGTTGCGGACCCGCCGCGAGCGCAAAGGTTCCAAGCACGGACTGCATGACGAGGAACCAGGCAGCAGCGAGCGCTACCGGCAAACCCAATCGTCTGTTGCGACCGTACACGTTCAGTCCCGCCCTCTTTCGGACAACACCTATCATGGGAGCGATCACCGGCAAGCCGACAAATTGCCGCCGCTATCGTTCACTTGGCGGTGATACCCTCCATGTGCCGCCGTAACGTTGTGCTGGCACACATTGGGCAGCGAAAAATCAGAGCTTTGTCCAGGCGCTGTTGCGTTTCGAGGATTTTACGCAAGCCTCGATGAACGCCATGCCCTCGACGCCATCCTGCACGGTTGGAAAGATGACGTCCTTTGGCGGCTTGCCGCCCTTCTTTCGCGCGGCGCGGATGGCGCTCGCGGCTTCACGGTAGATGTTGGCAAAGCCTTCCAGATAACCTTCCGGATGACCGCCGGGCACACGCGTCAGGCGCGACGCGGAGCCGAGCGCGCCGGCTCCACCGCGCGTAAGCAGACGCTTCGGCTCGCCAAAGGGCGTGTACCAGAGGTAATTCGGATCGGCCTGCACCCATTCGATGCCGCCCTTCGAGCCGTAGACCCTGAGCTTCAGTCCGTTTTCATGTCCGGGCGCAACCTGGCTTGCCCATAAGATGCCTTTGGCCGGCGGGGCCTTGCCGACGGCCTTGAAGCGCAGCAGGACCTGAAGGTTGTCATCCAGTTGCCGCCCCGGCACGAAGGCATCGAGATCGGCGGCAAGGCTGTCCAGTTCCAGCCCGCTGACGAAACGGGCCAGGTTGTAGGCATGGGTGCCGATGTCGCCGGTTGCCCCGCCCGCGCCCGCCTGTTTCGGGTCGGAGCGCCATACGGCCTGCTTGTTGCCGCTGGCCGACAAATCATCGGTCAGCCAGTCCTGCGGATATTCGACCTGGACGATGCGGATATCGCCAAGCTGGCCCTTGGCGACCATTTCGCGCGCCTGCCGCACCATCGGATAGGCCGTGTAGTTGTGGGTCAGCACAAACACCTTGCCGGTTTTTTCGACCAGCGCCGCAAGCTTCTTAGCCTCCGCAAGCGTTGCGGTCAGCGGCTTGTCGCAGATGACGTGGATACCGGCTTCAAGGAAAGCCTTGGCGGCAGGAAAATGCACGTTGTTCGGCGTAACGATGGCGACGGCCTCGATGCCGTCGGGTCGCTTGGCCTCGGCCTTGGCCATCTCGGTAAAGGAGGCATAGCTGCGTTCGGGCTCGAGACCGAGCTCGGCAGCGGAAGCCTTGGCGCGCTCCGGATTTGAGGACAACGCGCCGGCGACGAGAACGAACTCGTTGTCGAGACGGGCAGCGATGCGATGCACCCCGCCGATGAAAGCGCCCTGCCCGCCGCCGACCATGCCAAGCCGGATCGGCTTATAGATCGGTTCAACCTTTTTGCCGCTGACCATCGCCGCTCTCCGGAGTTGCAGGTTATTCGATGCCCATCATCTTGCGCAGCGCCGCACGGTCCGTGCTGCCGCCGGCAAAATCGTCGAAGGCTTTCTCGGTGACGCGGATGATGTGGCTTTCGATGAAGGGAGCCCCTTCTGCCGCGCCGACCTCGGGATGCTTGAGGCAACACTCCCATTCCAGAACGGCCCAACTGTCATAGTCGTACTGCGCGAGCCTGGAAAAGATGCCGGAAAAATCGACCTGTCCGTCGCCGAGCGAACGGAAACGGCCGGCGCGGTCCAGCCAACCCTGATAGCCCGAATAGACGCCTTGGCGGCCGGTCGGATTGAACTCGGCATCCTTGACGTGGAACGCCTTGATGCGCTCGTGATAGATGTCGATGAAGGCCAGATAGTCCATCTGCTGCAACAGGAAGTGCGAGGGGTCGTAGTTGATGGCGCAGCGCTGGTGGCCGCCGACGGCATTGAGGAACATCTCGAAGGTTGCGCCGTCGAACACGTCCTCGCCCGGATGGATCTCGAAGCCGACATCGACGCCGTTGTCGTCATAGACATCGAGGATCGGCTTCCAGCGTTTGCCGAGTTCGGCAAAGGCTTCCTCGATGAGACCCGCCGGCCTTTGCGGCCATGGATAGAGATAGGGAAAGGCCAACGCGCCGGTGAAGCTCACCGAGGCTTTCAGGCCGAGATTGCGCGAGGCTTTTGCCCCGAATTTCATCTGCTCGACGGCCCAGGCCTGCCGCGCCTTGGGATTGTTGTGGACGCTCGCCGGAGCAAAGGCGTCGAACTGCGCATCATAGGCGGGATGGACGGCGACGAGTTGGCCGATCAGATGGGTGGAAAGCTCGGTGATCTCGACGCCTGCGTCGGCGCAGATGCCTTTCACCTCGTCGCAATAGGCCTTCGAGGTGGCGGCCTTTTCGAGATCGAAGAAGCGCGCATCCCATGACGGAATTTGCACGCCCTTGTAGCCCAGTCCGGCGACCCATTTCGTGATCGATGCCAGCGAATTGAAGGGAGCGGCGGCGCCGGCAAATTGCGCCAGGAAGATCGCGGGTCCCTTGATTGTCGTCGGCATGGCATTCTCCTTCGCGCCAGCTTGGCAACGGCATATAACGCCTAACACGACGCTGCTTCAAAGCCGATCTGGGAATTTCAATCGGTTCATAACAGGCTTTTAGTGTCTGCCAAGGGCGGATTTCCCCGCAACGGCCTTACAAATCGACGATCCTGTCGACGTGTAAGCTTGTGCCTACTTGTCTTTGGCCGCCTTGCGCAGGTCAACCCGCCTGATCTTGCCCGAAATGGTCTTGGGCAAGGCTTCGACGAATTCGATCTCGCGCGGGTATTTGTAGGGCGCGGTCAGGTTACGGCAGAAATCCTGGATATCGCGCGCCAGTTCGTCGGAGGGCTCGAAGCCCTTGGCGAGCATGATGTAGGCTTTGACGATTTCGCCGCGCGTGGCATCCGGCTTACCGACGACGGCGCTCTCGGCGACTGCCTTGTGCTCGATCAGCGCGCTTTCAACCTCGAACGGGCTGATGCGATAGCCTGCCGACGAGATCAGGTCGTCCGAGCGCCCGACGAACCACAAATAGCCGTCCTTGTCGCGGCGCGCGGTATCGCCGGTGTAGTACCAACCATTGCGGAATGCTGTCGTGTCGAGCGCACCCTTGCCCTTGTAGTAGCCGCGGAAAAGCCCGTTGGGGAACGGTTCGGTGATCTTCACCGCGATATGGCCGACCTCGCCTTCCGGCTGGCGGTTGCCGGCGTCATCGACAACATCGACATCGAAGCCCGGCACCGGCTTTCCCATCGAGCCGTGGCGCACTTCCTCGCTTGGAAAATTGGCGACGATGTTGATCGTCTCGGTCTGGCCGTAGCCGTCGGCGATCAGCGTTCCGGTCGCTTCCTTCCACACCCGCATGACCTCGGGATTGAGCGGTTCGCCGGCGCTGAGCGAGCGGCGTATGCTGGAAAGGTCGTATTGCTTGAGGTCCTGTTGCGCGAAAAGACGGAACACCGTGGGCGGCGCGCAGAAGGTCGTGACCTTGAGCTTGCCGATCAGCCGCAAATGGATGTCGGCGTTGAAGGCCGTCTCGCCATTGTAAAGCACCGTCGGCGTGCCTAGCAGCAACTGCGGAAACAGGATGCCCCACGCCGCCTTGGCCCAGCCGGTGTCGGTCAGCGACCAATGTGTATCCTCACGCCGCAAATCCATCCAGAACAGACCGGTTGCCGCGTGCGCGAGCCCCGAGCCATAGTCGCGCGGCACCATCTTCGGCATCGAGGTCGTGCCGGAGGTGAAATAGGCCATCATCATGTCGGTGCTGCGGGTTTTCGGAAACGCGCCGCGATCGAGCAGCGGCGAGGCGTCGGCTAGCAAGGCATCGAGCGACAGCCAACCGTCGCGGGCACCGTCAACGACGATGAAGGTTGTAAGCGAAGGGCATTCTGCGCGGATCGAATCGACCTTGGCGCAATGTTCCGAGGTGACGACGACGGCGCGCGCGCCGGAATGATTGACCCGGTAGGCGATGTCGTGCGCGGTGAGCAGATTGGTGCCCGGCATCGACACCACGCCTGCCTTCATGCAGCCGAACAGCACGGTGTACCAGGCGGGCACCCGCCCGACGACGACGCAGGCAAAGTCGCCCGCTTCGATCCCAATGGTGCGCAATGCATTTGCAAAGCGGTTCGAGCTTTCACTGAAAAATGAAAAGGGCAGACGCTCTACCGTGTCGCCGTCACGCGAAACCGCGATGATGGCGGTGTGGTCGTCGCGCGTGGCCCAGTCGTCTATGACGTCGAAAGCGAAGTTGAAATGCTCCGGCATGGCAAGGGCGTAGTTCGCGCGTGCCTTGCCGTAGTCGCGCTCGACCGACGAAAAATCCATCCTGATCCTCCCGACCGAATTGGCGCCCCATATGCGAGAACCGCAGCAAGCTATAGAAATATACTGCACTGCACCATACGGCGCATCGCCATGTCATGGCAAATGGTTGAACCACACGCTCAAGCAGCGCCCAGGATCATGTCGGACGCCTTTTCCGCGATCATGACGGTGGGCGCGTGCGTATTGCCGGAAACGATGGTGGGCATGATCGAAGCGTCGACCACGCGCAGGCGCTCGATACCATGCACCCTCAGTTGAGGATCGACCACCGACTGCGCATCGGTGCCCATCTTGGCCGTGCCCACCGGATGGAAAATGGTTGTGGCAATGTCGCCGGCGGCACGCGCGAGTTCCTCCGTCGTGCTGAGATGCGTTCCCGGCTTGAACTCCTCCGGCCTGAATTCGCTCATGCGCTTCGTAGCCATCAGCCGCCTTGCATGCATTACCGACTGCGCGGCGATCTCCCGATCCGCATCCGTGGAAAGGTAATTCGGTGCAATCGAGGGTGCAGCGTTTGCGTCGGCGGAGCGAATGCGCACATGGCCACGCGATTGAGGGCGCAGATTGCAGACGGAAACGGTGATGGCAGGGAAAGTGTGCAGCGGATCGCCGAATTTCTCCAGTGACAGGGGCTGCACGTGGAATTCGATATTGGGCGTGTCAAAGCGCTCGTCGGAGCGCATGAAGATGCCATATTGGCTGGGCGCCATCGACATCGGCCCGGAGCGCTTCAATGCGTATTCAAGCGCAATGCCTGCCTTGCCCCACAAGCTTGCCTGGCGCTCATTGAGCGTGCGCGCGCCTGTTATGCGAAAGGCCGTGCGGATCTGCAGGTGATCCTGCAAATTCTCGCCGACGCCCGAAAGCTCATGCACGACATCGATGCCGTTCGCCTTCAGCAAGGCAGCGGGGCCGACACCGGAAAGCTGCAAGAGTTGCGGCGAATTGATCGCGCCCGCAGACAACAGAAGTTCGCGGCCGACCCGCGCCCTGGCGAGGCGACCATCGGCACCACGGTAAAGGATCGCGCTGGCGCGGCGGCCGTCGAATAGGATGCGTTCGGCTGCCGCGTGCATCGCAACGCGCAGGTTCGGGCGGTTTCGCACGGGCTTGAGGAAAGCGCGGGACGCACTGAAGCGCACGCCGTTCTTCTGGTTCACCTCGAAATAGCCGGCGCCTTCATTGTTTCCGGTGTTGAAGTCGTCGGTAGAGGGAATGCCGAGTTCAGCCGCAGCTTCGGTCACCGCATCGAGGATCGGCCAGCTCAAGCGCTGCCGCTCGACCCGGAGCGGTCCGCCCTGCCCATGGCTGGCATCGTTGCGGCTGTAGTGATCTTCGGAACGGCGAAAAAGCGGCAACACGTCATCCCAGCCCCAGCCGGGATTGCCCAGTTGACGCCATTGGTCGTAGTCGCGCGCCTGGCCGCGCATGTAGATCATGCCGTTGATGGAGGAGCAGCCGCCGAGAACCTTGCCGCGCGGATAGAGCAGCGAGCGGCCGTTGAGACCCTTTTCCTCGTCGGTGTTGTAGCACCAGTCCGTGCGCGGATTGCCGATGCAGAAAAGATAGCCGACGGGAATATGAACCCAGTGGTAGTTGTCGCTGCCGCCGGCTTCCAGCAAAAGCACCCGATTGCGCGGATCGGCGCTCAAGCGGTTGGCAAGCACGCACCCGGCCGAGCCGGCACCCACGATGATGTAGTCCCACTCGCCCTGATCCACGGCATCAAGATCGCCATGGCCGCTATTCTTGTCACTGCGCATGAGGAACTCATGGTCGAGAATGGCGTCGCCCGCAATCAGACTTAGGTCGTGAACTCATGAAACGCGCCGGCCGGTGTGGTCGAGACAACACGCGATGTTAGACAAAAGTCACCGTTCTCAGACGCCTAATGCGAATGCTAGCATCGCTTCGCAAGCATATCGACACGGTCGCCACGACGCGGGTTCCGCCAACGGAATACCTATAACAACAAAGGTTCTTCTGTGACGACACCCAGCCTGGACGGCCATTTTTGACATATCGGCAAGCTTCGGCGTTCGCCCGCGTTTTGCCCATTGGGAGGTAGTTAAGTGAAAATTTTGTCTCTGGTATCGGCAGCCCTGCTGGCTGCCACGGTGATCCCGGCCTCGGCTGCCGAGATTTCCGACGGCAAGGTCAAGATCGGCATTCTCAACGACCAGTCCGGCGTCTATGCCGACTTCGGCGGCAAGTGGTCGTTCGAAGCCGCGAAGATGGCGGTCGAGGACTTCGGCGGCACGGTGCAGGGCGCACCGGTCGAGGTGATCACCGCCGATCACCAGAACAAGGCCGACATTGCCTCCAACATCGCACGCCAGTGGTACGACACCGAACAGGTCGATTCGATCATGGAACTGACGACCTCGTCGGTCGCGCTCGCCGTTCAGGGCATCTCCGCCGAAAAGAAGAAGATCGACATCATCACCGGCGCTGCTAGCAGCGACCTGACCGGCAAGGCCTGCTCGCCCTATGGCTTCCACTGGGCCTACGACACGCATGCGCTTGCGGTCGGCACCGGCGGCGCGCTGGTCAAGCAGGGCGGTGATACCTGGTTCTTCCTAACCGCCGACTATGCGTTCGGCTATTCGCTCGAGGAACAGACTTCCAACTTCGTCAAGTCGCAGGGCGGCAAGGTTCTGGGCGCGGTTCGCCATCCTCTGGCAACGACCGACTACTCGTCCTTCCTGCTGCAGGCACAGTCGTCGGGCGCCAAGGTCGTCGGCCTCGCCAATGCCGGTCTCGACACCGCCAACGCCATCAAGCAGGCGGCAGAATTCGGCATCGTTGCCGGCGGCCAGCGCCTCGCAGCGCTGCTGTTCACCCTGTCCGAAGTCCACGGCCTCGGCCTCGAGGCGGCTCAGGGCCTGACCCTGACCGAAGGCTTCTACTGGGACCGCGACGATGAATCGCGCAAGTTCAGCCAGCGCTTCTTCGACAAGACCGGCCGCATGCCCAACATGATCCAGGCGGGCACTTACTCGGCCGTTCTGCAGTATCTGAAGGCGATCGACAAGGCAGGCACCGACGAGACGGAAGCCGTGGCCAAGGAACTGCACTCCATGCCGGTCGAGGACGTGTTCGCTCGCGGCGGCAAGGTCGGCGCCAACGGCCGCATGATCTATGACATGTACCTGATGGAAGTGAAGAAGCCTTCGGAAAGCACCAAGCCTTGGGACTACTACAAGGTGCTGGCGACGGTTCCAGGCGACGAAGCCTACATCAAGCCGGCCGAGAGCGGCTGCCCGCTGGTCAAGTGACAGCAGCGGCAGACATCATAGTGGCGTCAGGTGCCAACCATGAACAGCCGCGGGTGGTGCTTTCCGCCCGCGGTCTGCGCCGTGATTTTGCCGGCTTCATTGCCGTCAACAACGTGGATCTCGACATCCATCACGGCAAGATCCACGCCTTGATCGGCCCCAACGGGGCCGGCAAGACCACAGTATTCAACCTGCTTACCAAGTTCCTGCAGCCAAGCGCCGGCAGGATCGAACTTCTGGGGACCGACATCACCAACACCTCGCCCGCCAAGGTGGCGCGGATGGGGCTGGTGCGCTCGTTCCAGATTTCGGCAATCTTTCCCTTCCTCAGCGTTCTCGACAATGTGCGCGTCGCGCTGCAGCGCCCGAACGGCCTTGGCATCCAATTCTGGCGTTCGCTGTCGGCGCTGGACAGCTTGACGCCGCGCGCGGAAGAACTGCTCCGCTCGGTTGGACTGGATGACGCCAGAAACAAGCTGGCGGGCGATCTTTCCTATGGCCGCAAGCGCGTTCTGGAAATCGCCACGACGCTGGCCCTCGACCCCAAGGTGCTTTTGCTCGACGAACCGATGGCCGGCATGGGCCATGAGGACGTCGGCATGGTTTCCAACATCATCCGCTCCGTGGCCGGCGACCGCGCCGTGCTCATGGTCGAACACAACCTGACCGTGGTCGCTGATCTGTGCGACTGGATAACGGTGCTGCAACGCGGCGAAATCCTCGCCGCCGGCGACTATGCGACGGTCAGCCAGGACGAGCGCGTCAAGGTTGCCTATATGGGGACGGAACATGACTGACGCCCCGCTGCTTTCCGTGCGCGGCCTCAACGCCTGGTACGGCGAAAGCCATGCGCTGCACGGCGTCGACCTTGAAGTCTTCCAGGGCGAGACGGTCACATTGCTTGGCCGCAACGGCGTCGGCAAGACGACGACGCTGCGCTCCATCATGGGCCTCATCCGCAAGCGGACCGGAGAAATCTCCTTCGACGGCAAGGACCTGATGCGCATGCCGCTGCATCATACCGCGCGGGCGGGATTGGGTTACGTGCCCGAGGAGCGCGGCATCTTCGCCACGCTGACGGTGGACGAGAACCTCATATTGCCGCCCGTCGTCGCCAAGGGCGGCATGAGCGTGGAAGAAATATTCGACCTGTTTCCAAACCTGAAGGAGCGCCGCAACAGCCAGGGCACCAAGCTTTCCGGCGGCGAGCAGCAGATGCTGGCGATCGCGCGCATGCTGCGCACCGGGGTAAAGATGCTGTTGCTGGACGAACCGACCGAGGGCTTGGCCCCGGTCATCGTGCAGCGCATTGGCGAGTTGCTGGCGACCCTGAAGCAGCGCGGCATGACCATCCTGCTGGTCGAGCAGAATTTCCGCTTCGCCAGTCGCATCGCCGACCGCTTCTACCTGATGGAGCACGGCAAGGTCATGGCCGGTTTCCCGGTTGGCGAACTGCCAGACCGGATGGGGCAACTTCACGAAGTGCTGGGCGTGTGAGGCCGACATGACGATGATCTTTGGCATCCCGCTGCAAGCGTTTCTCGGCCAATTGCTGGTCGGCCTCATCAACGGTTCGTTCTATGCGATGCTCAGCCTCGGGCTCGCCATCATTTTCGGCCTGCTGCGCGTCATCAACTTTGCCCATGGCGCCCAGTACATGCTGGGCGCTTTCGTCGGCTATCTACTGTTGACCCATATGGGCATAGGCTACTGGCCGGCACTGCTGATCGTGCCGATCATTGTCGGCATCACCGGCATCGTGATCGAGCGGCTGGCGCTGTCGAAGCTCTACGACATCGACCCGCTTTACGGGCTTCTGTTCACATTCGGCCTCGCCTTGGTGATCGAAGGCATTTTCCGTTACTATTTCGGCGTATCCGGCAATCCGTATTCGGTGCCGGAATTACTGGCCGGCGGAACCAATCTCGGCTTCATGTTCCTGCCCAATTATCGCGGCTGGGTCGTGGTGGCCTCGTTGGCCGTATGCCTTGGCACATGGTTCGCCATCGAAAAAACCAAGCTTGGCGCCTATCTGCGCGCCGCGACGGAAAACCCGCGCCTCGTGCAGGCCTTCGGCGTCAATGTGCCCCTTTTGCTGACGCTGACATATGGCCTCGGTTCCGCGCTCGCGGGTCTCGCCGGCATACTGGCGGCACCCGTCTATCAGGTCAGCCCGCTGATGGGATCGAACCTGATCATCGTGGTGTTTGCGGTCGTCGTCGTTGGCGGCATGGGCTCCATCATGGGAGCCATCGTCACCGGCTACATGCTGGGCCTCGCCGAAGGCCTGACCAAGGTCTTCTACCCGGAAGCCTCCAACATCGTGATTTTCGTCATCATGGCCATCGTGCTTCTGGTGCGCCCCGCCGGCTTGTTTGGAAAGGACGCCTGACATGGCCGAAATGACGCTCAGCGACGCCCGCGTAAAGACATCGGCAAGGCTGGAATGGGTACTGATTGCCATCGGCATCGTGGCGCTGCTCGCCGCGCCGTTCTTCATCTATCCGATCTTCATGATGAAGATGCTGTGCTTTGCGCTGTTTGCCTGCGCCTTCAACCTTCTGCTCGGCTATACCGGCCTTTTGTCGTTCGGCCATGCAGCCTTCTTCGGCGGCGCTGCCTACTTCACCGCGCATGCGGTCAAGGTCTGGGGCCTGCCTCCGGAAATCGGCATTCTGATTGGCGTCATCGTTGCGGCCATCCTCGGTCTCATCATGGGTTTCTTCGCCATCCGCCGTCAGGGCATCTACTTTGCCATGATCACGCTGGCGCTGGCCCAGATGTTCTTCTTCTTCTGCGTGCAGGCAGGCTTCACCGGCGGCGAGGACGGCATACAGGGCGTGCCGCGCGGCATGTTGTTCGGGCTTGTCGACCTGCACAAGGAATTCAACATCTATTACTTCGTACTGGTGGTTTTCCTGCTTGGCGTGTTCGCCATCTGGCGCATCGTCAACTCGCCCTTCGGCATGATCCTGCGCTCCATTCGCGAGAACGAGAACCGCGCCATCTCGCTTGGCTACTCGGTCGCGAACTACAAGCTCGCCGCCTTCGTCATGTCGGCGGCGCTGTCGGGGCTTGCCGGCTCGCTCAAGGCCATCATCTTCCAGTTCGCCACGCTGACCGATGTTGCCTGGCAGATGTCTGGTGAAGTGATCCTTATGACGCTCCTGGGCGGCATCGGCACCATGGTCGGCCCGATCATCGGCGCGGGGCTTGTCGTCGGCCTGCAGAACTCGCTTGCCACGTCCGATTTCCCGGTGACGATCGCCACAGGCCTGATCTTCATGGTGTGCGTGCTGATCTTCCGGCGGGGCATCGTCGGCGAGCTTTACGCCCGCGTGCTCAATCCCTCCGGGTCGGGCAAGGGCTAGGGTCAGGCGCTTCGGGCAGCGGCAGCGGGCATTTCGCCATAGGAACGAGGCGAGGTGGAAATCGCCTGGGAGGCAACCCGCGTTCCATCGGACAGGCTGGCGGCAAGCGATTTGCCGCGAGCAAGCGCTGCGAGGAATGCAGCATTGAAAACATCGCCAGCACCGATGGTGTCGACGACATCGACCTTTGGAGCGGCGGCGGAAATCAGCTTGCCATCCGGTCCCATCGCCTGCGCGCCTTCGGGCCCGCGCTTGACCACGACATTGGCACCCTCCGCCATGACGGAGCGGATCGCACGCGCTGCCTCGGCCGTGTCGCCAACGCCTGCAAGCGTCGTCGTCTCGATCTCGTTGAACAAGGCAATGCGCGAGCGCGAAAGCCAGCGGCGGGCCAGCACCTTGTTTGCGTCCGTCCAGCCATCGGTCGGCCAACCTGTATCGAGAGCCACCGAAATATCGTGGCGGTCGGCCCAGTCGAAAAGAGCGTCGTAGTCGTCGGCAATCAGCGGGGTCAGGAACGAGCCGCACACTAGCAGAAAGCCGCCGGCAAGCCGCTCTCCGTCAAGCACCGAGAAAGCATCGGCAAGGCTGAAGCGCGGCAGATGGCCGAGCGTAGTGAAAAAGGTCCGCTCGCCATCGGGGTGCGTGATGCCGACTGAAACCGTCGTGCTTTCGCGGCAGACCGGCCACTTGTCGGCATAGCTACCGAAGGCTGCCCGCAGCCAGATGCCGAACTGGTCGGAGCCAATGTTGGAGGCGATGTCGAAATCGACGCCGAGCGCCTGCCACGCAAGGGCGGCATTGCCCGCCGCACCGCCGACACGCAATTCATCGTGCTCGACAATGAACTCGGTTCCGGACTGCGGCCAAGGTGCAACCGGCCCCATGATGAGGTCGACATTGACGTTGCCGATCACTGCCAAGGGCCGCATTCATTCGCTCCGTGTAATCTTGGTCGAACGCACGGGCGTACCGGCGTTCTCGACGCGTTCATCGGCAAAGGCGATCATCAAGCGTTGCGCAACCGGCAACATGGCGAAGATCGCAGCCATTCCCGATGCAGGCGAAAAGCGCAGGCTGACAGCGCCATCCACCGGTTCAGACGATGAGGAATCTAACATGATGACCGGCGCGCCGGCTTCGATCACGGACGAAGCCATCGCCGTCACCAAGGGGGCGGTGGCATCGTCGCCACGAAACAGGACAACGCCGATCCCAGGCCCGAGCATTTCCATCGGCCCGTGGCGCAACTGGCCGCCCTCCAGCGAAAAGCAGGGGCGGCGCGACAGTTCGACAAGCCCAAGTGCCAAAGCTTCGGCGACGCCTTGCAGGCGCCTGCCGGATGTGACGACGGTGGCAACTTTGCGAAGAGCGGCAAGCGCCGGCTCGATATCGGCTTCAGATGGTGCTTCCAAAGCGGCAAGCGCCGAGGCCGGGTCCTGTCCAAGTGCGGCCAAAACGGCGAGGTGCAGGGCAAAGGTTACGGTCAGGCTGCGCGTGGCGGCAAAGGCAAGTTCGGTTCCACCCGCGCCAACAAGACAGGTGGTTGTACGAGCAAGGAACGAGCCGCCTTCAAGGGTGAGCCCGAACGTGTCTGCGGCTCCGCCGGTTTCGGAAAACCACCTGACGACCTCGGCGCTTTCACCCGACTGCGAACTGATCAGCACCGTCTTGCCGGTCAGCGGCAGAGGCTGTCCGAGCTGTTCCGACAATGGCAGGGCGACGGCATCGATGCCGAGGTCGCGATAGAGCGGCTCGACGGCCCGGTTGACCGCGTGCGAGCCGCCCATGCCGAGCAGCAGCGCGCGGCCTGTCTTCTTCAACGATGCGGCGACCTTGGCGGCGGCTTCGGTGGCTTGCCCAAAAGATGCAAGCGCATCGCTGCGCTGGCGCGCCATCTCGCGATCGATGGCGACGAGCCCCGCCGACCGCGCCCTTGTTGTCATTGCCGTCATCCTTTGACGCCTCCGCTGGTCAGGCCGGAAATGAGGGCGCGCTGCATGACGAGCCCGATGAATACCGGCGGGAGTGCCGCAAGCACGCCGGCGGTTGCGATCAAGCCGTAGTCGGCAATGCGGCCTCCGGCGAGATCGGCGATTGTGACCGTCAGGGTCTTGGCGCGCTGGTCGGACGTGAAAAGCAGGGCATAGAAGAACTCGTCCCAAGCAAGCAGGAAGGCAAACAGGGCCGAGGTCGCGACGACGGGCATGGCGAGCGGCAGCGTGATGCGGCGCAGTGTCTGGAACAGGTTTGCGCCGTCCATCATCGCCGCCGCCTCGATCTCACGCGGAATCGTGTCGAAGCCGGACTTCATCAGCCATGTGGTGAAAGGCGCCAGGATGGTGAGATAGACCAGCGCCAGCCCGAACACGCTGTTGAGCATGCCAAGATGGGCGAGGCCCATATAGAGCGGTACCGCAAGGGCCACCGGCGGCAGCATGTAGGTGGCGATGACCATGGAGAGCGACCAGCCGACCGAGGGCGTGCGCGACACCGCCCATCCGGCGGGAATGGCGACGGCGAGCGCGGCCAGCGTCGCCATGCCGGCGACCTCGATGCTGTTGCGCAACGCCGCGGTGAAGGCAGCGCCGGCGCTGTTTTCGACCGTCGACAACAACAGTTTGTAGCGTGAGAAGTCAGCCTCCTGCGGCCACCAGTGCAACGGCTTGGCCGAAAGATCGGCCGCCGGAGAAATGCTCATGACGAACAGCCAGGCGATGGGAGCAAGGATCACCACCGCAAGCAGCAAGGCGCAGGCATGGACGAAGATGGTGAAGGCAAGGCTTCTCGGTCCCATCAGCGTGCGCTCCCCGCAGTCTTGCGCACCAGCACGGCATAGCTGGCGGCCAGGACGGTGACGAGCAGCGTCACGATAAGGGCAAGCGATGCGCCGGAACCGGCCCGCTGGAACGAGAAGGCCTCCTGATAGACGAGGATCGACAAGGTGCGCGTGCTGTTGGCGGGACCGCCACGCGTCATCACCCAGATGATGTCGAACACCTTGAAAGCCTCGATGGTGCGCAGCACCAGCGCCACCATCAGCGGCCCGACGATGAAGGGCAGCGTGACGAAACGAAAGCGCGCGAAGGGTCCCGCGCCATCGACCAGCGCGGCCGCCCTGATGTCGCGCGGCACGGCCTGAAGGGCTGCCAGCGCGATCAGCGTGACCAGCGGGAAGTTCTTCCACGTATCGGCGATGATGAGCGCCGTCATCGCGGTCGCGGGTTCACCCAACCACGAGCGGTAGCTGTCGATGATGCCGATCTGCGTCAGCGCGGCGTTCAGCGCGCCATATTCGGGATTGTAGATCAGTCGCCACAGCGTGGCGTTGACCACGGTTGGCAAGGCCCAAGGCAGGATCATCAACGCCCGCAGAATGAAACGGCCGTGGAATTCCTGATTGAGCAAGAGCGCGGTCAGCACGCCGATGACCATTTCGACTGCAACCGAAACGATGGCGAACCATGCGGTCGTGTAAAGCGTGCGCTGGAAATTCGAGCTCGACAGCATCTTCGCGTAGTTGTCGAAGCCGACGAATGTCCCGCTCGTCCCGACCAGCTTGGCATCGGTGAAGGATAGGCCGATCGTATCCACCAGCGGCCAGCCGATGACCGCGATCATGACCGCAAGGAGCGGCAGCATCAGCAGCCACGCACGTGTTGTCATGAAGGGGCCGGACATGAATGCTTGGTTCCCGGAATAAAAAGCCCACCTCAAACCGCGCTGCCGTGCGCGGTCCGGATCGGATGCCGATTTGTGAAAAGGTTCCGTGACGGCGGCAGCCGCCACGGAACCCTAAGTCTGATACTAGAGGCCGCTGTTTTCCGCCGCGGTCTTCAAGGCATCTTCAGGCGAAGCCTGGCCGAGCAAGGCTTCCTGGATGGCCTGCTGCAACGCCGTCGACAACTCCTGGTACTTCGGCGTGGTCGGGCGCGGATACATGGCGGCGAGACCCACCTTTGCCGCCGCGATCAATTCTTCCTGTCCCTTGGTCACAGCCGGATCGTCGTAGGACGAAGCCCAGATCGGCAGGCTGAGCTTGGCATACTCGTTCTGCGTCGCCTGGGAGGTCATGTGAACGATATATTTCCATGCCTCGTCGGGGTGCTTGCTGGTGGTGGTGATGCCAAGCCCCATCGAGCCGTTCATGGCCGATATGTCGCTCTTTCCGGCGACGCCCGGAGCCGGCACGATGCCGACCTTGCCTGCGACCTTGCTTTCCTTCGGATCGTTGGCGAGGTTGTACATATAGGTCCAGTTGAGCGCGAAGGCGGCTTCGCCGTTCTGGAAGACCTTGCGCACATCCTCTTCGAGGAATTCCTTCGAGTTGGGGTTGGTGAGACCCGACTTGTAGCTCGTCACCATGTAGTTCAGTGCATCAAGGCCGCCGCCGGTCTGGAAGTCCGGCTTGCCGTCCTTGAGGAACTCGCCACGATAGGCACTGACCAGCGTGGTGTAGTCGCAGATGGCGGCTTCCGCCTGCGCCCAGCTCCAGGCGATGGGCGTTTCAAGCAGGCCCTTGCCCTTGATCGTCTTGGCCTGTTCAGACAATTCGTCCCACGTCTTCGGCGGCGCGGTAATACCTGCCTTCTCGAGGATTTCCTTGTTGTAGAACAGGTACTTGGTGTCGAGGATCCAGGGAATGCCGTATGACTTGCCGTCATACTGGACCGTGCTCCATGCACCCGGCAGGACGCCATTCTTCATCTCGTCAGTGATGCGCGAGGAGACATCGACTAGCACGTTGTTGGTGGCATATTCGGCCGGCCAGATGACGTCGAACAAAACGACGTCGTAGCCGCCGGAACCCTGCGCAAGAACGGTCTTGTCATGCAGGCCCTCATAGGGAACGAATTCAAGATTGACCTTGATGTCCGGGTTAGCCTTGGTGAAGGCCTCCGTCATGGCGCGAACGTCGGCCTCGCTGTAGGCGGCCTGCGCCATGAACAGCGCATTGAGCGAGGTTTCCGCGAAGGCGTGCGGCATCATCAGGCCACCGGCGAAGGCAACACCCAGCAGCATCTTGCTTGTTGTTTTCAGCATTCCTGTTCCTCCCAGATTGATAAGTGCAAATGCCGGATTGACCCACATATCGCCCCCGGCGATACGACTGCGGTGTCCGCCCTCCCGGCGGTGCCGTTATGTCTTCCACTATTAAGTCAAACCACTTGACTTAATTTGTTCTGCAATCCTTTACTGCTGTCAAGGGGAAATTCGGAGGTGGCTGAAATTCGCGAAATCCGGGCGAAAGGCGGCAGCAACCAGGAAGGCACGAGCGCGCACAACCGCCGGGTCATGATCGAGGCTTTGCGGCTAAATGGAGCGCTTTCGCGCGCCGACCTCGCCCGGGCGACGGGGCTTACCAAACAAGCCGTTTCAAACATCATCGAGGAACTCGAGGCGGACGGTTTCGTCGCCGCACAGGAAACGGTGCGCAAAGGCCGGGGCCAACCCTCGACGCCTTATACGCTCGTTCCCGAGCGTGCCTTTGCCATCGGATTGCAGATCGACCGCTATCTCATCCGCGCGCTCGTCGTCGATCTCGTCGGAAATGTCCTTGTCCGCGAACAGGCGCCCCTGCCGCCGAATCCGGCCGAGGGCGTTCCCGTCATTCTCGACCTGATCGCCTCGGTGCGTCGCCAACTGTCCAAAGTTTCCGCACAATCGGAGCAACGGCTTGTCGGCCTCGGCGTCGCCATGCCCGGTCCGTTCGGCCTGGATACAAGCGGCGACGATACGTGGTCGATGGATGCCTGGCAGGCCTATCCCCTGCTGGAAACACTGGCCAGCGGAACCGGTCTCGATGTGGGTCTGCAGAACGATGCCGCTGCCTGCGCGACGGCAGAGCGGCTTGTCGGTTCGGCCAACGGCGTCGACCATGCCGTCTGCATCTATGTCGGCTATGGTATCGGCGCCGGGCTGATCCTGAACGGCGACCTCTACCGCGGCGCCAATGGCAATGCCGGTGAAATCGGCATGGCGCTGCTTTCGCCAAGAGGCGCGGACCGGATGCCGTTCGAGCATCAGGCTTCGCTAGCCCCGCTTTACAAACAGGTCGGTCTCGATCCGGCCGATCCCGAACTTCATGGCAAGATCCTCGCCATGTCGGCCGCACATGACGCCCGGCTCGAAGCCTGGCTGGAGGCTGCGGCGGCCGACCTGCGATGGAGCATCCATCTCGTCGAAACCATTTTCGATCCCGACACGGTGATCATCAGCAGTTCTGCCCCGGAACCGCTGACCAACCGCCTGTTCGAGGCGATGCAGCCATTGATCCCTTCGATCTCCGAGCGGCCGAACCGGACCCAGCCCCGGCTGAAGCTTGGCATCATCGACCCGTGGTCGATCGCGCTTGGAGCAGCCGCCGAACCGATCAGCGGTGAGTTCGATCCACGCTTTTCGGCGATGCTGAAACCCCGATCCGAGGTGTGAGGGTTGCCTGAAAGGCGTCCGGTTGGAACCCCCAGGAATATTACCTCGCGAGAATTGCGCAGACCCGGAAATCTGGATAGCTTTGACCAAAAGATAAAAAATCCAAGCCGAACCATAAATTGGATCCAGCCAGGGGAACTAGCTATGACGCGTACAATCCTTTCTCAGTTTTCGCCATCTCGCCGCACCGTGCTCAAGGGTATGGGCGCAGGTGCCACGCTTGCCATGACCGGTGGCTTGGCCACCCGCGCATTCGCCGCCGACCCGATCAAGGTTGCCGCCGTTTATACCGTGCCGGTGGAACAGCAGTGGGTAAGCCGCATTCACAAGGCCGCGAACGCCGCCAAGGACCGCGGCGACATCGAATATGTCTTTACCGAAAACACCGCCAACACCGACTATGAGCGCGTGATGCGCGAATATTGCGAGGCAGGCCACAAGCTGATCCTCGGCGAAGTGTTCGGCGTGGAAGACGCCGCCCGCGCCGTGGCCAAGGACTATCCCGACGTTGCCTTCCTGATGGGATCGAGCTTCAAGCCGGATGCGGCGGCAGCACCGAACTTCTCGACCTTCGACAATTTCATCCAGGACGCTTCTTACCTGTCCGGATTGATTGCCGGCGCGATGACCAAGTCGAAGAACATCGGCATGGTCGGCGGCTATCCGATCCCAGAAGTGAACCGCCTGATGAATGCGTTCATGGCCGGCGTGAAAGAGGTGGCGCCGGACACCAAGTTCCAGGTGGCCTTCATCGGCTCCTGGTTCGATCCGCCAAAGGCGAAGGAGACCGCTTTTGCGCAGATCGATGCCGGTGCCGACCTGCTCTATGCAGAGCGCTTCGGCGTGTCAGACGCTGCAAAGGAACGCAAGGTTCTGGCCGTCGGCAACGTCATCGACACGCAGGGCGACTATCCTGAAACAGTCGTTGCGTCGGCACTTTGGCACTTCGAGCCGACGCTCGACCATGCCATCGAGCAGGTGAAGGCCGGAACGTTCAAGGCTGAGGACTACGGCGTCTATTCCTTCATGAAGAGCGGCGGCTGCTCGCTCGCGCCACTGGGTACTTTTGAAGGCAAGGTTCCAGCCGACGTCATGAGCAAGGTTGCCGAGAAGGAAAAGGCGATCAAGGACGGCAGTTTCACCGTCGAGATCAACGACGCCGAGCCAAAATCCAGTTGATCGGGCTTGAAGGGCGTCGGCTAACAGACGCCCTTCGCTTTCCTCGCCAGAGTGCAGCGGCAAAATCGACGCGTTCGAGCGTTCCAGACGCTTGGGCCGCGATGCCAGGGATATAGCACCACATGAGCACGAACATTCCGGCGCTTCGTCTCACATCCATCACCAAGCGTTTTGGCCCGTTGACGGCGAACGACTCCATTTCGTTCGACGTCAACCAGGGCGAGGTGATTGCCCTTCTGGGGGAGAACGGCGCCGGCAAGACGACGCTGATGAACATTCTGTTTGGCCACTATGTCGCCGACGAAGGCAGCGTCGAGGTATTTGGCACGGCTTTGCCACCCGGCGACCCGAAGGCGGCACTCGAAGCCGGTGTCGGAATGGTGCACCAGCATTTCACCCTGGCCGACAACATGACGGTGCTGGACAATATTGCGCTCGGCACCCAATCGCTGTTTCGGCCCCGGCTGGACCGCGCTGCAGCCAAGGCAAAAATTGCCAGGCTGGCGCAGGATTTCGGCCTCTCGGTGAAGCCGGACGCACTCGTAGCCGACCTGTCTGTCGGCGAGCGGCAGCGCGTGGAAATCCTCAAGGCGCTCTATCGCGATGCACGCGTTCTGATTCTCGATGAGCCCACAGCCGTGCTCACGCCGACGGAAACGGATGCCCTTTTCAAGACGCTGAAGCTTCTGGTCGCAAAGGGGCTGTCGATCATCTTCATTTCGCACAAGCTGCACGAGGTCATGGCGGCAAGCGACCGCGTACTGGTTCTTCGCGCCGGGAAACTCTCCGGGGAAAGACGAACCGTCGACACAAACCGGCGCGAACTTGCCGAACTGATGGTGGGGCGCGAAATCACGCCACCCGCTGTACCCGCAGTTCCACTTGGGCCAGTGCTGTTTGAACTCTCGGCCGTGTCGACCGTGCGGCAGGCACATGGAACGCCCTTGAAAGAAGCGGATCTCATTTTGCGCGGTGGGGAAATTACCGGCATTGCAGGCGTTTCCGGCAACGGACAAGCAGCCCTTGCCGGATTGGTGGCCGGAACGGAAACTCCTGCAGCCGGAACGGTCACGGTCAATGGCGGTGCCATTTCCGGCTGGTCACCCCGCGCGGCACTTGCCGCCGGCATCGCGCGCGTACCGGAAGATCGTCACTCTCAAGGGGCGGTCGCCGACATGAGCGTAATGGAAAATGTCATCGCGGAGCACTATCGCGATGCAAGATTCAGCCGATCCGGCCTGCTGGACTGGGCAGCGGTGCGAAAGTTCACCCAGTCGATCATTGAAGACTACAACGTGAAATGCCCCTCGCCCGACGCACGCATAAGATTGCTGTCGGGCGGCAACATGCAAAAGCTCATTCTCGGGCGCGCGCTCGATCCTGATCCGTCGGTGATCCTTGCCAACCAGCCATCGCGCGGGCTTGACGTCGGCGCGGTTGCCTATGTCCATCAAAAGCTTCTTGAAGCGCGCTCGCGCGGCGCGGCGATCCTGCTGATATCGGAAGATCTTGAGGAGCTGCTGGCGCTTTCCGACAGGATCGTGGTGATCTCGGAAGGGCATCTTTCGCGGCCATCGGCGCGCGGCGAACTGACCGTTCGCCAAATCGGCGAGATGATGGCGGGACACGAGGCGGCATGATGAATTTGGCCCGACGGCGGCGCTCTTCCTGCACAGGCAATCTGCATGCGGCTTGAACCGAAACCCGCAACCTCGCTCGCCGCATCGATCCTCTATCCGCTTGGTGCCATCCTGGCGACGTTCGTCATGGCCGGGTTACTGGTCATGGCCGCCGGTGCAAACCCGATTTCGGTATTCGGACTTGTTGTCAAAGGCGCGGCCGGATCGCAGTTCGCCATTCTCGAAACCTTGACCCGCGCGACGCCTTTGATCTTCACCGGGCTGGCGGTAGCCGTCGCCTTCCGCGCCAAGTTGTGGAACATCGGGGCCGAGGCTCAGCTCTACATCGGCGCGACCGTCACCGTTATCCTCGGCACAGGCGCGTTGCCCTTGCCGGCTATCATTCTCATCCCGGTGCTCATGCTCGCGGCCCTGCTGTGTGGGGCACTTCTGCTGGCCGGACCAGCCTGGCTGAAAATCCGCTTCGGCGTCGACGAGGTGGTAACCACACTATTGCTGAACTTCATCGTGCTGCTCTTCGTATCGATGTTGCTGGAAGGCGTGCTGAAAGATCCGATGAGCCTCGGCTGGCCGCAATCGGCCAAGGTGATAACCGAGGCGCAATTGCCGCGCATCATCACCGGCAAGCGGCTGCACTACGGTTTTGTCATCGCCGTCGCCTTGGCGATCGCGCTGTGGTTCGTGATGAAAAAGACGGTGCTTGGCTATGAGATGCGCGCGGTCGGCCACAATGCGGGAGCAGCACGTTTCCTCGGCATGCCAGTAAACGGCATCGTGATGAAGACCGCGCTGCTTTCCGGCGGCATCGCAGCACTTGGCGGCTTCTCGGAAGTCGCGGGTCTCAAAGGCAACCTGACCCTCGATCTGTCGCCGGGGTTTGGCTACACCGGCATCGTCGTCGCCATGTTGGCCATGCTCAATCCGATTGGCGTGGTTTTCTCCGCGATCTTCGTTGCCGGCATATTCGTCGGCGCTGCCGCCATGAGCCGCGCGGCGGGCGTGCCAAGCTACATTGCCGACGTCATCGTCGCGACCTCGCTCTTGACGATGGTCACGGCAATCATGCTGTCGCGGTACAGGATAAGGTGGCGCTGATGGAAGCTCTCGAAATCCTGTTCACCGCCTCCTTCTGGGTCGCAGCCATTCGCATCGCCTCGCCGTTGATCTTCGCCACCATGGGTGAATTGATCTGCGAACGCGCCGGCGTCCTCAATCTCGGCATTGAAGGCATCATGACCGCCGGGGCCTTCGCCGGCTGGTTCACCGTCTATCTGGGCGGAGACCTGTGGACCGGCGTGCTAGTTGCGGCACTGGTCGGCATGTCGCTTGGCCTGCTCCATTCCGTTTTGACGGTGCCGCTCGGGCTATCGCAGCATGTCGTGGGCATCGGCATCACCATGCTCGCCACCAGCCTGACCTACTATTTCTACCGGCTGGCTTTGCCGGAAGTGACGTCGCCGCCGAAGATCGTGCCGTTCGAGCCGTGGGCGGTCCCCGGCCTTTCCAAGCTGCCTATGATGGGCGAAGCCCTGTTTAACCAGACGCCGTTGACATATCTGGCCTTTGCTTCGGTCATCATTGTTGCATGGGTGCTTTACCGCACGCCGCTTGGGCTGGCGGTGCGCGCGGTCGGGGAAAATCCGTCCGCTGTGGAGGCGCAGGGCATTTCAGTGACAGCGATCCGCACGGGCGCGGTCATGGCGGGCAGCGCGCTGATGGCGATAGGCGGCGCATTCCTGACCATGTCCGCCTTCAATTCGTTTTTCTTCAACATGATCAACGGCCGCGGCTGGGTCTGCATCGCGCTGGTGGTGTTCGGTTCGTGGCGGCCGGGTAAGGCATTGATCGGCGCGATCCTGTTCGCGGCTTTCGATGCCTACCAGATCCGGCTGCAGCAGCTTTCCGGCGGCATAGTTCCCTACCAAATCTTCCTGATGCTGCCTTATGCACTATCCATACTGGCGCTGATTGTGGTGGCGCGTCGCGCAACCTATCCAAAGGCGCTGATGATTCCCTACCAAAAGGGTGAGAGATGAGCTTCGACCTGATCGTCAAATCCGCAACGCTTGCCGACGGGAGCGTTGTCGACATCGGTGTGAACGGCGACAAGATCGCCGCGATCGAACAGCGCCTCGACGCGCAAGCGGCAAGGACGATCGACGCCACGGGCAATCTCGTTTCCTCCCCATTTGTCGATCCGCATTTCCATATGGACGCGACGCTGTCCTACGGCATACCGCGCATCAATGCGTCGGGCACGCTGCTCGAGGGCATTGCGCTGTGGGGAGAACTTAAGCCCCTGCTTACGCATGAGGCAGTGAAGCAGCGCGCGCTTTCCTACTGCGACTGGGCGGTATCGATGGGGCTTCTCGCCATCCGCACCCATGTCGATGTCTGCGACGACCGCCTGCTGGCGGTCGAAGCGCTGCTTGAGGTGAAGAAGGAGGTCGCGCCTTACGTCGACCTGCAACTGGTCGCTTTCCCGCAGGACGGGCTCTACCGTTCGCCGACTGCTCGCCAGAACACACTGCGGGCGCTTGATCTGGGCGTCGATATCGTCGGCGGCATCCCACATTTCGAACGCACCATGGAAGACGGGCGCAAATCCGTAACCGAGCTTTGCCAGATCGCCGCCGATCGCGGCTTGATGGTCGACATGCACTGCGACGAGACCGACGATCCGGAATCTCGCCATATCGAGCAGCTGGCCTATGAAACGCAGCGGCTCGGCCTACAAGGACGAGCTGCTGGTTCACACCTGACGTCGATGCACTCGATGGACAATTATTACGTTTCCAAGCTGCTGCCATTGATCGCAGAAGCCGATCTGTCGGTGATTCCGAACCCCCTCATCAACATCATGCTGCAGGGCCGGCACGACACCTATCCGAAACGCCGCGGCATGACGCGTGTGCCGGAAATGCTGAAATACGGCATCCGTGTTGGGTGGGGACAGGATTGCGTGCTTGACCCCTGGTATTCGCTCGGCACGGCCGACATGCTCGACGTCGCTTTCATGGGCTTGCACGTGGCGCAGATGTCGTCGCCGGCGGATATGCGCCACTGCTTCGACATGGTGACAAAGGTCAACGCCAAGATCATGGGCCTCGATCATCTTGGACTCGAGGTCGGCAAGATCGCATCTCTCGTGATGCTCGATGCGGGTGATCCAATCGAGGCGCTGCGTTTGCGCGCAGAAAGGCTGTGCGTCATCGCCAGGGGCAAGGTCGTGGCCGAGCGACCGCGACGGGACACCGCGCTGTCCATCAAGGGCCGGCCGACCAGCATCAATCGCCGACACAAGATTTGATGGTTGGTCGTGTCTTCTCCCGAGAGCCGGACCGGACTTCGGGAAAAACATACATAGGATCATGAGTTTACGGAATGTAGAGTGAATCCGAAAATTCGCGGCGTGTGTCAGTAGAATCGGTTGCTGTCCCGAATCGATTTCAGACCGGTCTCTCATTGGCCGCACCCTTGAGCCAACCTGTTCAGGCCACCACAAACACAAAACGCCCCAGCGGGCTACCGTCTGGGGCGTTTTGGTGTTCGAGAACATTGGTTGCGGGGGTTGGATTTGAACCAACGACCTTCAGGTTATGAGCCTGACGAGCTACCGGGCTGCTCCACCCCGCGCCAACATTGATGTAAGCATTTGCCTACACAATTCAAAGGCTCGCCAAATGAAAAGGCCGCTTGCGCGGCCCAAAGTCCCGTTTGGCGGGCCTCATCGTAAGGAGAAGATTTCAAAACGTGCGTTTAGCAGACCTGGCAGCGACTTACTCTCCCGCGTCTTGAGACGAAGTACCATCAGCGCTGGAGCGTTTCACGGCCGAGTTCGGAATGGGATCGGGTGCAGCCGCTCCGCCATAACCACCAGGTCGGCAAAACGCACGTTTTCGAGAAGCTGTTCTGTGTCATCCACGCCTTTGGCGATGGACATTAGGAATGAGAACGATCAAGCCGATCGAACTATTAGTACCGGTAAGCTTCAAGCGTTGCCGCTCTTCCACACCCGGCCTATCAACGTGGTAGTCTTCCACGGTTCTCAGGGAATACTCGTTTTAAGGTGGGTTTCCCGCTTAGATGCCTTCAGCGGTTATCCCGTCCGGATATAGCTACCCTGCAATGCGGCTGGCGCCACAACAGGTCCACCAGAGATCCGTCCATCCCGGTCCTCTCGTACTAGGGACAGATCCTTTCAATATTCCTACACCCACGGCAGATAGGGACCGAACTGTCTCACGACGTTCTGAACCCAACTCACGTACCGCTTTAAATGGCGAACAGCCATACCCTTGGGACCTGCTCCAGCCCCAGGATGCGATGAGTCGACATCGAGGTGCCAAACAACCCCGTCGATATGGACTCTTGGGGGTCATCAGCCTGTTATCCCCGGCGTACCTTTTATCCGTTGAGCGATGGCCCTTCCACACGGGACCACCGGATCACTATGACCGACTTTCGTCTCTGCTCGACTTGTCAGTCTCGCAGTCAGGCAGGCTTATGCCATTGCACTCAGCGAACGATTTCCGACCGTTCTGAGCCCACCATCGCGCGCCTCCGTTACTCTTTAGGAGGCGACCGCCCCAGTCAAACTACCCACCATACATTGTCCCGGACCCGGATAACGGGCCGCGGTTAGACATCCATAGTAATAAGGGTGGTATTTCAAGGGTGGCTCCACCAAGGCTGGCGCCCTGGCTTCAAAGCCTACCACCTATCCTACACATGCCACTACGAATGCCAATGTAAAGCTATAGTAAAGGTGCACGGGGTCTTTCCGTCTAACCGCAGGAACCCCGCATCTTCACGGGGAATTCAATTTCACTGAGTCTATGCTGGAGACAGCGG
>CAZROU010000002.1:0-168538 GCA_964601795.1 uncultured Mesorhizobium sp. | reverse complement strand
AGGGCGAGGTCAAGAACAAGACCGAGTTCGGCCTGTTCATCGGCCTCGACGGCGACGTGGACGGCATGGTGCACCTCTCCGACCTCGACTGGAACCGTCCGGGCGAGCAGGTCATCGAAGAGTACAACCGCGGCGACATGGTGAAGGCCCAGGTGCTCGACGTCGACATCGAGAAGGAGCGCATCTCGCTTGGCGTCAAGCAGTTGCAGCGCGACGTGGCCGGCGAAGCCGCCACCAGCGGCGAGCTGCGCAAGAACGCCGTCGTGACCTGCGAAGTCACCGGCATCAAGGATGGCGGCCTGGAAGTTCGACTGGTCGAAAGCGGCCTCGAGACCTTCATCAAGCGCGCTGACCTTTCGCGTGACCGCGACGAGCAGCGCCCCGAGCGCTTCACGGTCGGCCAGAAGCTGGACGCCCGCGTCATTGCCTACGACAAGAAGACCCGCAAGCTGCAGGTCTCGATCAAGGCGCTGGAAATCGCCGAAGAAAAGGAAGCTGTTGCGCAGTACGGTTCGACCGACTCCGGCGCTTCGCTGGGCGACATCCTGGGCGCCGCGCTGAAGAAGCAGGGCGGCAACTAAGAGCCCTGTCGATTGGTCGCGCCGTTTCAGGCGGCGCGACTGGCAAGATAAAAAACCCGCCGGAGCGATCCGGCGGGTTTTTCTTTTAGGTTTTGGACGGAACTGATTGCGCCTTTGGGGGCGATATCAGGCGCGGCCGTAGAGCGGGACGAGCGTGCCACTGATGGCCTGGTTCGACGGCGACACCAGATAGGCGATCGCCTCGGCGGCGGCTTCCAGGCTGACCCATTTCGAAAAATCGGCATCCGGCATGCCGGAGCGGTTGGCGGGCGTGTCGAGGGTCGAGGGCGCGATGGCGTTGACGAGGATGCCCTTGCTTTTCATCTCTTCGGCAAGCGCCACCGTCATCGCTGCGACCGCCGCCTTGCTGGTGGCGTAGGCGACCATGCCGGAACCGCGCCGCGGATCGAGGCCGGGACGCGCCGAGACGTTGACGATGCGTCCGCCGGCACCGGTGGCAAGCATGGCGCGCACGGATGCACGGCAGCACAGGAATGCGGTCTGGACGTTGGTTTCCATCATCTCGTCGAACGAGGCGGCCTCGGTCTTTTCGACGGGGGAGGCGGCAAAGCCGCCGGCGAGATGGATCGACGCCCAAAGCTCCGGCACGGTCGCATAGTAGGAATCGACCGCATCCGCGTCGGCCAGATAGACATTGTGCGTGAGCTTGACGTTCTTGTCGTCCACGAAAGGAAAATGCGGCGGCGCGGCTGCGTGGCTGTTGGGAACGTGGCAGACTGCACCTTCGCTGAGCAATTTGCCCACCACGGCGTTGCCTAGCGCGCCTGTTCCCCCGGTTACGACGATATTCTTGCCGTTCAATGGTCCTGTCATAAGCAATGGGTCTCGCACAAAACGCCTATTTGGTAACCGTCGCGCCTTTTGCGTCATCACTCAATTGCAATTTCGATAATGCAGGGTTGTCTTTTCGCATGGGCTCTTGTCAGCGCGGCGCTTAGTTCGTCGGCTGACGAAAGCCGTTCGGCAGCGATGCCGTAGGCTGCGGCGAGCTTGATGAAGTCGGGCGGGGCCGGCGAAACACCGACCGGTTCGACGCCGACATCGCGCATCGAGGTTTCGATTTCGCGGTAGCCGCGATTGTTCCAGATGACGAAGATGACGGGCGCGCCGGCATCTGTCGCGACCGCGATTTCAGGCAGCGTGAACTGGAAGCCGCCGTCGCCGGCAAGGCAGACGACGGGAACGCCGGGCAGGGCGATTGCCGCGCCGATGGCGGCCGGCGGACCGTAGCCGAGCGCGCCGAAGCCGGTTGCGGCATTGAACCAGCCGCCGGGGCGGTCGTGGTCGTAGTAGAGGTTGGCCGCGTAGACCGGCTGGGTGGAATCGCCGACGATGAGCGAGCCGGGCAGCGCGTCGCGGATGTGCTCGACGGCGCGCGCCTGCGCCTGCATTGCCGGGCCGATCTCGGCGAAAGCGGCTTCGCGGGTCGAGCGCGCCCGCTCCGCGCCGCTGCGATTACCTGTAGAGGCAGCGCCAAGCGTGTCGCACAGGGCGGAAAGCGCTGCGCGGCAGTCCGCCTGGATGGCTATGGTTGAAGGCCGACGCTTGAGTTGGGCGGCGTCGATATCGATGCGGATCAGGGCAGGCGGCACGACGAAGCCGCCATCGGCATACATGTCATAGTCGGTTGGGCCGAATTCGGTGCCGGCTGCGATGACGACATCGGCATCGGCCATCAGCTCGCGCACGGCTTTCAGGCTTGGGCTGGCGGGAACGGCGAGCTTATGTGCGTGCATCAGGCCGCGCGCATTGGCCGTCTGCACGACCGGCGCATCGAGCAACTCGGCGAGACGCTTCACCTCGGCATTCGCGGTTTTCGCTCCGCCGCCGGCGAGGATGAGGGGCCGGTGGGCAGAAGCGATCAATTCCGCCGCCTTTGCGATCAATGCTCCGTCCGGTGCGTTTGGTGCTGTCGCAGCCACACCGAAGGCAAGGTCGCCGGCGGGCAAGGCCATGACGTCGATCGGGACTTCGATGTGGACGGGACCGGGCCGCGACGAGGCAAAAAGCGCAAAGGTGCGGGCAAGTGCGCCCGGCAATTCATCAGGCTTGCCAATGCGCTCGGAACTGAGCGCGACCTTTTCCATCATGCCGCGCTGGTCGGGCAATTCGTGCAGATAGCCGAGCCCCTTGCCCAGCGTCGCGGTGGCGTTGACGCCGGAGATGACCAGCATCGGCACCGAGTCCGCGCGGGCCTGCGCCATCGCCGTGATGGCGTTGGTGAGCCCCGGACCGGTGATGACGAAGGCCACGCCCGGTCGCCCGCTGGCGCGCGCATAGCCGTCCGCCATGAAGGCGGCGCCCTGTTCATGGCGCGGCGTGACGTGGCGGATTTTCGAGCCGGCAAGACCGCGGTAGAGTTCGACCGTATGCACGCCCGGAATGCCGAACACGGTATCGACGCCGTAAGCTTCCAGCAGGCGGATGAGAGCTTCGCCGAGGGTCATCAGCGTTCTTCTCCCTGTTTACGGGGAGAAGATGCCGGCAGGCAGATGAGGGGCGGTGCGAAGATTGCGAGGGAGGCTCCGCCCCTCATCCGACCCTTCGGGCCACCTTCTCCCCGTAAACGGGGAAAAGGAAAGTCTCGCGCCACCACCCTCATTGCCTCAGGATCGGTCGTGTCAGGCAGGTCGGGCCGCCTTCGCAGGCGATGCAAAGCGCGTCCGCCTCGAAGGTCTGTACGTCGCAGCCGGCGGCCCTCATGGCGGCGGCGGTTTTCGGGAAGCCGGCAACGGCGATGACATGCCTTGGCGCTGTCGCCAGCACGTTGAGGCTGAGGCCGTTGGAGGCGTGGAACTCGTCGGCATCGCCGTGAACCAGCGTGTAGCCTTGCGCACGCAGCAACTGGTAGAACGCGGCCGGCAAAAGCGGCGCGTAGACCAGCGCCAGGTCGCTGGCGAGCGGCGAGATCACCGACTGGAGGTGGAGACAGGCTTCCTCGCCTTGCCACAGCGGCAGGTCGAAGCCGAGGACGGAAATGCCGTGAGGGGCAAGCATGTCGGCAAGCTGGCGGATGCCGGCCTCGTTGGTGCGCACGCCGCGCCCGACCGCGAGCGTCTTGGAATCGACCCACACGCAATCGCCGCCCTCGACGGTTCCGGGTGCGGTGATGCGGCCGAGAACGGGAATGCCGAGGCGGGTGAAGGCCACGCCGTGCAAGGCGGGCTCCGGCTCACGCAGCACCTTGCCCATCGAGAGCAGGATAGCGCCGTGGTCGCTCATCAAGGACGGGTCGTGGGTGAAAACGGAATCGGCGAGCCCGTCGTCGTCATCGGTCAGCCACTCGATCTCGGCGCCCGAAGCCCCGACGAGCGCCGCAAGCTCGTCATGCTGCTTTGCTGCCTTTTGCGGATCGAAACCGGGGCCGTAATGCCATTCGTTCGCCTTGGCGCGGCGCATGGCGCTGGAAGCCCGGCGCATGAGCACCCGCTTGAGCGGGCCAGCCATCGACTGCGATCCATATGCCTTGGTCACTTTGCGCGCTCCCCGCCTTGTTGCCTTCAAGTAAGCATTCGGCGTGGTGCAAGATCAATGGTCCAGAGGCGAGGTTTGAAATTCGTCCAAGAATGGCAAATGCCGGTAGTTTCATTTCATATCTGCCGGTTGCATAGAGCTTGCAAAACAGGCATTCCAGAAAAAGAAGCGTTCGAGGGGCATCATGGAAGAAGAAGTCAAGTCCAGGAAATCCGTTCGCAAGCGCGCCGATGAAATCAAGCCATTTCTCTGCAAGAACCTGATAGCTGTCTTGGAGAATCCAACTGACATAAAGAACATTGGAACGGTGATTCGGAACGTAAATGCAGTGGGTGTTGAGAAGATATATGTGGTCGATCCTCGCGGAGAACTGCCCGAAGATTGGCAGGATTTGCGTGACCGGAAATCGATCTCAAAGACCTCTGTTTCAGCGGTTAAGTGGACGTTCGTAAAACGTTTCGGCAGCACCGATGATTGCTTCGACCACTTGGAGAAAAAAGGCTTCTAGTCAATCGTTACGTCGCCGCACATAAAAGGAAAAGCTAGTATTTTCCTTCACGAAGGCGACTACACGGCTCACACCAAACTGGCAGTATGGTTTGGTAGTGAGGCGGTTGGTATCAGTGATCTGGCTGTACAAAGAAGTGAGATGTGCGTCAGCATTCCGATGTTCGGCATGATCGAAAGCCTTAATCTGGGAACAAGCTCTGGCATCGTTTTGTACGAAGTCACGAAGCAAAGGCGCGAATATCAAAGCAAGTACCGAATGCGCGATCGAAGGGGAGAGCGCTCAATTCCGCTGCCGACAGTTATTCCTCCAAAGGTCTAGCTGGGCTAAAATTTATGCTGGTTGGATAGGGGACACCGATGGCCCTGGACAAAGTGGTCAACGTGGTCCTTGCCCGTAAGATAATTCTGCACAGCCCGGTTTCGAACCAGGATCTTCTGGCGGGCTTTGTGGAGCAGTGCTTCGCTCAAGAGGTGTCGCTACTGGCAATCCATGGTCCCGGTTGTCAAGAGTTGGAGGAAGCCATCGACTGGCTTGTTGTTGGAGACGCGAGCGATCCGAGCCGCTTCCTTTGCACAACCTCGCACCCCGACGAACCTTACGAAGAGGTGTTGAACATGGTGCGGGCGTGGGACGCTGGGCGAGGCCAGACTGTACAGGAGGTTCGTCTCTAGGGCACAGCCATCGAGCTCAGGGTTAGTCTGCCCAAGCCGCTGGGCGAGTTCCTTGATGCCTGCGGTGCATTCTTCGACGGCCTTTGTAATGCTTTTGCCGGCCCTTCCAGGCGGATATCATCGATAACATGAACAACCGGGAGAAGGCATCGTCGTCGCTATGTGCTTCTGATGAGGGGAAAGCGACGTTACTGGTTACCTGTCTGCAAACCGAATGCTGGCAACGGCTCCATATCCCGTTTGGCTACCCAATGTAGCTGCTCAAGAGTGCGCTTGAAGCGGGCGATCACACGCTCTGGCGGCTCTATTCGAGACCACTGCTTGGCTTCCTTCTTGGTATCAAGGAACCGAAACTCAACTTGATCCGAAGCACGTAGGGGTTCAATTCGAAGAACTGGAACCGTTTGCAATTGATGGGCGGTTTGCCGAATGCAAAGAGCATAGTGCGAAGTGTAGGCGAAAAGACACCGATGCAGCCATGTCGCAGCGATGTATTCTGCAACATCTCCAACCGCGGACGCCCCACGTTGGTAACCAAGCTCCATTTTCGTAGAGCCTCGCATCTCGCGATAGAACGCAACTATTTCGGGCCAAGTGTCGGGCATAGACGACCATCAGACGGCCTTTGAATTAAGTCAAGTGCAGGTCGCAAACGATCACACAGATGAATCCGTGTCAGCAGAGCAGTAGATAGATAAGGAGTAATTTCGAGCTCGGCGTTCTTGTATTGGATGGAAGCGCACGAGTTAGTGGCACACGCGTGTAAAATAACGTGCCCGGCGGTATGGCCGTAACAGATTGGACGACCCGATATTTGAAGGTGTCGTGACAAATGACCGGACGCGACGGCTCTTTCACTCTTCGAAACCTGCCGGCGGCATTTTTCAAAATGCCAATCGTTCAACCAAGACTTTGAACGGACGTCCTGCTTGCGAAGGCCTAGATCCAGCCGCGCCTCTTGAAGAACAGGTAGGGCAGGATGGCCGAGAGCGCCATCAGGCCAAGCGCCCACGGATAGCCGAGCATCCACTTCAGTTCCGGCATCATGTCGAAGTTCATGCCGTAGATCGAGGCGACCAGGGTGGGCGGCAGGAACACGACTGCGGCAACCGAAAAGATCTTGATGATCTGGTTCTGCTGGAGGTTGATCAGGCCAAGCGTGGCGTCGAGCAGGAAGTTCAACTTTCCCGACAGGAACACGGCGTGGTCGGCCAGCGATGAGGCATCCCGCTGGACGAGCTTCAGGCGTTCCCTCGCATCTTTCTTCGGCTTGCGGCGAGGCGTTTGTGACGACAGTCCATTGGTGGCAAGCGCGCTGTGATAGGCGGTGAGCCTCAAAATGCTGACCAGGCTTTCGCGAAGCTTTGCCAGCAAATCGCCCTTGCGGCCGATATGCTCGATGAGCGATTGCAGGTCGCGCGTCATCTTGGTCGCGTTGCCGGCCTTGGTCCGGAACACTTCGCGCGAGACCGCGTCGGTTTCGTCGCCGATGCGCTCCAGCGTGTCTGCGATGCGGTCGATGATGGATTCGATCACGCCCAGCATGACGCTCTCGCCGGATACGCAGGGCTCGGCGATGCCGCGCTGCACTTTCGCGATGTACTGGAGGAACGGCTTCGATTCCATATGGCGCACTGTGACCAGTGACTGGCCCTTCAAGATGAAGGTGATCGGCGCCTTGACCGGGTGATCGCTGTCGATCTCCGTGACGGTCGTCATCGTCATGAACTCGGCGCCGTCCTCGTGGTAAAGGCGGTCGGAAAGCTCGATTTCCGCCATCTCGTCACGCGTCGGGATGCTGATGCCGAGATGGGCTTCGATGCGCTTCACGTCGTCATTGGAAGCATTGAGGAGGTCGAGCCAAAGGATGCCGGGGGCTTCGGGCTGGTCGAGGGTGTCGATGGTCGCGAGGCGGCCGTTCTGGCCTGCATAGATACGCAGCATTTCTAGCTCCTTCCGGCAAGGTTTCGCACCGCCGGTGGAGCCTTGAACTAGAGGCTACGCGCGGCGGACGGGTCTGAAGCGGGACTTCGACTGTCCGGGTCCATCATGTTTCCTTCGGTCCTGTGACGGTCCGATGACCGCCGCCATGCCCGTTGCGCCTTCTTTCGACCGGTGTCAATCGGCTTGATCAAGGTCGTGGCAGCGAAAAGATGCTCCTATTGTGGCAGTTTTGACGATCTGCGACTGCGGGTTGACGAGGGCGAGCGGAACGGTCCATCTTGCGATGGGAGCAATCGTTAGTGGCGGGTAATGGGTAAAAAAGTCCAACGCCTGACGAAGTTTCGGTTCCGCAGGGCGGTGCCGGCATGAGTCATGGGGGAACTGTTTCCCTTTCGCAGCCTTCGTCCGCACAGGGCGCAGCCGAAGCCATCCATGTCGAAAACCTGCACAAGAAGTTCGGCGAACTGCATGTGCTGAAGGGCGTGTCGCTTTCGGCACGCGACGGCGATGTCATCGCCATCATCGGCGGCAGCGGCTCGGGCAAGTCGACGCTTCTGCGCTGCATCAACTGCCTCGAGAACCCGACCAGCGGCATCATCCGCGTCAACGGCGAGGAAATCCGCCTCAAGGCCGACAGCCACGGCAACACGCAGCCGGCCGACCGGCGCCAGATCGAGCGCATACGCTCACGGCTTGGCATGGTGTTCCAGAGCTTCAACCTGTGGAGCCACATGACGCTTCTGCAAAACGTCATCGAGGTGCCGGTTCATGTGCTGGGCGTGAAGAAGGAACAGGCGATCGCCGAGGCGGAGAAGCTTCTGGCGCGCGTCGGGCTGGCCGAAAAGCGCGACGTCTATCCGGCGTTCCTTTCGGGTGGGCAGCAGCAGCGGGCGGCGATTGCGCGTGCGCTCGCGATCCAGCCGCGCGTCATGCTGTTCGACGAGCCGACTTCGGCGCTCGACCCTGAACTGGTGGGCGAGGTTTTGAAGGTGATCGGCGACCTGGCGCGCGAGGGGCGCACCATGGTTCTGGTGACGCACGAGATGAAGTTCGCGCGCGAGGTCGCGACCCATGTCGTCTATCTTTACAATGGAGTTGTGGAGGAGGAGGGCCCGCCGGCAGCGCTTTTCGGTTCGCCGAAATCCGACCGGCTGAAGCAGTTTCTACGCAATGTCGGGTGACAACCCGCATCAAGAAAAACCGGACAGAAAGTCCAAGTCAAAATGGGAGAATGGAGCATGAAGACATTTTTGAAGGCAGCGATAGCCGCCGCCGTCATCGCCCTTGCCGGAACGGTTTCGGCGAGCGCCCAGCAGATCAAGGTCGGCTTTTCGCCGGAAGCCTATCCGCCTTTCTATTCGCAGGATGCCTCCGGCAACTGGGGCGGCTGGGAAGTCGAGATCGTGCAGGCGATCTGCGGCGAGGCCAAGCTCGACTGCGTCTTGACGCCGATTCCGTGGGACGGCCTCATCCCGGCGCTCAAGACCAACAAGATCGACGCGATCATGAATTCGATGTCGATCACCGCCGAGCGCCAGAAGGAGATCGACTTCTCCGACAAGTACTACAACACGCCGACCGCCGTGATCGGATCGAAGGACCAGACCTTCGACGCGACGCCGGAAGGCCTGAAGGGCAAGATCCTCGGCGTTCAGGTTTCGACCGTCCATGCCGCCTACGCCAAGAAGCATTTTGGCGGCAGCGCATCCGAGATCAAGGAATACCAGACGCAGGACGAGGCCAACCAGGACCTCGTTGCCGGTCGCATCGACGCGACGCAGGCCGATTCGATTGCGCTCGACGCCTTCCTGAAGTCGGACCAGGGCAAGGCCTGCTGCGACCTCAAGGGCTATGTCGCGCCTGACCTCGAAGTGCTCGGGCCGGGCGTTGGCGCGGGCGTGCGCAAGGGCGACACGGAACTTGCCGGCAAGATCAACGAAGCGATCAAGGGCATCCGTGCCAATGGCAAATATGCCGAGATCACCAAGAAGTACTTCGACTTCGACATCTACGGCGACGAGACGCAGTCGAACTGACAAAGCCTAGCGCTGCCTGATGCCCGGCGTCCGTGACGACGCCGGGCACTCCTGGCGCAATTTCCTGTTCTCGGTCATCGCCAGCGATTGGAGGCGAAGCTGATCGACGCAATCATACCCGCCGCTGCATCCGGCATCTTCGACCTTCTGGCGCTTGAGCCTCCAGGTTGGGGAGGCAATTTGCTGCGCGGCCTGCTGAGTTCCGTCCAGATCGCGTTGGGCGCTTACGGCGTTGGGCTCTTGATCGGCATCGGCGGAGCCTACGGCAAGCTCTATGGCGGGCCGGTGGTGCGCGACCTGTTGGGGCTCTACACGACCGTCGTGCGCGCGGTGCCGGAACTGGTGCTGATCCTGATGCTTTACTTTGCCGGCACGGACCTGGTGAACCGCGTCCTGATCGCCTTCGGGCATCAGCCGGTCGATATCAACGGCCTGATCGCCGGCATTGGCGTGCTGGGCATCGTGCAGGGCGCCTATTCGACGGAAGTGCTGCGCGGCGCGATCATGTCCATTCCGCAAGGCCAGATCGAGGCGGCGCGCGCCTATGGCATGCCGCCCGGCTTGCTGCTGAGGCGCATCACCTTGCCGGCCATGCTGCCTTTCGCCATTCCGGGCCTCGCCAATCTGTGGCTGATCGCCACCAAGGACACCGCCCTTCTGGCCATCGTCGGCTTCAACGAGCTGACGCAGACGACGCGGCTGGCGGCAGGCGCGACCAAGGCCTATTTCACCTTTTTCCTCGCCGCTGGCGCGCTCTATCTTGCGCTGACGCTGTTCTCCAATGTCATCATCGCGCGTGTCGAGCGATGGGCGCGGCGCGGTACGCCTCAGCTTTCGGAGACGCGCTGATGGCGAGCGAGGCGACGGCAGGAACGATGAGGAAGAGCGCGGCTGGCTGGCTGCAGCCGCACCGCGTGGTGCTTCTGGTGATCGCGCTGGCGATCGTGCTGGCGTCGATCTTCTATCTGCGCTGGGACTGGCTGCCGGCCTATCTGCCGCTGGCCATACAAGGCATCTGGCGCACCATCTGGCTTTTGGTGGTGACGTCGGTCCTCGGCATATTGCTCGCGATACCGCTGGGGCTGGCGCAAGCGGCGGGGCCTTGGTTCCTGTCGATACCGGCGCGGACGTTCTGCACCATCATTCGCGGCACGCCGCTGCTGTTGCAGTTGTGGCTGCTTTATTACGGGCTCGGCTCGCTGTTTCCGCAGATACCGTGGATACGCGACTCGTTCCTGTGGCCGTATCTGAGGCAGGCATGGCCTTACGGCGTGCTGGCCCTGACGCTGTCCTTTGCCGGATATGAAGGCGAGGTGATGCGGGGTGCGTTTGCCGGCGTGCCGAGGGGACAACTGGAGGCTGCGCGCGCTTTCGGCATGCGCCGCTGGACGGCGTTCCGCCGCATCTGGCTGCCGCAGGCGCTGCAGCGCGCCTTGCCGACGCTTGCGGGAGAATCGGTGCTGCAACTGAAGGCGACGCCGCTGGTGGCGACGATCACCATGGTCGATATCTATGCCGTGGCCTCGCGGGTGCGGCAGGACACCTTCGTCACCTATGAACCCTTGCTCCTGCTGGCCGTGGTCTATATGGCGATCACGGGTATCATCGTGCTTGCCTTCCGCCGGCTGGAAGTGCGTATCCCGACCCGGATCGGCTGACCCGGGATATGCAGGGTCCTGAGGAAGCAGCGCAAGAGCAGGTGATGCAGCTTAGTCTTGAACAGGCGACAGGTCTTTGCCGCATGGCAGCACTTGGTGCAGGCGCCAGCGACGAGGTTGCCCGCTCGATAGCTGCCGCCGCAGTGGCTGCCGAGGCGGAAGGCTACCGCACCGTTGGCCTGTCGCATTTCATCGACTATCTCGAAGCGCTTGAAGCCGGCCGCATCAACGGCAAGGCGGAACCGGTGGTGACGCGGCCTGCCTTGGCGGTGTTTCGCTCGGATGCCAAAGGCGGCGTCGCCCATATCGGCTTCGACAGGACGGTCGGCGACCTCGCCAAGGCCGCGCGCCTGTTCGGCATTTCGATTTTTGCGCAGAAGAACGCCTATACGTGCGGCGCGCTGGGCTATTTCACCGGGCGCTTGGCGGCTGAAGGGCTGGTGGCATTGGCCGCGACCAACGGCCCGGCGCTGCTTGCCGGTTCGGGATCGGTCAAGCCGGTCTACTGCACCAATCCATTGTCCTTCGCCGCGCCGTCGGCAAATGGCCCGGCGCTGGTGATCGACCAGGCGTCGAGCGCCACCGCCTTCGTCAGCATTCGCCAGGCAGCCGAGGAGGATCGCAGCATCCCGCAGGACTGGGCGATCGACGAGAGCGGCAATCCGACCACCAACCCGCAAGCCGCGATGAAAGGCGCGCTGCTGGCCTTCGGCGGCGAGCGCGGAGCCAACATCGCGCTGATGGTCGAGGTGCTGGCGGCGGGGTTGACCGGCGCGAACTGGTCGCTCGATGCGCCGTCGTTCACCGAAGGGTCGCAAAGCCCGGGAACGGGGCTTTTCATTGTCGCCATCGAGCCGAAGCTGCTCGATGCGGATTTCGAAGGCCGGATGAGGGACCAGTTGAACCGGCTGCGGCGGCAATATGGCGTGCATATTCCCGGGCGCTCGCGCTCGGAAGCTTCTGAGCAGGCTGTGGCGCGGGGCGTGACCGTTTCGAGAGAGGTGGTCCAGCGGATTTCCGAGTTCGCCTCGCGCTACTCGGACTGAAGCTGCTTCGCCGGCAAATAAGTTGACTATCTAGTTCAACTTTATTTTATTTGACCGTGAGCCTTATGGTCGGATGTGTGCGCTGCAGCACACAACGAAGGATCATATATGTCAGTTACCACCGAAACCACGTCGCCGCGCCTGATCGTTCCTGCCTTGCGCGGGATCTACTCGGCTCTTCATGACAGCGCCGAAACGCTGTTGCGCCTCGCCACCGGCGGCTTTCTCGCGCTGCATGGCTCGCAGAAGATCGTCAATCCGTTCGGCGCTGCCGAAATGGTCGAGGGGCTGGGCTTTTATCCCGGCGCGTTCTGGTCGCTACTTCTGGCCTGCACCGAATTCTTCGGCGGTATCTTCATTGCGCTGGGTTTCCTGACGCGCCCTTCGGCGCTGGCCGGACTGATCGTGCTTCTGGTCACGGTCTGGTTCCACTGGGTGACCATGGGCCAGGGCATCTCCGGCGCGGAAAAGTCGATCCTCTGGTCGGCAATGCTGTTGTTCTTCGTCATCCGTGGCGCCAACCGGCATTCGGTTGATGCAAGGATCGGCATGGAGTTCTGATCTTCGTGAGATTCAGGTGAAGATGGCCTACAAATGGCGTCTTTCTGTGCTTCCGGTGCTCATGTAGCTTCATGTGCACGCCGCTCCGGTTCTCGAAAGCCGCCCTTTTCGGCTCACCCTGACCTGAATCTCCACACACCTCGGGCGGGAATGGGTGTCCAGCGACCACCGAACGCACTTTGCCTTCGGCGCGAAACGGATTATGAAGCGGCTTCAGCCAAGCCCCGGCAGGACCGGGGCGCATAGCCGGAGCCAGACATGACCGAAATCCTGCAAACCCCAAAGCTCGTGGTCGTTTTCGGCGGCTCGGGTTTTGTCGGACGCCATGTCGTGCGGGCACTCGCCAAGCGTGGCTACCGCATCCGCGTCGGATGCCGCCGGCCTGATCTGGCTGGTCATCTCCAGCCGCTCGGCAATGTGGGACAGATCCAGCCGGTGCAGGCGAATTTGCGCGTGCGCTGGTCGGTCGATCAGGCGGTGATCGGCGCTGATCATGTCATAAACCTTGTCGGCATCCTGCACGAGAGCGGCCGCCAGAAATTCCGCACCGTCCATGAATTCGGGGCGCGCGCCATTGCCGAGGCAGCCCGTTCCGTCGGCGCCGGCATGACCCACGTTTCGGCCATCGGCGCGGACGTGAATTCGCAATCCGCCTACGCCCGCACCAAGGCGCTTGGCGAAAAGGCGGTTCTCGAGACGATCAAGGATGCCGTGATTTTGCGGCCTTCGATCAATTTCGGCCCCGAGGACGGTTTCTTCAACCGCTTCGCCGCCATGGCCCGTTATTCGCCGGCCTTGCCGCTGATCGGCGGCGGCGGGACACAGTTCCAGCCCGTCTACGTGGGCGATGTCGCCGAGGCGGTCGCGCGCTCGGTCGATGGTGCGGTCGAGGGGGGCAAGGTCTATGAGCTTGGCGGGCCAAACGTCCTGACCTTCAAGGAATGCATGCAGGAATTGCTGACCGTCATCGACCGCAAGCGGCTGCTGGTGCCGGTGCCGTGGTGGATTGCCGAGATCCAGGCCTCCATCCTCGGCGTGCTGCCGGGTCGTTTGTTGACCAGCGACCAGGTCACGCAGCTGCGCTCGAACAATGTCGTCTCCGAGGAAGCGGTGAAATCCGGCCGGACGCTGACCGGCCTGGGCATCCAGCCGCAATCGCTTGGCACCATATTGCCAAGCTATCTGTGGCGTTTCCGCGCCGCCGGCCAGTTCCAGCGCAAGCCTGCCGGCTGAGGAGTTGGGCGATCTCTTCTCGTTCAGCCCCAGATGAAGAGGGCTGCGAGGCCGAGGCCGCCGACGATCAGCCGCCACCAGCCGAACAGCGCATAGCCGTGGCGTGAAACATAGCCGAGCAGGCTGCGCACGACGATGACCGCCATGACGAAGGCGGCGACGAACCCGGTCGCGATGATCGGCAGATCCGCCGCCGACAGCACGCTCCAGTTCTTGAGAAGATCGAGCGTGAACGCGCCCAGCATCGTCGGGATGGCGAGGAAGAACGAGAACTCCGCCGCAGCGCGCTTGTCGGCGCCCATGAGCAGACCCCCGACGATGGTCGCGCCGGAGCGCGACGTGCCGGGGATCATCGCAAGGCACTGGAACAGGCCGATCTTGAGATAGAGCGAAAGCGGGAAGTCGGCGACGCTGGCATATTTCGGCTTGAGGTCGAGCCGGTCGATCCAGAGCAGGACGATGCCGCCGAGGATCAGCATGATGCAGATAAGTTTCGGCGTTTCGAACAGCACCGTCTTGATGAAGTCGTGTGCCAGCACGCCGATGACGGCTGCCGGCAAAAAGCCGATGGCAAGCCCGACCAGCATCTTGACGGCTGGGTCGTTCGGCAGTTCGGGCGGCAGGAACATGTTGGGCTTCCTGCGCCGCACGACCGAGGCGACGAGTTCGAATGCGCAGCCGCCCATCCAGACAAGCGAAGCCAGCACGCCGACGATGGTTTCGCCGATTACCCGGAACCTGTCGGGGCGTTTCAGGAAGGTCCAGAAACGGCCGGCATAGACGCTCAGGATGGCGAGGATGGCACCGAGCTGGATCAGCACCTCGAAGGCCTTGCCGGTCGATTCAAAGCCGAGGAAATGGCCCGCCAGCAGGATATGCCCCGTCGAGGACACCGGAATGAATTCGGTCAGGCCTTCCAGAAGTCCAAGCAGCAAGGCTTCGATGATTGTCTGGCTTTGCATGCTCAGTTTGTCCCACTTTGCTTGTCATGGCGCCGAACTAATCCTATAGCTCGCAGCAGCTTGACAGCCCGCTCGTTCAGGCTGCCAAGACTTACCGGCGCGTTAGGCGATTCGCCAGTACGCTTCTGATTCAAGAGACCATGCTGACACTTTTTCATCATCCGATGTCCGCTTCCTGTCGATTCGTCCGGCTCGTGTTCGGCGAATATGGCGAAGAATTAGCCCTTATCGAGGAAAAGCCGTGGACGCGGCGCAAGGAATTTCTGGCCCTCAATCCGGCCGGAACCTTGCCGATCCTGCTGGCCGAAGGCGACGTGCCGATTGTTGGCGCGCCGGTGATCGCGGAATATCTGGATGAGACGCGCGGCGTGCTGAAGCGCGAGAAGCGCCTGTTCGTCGAAGGGCCGATGGAGCGCGCCGAAATACGCCGGCTGACCGACTGGTACCTGACCAAGACCGAGGGCGAAGTTACCAAGCATCTGGTGCGCGAGCGCGTGCTGAAGCCTTTGATGCCCCAGGAAGTCGGCGGCGGATCGCCGGACTCAACCGCCATCCGCGCTGCCCGCGCCAACATCAAGCAGCATATGAAATACACCAACTGGCTGGCCGGCACGCGGCCCTGGCTGGCGGGTCCGCGCATCACCTACGCCGACCTTGCCGCCGCGGCGACCCTGTCGGTGCTCGATTATCTTGGCGAGATCGAATGGCGCGACCATGGTGCGGCGCGCGAATGGTACACACGGGTGAAGTCGCGCCCCTCGTTCCGCTCTCTCCTGGCAGACCGCGTGCGTGGCCTGTCGCCGGTGTCGCACTATGCGGACCTTGACTTCTGACAGCCAAAAACTGCGTGCGCTGATCGACAGCGAGGCTGGACGCGCAGGCTTTGCCGTGGTTGCGGTGACATCCCCCGATTCAATCCCGCTTGCGCCGGCAAGGCTGGCGCAATTTGTCGCCGATGGGTTCCACGGCTCGATGGGGTGGATGGAGGAAACGCTGGACCGGCGCGGCGATCCCTCAATGCTGTGGCCGGAGGTGCGATCGGTCATCGTTCTGGCCATGAACTACGGACCCGAACACGATCCGCGCGAACTGCTGGCGCGCCGCGACCGGGGTGCGATTTCGGTCTATGCGCGCAACCGCGACTATCACGACGTGATGAAGGGGCGGCTGAAGGAAATCGCCGGCAAGATCGTGGCCAAGGCGGGTGGCGACGTGAAGGTGTTTGTCGACACCGCGCCAGTGATGGAAAAGCCGCTGGCCGAGGCGGCAGGCGTCGGCTGGCAGGGCAAGCACACCAATCTGGTCAGCCGGGAACATGGTTCGTGGCTGTTCCTCGGCTCGATTTTCACCACGGCGGAGTTGGTGGCGGATGCGCGTGAGGAAGATCACTGCGGCTCGTGCCATGCCTGCCTCGATGCTTGCCCGACCGACGCCTTCCCGGCGCCTTACCGACTCGATGCACGGCGTTGCATCTCCTACCTCACAATCGAGAACAAGGGACCGATCCCGCTGGAGTTTCGCCGGGCGATCGGCAACCGGATTTACGGCTGCGACGATTGCCTTGCAGCCTGCCCGTGGAACAAGTTTGCCCAGATGGCTTCGGAGGCCAAATTGGCGGCGCGCGAGGATTTGCGCGAGCCGAAGCTGAGCGAACTTCTTGAACTGGACGATGCCGCCTTCCGTACGTTCTTTTCGGGTTCGCCGGTCAAACGTATCGGCCGCGACCGATTCATCCGCAACGTGCTGATCGCGGCGGGTAATTCCGCCGAAAAGGCCATGGCAGGCCGGGTGGCGGGACTGCTTTCGGACGCTTCGCCGCTGGTGCGCGGTGCTGCCGTCTGGGCCTTGTCGCGGTTGCTGCCGCAAGTCGAGTTTGCCGCGCACGCCGATGCGGCATTGGCGTTGGAAGACGATGGCGGCGTGTGCGAAGAATGGCAGCAAGCCTTGGCGAATATCGGCCAGCAGGAGATCGGGGCGTGACGGTGGAGCAGGTGTTCATTTTTGGTGCCGGCTACTCGGGCAAGGCATTTGCCCGTGCCTGCCCGGACGGCACGCCGGTCTTTGGCACGACGCGCGCGGCGCGGAAGTTTGCCGCGCTGGAGGCAGCTGGTATCAGGCCGCTGGAATTCCAGGGCGCGCTGACGCCGCAGATTTCGGATGCGCTTGCCGACACGACACATCTGGTCGTTTCCGTCGCGCCGGACGAGACCGGCGATCCGGTGCTGAACGCCGCCGGAACCGCGATCAGGCAGGCGATGCCCAAGCTGAAATGGATCGGCTACCTCTCCACGGTTGGCGTCTATGGCGATTATGGCGGCGGCTGGGTTGACGAGACGGCACAGTGCCGGCCGGTGTCGCGCCGCTCGATGATGCGGGTCGAGGCCGAGAAAAGCTGGCTCGCGCTCGGCGAGGAAACGGGTCTTCCGGTGGCGATCCTGCGGCTGTCCGGCATCTACGGTCCGGGCCGCAATGCGCTGGTGAACCTCAAGGAAGGCACCGCGCGGCGACTGGTGAAGGCTGGACAGGTGTTCAACCGCATCCATGTCGAGGATATTGCAGGGGCCTTGCTGCATCTTGCCGGGCAGGACCGTGGCGGCATCTTCAACGTGACCGACAACGAGCCTTCGCCGCCGCAGGATGTGGTGACCTATGCGGCGCAACTGATGGGTGTCGAGCCGCCGCCGGAAATCGCCTTCGAAGATGCGGAACTGACGCCGATGGCGCGCTCGTTCTATGGCGAGAACAAGCGCGTTTCCAACGCCGCGATCAAGGCGACCGGCTTCTCGTTTCGCTTTCCGAACTACCGCAGTGCGCTGGACGACATGTGGTCGAAGGGCAACTGGGCCGACGGCGAAGCGCGCAGCCCGATGAAACGGCCTTGATCCGGTCGCAGTTGGCTTCATGATGTGATTCGCACTGTTTCTGCCTCTCGAAGACAGGCGGGGAAAATCGGACTGCGGGGACTTCGATCTTGATGAAGCGGACGATGCAATCAATGGCTGGCCGGTTTGCTTGGGCCGTCTTTGCGGGTGCGGCGCTGCTTGCCGCTTCGGTATTGGGCGCGCCTCAGGCACAGGCCGAGCAACTGGCCAAGAACCTGTTCGGCGCCAAGGACCTGCCGGCGGCGACCGCGCCGCAATCGATCGGCTTCTATTCGAAGGGCTGTTTTTCCGGTGGCGTCGCGATCGCCACCGATGGCCCGACCTGGCAGGCGATGCGGCTTTCGCGCAACCGCCGCTGGGGCCATCCGGCGATGATCGCGCTGATCGAAAAACTGTCGCGCGATGCCGTCGCCGACGGGTGGCCGGGCCTATTGCTGGGCGATATCTCGCAGCCGCGCGGCGGGCCGATGATGACCGGCCACGCCTCGCATCAGATCGGGCTCGATGCCGACATCTGGTTCACGCCGATGCCGGACCGGCGGCTGAGCGCAAGCGAGCGCGAGAACATGAGCGCGACCTCGCTGGTCAACGAAAAGACGCATCGGGTCATCGACAAGCTTTGGACGCCGGCGCACGAGCGCCTGTTGAAGCGCGCGGCAAGCTATCCGGAAGTCGAGCGGATACTGGTCAATCCGGGCATCAAGAAGAAGCTGTGCGATACGGTGACCGGCGATCGTTCATGGCTGCGCAAGGTGCGGCCGTTCTGGGGGCACGACTATCATTTCCATGTCCGCATCGGTTGCCAGCCGGGCTCGCCCGATTGCAAGCGGCAGGAAGCGACGCCGGCAAGCGACGGCTGCGACAAGTCGCTGGCGTGGTGGTTCACGGAGGAGCCGTGGCGGCCGAACCAGAACCCCGATGCGCCGAAGGCGCGTGACATCATGACCATGGCGTCGTTGCCCAAGGCCTGCCAGGCCGTGCTGAACGCGCCGGACCCAGTGTCGATTGCGGCGGTGACCTATCCGGTCAATGGCGCGACCCCCACCATATCGACGGCTCAGCCGGTTACCGCTTCCGCAGCCGGCGGCGGCGCGCTGCCTTCCTCGATCAGCGCTTTTGCCCCGACGCCTGACATCGGCGTGCCGTTGCCGCGGCCACGTCCCGGCGATTGACGACAGCTCCAGCTCTTTCAATCGATTTAACAAGGGAAGAGAAAAGCGATTTCCCTTTTCGAGGCGATGCGCTAAAGCATGTCGCCCGAAAGCGGGAAACGGTTTCGGGATCACGACACGCGCAAAACCAGAGGGTTAAAGCGCCTCGCGCTTTGGTCAACCGGAGGCCGTCGGGCGGACGGTGACGAACTGAGAACGGCTATGGCGGAAGAAGGTGCTACAACAACGCTGCGCTTTCCGATCCTGATCGGGGATATCGGCGGCACCAATGCGCGCTTTTCCGTGATTGCGGACGAGAAGTCCGAGGCCGGCGAACCGCGGATCGTCAAGACGGCTGATTACGCCACCATCGACGACGCCATTCGCGCAGCCGTGCTGGATCGTTCGAGCATACGACCCAATTCAGCCGTGCTGGCGGTTGCCGGCCCGGTCGAGGCCGATGAGATCCCGCTGACCAACTGCCCGTGGATCGTCAAGCCGAGGCAGATGCTGTCGTCGCTCGGCCTTGGCGATGTCGTGGTGCTCAACGATTTCGAGGCGCAGGCTCTGGCCGTAGTCGCACTCGGCGAGGAGCATATGGAACAGATCGGCGGGGGCGCGCCGGAGCCGAACGCCGGGCGCGTCGTGCTCGGTCCGGGCACGGGTCTTGGCGTTGCCGGGCTTGTCCACGCCTTTGGCGGTTGGGTGCCGATCCCGGGCGAAGGCGGCCATATGGACATTGGGCCGCGCACGCCGCGCGACTATGCCGTTTTCCCCAATATCGAGACAATCGAGGGACGTGTTTCGGGCGAGCAGATCCTGTGCGGACGCGGCCTCGTCAACACCTATCGGGCAATTGCCAAGACCGATGGCAAGGTGGCCAAGCTGAGCGTGCCCGCCGATATCACCGCCGCTGCACTGGCTGGAACCGACGACATTGCCGTGGAAACGCTTTCCATGTTCGCGACCTGCCTCGGGCGCACTGCCGGCGACCTCGCTTTGGTGTTCATGAGCCGCGGCGGTGTCTTCCTGACCGGCGGCATCGCCCAGAAAATCGTGCCGGCGCTCAAGGCCGGCAATTTCCGCGCCGCCTTTGAAGACAAGGCTCCGCACAGCGAATTGCTGCGCACCATTCCCGTCTACGTCATCACGCATCCGTTGGCCGCACTTGCCGGGCTGGCGGCCTTTTCCCGCGCGCCGCGCAAATTCGGCGTCGAGACGTCGGGACGGCGTTGGCAGGCGTAGCTGGACGGCAACATGGCCACGCTGGCGCGCTGATTGCCTGAAAACCGGTTTCCACTTTCTAGCTCAATGATCTAAGAGAAGGCCGAACGCCGCCCGGCGCACCTTGGCGAGACAGACGCAGCGAACCGAATTTTGACCGTCGCACATCAAAACAGCAAACCGGCGCCCGGCGAAGTCTTCGCCGTGCTGAAGCGCATCTTCGGCGAAAACGGGCGCGAATATCTGGGCCTTTACATAATTACCATCGTCTGCCTCGCCGTCATGGCAGCGACGACCGGCCTCGCGGCGTGGATCATGAAGCCGCTGGTGGACGATATCTTCGTCCATCGCATGTATGAGCGCGCGCCCATCATCTGCGGTGGCGTGATCCTGATTTTCTTCGTTCGCGGCATCGCCAATTACGGTCAGGCCGTCATGCTCGCCAAGATCGGCAACAATGTCGTGGCGCGCTATCAGAAGCGGGTGTTCCAGCATCTGATGCGGCTGGGCGTCGATTTCTTCAATGAGACGCGCTCCGGCCGGCTTGCCGCGCGCATCAACGAGAACGTGGCTGGGATCCGCGACCTGATGGGCTTGACGCTGCGCTCGGTCGCTGGCGATATCGTCAGCCTGATCGGCCTGATTGGCGTGATGGTCTGGCAGCAGCCATATCTTGCTGCTTCCGTGCTGATAGTTGGGCCGCCGCTGGTCTGGGCCGTCAACTACATCATGCGCAGGGTGCGCCGCGTGACCCGCGAATCCGTGACCATCAATTCGCATCTCATCGGAGCCATGCAGGAGGCCGTGCAGGGCATCGCCGTGGTCAAGGCGTTCACCATGGAGGAACAGCTTTCGGTCCGGGTCGGGCAGTTGGTGGACCAAGCGGAGTCCCGCTACAACAAGATCGCCCGCGTTTCGGAGCGGCTAGGTCCGTTCACCGAGATGCTGGCCGGTCTGGCGGTGGCCGGGGTCATCGGTTTTGCCGCCTATCAGGCCGCGACCACCAACCATCCGCCGGGCGATGTGCTGGCCTTCATCACTGCGCTTTTGCTCGCCTATGACCCGGCGCGACGCTTGGCCCGCACGCAGGTCGGCCTCGAGCGGGCGTTGGTCAATGCGCGCATGATCTATGAACTGCTAGACCTTGAACCCAGGCAACGAGACGTGCCGGGAGCGGTCACCGCGCAGATCGAGCAAGGAGAGGTTCGTTTCAAGGACGTATCGTTCGGCTATTCCGCTGATACCACGGTGCTGCATGGGGTGAGCTTTACCGCTGCAGCGGGCAAGACCACGGCAATCGTTGGCGCTTCGGGTGCCGGCAAGACGACGCTGGTGGCGTTGCTGCAGCGCTTCTACGACCTCGATGGCGGCAGGATCGAGATCGACGGCCAGGACATATCCAGGGTCACCAAGAGGTCGCTGCGCCAGTCGATAGCCTATGTTTCGCAACAGCCCTACCTGTTCGAAGGCTCCATCCGCGACAACATCCGCTACGGCCGGCCGGATGCGACCGATACCGAGGTCGAGCAGGCAGCGGATCGGGCCGCCGCGGACGAGTTCATCCGTCTGCAGCCTGAAGGCTACGATACCCAGATCGGCGAGAACGGCGCGAACCTGTCCGGCGGACAGCGCCAGCGCGTATCCATTGCCCGCGCCATTGTACGGCGTGCGCCGATCCTGCTTCTCGACGAGGCAACTTCTGCGCTCGATAACGAGTCCGAGGCACGGGTCCAGCAGGCCTTAGGCGAAGTGATGCAGGGGCGCACCACCATCGTCATCGCGCACCGCCTCTCCACCGTCGTCAACGCCGACCACATCGTGGTGCTCGAACAGGGACGGGTGGTTGAGGAAGGCACGCATGCGTCACTGATGGCGGACCCGCACAGCGCTTATGCGCGCTTCCATCGGCTGCAGGGAGGCAAGGGGCTCGGCCTGATCGACGACAAGGCGGATGAAAAGCAGCCGGTCAAGCGGCGCGCGAAGAAAGTGGCCGGGAGAAACTGATGAGCGACATGGGACTTGTTGTAGTGGGTGCCAGCGGCCGCATGGGGCAGGCGCTGGTGCGCGCCATCCGGGAAACCCCGGGTGCGCGGATTGTCGGCGCGATTGAGCGGGCGGGTTCTCCGGCGCTTGGCAAGGATGTCGGTGAACTGGCTGGCCTCGGCGCGATTGGCGTGACGGTCGGTGACGACCCGCTGCCTGCCTTCGCCAAGGCGGACGGCGTGCTGGATTTCACGGCGCCGGCGGCGACGGTGGAGTTTGCCGGCTATGCGGCGCAGGCGCGCATTGCCCACGTGATCGGCACGACCGGTTGCTCGACGGCGGACGATGCGAAGATAGCCGCTGCCGCCCGCCATGCCACCATCGTCAAGTCCGGCAATATGAGCCTCGGCGTCAACCTGCTTGCCGCGCTGGTGGAACAGGCGGCGCGCGCGCTCGATGCCGAGGATTTCGACATCGAGATTCTTGAGATGCACCACAAGCACAAGGTGGATGCCCCTTCCGGTACGGCCCTGCTTTTGGGAGAAGCGGCTGCGGCAGGGCGCGAGATCGCGCTTGCCGGCAACGATGTGCGCGTGCGCGACGGCCATACCGGCGCGCGCAAGGCGGGCACGATTGGCTTCGCCACCTTGCGCGGCGGCTCGGTTGTGGGCGAACATTCCGTGGTGCTGGCAGGTCAGGGCGAGCGCATCGTCCTTGCTCATCATGCCGACGACCGCGCCATTTTCGCGCGCGGCGCGGTCAAGGCCGCACTTTGGGCGCGCGGCAGGAAGCCTGGGCTTTATTCCATGCGCGACGTGCTTGGCCTGAATTGAACGACCGTTTGTAGATACTGAAGGAAGAAATGATGTCGGGAACCCTTGTGCTTGTGCGCCACGGCCAGAGCGAATGGAACTTGAAGAACCTGTTCACCGGCTGGCGCGACGTCGACCTGACCGAGCAGGGGAATGCGGAGGCGAAGGCAGCCGGGCAGAAGCTGAAGGCAAAGGGCCTGAAGTTCGACATCGCCTTCACGTCTGCGCTGATGCGTGCCCAGAAAACCTGCCAGCATATCCTCGATGCAGCCGGGCAGAGCGACCTCCAGACGGTCCGCAATCAGGCGCTCAACGAGCGCAATTATGGCGACCTCAACGGGCTCAACAAGGACGATGCGCGCAAGAAGTGGGGCGACGAGCAGGTCCATGTGTGGCGTCGTTCCTACGATGTGCCCCCTCCCGGCGGCGAGAGCCTGAAAGATACCGGCGCGCGGGTGTGGCCTTACTACCTGCACGACATGCAGCCGCATGTGCTGCGCGGGGAGACGGTTCTCGTCGCGGCCCACGGCAACTCGCTTCGCGCCCTGATCATGGCGCTGGACGGCTTGTCGGGCGAGGAGATCGTCAAGCTGGAACTCGGCACCGGCGTGCCGATCGTCTACCGGCTGAACGCGGACTCGACCGTTGCCTCGAAGGAAGTGCTTTAACGGCTACCGACTGACGATATTCAGGAGCCTGATCTCTTTTCGCTGGCATAGAGCGCGACCGCCATGGCGCGGCTGCGCACGCCAAGCTTGTCGTAGAGATTTTTCAGGTGGTATTTGACGGTGTTTTCCGAAATGCCGGTGCGGCTGGCGATCTGCAGATTCGTCCAGCCGTCGGCCAGTACGCCCAGAAGTTCCAGTTCGCGGGTCGTCAACCCGGACAGCCTGGTTTCGCCGATCTTGGTGACGTCGGTGTAGGGAATGCAGATGCGCCCGTTGGCAACCGCCACCAGTGTCTGGAACAGGATGAGCGGGTCCTCGAACTGATAGCAGAAGCCCTGTGCGCCCAGCCGCACGCACTGCTTGAGGATGCCGACGTCGTGGTCGTTGGAAAAGATGATGACGCGAGGCGTAAGCTGGCGGTTCTTCAGTTCCATCAGCACTTCGCCGCCGTTCATATCCGAAAGCCGCCAGCCGACGATGGCGAGGTCGAACATGGCAGGCTGCTTCGCGGCGGCCTCGATGAAGGCATCGCCGCTCTGCACCGAGCCGGCAAAGCTGAACCGCTCGTCACGGCCGATAAGATCGCGCACCGCCGCGATCACCAGCGGGTTTCGCTCCGCGATCAGGACATTCAGTCTGCTCGTCTGCGTCATGGACCCGCCAATGAAACCCGAACCACCTGCCGGTGGATATCAATCCGGGTTTCGGCAGTCTATGACAGTCTTGTCGCGACGGAAATCAGTCGTAGATTTTGTATCGGCGGGTCAGGCCGCGCGCTTCTTCCAGAACCGCGGCTTCGACGGCGCCGTTTCCGTCCTCTCCGTTCTTCGCCAGCCCGTCGATGACCTTCAGCGTCATCTGGCCGACCTGGGCAAAATCGTCAGAGGTAAAGCCACGGGTCGTGCAGGCCGGCGTGCCGAGCCGCACGCCGGACGTGACGGTGGGGCTCGCCGGATCGAACGGTATGCCGTTCTTGTTGCAGGTGATGTGAGCGCGGCCCAAGGCGGCCTCGACGCCCTTGCCGGTCAAGCCCTTGCGGCGCAGGTCGACCAGCATCAGGTGTGTGTCGGTGCCGCCTGAAACGATATCGACGCCGCCATTGGCGAGCGTTTCGGCAAGCCGCTTGGCGTTGGTAACGACATTGGCCGCATAGGTCTTGAATTCGGGCGTCAGCGCCTCGCCGAAGGCGACCGCCTTGGCCGCGATGACATGCATGAGCGGTCCGCCCTGCAGGCCGGGGAACACGGCGGAATTGATCTTCTTGCCGATGTCCTCGTCGTTGGACAAGACCATGCCGCCACGCGGGCCGCGCAGCGTCTTGTGGGTCGTCGTGGTGACGACATGGGCATGGTCGAGCGGGTTCGGATGCACGCCGCCGGCAACAAGTCCGGCGAAATGCGCCATGTCGACGAACAGCTTTGCGCCGACTTCATCGGCGATCTCGCGGAACGCCTTGAAGTCGATGACGCGTGGATAGGCCGAGCCGCCGGCCAGGATCACCTTGGGCTGGTGCTTGCGGGCGAGGTCGCGCACTTCGTCGAGGTCGATGCGGTGGGTGTCGGGCTTGACGCCGTAGGACACGACATTGAACCACTTGCCCGACTGGTTGACCGGAGCGCCGTGGGTGAGATGGCCGCCGGCGGCGAGGTTGAGGCCGAGATAGGTGTCGCCCGGCTGCATCAGCGCCATGAACACCGACTGGTTGGCTTGGCTGCCCGAATTGGGCTGCACGTTGGCGAAGGTGCAGTTGAAGATTTCCTTGGCGCGGTTGCGGGCGAGGTCCTCGACCTCGTCGACGAACTGGCAGCCGCCATAGTAGCGGCGGCCGGGATAGCCTTCGGCGTATTTGTTGGTGAGCACCGAGCCTTGCGCTTCCAGCACGGCCTTGGAGACGATGTTTTCCGAGGCGATCAGTTCGATCTCGTCCTGCTGGCGCCTGAGTTCGCGCTGGATGGAATCGCTGACGGCCGGGTCAGAGGCGGCGACGCCGGTATGGAAGAACGAGCGGGCATTACCTGTGCCGGGTCTTGCGGGAATATTCATCGGGCTCCTCCCTTGTGGCGCTTTTTTGCGCGAGCGTGGTGTTCAGTGTTTTTGGGTGACCTCAGCCCGTCCAGCCGAGGCCGGACGAGATGCAGTTAATGGAAAGCAGCAGCGCGTTGACCGCCCGCTTCGGCTTTTCCGGTGCAGGCTCCTTGGCGCGCACTTCGCGAAGAAGCTGGACCTGGAGGCGATGGATCGAGTCCATCTGCGGCCGGATGCGGTCGAAATGGCGCTTGAAGGCCGGGAAACGCTGCGACAGTTTCAGCCCGCCATTGACCTCGGTGATCATGCGCCGCGTCAGCGCGTATTCGTTGGCGATCTTCTGGTAGATGCGCTCGCTGGTGGCGCTGTCATCGACCAGTTCGGCATAGAGCCGGCCAATGTCCATGTCGGCCTGGTAAAGCGTCTTGTCGACTTCATCGACAATCAGCCTGAACAGGCGCGAGCGCTCGAACATCTGCTGCAACAGATAGAGGCCGTTTTCGCCACGGACATTGACGAAGGCGTTGAGCGCACTGCCGATACCGTACCAGCCGGTCAGGAGATGGCGGTTCTGGCTCCACGCGAACACCCACGGAATGGCGCGCAGGTCCGAAATGGTCTTGGCGCCGAAGCGGCGGGCCGGGCGCGAGCCGATCTTGAGCAGCGAAAGCTCTTCGACCGGGCTGGCCTGGTTGAAATAGTCGATGAAGCCCGGCTCGTTGATCAGCCCGAAATAGGAAGCCTGCGACATGCCGGTCAGCGCTTCGAGCGCCTCGTTGAACTCCGGATTGTCCTTCAGTTCCGCCTCGTCGCCCGACTTGACGCTGTGCGCAAACACGCTCGCCGCCAGGATTTCGAGCTGGTAGAGGCCGGTGCCCCGGTTGGCGAACTTGGACGAGACGACCTCGCCCTGTTCGGTCACGCGCATGATGCCGCCGACGGTGCCGGCAGGCTGGGCAGCGATGGCACGGCCTGTCGGTGCGCCGCCACGGCTCACCGAACCGCCGCGTCCATGGAAGAAGCTGATCTTGATCTTGCGCTTGGTGGCAAGCGCCGTGATGCGCCGCTGCGCCTTGTTCAGCTCCCAGTTGGAGGCGAGGAAGCCGCCGTCCTTGTTGGAGTCCGAATAGCCAAGCATGACTTCCTGCCGGTTGCCGAAATCGCGCACTGTGCGGCGCACGATCGAGACATCGAGCAGCTTGTCGAGAATGTCGGGCGCGGCGCGCAGGTCGGCGATGGTTTCGAACAGCGGCACGACTTGCAGGTCGATGGTGCCGCTGCCGTCGTCCGCCGTGGCCAGCCCGCTGTACTGGGCAAGCAGGTAGACCGCCAGGAGATCGTCGCAGGAGCGCGTCATCGACAGCACGAAGGCACCGACGGCGCCGCGGTTGCCGCCCCCCGAGCCATCACGGATGACGTCAAACAGGTCGAGCAGTTCGCGTGCGTCGTCGGAGAGCTTGGAGCGCTTCAGCTTGAGCTTCTCGCCGCTGTGAAGGGCTGTGCGGATGCGGATGCTCCATTCCGGAGTGTCGGGAGCCGGTGCATCGTCCGGGCTCTGCTGCTGGAAGATCTCCTCGAGCACCTTGTTGACGACGGTGGAGTTCTGGCGAATGTCGAGCGCGACAGTATGAAAGCCGAAGCTCTCAACCTGCTGGCGCAGCGGACGTACGAAGCGCTGCGCGACCAGCTTGCCGCCGATCTGGCCAAGCACGGTCTCAAGATCGACGAGATCGGCCTTGAACGCCTCGGGGCGCGGGTAGGGCTTGGCGGAACCTTCGCCGAGGATCGCTTGCAGGCGGTCGAGCATGGACGCCGCGAACTGGCGAAGCGGCTCGTCCGGATTACGCGCCACGATCTCGGACGCGACGCGGCTGCGGTGCAGCGCGCGTCCCAGCGCTTTGGTGAAGCTTTCGGGAATGTCGACGACGTTTGCGCTGACGCTGAGCACGGTCACCAGGCGGCGAACCTGTCCGATATACCACCCGATCACCGCCTGCCGGCATTCGTTCAGTGCATAGGCGGTGAGCTTTGCGGTGACGTTCGGGTTGCCGTCGCGGTCGCCGCCGATCCATGACGCATAGCGCATGAAGGAGGGCACCTTGATGTCGTATTCGGCGTAGTGACGCGCAAGCCCTTCCTCGACGGTGTCGTAGAGCTTGGGGGTCGCCTCGAAGATGACTTCGCGGAAGAAGTGCAGGCCCCAGGCGATCTCGCGCTCGACCGACGGGCGCTCGAGCCTGAGTTCGCCTGACATCCACAAAAGCTCGATTTCGCTCTTGAGGTCGTCGATCAGCTGGTCGCGCTCACGCGGCGCCCAGCGCTGCTGCTCCAGTTCGGTGAGCTTGCGGTAGATGCGGCGGTGGATTTCCAGAACCGTGACGCGCTTGGCCTCGGTGGGATGCGCGGTCATGGTGGGGCCGACGCTAAGCGTACCCAGAACCGATTGCACATCCTCGGCCGAATAGCCGGAAGCAGCGATCTCGCCGATGACATTGGCGAACGAGCCGATGACTTCGTCGGCGCCGCCGGCCTGTTCCAGTTCGCGCCGCGAGCGCATGGCCAGCAGTTCATTGGCGATTGCCGCCAGTTGAAACCAGATGCCGGTGGCTTGAAGGGCGGCGATGCGGCGTTCGCTGGCGACCTCGTCGAGGCTGACCTTGCCGGTCAGGATGCCGGCCATTTCGGGTTCGCGTTCGGACACCACCGAGACCAGCAGCCTGAATAAAAGGCTACGCACATCCTCGCGGAAGCTCAGTGGCTTGCTTTCCTCCAACAGGCGCCCATGCATCGGCTCGTTGCTCCCACTGCCGGACTGCATCCCGGCCTCCTCTTTGCCACGGTTGTCGGGCGGTGCAATTAGGCACGTCACCCGATATCGCCAGTGAGTCAGAAGAACGCTTTTCCGTCGTCTCGGAAACGCCCGGACGGGTAGATTTCCCATTCGTTCGGGTGGTGCGGCCACTGGCCGTTCGATGGCGTTTCGAGCACTGGCAGAGCAAAATCCCAGGCCTTGACAGGTAGGGAAGGGGGTAGCCGTCAGCACAACATTCGGGCGCTCAATTCAACTGGACGCAACTTAACCTTTGTGCAAGTATCTTGCCTATGGAGAAAAGCGCAAACCACCGGTGACGGCCTCGGGATTACCCGATGTCGCAGTGATTTGCGCTGGAGGTGAAGGAGGTCCGCCGATGGAGAATGCCCTGCCCGAACTTTACGAGGGCCATGCGCCGATCACGCTGCAGAATGCGTTTCACGATGCGCTGGAAGCGCTGGAGGGCTGGCTGCCGGGCGAACGAGAGCCGGGTATTTTCCTGAACGGATTTGAAATTCCGCTGGTTCCGGTGTTCAATACGATGACCCGTTGCACGGATCTGTTGCCCCGGCGCAGCCGCTCGATCCTCGAATCGATCACAGTCACGCCCGCAGCGATCGCAGAAAGGGCCACGTTCGCTGATGGCGCGCATCTGGCCATGCCGATAGTGCAGGAGCGGTTGCAGTCGCTCCGCATCTGGCCGGCCATTCAAGCTTCCCGGGATCTGGAGTGTACGACCAATTCCTATGGCGGAGCCTGAAGCTCGATAGCGCAATGCATCAGGAAAAATGACCGTCGCGGTTGCAAGCGCTGCGCTCGTCCTTGACTATCGCTGGTATTTCAACCTGTTGCCTATCAGTAAAATTTCTTGCATTTAGATATTGCCCTTCGAGCGAAATTACGTTCAATATATCGACGGCAGCCATATGGGACCCAGAGGATGGTCCCTTCGAGGCTAAACAGATTGGAGGAGAATACCGCATGACCGCTTCCTGGCGTTTCTCGACTTTGGCAGACAGGCACCGCGCGCTCGGTTCCAAATTGGAAGACTGGAGCGGCATGGGAACCGCCTGGAGCTACGACAAGGATGCGAACGAAGAGTATGTAGCGATCCGCACCAAGGCCGGCATCATGGATGTTTCTGGCCTGAAGAAGGTTCACATCACCGGACCTGCGGCTGCCCACGTCATCGACCTTGCAACGACCCGCGATGTCGAGAAGATCTATCCCGGCAAGTCCGTCTATGCCTGCATGCTCAACGAGGCCGGCAAGTTCACCGACGACTGCGTTATCTATCGCATCAGCACCAACTCCTGGATGGTCGTGCACGGTTCCGGCTCCGGCCATGAGGAACTGACCCGCGCTTCGATCGGCCGCGACGTCTCCGTGCAGTTCGACGACAATCTGCACGACCTGTCGCTGCAGGGTCCGACCGCCGTTGATTACCTGGCAAAGTATGTGCCAGGCATCCGCGACCTCAACTACTTCCACCACATGCAGACGCAGCTGTTCGGCTTCCCGGTGATGATCTCGCGCACCGGCTACACCGGCGAGCGCGGCTATGAAATCTTCTGCCGTGGCCAGGATGCGGGCGCGATCTGGGATCGCATCGTCGAGGAAGGCAAGGAGGTCGGGATCATTCCCTGCCGCTTCACCACGCTCGACATGCTCCGCGTCGAAAGCTACCTGCTGTTCTATCCTTACGACAATTCGCAGCGCTTCCCGTTCGAAAACGAAGGCCCTGGCGATACGCTGTGGGAGCTTGGCCTCGACTTCACCGTCAGCCCCGGCAAGACCGGCTTCCGCGGCGCCGAGGAGCATTACCGTCTCAAGGGCAAGGAACGTTTCAAGATCTACGGTATCGAAGTGGCCAGCGACAAGCCGGCCGACGAGGGTGCCGAAGTTCACCGCAACGGCAAGAAGGTCGGCGTGGTGACCTGCGCGATGTACTCGCCGCTGGTCAAGAAATCGATGGCGATCGTTCGCCTCGACGTCGATTGCGCCGTTCAGGGTACCGAGCTTGAAGTTCACAACGCATCTGGCAAGGTAAAGGCAAAGGCTCATCCGCTGCCGTTCGACGATCCGAAGAAATTGAAGCGGACGGCAAAGGGCTGAGGCTTTGGACGGTGTACCGGACATGACGATATCAAGTCGCCCGGTCTATGGAGTTCTGACGCCTCAGACCGGAAAAAACCACCTCCTGATTGCGGACGCCGATGGGGCGCCCGCCATCATGGACTTTGCCAAGAAGGCGCCACCCGGCTTCTTTGCCTCGGCCGAGATCATGTACGTTGCCGGGCCGGATGGCGCAAAGACCGTGCAGGCGCTGAAGGCGTTGTCGCCGGCCCGCTTCTACCAGGGGCCCTCCATTGCAGCCGCGCTGCCGCGGCTGCGCCAGCTTCTCGCGGAATCCCACATGGGCTTGCGCCTTTATGTGGCCGGAACCGAGGGCCTGATCGGCCAGATCATGCAGATCGCAAACGAAGCCGGCATCGAATACACGGCGGTGCAGACGGAACACCGGGGATCGCTGGCCCGCCGCGTCCAGTGCGTGCACTGCAAGGGAATCACGGAGAACGTGACCACCCAGCCTTGCACATGCTCTCATTGTGGCCTGCTTCTTCTTGTACGCGACCATTATTCGCGCCGTTACGCGGCTTACCAGGGCGTGTGCATCAACGCGGAGGACCCGACCGAGATTCCACCGACAGAGGAGATATTCCGTTGAAGGCAGGATCGAACAGGATCGAGGCGGTCGTGACCAATGTGGTCGCGGTCAACGAATTGGTGAAGCGATTCCATTTCGAGCGTGCCGATGGCGGACTTTTGCCGACATTCTCGGGCGGCGCCCATATCGTCGTCGAGATGCGAGACGATGAAAAGACCAGGCTCAATCCCTATTCGCTGATGAGCTCGCCGCTCAATACCAACGACTACAGCATCAGCATCCGGCGCGACGACGTCGGGCGCGGCGGTTCGCTGTTCATGCATCGCAAGGTCAAGCTTGGCGACCGCATGGTGATTTCCAATCCGGTCAATCTGTTTTCGCTCGACCTGAGGGCGAAAAAGCACCTGATGATTGCCGGCGGCATCGGCATCACGCCCTTCGTCGCCCAGACGTCGCAGTTGGCTGCGGGCTCCGGCAATTTCGAATTGCACTACGCCGTTCGCAATGACGCGCTCGCCAGCTATGCCGATGTCCTGAAGGAGCGTCACGGCTCCCGCATCCATCTCTACCGCGACGATAGTGGCGAGACGCTCGACCTCGTGCGGGTGCTGGCCACCCAGCCATTGGGGACGCATCTTTACGTGTGCGGCCCGGCAGGCATGATCACCTGGGTAAGGAATACCGCCGCTGCCGCGGGATGGCCTGCCGAGCGGGTGCATTTCGAGCATTTCGCGGCACCGCAGCCGGGCAAGCCTTTCGACGTGCGGCTGGCCGTCAGCGGCGTCGACATACAGGTCGGCGAACATGAGAGTTTGCTGGAAGCGATCGAGGCAGCGGGTCTCGATCCGCCCTATCTGTGCCGTGGCGGCGTTTGCGGCCAGTGCGAGACCAATGTGATCTCGCATGACGGCAAGTTCCTGCACAACGACCATTGGCTGAGCGAGGAGGATCGCCAGTCAGGTTGCAAGATCATGCCTTGCGTATCGCGTTTCGAGGGCAAGTCGCTGGTACTCGAACGCTAAGCGCGGGAGAAGGAGGAGATTATGGGAATCAATTTCAGGCAGGAAACGTTTCGCGACGATTATTCGTTCAAGAACAGTCCGGAACAGATCCGGCGTTTCCCGTTTCCGTTCCCCGAAGACAAGTACATGTATTCGGTGAACATCGAGCCGCATGTGCCGGGTTTGAAGAATACGGTGTTCGAGCATCTGTTCGATGTCGACGAGCACTATATCTCGGAGATGCAGGATCGGGCGATCGTGCTGGCGGAAGATCCGCTGCGCTGCCAGTCGCTGCCGCACATGGAACTTGCCGGCTGGGACACGCTCGAGCTTCTCATGACCGAGAAGGCAAAGAGCTATCCCGACCTGTTCACGCTCACCCGCGACGGCGACAAGTGGCACTGGATCAACCGCCCGCTCGGCATCGACGACCACTTCACCTTCGGTGACAGTTCGACGCTGCCGTACGGTCCGCTCGAATATATCACCCGCCAGAGTCAGGGCGACTTCGCGGTGCTCGACCAGCGCGACAACAATTTGTGGATGGATGCCGGCATCGTCACGACCCAGGCCGACTGGTCGCTCGATTTCGACATCGGCATGAACTTCTTCGAATGGCATGCGCCGGTTCCGCTTGCGCACCAGATGGGCGTGTTCAACCGGGCGCTGAAGTTCCTGATGGCGTTGCAGCAGGGCCAGCCTTCGCGCCGGCACAACTGGACGATGACCATCAATCCGCGCCTCGACACCAGTCCGGAGAACTTCCACAAGTGGGGAACCGACCGGGCGACCGTGACGCCGGAGAATGTCGGCCAGAAGGTTCATCTGCGCGTTGAGGTGCAGATGTTCTTCCGCCTGCCGCGTTCCAACGCGCTCCTGTTCCCGATCCGCTGCTACCTGCTCAAGATGGACGAACTGGTGACATCGCCCAAATGGGCGCGCCGCTTCCACCGGGTGCTGCGCGACCTGCCGAACGAACTGGCCGAATATAAGGGCCTCGTCCGCTATCGGCCGACGGTAGTCGAGTGGCTGTCGAAATACGACGACGGCGCGCCGACGTCGGCTGGTCTCGGGCCGGATTGAGATCGGCCTGATCTCGCGCCAAGCGAATCCCCGAAGGGTTCGTTGCGCTAGGACAAAGAAGGGCGGCGGCCGGGATGGTATGGCGCTCTTCCCGCAGTGCAGAAAGGAGTTACATCGCTATGGATGTAGCCGTGAAGACCCGCACGCTCTATAAGGAACTAGGCGAAGAAGAAGGTGTGCGGAACCTCGTCGAGACATTCTACGACGTTATCGAGCAGGACCCGGGCGCCCACGAACTTCATCTGTTGCACCTCAGGGGCCATGGGGTGGCGCATTCCCGGGAAGAACAGTTCAACTATCTCTCCGGCTTTTTTGGCGGCCCGAGCCGCTATGTGCAAAAGCACGGCCATTCCCGCCTGACCGAAATCCATGAGCATGTTCCGATCGGCCCTGCCATGCGCGACCTGTGGCTGCGCTGCATGGAAAAGGCCATGGCCAAGGTCGGCATCGAGGGCGAGTTGAAAGAACAGGTGATGGTGCACTTCACCCGCGCCGCCGAAACCTCCAGGAACCAGGATTTCGATTGAACCACCTCCGGCTTCACATTGGAGTGATTGCGGCCATTTACCCGATGGCGCGTCGGCGCTTGAATTCAGGTGGTGAAATGTTTACTCTCGATAAAGAGGCAACGGTGATCGGGAGATAGGATAATATGGCGGGAGCAAGGAACATGACGGCTGCGCCGCTCGCTCCATCCGTATCCAACGCATCGACGCTTCAACGGAAGGCCGCAGCCCGTCCTTCACCAACCCTTTCGCAGAATCCGCACGCCGTAAAAGACACGAAGGAGAAGGTCCTTGAGGTTGCCATCGGCCACGAGGTGCGGGCTTTTCGCAAGAAGCTCGGCATCACGGTGGCCGACCTTGCCAGCGCCACGAATATCTCGCTTGGCATGCTTTCCAAGATCGAAAACGGCATTACCTCGCCATCGCTGACCACTTTGCAGGCCTTGTCGCACGCGCTTGGCGTGCCGTTGACCTCGCTGTTTCGCCGTTTTGAGGAAGAGCGCAGCGCAGTCTTCGTCAAGGCCGGTCAGGGCGTTGACGTGGAGCGCCGCGGAACGCGCGCCGGCCACCAGTACAACCTGCTTGGCCATATCGGCTCGAACACCAGCGGCGTCGTCGTCGAGCCCTATCTCATCACGCTGACCGAAGACTCCGACGTCTTTCCGACCTTCCAGCACGACGGGATGGAATTCCTCTACATGCTCGAAGGCGAGGTGACTTATCGGCACGGCGGCAACCTCTTCCACATGGAACCGGGCGACAGCCTGTTCTTCGACGCCGATGCGCCGCACGGCCCCGAGGAGATGACGAAGTTCCCGATCCGCTATCTGTCGATCATCTCCTATCCGGCGCGCGGCAACGACTGAGGTCCGCCGCAAGCGCGTCGTCCGGTGCCTGTTCCGATAGGACAGGACCGAGTATAGAGTTGGGAAATGAAGGCTGAAATCGACCAGATAACATCTCAGATCATCACCACCCACTCGGTGGGGGCGACGGTGCAGATCGTTCTGGATCGCCTGTTTGCAAAAATAAAATCCGAGGAATATCCGCCGGATACGCGTCTTCCCTCGGAACGCGCGCTGGCCTCGGAGATCGGGGTGGCGCGAAATACCGTGCGCGAGGCGCTCGACGTGTTGGAGGCCCGCAACGTCATCAAGAGACGTCCGGGCAGCGGCAGTTTCGTGACCTATCGCTCGGATGACGAGAACGGACGCGAAGACAATTCGGTTGCGCTGGAAACCAGCCCGCTGGACCACCTTGTGGTGCGCGGCATCCTTGAGCCTGAGATGGTGCGGCTGGCCGTCATCAACATGACCCCGCGCGAAGTGCGGGAACTCGAACAGTTGATGTCCAATATCGAGGGCGTGCACACCGATGTCGCCGCCTTCGTCAAATGCGAAGAGGAAATCTATCGCAAGATTGCCGAAGGCACGCGCAACCCGCTGCTGGCGTCCTGCTACGAACTGACGATCGAGGCTTGCAGGCTGAGCTTCCGCACCGCGCTGCTGCGCCGCCACCTGACGCCGAAGCGCATCCTTGAGTATCAACAGCGCTACAACACGCTGTTCAACGCGATTGCGTCGCGCGATGTCGAGCGCGCCGTCGAGTTCATCAAGCTGCACCTGATCGAAGAGCAGAAACTACTTCTGCAGCAGGACTGATTCCGGCGTGCGCGTCTTGAGCGCGGCTCCGTTGCCGCTCGAGCGCAGGCGCTGCTCCCAAAGCTGGCCCAGATTCGACATTTCATGCTTGAGCAGGTCGCCGTGGCGTTTCAGCCAGCGGGGGATCGAGCCGAAAGTGGCAATCTTCGCCTTGCCGTTCTTGAGCGTGACCACGGGCCAGTCGCCGACCAGCGCGTTGTCGATCCCGAACATGCTTTCGCCCCACCAGTGCGCCGGACCGAAGGCGTGGGTGACGTGGCCAAGCTGCTTCATCGCCGCCAAGACGGATACAGAGTTGACGCTGTTGCACTTTTCGACAGCGGCATGCCAGATGTCGAGAATGGCGACATATTCCCAGCTCACCGCAGTCCATGTGCCGGGGAAACGGCTGTTGTACTCGTCGAAGAAGCCCTTGGGGCGATTGAAGAAAAACGTCTTTTCCGTCAGCTTTTCATCGTCGAAGTCCGGGAACTGGAAGACGAAGCCTTCCATGAACTCGGCGGATGTCCTGGCGACAAGCTGGTCGTAGTAGTCCAGCGTGCAGGATATGATCTGGCCCTTGAAGCCCTTGGCGTGGGCATACTCCGTCATGGCATGGACCATCGGTGTGTAGCTGGTGCACCAGCACAGGATATCGGCGCCCGAATCCAGCATCGGCTGCACGATCCCGGCGGCTGTGGTGGTTCCGGGATCGTATTGAATTTCCTTGGTGATGTGGATGTTGGCGGCCTTGAATGCCGCGCGATAGGTGGCAAGCGAGGGCAGGCCGAGTTCATCGACCTGGCTGCAGATCGCAACGCTCCCAAGCTGCGGCTTTGTCTGGGCAAGCCATTCCACTCCGGTCACGTTGTAGATCGGATGCAGTTCGCTCGGTGCAATCAGGTAGGGCGTATCCGGCGACAGATCGCTCGGCAGCAAGGTCGAAGTCAGCAGTTTGCGACGGGTCAGGTAGTCGCGTATCTGCGCGATGGTATCGCCGCCCAGCATCATCAACAGCTTGACGTCATGCTGCTCGACCAGGTGGCGCGCACCTTGCCGGGCTTTTTCCGGGTCGTAGCCGCAGTCGAATTCCACGATCTTGATCGGATAGCGCCGGCCATTGATCAGGAGCCCGCCGTTCTTGTTCAGCCAGTCCTCCCAGATCCTGCAACCATGCAATCCGGGCAGTCCCCATGACTCCACCTGGCCGCTGAGCGGCGCGAGAAATCCGATGTTCACCGCGTTCGGCATGCCGACAGACAGCCGGGGCAGGGCGCTGGAGACCGCAAGTTGATGGGCGAAGCTGGAATTTTGCATGTCGGTAAGTACCACCAAAACCTACAACATTTCATCCTCTTGCGGGAAAATTTTCTTCCCCGCAGGAAATCGGTTGACAGATTGGTACAATCAAAGGCACCATTCGTTGAACCAAAAGAACCAATAACAAAAAATCTTCTAGAGGGCTACCGCATGGATAAAAGGATCGCAGTAATTGGCGCCGGACCATCCGGCCTCGCTCAATTGAGAGCTTTCCAGTCAGCTGCCGCTAAAGGCGCAAAAATCCCGGAAATCGTCTGCTTTGAGAAGCAGGCGAACTGGGGTGGCTTGTGGAACTACACCTGGCGTACCGGTCTAGACCAGTATGGCGAGCCGGTTCACGGCTCGATGTACCGGTACCTTTGGTCGAACGGACCGAAGGAGGGCCTTGAATTCGCGGACTATTCCTTCGAGGAGCATTTCGGCAAGCAGATCGCTTCCTATCCGCCGCGGGCAGTCCTCTTCGACTACATCGAAGGCCGCGTGAACAAGGCCGGTGTCCGCGACTGGATCCGCTTCGAGACCGCCGTGCGCATGGTCACCTGGGACGAGAAGACCAGGAAGTTCACCGTCACGGTGCAGGATCTGCCGAAAGACCATTGCTATTCCGAGGAATTCGACCACGTCATCGTCGCCTCGGGCCATTTCTCGACCCCGAACGTTCCCGAGTTTCCCGGCTTCGACCGCTTCAACGGCCGCATCCTCCACGCTCACGACTTCCGCGATGCACGCGAGTTCATCGGCAAGGATATCCTGATCATCGGCACCAGCTATTCGGCCGAGGATATCGGCTCGCAATGCTGGAAGTACGGCGCAAAGTCGATCACCAACAGCTACCGCACCGCGGCGATGGGCTTCGACTGGCCGGCAAACTGGGAAGAAAAGCCGCTGCTCGAAAAGGTCGAGATCAACACGGCCACCTTCAAGGACGGTTCGACCAAGCGCATCGACGCCATCATCCTGTGCACCGGCTACAAGCACCACTTCCCGTTCCTGCCGGATGATCTGCGCCTGCGCACGGCCAACCGCCTTGCGACCGCCGATCTCTACAAGGGCGTGGCGTATGTCCATAATCCGAACCTGTTCTACATCGGCATGCAGGACCAGTGGTTCACCTTCAATATGTTCGACGCCCAGGCATGGTGGACACGCGACGTCATCCTTGGCCGTATCAAGGTTCCGGCGGACAAGAAGGCGCTGCTCGCTGACGTCAGTGACCGCGTTGCCGGCGAGGATGCAGGCAAGGACAGCTATGACGCGATCCGCTACCAGGGCGACTACGTCAAGGAACTGATCGCCGAGACCGACTATCCGAGCTTCGACGTGGACGGCGCCAACGAAGCCTTCTTCGAGTGGAAGAAACACAAGAAGAAGGGCATCATGGAGTTCCGCAACCACTCCTACCGGTCGGTCATCACCGGTACGATGGCGCCCCCGCACCACACGCCGTGGAAGGATGCGCTCGACGATTCGCTGGAATCCTATCTCGGCGCAGCAGACACGACCGCCGCAGCGGAATAAAAGCCGTGGGCTGGTGAACGGGAATACCCGCGCCGGCCTGCTTTTCAAGACAGTAGCCAATTGGGAGGCGAACACTGTCCGACGCACCGATTCTCGAACTGCGCAATGTCACGAGGAAGTTTGGCGGGCTGACAGCCGTCAACGATCTTTCCTTCTCCGTCAGGCGCAACAGCATCCACGGTCTCATCGGCCCCAACGGGGCCGGCAAGACGACTACGTTCAGCTTGGTCAGCGGGTACTACAAGCCGTCGAGCGGCAAGATCTTCTATGAAGGTCAAGACGTCTCGGGCCTGAAGACCAGCAAATTGGCCCAGCGCGGGCTGATCCGCACCTTCCAGGGCACGACGCTCTTCCAGGAGTTCAGCGTCATCGACAATGTCAGGGTCGGTTGTCACCGCTCCGCAGGCTCAGGCTTCATTTCGCGTATCACCGGCGGCGATGCACCGGTCGAGCGGGAGGCCGACAAGAAGGCGCGCGCAGCGCTTGAATTGTTCGATCTCGGCCAGCTTGCGGACGAACCGGCTTCCAGCCTGCCGCATGGCCACCAGCGCGCGCTCGGCATGGCCGTGGCGTTGGCTGCCGATCCGGCACTGATCCTGCTCGACGAACCGTTTACCGGCATGAACCCGGAAGAAACCCGGCGCATGATGGACCATGTGCGGCGCATCCGTGACGAGCGTGACATCACCATCATGCTGGTCGAGCACGACATGCAGGCGGTGATGGGCCTTTGCGAACGCATCACGGTGATGAACTTCGGCCAGTTCCTCATGGAAGGTTCGCCGCAGGAAATCGCCAACGATCCGCGCGTCATCGAAGCTTATCTGGGGCGTACCGACGATGCTGCTTGAAGTCCGCAACCTGCACGTTCACTACAACAAGGTCGCCGCGCTGAAGGGCATCAACCTGCAGGTGCCCTCGGGCGGCATCGTCACCATTATCGGCGCCAACGGCGCCGGCAAGAGCACGACGCTCCGCTCGATATCGGGCCTGACCAAGCCGTCCAAGGGCGAAATCCATTTCGACGGCCAGCGCATCGACAATCTGCCGGCGGAAAAGATCGTTGCGCGCGGCATCGCCCATGTTCCGGAAGGGCGGCGCATATTCCCCGACCTGACGGTGGAGGAAAACCTGCGCATCGGCGCGTTCCTGCGCACCGACAAGGCGAAGATCGAGAGCGACATCGAGGATATTTTCCAGCGCTTCCCGCGCCTGAAGGAGCGTCGCACCCAGTGGGCGCGCACGCTGTCCGGCGGCGAGCAGCAGATGGTCGCCATCGGTCGCGCGCTGATGTCCGGCCCCAAACTCCTTTTGCTGGACGAGCCTTCCATGGGCCTGTCGCCGGTTATGGTGCAGGAAATGGCGAGGATCGTCTCGGACATCGCCGAGCGCGGCGTGCCCGTGGTGCTGGTTGAACAGAATGCCGGCCTTGCCCTGAAATTGGCTTCCTATGCTTACGTCCTGGAAATCGGGACGGTTGCCGTGGAAGGAAAGGCTGCCGACCTTCAGACCAACGATCATGTGAGGAGGGCGTATCTTGGTGCATGAGAACTGGACCTTCAACGATCTTGTTTCCGCAGGTTGGGGCGAAGCCGATCTCGAATGGGAACGGCTGAATGAAGACGCGCTGACTGCTTTGGCCTATGGCCGCATCGACGAGGCCGGCAACGTCTTTGCCACATCGCTTCGGCTGGCCCGTGCCGAATTTGCCGCCAACGATCCGAGGCTGGCTGCAAGCCTGAGCAACCAGGCGGCGGCGGTGGCGGCCCTGGACAGCGATCAAAGTGCCGGCCAGACGCGAGCCGCTGCGAAGCAGGCCTGGGCTGCGTGCGACGGCTGGGTCGAAAAGATGACGGCGCCGCGGACTGCTCGCTCGTCGATGTTTCATCTGCGCATGGAGCGGCTGCATCGCCCCGCTTATGAAGAGCGCTGGCGCGTCAAGGGACGCGAATTGCTCGACGATGTTCGTGAGGAAGTTTGCGTCGGCGACGCGCTGGAACTGATTGACCGGGAAGAAGCAAGAGTGCGCTTGGCGCGCTGGCAACGGGAGCGCCCGGTGACGCTGAGCGATCCGAGGAAGTTGATGGCGGCGGTCATCATGCTCGCCGCCCGCGAAAAGAGGCCCGGAACGAACAATGGCGACGTGACGCCACAAGAAGCGGGTCGCGTCAGACGATCGTAGAAAATGAGGGAAACGGGTGCGCTACAGTCGATCCGGCGCGCTTCGAAACAGACAGGATCGACATGGGAACTGGTCGGGCGGGGCACCGTTGGCCATTCGCAAAGCGGAGGAACTGCAATGAAGTCAGCATCAAGTATCTCGCTTACCAGACGATCCCTTTTGACCGGTGCGGCAAGTGCCGCGCTGCTGCCCGTTATCGGCATGCCGAAGGCGAGCTTTGCGCAGGAAAACGTCGTCAAGGTCGGCTTCCTGGCTCCCTTGACCGGCCCTGTCGCGGCTTGGGGCAAGCCTGGCCTCGACGGCTGCAAGATCTGGGCTGATTGGGTCAATGAGGCCGGCGGCATCGAGATCGGCGGCAAGCCCTACAAGGTCGAGCTTGCGTCCTATGACGACGAGGACGATGCCGGCAAGGCGCGTACCGGCGCGACACAGCTCATCCGCGAAAACGACGTCAAGTTCATCATGATGCTGGGCGGCAATTCGTGGCCGGGCGTGGAAGAAATCGCCGCGCGCCAGGGCATGATGGTCTCGACGCTTTTGCCAAGCGATCTTACGCCCGACACCACCACCTTGATCGCGCCGTGTGAAGTGCATCCGATCTATAACGTGACCGGCGTGGACTGGCTGGCCGCCAACCATCCGGACCTCAAGACTGCCGTTGTCTGCGCGCAGGACGATGCGCTGGGCAAGCCGTCTGTTGCGACCTATCTTGCGGCGTTCGAGGCGGCCGGCATCACCATGGCCAGCCCGCCGCTGTTCTTCGATCCGGCCACCACCGACTTTGCGCCGGTGATGACGCAGCTGCTGGCCAACAACCCGGATATCTTGTGCCTCGACACCTGCTACGCCGACTACGTGCAGCCGCTGTGCGAACAGGCTTTCCAGCAGGGTTACAAGGGCAAGATCATTTCCTGCACGCTGGACTTCTACCAGCGCATCGTGGAACGCACCTCGAAGGAATTCATGGAAGGCGTCATCTTCCAGTTCCCGGATTTCGACGACAAGGCGCTCAACGATCCGCGCATCAACTTCAAGAAGCCGAACGAGTTCTTCGCCGAGTACGTCAAGCGCTATGGCGCGACCGAATGGTCGGCGGTGTCGTGGGAATACTCATCGATCCTCGATCTCTGGGCCGATGCCGCCCAGCGCGCTGGCAGCGTGGAGCCAGCGGATGTGCTGGTCGCCATGAAGGAAGGGGGCAAGGGCAAGCACGCCTTCGGCGACGCGCGCTGGTGGGGCAAGGAACTGTTCGGCATCGACAATGCGCTTGTCGGCGACTGGCCGGTGGTGGTCATCCGCGACGGCAAGGCGACGATCGCCGAGTTCCGTTCGATCCCCGACTGGTGGGACAAGAACGGCCAGCTGCTGGTCAAGCACATGACCGATCTCGGCCAGATGTGGAACCAGCGCACCTGATTTGCGCGCTGCCGGGCCAAGGCTGGCCCGGCAGCTCCATCACCTGAAACTTGACGCCACCAAACGGGGTGACCGATGCCGGATTTCCTCCTGCAGACCGTTTTCAATGCATCCTATGCTGCCAGTTACATGGCGCTGATCGCCGTCGGACTGGTGCTGATCTTCGGCGTCATGGGTGTCATCAATTTCGCGCATGGCGAGCTTTACATGGCCGGCGCCTATGCGATCGTATTCTTCTACGTGTGGTCGGGGCTGCCGTTCTTCGTGGCTGTCGCGCTGGGGCTTGTCTTTGTCGGGTGCCTCGGCATCCTGATGGAACTGACGCTGTTTCGACCGCTGCGAACGAATCCTCTGGGCGGCCTGATCGCCTCAATCGGCTTCCTTTTGATCCTGCAGACGCTTGCTGTGCTTGGCTTCGGCCTGCGCAACCAGAATGTGCCGCCAGTCTCCCAAGGGCGCATCACCGTCGGCGGTGCATTCCTGACCTATGAACGGCTCTACGTGATCATCGCGACCGTCGGGCTTTTGACCGCGCTCTACTTCTTCCTGCGCAAAAGCAAGTTCGGCTGGGCGCTGAGAGCCTGTGCGCAGGACCGCGAGGCAGCCGCCTTGCAGGGCATATCCATCAACCAGACGGCGCGCTACGCCATGTTCATCGGCGCAGCCCTTGCCGGGGTCGCCGGTGCAATGACGGCTCCGCTGGTGGCGCCGTCACCCTATATGGGCCACAGCGTCATCGTCACCGCCTTCATCATCATCATCGTGGGCGGCATCGGCAGTCTTGAAGGCGCAGTGGTGGCGGCCGTGCTCTATGCCTTCGTCCACACCTTCGTGACCACTTTCTACGATGGCGTGATCGCCAACATTGTCGGCCTGCTGCTGATGCTGGCTGTCCTTGTCGTCAAGCCCCAGGGCCTGTTTGGAGTGCGCGAACGTGCCTGAGAAAACCTCAATCGGCGGAGCCGGCCTGGTCGGCATCCTCATCCTTGCTGTCGTGCTGATCGCGGTGCCTCACCTAGTCAGTTTCTCGCAGCAGGAACTCCTGGTGCTGCTGACCATCAACGTGCTGGTCGTCGTCAGCTACCGCCTGCAGACGCTGACTGGCGAGTGGTCGCTGGCGCACGTCGTCATGATGGGCGCAGGCGCCTACGGCAGCGCGCTGTTTGCCAAGAGCTTCGGCTTCCCGGTGCCGCTGGCGATGATTGCAGGCGCCATCACCGCCGGCGTGATCGCGACGGTGCTGAGCTTCCCGCTATTTCGCATGAAGGGCTTCTACTTCCTGATCGGTTCGTTTGCCGCCGGCGAAATCCTGCGCCTGATCTGGAAGCGCTTCACCGACCCGTTTGGTGGCCCGAAGGGCATCCAGCGCATTCCGGGTTTCCCGGAGATCGACCTCGGCTTCATCCACATCGATTTCTACGACCCTGCCAACTACTATTACCTCGTGCTGGTGGTCGTGCTGGTTTCGCTGTGGGTGCTTTACAGGGTTGAGAAGTCGCGCATCGGCCTGACGTTCCACGCCATCCATTGGCAGGACAAGCTGTCGGAATCGGTCGGCGTCGATGCCTTCCGCTACCGCATGCTGGCCTTCGTCATCGCCTCGTTCTTTGCCGGCCTGGCTGGCGCGCTCTATGCGCACTACCTCAGCACGGTCAATCCGAACCAGTTCGACGTCAACACCATGGTCTACGTGCTGATCTGGACCATCGTCGGCGGCACCAGCCGCTGGTATGGACCGATCCTCGGTGTCGTGGCGCTGACTATCGTCGACGAGGTCATCCTGCGTTCGATCGGCGTCGACCAGGTTCGCCCGCTGCTCTATGGCCTGATCCTGATCCTCGCCATCCTGTTCCTGCCCAACGGTCTGGAAAGCCTTGTCATCAAGGCGCGCGACGCTTTGCGCAACCGGGGTGGGGCGAATGTTCCGAACGGCCAGGCGGTCGCGCGAAAGTAGCGCGGCGACCGACGATAGGATCATTTTTAGATGCGAGAGCGCCGGGCCGGTCCCGGCGCTTTTCGTTTGGGAAGCTGTCGGCGGAATCGCCAACGGGTAGGACAAAACCTATCCGAATGTGCGCCGGTGCATCTGATTGAGTAGGCCGCAACCAATGCCCGTAGCGTCATGAATCTATCTGGACAGGTGTTGTGAGAAGAGGGGCTGAAAAGGATCATTTCCCCAGAGCTACACAAAGGGTCCGCGCACCCGACAATCCTCGGAGGAAATTTACATGGCCGGTTACAATCAGCTTTTCGTTCCAGGACCGACGAACGTCCCGGAGGTTGTCCGGCAGGCAATGAACATGCCGATGGAAGACATGCGCGCCCCCGACTATCCGTCCTTCACGCGCGGGCTTTTCCGGGACATCGCCAAGGTTTTCCGCAACGACGGCGGCCGTGTCTTCATCTTCCCGTCGTCGGGCACCGGCGCCTGGGAATCGGCGATCACCAACACCTTGGCACCCGGCGACCGCGTTCTCATGTCCCGCTTCGGCCAGTTCTCGCATCTGTGGGTCGACATGGCCCAGCGCATGGGCCTCGATGTCGATGTGATCGATGTCGAGTGGGGCACGGGCGTTCCGGTCGAGATCTATGCCGAGCGTCTTGCAGCCGACAAGGAGCACCGCATCAAGGCCGTGTTCTGCACCCACAATGAAACCGCAACCGGCGTGACCAGCGATATCGCTGCCGTCCGCTCGGCGCTGAACAGCGCCAAACATCCGGCGCTTCTGTTCGTCGACGGCGTGTCCTCTGTCGGCTCGATCGATTTCCGCCAGGCCGATTGGGGCGTGGACCTCGCCGTTTCCGGTTCGCAAAAGGGCTTCATGCTGCCGCCGGGCCTCGGCTTCCTGTCGGTCAGCCAGAAGGCGCTCGACGTCGCCAAGGACACGACCAAGAACAACCGCTCGAACCGCTGCTATTTCTCGTTCGAGGACATGATCCGCGCCAACGACACCGGCTACTTCCCCTACACGCCGGCGGTGCAGCTCTTGCGCGGCCTGCGCGCCGCTCTCGACCTCATCGAGGAAGAAGGCCTGGACAACATCTTCGAACGTCACAACCGGTTGGCTGAAGGCGTGCGCAAGGCGGTTTCCGCCTGGGGCCTGCGCCTCTGCGCCAAGGAGCCGAAGTGGAATTCGGACACCGTCAGCGCCGTTCTGGCACCCGAAGGCATCGACAGCAACGAGATCGTCAAGCGCGCCTATGAGGCCTACAATGTGTCGCTCGGCGTCGGTCTGAGCAAGGTTGCCGGCAAGGTGTTCCGCATCGGCCATCTCGGCTGGATCAACGAGCCCATGGTTTGCGGCGCGCTGTCCGTGGTCGAGATGTCGCTGCGCGATTGCGGCGTCAAGGTAACGCCCGGCTCCGGTGTCGGTGCAGCGCTTGAGCACTACCGCCTGGCGGCCCAGAAGACCGTTGCCAAAGCAGCCTGATCGCAGAGGTAGGAAAAGATGAGCTACACCATCCACCATCTTCGCAAGCTGCGCCTCCAGCGCAGCGAACTTGCGGTGCCGGGTTCAAATCCGGAAATGATCCGCAAGGCCGCCGACGGCGCTGCCGACTACATCTTCCTCGACATCGAGGATGCGGTCGCGCCGCCGGACAAGGAACGCGCTCGCGCCAACATCATCCAGGCGCTGAACGAGATCGACTGGCGCGCCCGCGGCAAGACCATCTCGGTTCGCATCAACGGCCTCGACACGCACTATATGTACCGCGATGTCGTCGACGTGATGGAGCAGGCCGGCGACCGCCTCGACACCATCCTGGTGCCGAAGGTCGGCGTGCCTTCCGACCTCTATATGGTCGAGGCGATGGTCAGCCAGATCGAGACGGCCAAGGGCTTCAAGACCAGGGTCGGCCTCGAAGCGCTGATCGAGACGGCGCTTGGCATGGCCAATGTAGAGGCAATCGCTGCTTTCGGCGGACGCCTGGAAGCCCTGCATTTCGGCGTCGCCGACTATTCCGCGAGCTGCAAGGCGCGCACCGTCAACATCGGCGGCCTCAACCCCGATTATCCGGGCGACCAGTGGCATTTCGCTATCTCGCGCATGACGGTTGCCTGCCGTGCCTACGGCTTGCGCGCCATCGACGGACCGTTCGGCGATTTCTCCGATCCGGAAGGCTACATCGCAGGGGCCAAGCGCGCCGCGGCTTTGGGCATCGAAGGCAAGTGGGCGATCCACCCCTCGCAGGTCGATCTTGCCAATTCGGTGTTCTCGCCGCCGGAAAAGGAAGTCACCCGCGCACGCCGCATCATCGAAGTGCTGAAGGAAGCGGAGGAGCAGGGCAAGGGCGCTGCAGCTCTCGACGGCAAGATGATCGACGCTGCGTCCGAGCGCATGGCCCGCAACGTGCTGGTCACGCATGACGCTATCGAACAGTCGGCGCGCGCCCGCAAGGTGTCCGCGAACTAGGCCTTGATCCCGGAAAGCGGGATCCGATTTCCGGGAGATCACGGTCTAACTATTTGATTTGCCGCATTTGGTGACGCGAGGCGAATGCGCCTCGCTGCAAGATGCTTCAGGAGGAACTGACATGGATATTCATGAATACCAGGCCAAGGAACTTCTTTCGCGCTACTCGGTGCATATCCCGCGTGGTGGCCTAGCCTACAGCCCCGAACAGGCTGCCTATCGCGCCAGCGAGATCGGCGGCGGCAAGTGGGTGGTGAAGGCGCAGATCCATTCCGGTGCGCGCGGCAAGGCCGGTGGCATCCGCGTTTGCGCCTCGGACACCGAGGTTTCGGAAGCGGCGGAGGCCATGCTTGGCCGCAAGCTCGCAACCAAGCAGACCGGCCCCAAGGGCAAGCTCGTCTCGCGCCTCTACATCGAGGAAACGGTCGATATCCGCCAGGAAATCTATCTTGGCATGGTGCTCGACCGCAAATCCGAGCGCGTGATGATCGTGGCCTCGGCTTCCGGCGGCATGGAGATCGAGGAGATCGCCGAAAAGCAGCCCGACTCCATCATCCGCGCCACCGTCGATCCGGGTGCCGGCATGCAGCAGTTCCAGGCCCGCGAGATCGCCTTCGGTCTCGGCCTGGAAAACAGCCTGATCGGCAAGGCCGTGGACACGCTGCTCGGCTGCTACCGCGTCTTCCGCGACTACGACGCCTCCATGCTGGAGATCAATCCGCTGGTGGTGACGCGCGACGGCAACCTGATCGCGCTCGACGCCAAGATGTCGTTCGATGAGAACGCGCTGTTCCGTCGCCCCGAGATTTCGGAGCTGCGCGACAAGTCGCAGGAGGACCCGCGCGAAACCTTCGCCAGCGACCGCGGCCTTTCCTATGTCGGCCTCGACGGCAACATCGGCTGCATCATCAACGGCGCAGGCCTCGCCATGGCGACCATGGACATGATCAAGATCGCGGGCGGTGAGCCGGCGAACTTCCTCGACATCGGCGGCGGTGCTTCGCCCGAGCGCGTGGCCAAGGCGTTCCGCGCCGTTCTCGCCGACAAGAACATCGAGACTATTCTGGTCAACATCTTTGCCGGCATCAATCGTTGTGATTGGGTGGCCGAAGGCGTGGTCAAGGCGATGCGCGAGGTTGGGGTGAACGTGCCTCTGGTGGTTCGACTGGCGGGCACCAATGTCGAGGAAGGCCGCAAGATCCTTGCCGAGTCCGGCGAGAAGGTCATCGTTGCCGAAACGCTCGCGGAGGCTGCCGAAAAGGCGGTCGAAGCAATGAAGAGCTTTTCCAAGTCGAAAAAGCACTGAAGGGAGGACGAAATGAGCATTCTTCTCAATCACAGGACGCGCGTCGTCGTTCAGGGCCTGACCGGCAAGATCGGCAGCTTCCACGCCGCAGACATGAAGCGCTACGGCACCAATGTCGTGGGTGGCATCACGCCGGGCAAAGGCGGCATGGATCACAACGGCATCCCGGTGTTCAACACCGTCAAGGGTGCGGTGCGCGAGACCGGGGCCGAGGCCAGCATCGTGTTCGTTCCGCCGCCCTTTGCAGCGGATTCGATCATGGAAGCAGCGGATGCCGGCATCAAGTTCTGCGTCTGCATCACCGACGGCATCCCGTCCCAGGACATGATGCGGGTGAAGCGCTACATGCGCCGCTTCCGCTACGAAGACCGCATGCGGCTGATCGGCCCCAACTGCGCCGGCATGATCACGCCCGGCCAGGCCATGATGGGCATTATGCCCGGCCACATCTATCTGCCGGGACGTGTCGGCATTGTTGGCCGGTCCGGAACTTTGGGCTATGAAGCTGCCTCGCAGATGAAGGAACTCGGCATTGGCGTTTCGACCAGTGTCGGCATCGGTGGCGATCCCATTAACGGTTCGTCATTCCTCGATATCCTAAAGCTGTTCGAACAGGATCCGGACACCGACGCCGTCGTCATGATCGGCGAGATCGGCGGACCGCAGGAGGCAGAGGCGGCCGAATGGGCCAGGCACAACATGCGCAAGCCGCTGATCGCGTACATCGCCGGCTTGTCTGCGCCGAAAGGCAAGCGCATGGGCCATGCCGGCGCCATCATCTCGGCCTTCGGCGAGTCTGCCCAGGAGAAGGTGGAAATCCTGCGCGACGCCGGCGTGACCATCGTGCCGACGCCAGCCGCATTCGGACCGACAGTTGCAAGCGTCCTCGAACAGCACCAGAAGGCCGCCTGACCCGACCAAGGTGCAAAGGGGCCGGCGCAAGCCGGCCCCGATCCCATACAAGCAGAGAGTGGATATGAAGCCTCGTGTAATCGTTACCCGTCGCTGGCCGGCAGCGGTCGAGCAGTTGCTGGCCGAGAATTTCGATGTGACCTTCAACCGGGGCGACGTGCCGCTCACAGCAACGCAGCTCAAGGCTGCGTTTTTGAATTTCGACGCGATCCTGCCGACCGTAAGCGACAAGCTGCCAAGGTCGGTCTTCCCGGAATCGGACATCCGTACAAAGCTCATCGCCAACTACGGCGTCGGCTTCAGCCACATCGACATCGAGGCTGCCCGCGACCACAACATCGCCGTCACCAACACCCCTGGCGTGTTGACCGACTGCACCGCCGACATCGCGCTCAGCCTGTTGCTGGCGGTTGCGCGCCGGGCAGGCGAGGGCGAGCGCCAGTTGCGCGCCGGCGAATGGCACGGCTGGTGCCCGACCCACATGATCGGCACCAAGGTCACCGGCAAGACGCTTGGCATCATCGGCATGGGCCGCATCGGCAAGGCAGCCGCCAAACGCGCCCATTTCGGCTTCGACATGGATATCGTCTTCTACAACCGCTCCAAGGTCGATGACGAAGAGACCCGCGCCATGGGCGCAAGGCAACTCGGCTCCATAGAAGAGGTGCTGGCGCAATCAGACTTCGTGTCCTTGCATTGCCCCGGCGGCGCCGAGAACCGCCATCTGATCAATGCCGCCCGGCTTGCCGGAATGAAGAAGGGCGCGTTCCTCATCAATACGGCGCGCGGCGATGTGGTCGACCAGGACGCGCTGGTGGAGGCATTGGCAAGCGGTGGCATCGCCGGCGCCGGCCTTGACGTGTTCGCCAACGAGCCAGAAGTGCCGGCCGCGCTGGTAAAAATGGAAAATGTCGTGCTGTTGCCGCATCTGGGCAGCGCCACCGAGGAAACGCGCGTCGCCATGGGCATGAAGGCGTTTGAAAATCTCACTGCTTTCTTCGCCGGAAAGCCCCTACCAGATAAGGTAGCGTAGGCGCAGGCATCGGAAATTTCAGTGTTCAGGCCCCGGACTGAAAAAGTCCGGGGCCTTTGCTTTTGCGGGTCGAATTCCGATTCACTGTTGATTCTGCAAAGGCTTAGCCAACTCTCGGGATATTGCGCCCGTTTCGCTCCGCGAAGGCGACGCAGCAATTTCTCCGGTAGTACGCCACGATTTTTCTTACGGGAATAAAAAATTCATGACAGTTGAATTTGATATTGGAACCTGTTAGCTTCTTTTTCAGACATCAAACTGGCTGAGGTAACGGCGATGTGTGGAATTGTGGGACTCTTTTTGAAGGACAAGAAATTGGAGCCCCAGTTGGGCGCCCTGCTGTCCGAAATGCTCGTGACTATGACCGATCGCGGCCCGGACAGCGCCGGCATTGCCATCTACGGCAATGGCGCCAAGGGCCATGGCAAGATCACCATCCAGTCGCCGAATCCGGAAGCCGATTTCAAGGGTCTCGATGCCGAACTCGGCAAGAAGATCGGCGCCAAGGTGTCGTCGATCGTGAAGTCGACCCATGCGGTTTTCGACGTGCCGGTGGAGAAACTCGAAGAAGCCCGTGCCGCAATCGCCGAATTGCGCCCGAACGCCCGTGTCATGGGTGCCGGCGAAGCCATTGAAATATATAAGGAAGTTGGTCTGCCTGCGGAAGTCGTGAAGCGCTTCGACGTCACCAAGATGAGCGGCAGCCACGGCATCGGCCATACCCGCATGGCGACCGAGTCGGCTGTCACCACCTTGGGCGCGCACCCTTTCTCGACCGGTCCGGACCAGTGCCTGGTGCACAACGGCTCGCTGTCGAACCACAACAACCTGCGCCGTGAGATGATCCGCGACGGCATGCGCTTCGAGACCGAGAACGACACCGAAGTAGCGGCTGCCTACCTCTCCTCCAAGATCGCCCACGGGCAGAACCTCGGCGAGGCGCTGGAATCGAGCCTCAACGACCTCGACGGCTTCTTCACCTTCGTCGTCGGCACCAAGAACGGCTTCGGCGTCGTTCGCGACCCGATTGCCTGCAAGCCCGCCGTCATGGCCGAAACCGACCAGTACGTTGCTTTCGGCTCGGAATACCGCGCGCTGGCCAACCTGCCCGGCATCGAGAATGCCCGGGTGTGGGAGCCGGAACCCTCAACCGTTTATTTCTGGGAGCACTGAGAGCATGCACGCGACCAATCTGGCCACAGCTCCAGCGAGCAAAGTCAATTACGAACCGAAGGTGTTCGATCTCAGCAAGATCACATTGCGTGAGTTCAACCAGGCTCTTCATTCGATCCAGGACGGCACCAACGCCACGATTTGGGAAGTTCTCAACCCCAAGGGCAGCCACGCCGTGGCTGCCGGTGCCGAGCATCCGATCTCCATCGATGTGAAGGGCAGCGTCGGCTACTACTGCGGCGGCATGAACCAGAAGAGCACGATCACCGTGCACGGTTCGGCAGGTCCGGGCGTCGGCGAAAACATGATGTCCGGCACCATCGTCGTTAAGGGCGATGCCAGCCAGTACGCCGGCGCGACCGGCCGCGGCGGCCTGCTCGTCATCGAAGGCAACGCATCCTCGCGTTGCGGCATCTCGATGAAGGGCATCAACATCGTGGTGCGCGGCAATATCGGCCACATGTCGGCCTTCATGGCTCAGTCGGGCAACCTCGTCGTTCTCGGCGATGCCGGCGATGCCTTCGGCGACTCCATCTATGAGGCTCGCCTGTTCGTGCGCGGCAAGGTGAAGAGCCTTGGCGCTGACTGCATCGAGAAGGAAATGCGCCCCGAGCACATCGAGATCCTGAAGGATCTGCTGGCGAAAGCGGGCATCACCGACGTCAAGCCGGAGGAGTTCAAGCGCTACGGTTCCGCGCGCACCCTCTACAACTTCAATATCGACAACGCCGACGCGTACTGAGGTAGACCATGTCCTATCATAATCCACCCACTACCCCGCGTACGTCGGCGACGTTCGATGCCTACAGCATGTCGGAAATCCGCCGTGCGGCGGCAACCGGCATCTACGACATCCGTGGCTCGGGCGCCAAGCGCAAGGTGCCGCATTTCGATGACCTTCTGTTCCTCGGCGCTTCGATTTCGCGCTACCCGCTCGAGGGCTACCGTGAAAAATGCGAAACCAAGGTCACGCTCGGCACCCGCTTCGCCAAGAAGCCGATCGAGCTGAAGATCCCGATCACCGTTGCCGGCATGAGCTTCGGCTCGCTGTCCGGTCCCGCCAAGGAAGCTCTTGGCCGTGGCGCGACCATTGCCGGCACCTCGACCACCACCGGCGACGGCGGCATGACCGAGGAAGAGCGCGGCCATTCGCAGACCCTGGTCTACCAGTACCTGCCTTCTCGCTACGGCATGAACCCACGCGACCTGCGTCGCGCCGACGCCATTGAAGTGGTTGTCGGACAGGGTGCGAAGCCAGGCGGCGGCGGCATGCTGCTCGGCCAGAAGATTTCCGATCGCGTTGCCGAAATGCGCACGCTGCCCAAGGGCATCGACCAGCGGTCGGCTTGCCGTCACCCTGACTGGACGGGTCCGGACGACCTCGAGATCAAGATCCTCGAGCTGCGCGAAATCACCGACTGGGAAAAGCCGATCTACGTCAAGGTCGGTGGCGCTCGCCCCTACTACGACACCGCTCTGGCAGTGAAGGCCGGCGCTGACGTCGTGGTGCTCGACGGCATGCAGGGCGGTACCGCCGCCACGCAGGAAGTGTTCATCGAGCATGTTGGCCAGCCGACGCTTGCCTGCATTCGTCCGGCCGTCAAGGCGCTGCAGGACCTCGGCATGCACCGCAAGGTCCAGCTCATCGTCTCCGGCGGTATCCGCAACGGCGCCGACGTTGCCAAGGCGCTTGCACTCGGTGCTGACGCCGTGTCGGTCGGTACCGCTGCCCTCATCGCGCTCGGCGACAACGATCCTCGCTGGGAAGCCGAGTACCAGAAGCTCGGAACCACTGCCGGCTGTTACGACGACTGGCATGAAGGCAAGGACCCGGCTGGCATTACCACGCAGGACGCGGAACTGATGAAACGCGTCGATCCGATCGCCGCCGGCCGGCGCTTGGCAAACTACCTGAAGGTCATGACGCTGGAAGCGCAAACCATCGCGCGCGCCTGCGGCAAGAACCACGTGCATAACCTTGAGCCGGAAGACTTGTGTGCGCTGACGATCGAGGCCGCCGCCATGGCGCGTGTCCCGCTTGCCGGCACCAACTGGATCCCCGGGCAGGGCGGTCTCTAAGCCATACCTCCGAAACTACAAAACAGGGGAACTGCAATGGGAACATTCGAGGCGAAACTGGAGGGATCCGCTGTGAGCGACCTTACCGACTATGCCAAGGCCCGTAATATCAAGTACTTCATGGTAACCTTCACCGATATCTTCGGTGTACAGAGGGCGAAGCTGGTTCCGGCGCGCGCCATCGGTGATATGCAAAAGGACGGAGCCGGCTTTGCCGGCTTCGCCACCTGGCTGGATTTGACCCCGGCTCACCCGGACATGCTGGCGGTGCCGGATCCGTCCTCGGTCATCCAGCTTCCCTGGAAGCCGGAAGTGGCCTGGCTCGCCTCCGACTGCGTCATGGAAGGCAAGAGCGTCGACCAGGCTCCGCGCAACACGCTGAAGCGCCTTGTTGCCGAAGCTGCCAAGGAAGGCATCCGCGTCAAGACCGGTGTCGAGCCGGAATTCTTCCTGACGACGCCGGACGGCAAGCTGATCTCCGACGAACTCGACCGTTCGAACAAGCCTTGCTACGACCAGCAGGCCGTGATGCGTCGCTACGACATCATTGCCGAAGCTGCCGACGCGATGCTCGAACTGGGCTGGGAGCCCTACCAAAACGACCACGAGGACGCCAATGGCCAGTTCGAAATGAACTGGGCTTACGATGACGTCTTGGCGACCGCCGACAAGTATTCGTTCTTCAAGTTCATGATCAAGACGATTGCCGAGAAGCATGGCTTGCGGGCGACCTTCATGCCGAAGCCGTTCCCGGGTCTGACCGGCAATGGCTGCCATGCGCACATCTCCGCATGGGATCTGACGGGCAAGAAGAACGTGTTTGCCGACAAGAACGCCAAGGACGGCCTGTCCGAGCGCGGCATGCATTTCCTCGGCGGCATCATGAAGCACGCTTCCGGCATGGCCGCCATCACCAATCCGACGGTCAATTCCTACAAGCGCATCAACGCTCCGCGTACGACCTCGGGTGCAACCTGGGCGCCGAATACCGTGACCTGGACCGGCAACAACCGTACCCACATGGTTCGTGTTCCAGGCCCTGGCCGTTTCGAGCTTCGTCTGCCCGACGGCGCGGCCAATCCGTACCTGATGCAGGCTGTCATCGTTGCGGCCGGTCTCAGCGGTCTGCGCAGCAAGGCTGACCCGGGCAAGCGCAGCGACATCAACATGTACCAGGACGGTCATACGATTAAGTCCGGTCCGAAGTTGCCGCTGAACTTGCTCGACGCCATCCGCATGTTCGACAAGGACAAGGAACTGAAGGCGGCGCTTGGCGAAGACCTGTCCAACGGCTTCATCAAGCTGAAGATGCAGGAGTGGAATTCGTACGCCACTCACTTCACCCAGTGGGAAGTCGACAACACGCTCGATTGCTGATCGGCATCATATCAAACACCGCGGCGCTTGCGCGCCGCGGTGTTCCATTGACCCAAACATGAATCCCGCGCAGCGGAATATGGATGTCATGAAGTATTCGATCTTTTCTTTGGCGCGGGCGGCCTTGTCGAGCCACAAGAACTGGGGCCGCGCCTGGCGCGACCCGGCACCCAAGAGCCACTATGACGTAGTCATCATCGGCGGCGGCGGCCATGGCCTTGCGACCGCCTATTTCCTTGCCAAGGAGTACGGCATCCGCAATGTGGCGGTGCTGGAAAAGGGCTGGATCGGTTCCGGCAACGCCGGCCGCAACACCACTATCATCCGCTCCAACTATATGCTGCCGGGCAACACCAGCTTCTATGAGCTTTCGATGAAGCTCTGGGAACGCATGGAGCAGGACCTCAACTACAACACGATGGTCAGCCAGCGCGGCATCATCAATCTTTACCATTCCGATGCCCAGCGCGACGCCTTCGCGCGGCGCGGTAACGCCATGCGCATCAACGGCATCGACGCCGAGCTTCTGGACGCCAACCAGATCCGCCAGATATTGCCCTTCCTGAATTACGACAATGCGCGCTTTCCCATCCAGGGCGGTTTGATGCAGCGTCGCGGTGGTACCGCCCGCCACGATGCCGTGGTGTGGGGCTATGCCCGCGCCGCCGACGAGTTCGGCGTGGACATCATCCAGAATTGCGAAGTCACCGGCTTCCAGCGCACCAATGGGCGCATCACCGGCGTGGAGACCACCCGTGGCACCATCGGCGCCGGCAAGGTAGGTATGGCGGTTGCCGGCAGTTCCTCGCGCGTCGCGGCGATGGCCGGCCTGCGCCTGCCGATTGAAAGCCACGTCCTGCAGGCTTTCGTGTCGGAAGCCATCAAGCCGCTGATCCCGGGTGTCGTCACCTTCGGCGCCGGCCACTTCTACGTCAGCCAGTCCGACAAGGGCGGCCTTGTCTTCGGCGGCGACCTCGACGGCTACAATTCCTATGCCCAGCGCGGCAACATGCCGGTGATGGAAGACGTGTGCGAAGGCGGCATGGCGATCATGCCGATGATCGGGCGCGTGCGGCTGCTGCGCCAATGGGGCGGCATCATGGACATGTCGATGGATGGCACGCCGATTATCGACAAGACGCCGGTTGACGGGCTCTACCTCAACGCCGGCTGGTGCTATGGCGGCTTCAAGGCGACGCCTGCCTCCGGGCTGGTCTTTGCCCATCTTCTTGCGCGCGACGAGCCGCACGAGGAAGGCAGACGCTTCCGCCTCGACCGTTTCCGGCGCGGCGCGATGATCGACGAAAAGGGCCAGGGCGCCCAACCAAACCTGCATTAAACAAGCGAGATTGGCGAATGCGTATTGCATGTCCCTTCTGCGGCGCACGCGACTCGGGCGAGTTTACTTACCTTGGCGACGCCTCACCGAAACGGCCCGATGCCCCGATCGACGGCGGCATGGCCGTTGAGGATCAGTTCTACGACTACGTCTATCTGCGCGACAACGTGGCCGGTTTCACGCGTGAATACTGGTATCACGGTGGCGGCTGCCGCTCCTGGCTGATCGCTGAGCGCAGCACGACAACCCATGAATTCAAGTCGGTAACGGCAGCCCCCGGTGCGGGTGCCGCGAAGGCGAAGCAGGCAGGAGAACGGTGATGGAGGGTAGCACCAGAACCGTCGCGGGCCAGTCGCACCGCTTGGGTGCCGGCGGCCAGATCGACCGCAATGCCCCGTTGAATTTCACCTTCGACGGCAAGCAGATGACCGGCTTTGCCGGCGATACGCTCGCCTCCGCGCTGGTGGCGAACGGAGTGAGGCTGGTTGGCCGCTCGTTCAAGTATCACCGTCCGCGCGGCATCCTGACCGCTGGTCCGGAAGAGCCGAATGCGCTGGTCGAACTGCGTACCGGCGCGCGGCGCGAGGCCAATACCCGCGCCACCACGTCGGAGCTTTATGACGGCCTCGTCGCGCAGAGCCAGAACCGCTGGCCCTCGCTGCGCCACGACTTCATGTCGATCAACCAGTTGGCGTCGCCGATCTTCGTCGCCGGCTTCTACTACAAGACCTTCATGTGGCCGGCCAAGTTCTGGGAAGCCCTTTACGAGCCTGCGATCCGCCGCGCTGCCGGTCTTGGCAAGACGGCCGGCATTGCCGACCCGGACCATTATGACAAGGCTTGGGCGCATTGCGATGTGCTGGTCGTCGGCGGTGGCGCAACCGGTCTTGCGGCCGCGCTTTCGGCCGGCCGGGCAGGCGCGCGCGTCATCCTGTGCGACGACGACAGCCGGCTTGGCGGCAGGCTGCAGTCCGATGGCGGCGTGATCGACGGCGTCGACGCGTTGCAGTGGGTGCAGTCGGCGGTTGCCGAACTGTCGTCGCTTCCGAATGTTCGCATCATGACCCGCACCGCCGTGTTCGGCGTCTATGACGGTGGGGATTTCGGTGCGCTCGAGCGCGTCAACGATCATGTGCCGCAACCGCCGGAGCATCAGGTCCGCCAGCGCCTGTGGCGCATCGCGGCCAAGCGCAGCGTTGTCGGCGCAGGTGCCATCGAGCGTCCGATCGTGTTCCCTGGCAATGACCGCCCTGCGGTGATGATGGCCTCGGCTGTGCGTACCTATGTGAACCGCTTTGCTGCCCTGCCGGGCAAGCGCATTGCATTGTTTGTCAACAACGACGATGGCTGGACCACGGTCGATGCCATCCGTCGCGCCGGCGCGGAAGTGGCGGCCGTGATCGATCCACGCGGCAAGCCGGCGACGGGCGACTATTCCGGCATCCGTGTCATCCAGGGCGTCGTCGCCGATGTCGGCGGCAGCGTCGACGGCGTCAACAGCATCACCGTTGCAGGTGTTGGCGGCAACCAGAAGATCGATGCCGACTGCCTGGCGATGTCCGGTGGCTGGAACCCCAACCTTGCGCTTTCCTGCTTCCATCGCGGCAAGCCGGCATGGCGGGAAGACATTGCAGCATTCGTGCCAGCCAATGCTCCCGCCGGCATGACGATGGCGGGTGCTGCCAATGGCGACCTGTCGCTGGGCGCATGCTTGCGGACAGGTCATGCCGCGGGCGCCATGGCAGCCGCTGAAGCTGGCGCGAAGGGCAAGGCTGGCAACGCCGCCAAGGCTTCCGACGAAGCTTTCGCGATCAAGCCCTTGTGGCATGTCCAGGTGAAGGGCAAGGCGTTCGTCGATTTCCAGCACGACGTGACCGCTTCCGACGTGAAGCTGGCGCAGCGCGAAGGCTATGAATCGGTCGAGCACCTCAAGCGCTACACCACGCTTGGCATGGCGACCGACCAGGGCAAGACGTCCAACGTCACCGGCCTTGCCATCATGGCCGACGCGGTTGGTCGCAGCATCGCCGACACCGGCACCACCGTCTACCGTCCGCCTTATGCGCCGGTCGCGATTGGTGCGCTGGCTGGTCACAACCGCGATGAAAATTTCCATGCCACGCGCCTGACGCCTTCGCATCATTGGGCTGCGGAGCGTGGTGCGGTGTTCGTGGACACCGGCCTGTGGAAGCGCGCGCAGTGGTTCCCGCTGCCGGGCGAGACCGACTGGCTGCAGTCGGTGACGCGTGAAGTGCTGGCGGTCCGCAACGGCGTCGGCTTTTGCGATGTCTCGACGCTGGGCAAGGTCGATGTGCGTGGCGCGGACGCCGGCACTTTCCTCGACCGCGTCTATATCAATGCCTTCTCCGCTCTTGGCGTGGGCAAGGCGCGCTACGGCCTGATGTTGCGCGAAGATGGTATCGTCATGGACGACGGCACCACCTCGCGTCTGGCCGAAGACCACTATTTCATGACCACGACCACGGCCAAGGCCGGTCCGGTTATGCAGCACCTCGAATTCTGCCGGCAGGTTCTTTGGCCCGAACTCGATGTGCAACTGTCATCGGCGACCGACCAGTGGGCGCAGTTCTCGATTGCCGGTCCGCGCACGCGCGATCTTTTGCAAGCACTCGTCGATCCGTCGGAAGACATGTCGAACGAAGGCTTCCCCTTCATGGGCGTGCGCACGGTAAAGCTGCGCGGCGGCATGGAAGCGCGGCTGTTCCGCATTTCCTTCTCCGGTGAAATGGCGTTCGAAATCGCGGTGCCCGCCCGCTATGGCGAGGCGATGGCGCGCAACCTGATGATTGCCGGCGAACCCTTTGGCGTCACGCCTTACGGCACTGAAGCGCTGGGCGTAATGCGTATCGAAAAGGGCCACGTCGCGGGTCCGGAACTGAACGGCACCACCACTGCAGGCGATCTCGGCCTCGGCAAGATGGCGTCGAAGAAGAAGGACTTCATCGGCCGCGTGCTGTCGCAGCGCGAGGCGCTGACCGCTCCCGACCGCCAGGTCGTGGTCGGCATCCGCCCGGTCGACAAGTCGCGCCGCCTGCGCTCCGGCGCCCACATCGTGCCAAAGGGCGCGATCCCGGGGCCGGAGACGGATCAGGGCTACGTTACCTCGGTCTGCTTCTCGCCGACCCAGAACCAGTGGCTCGGCCTCGGCCTTGTTTCGCATGGCGCCGAACGTCACGGCGAAATCGTCAAGGCGCATGATCCGTTGCGTAACGAAACCTACGATGTCGAGCTTTGCAGCCCGGTGTTCTACGATCCTGAGGGAGTGCGCCAGCGTGCCTGATTTTGTCTGGAGTTCGCAATCGCCGCTCAAGAAGGCGCTCGTTCCCGGTCGTCATGGCGCGGGCAAGGCTGCGCCAGGCGTTTCGCTGTCGCATGTCAGCGACATCGCGCTTGTTCAGGTCATGACGCGGCGCGGCCGCAACGCGGACGTGGCAAAGGCTGCAAAAAAGCTTTTTGGAACCGAGCCGCCTGCCGCTCTCAAGATATCGAGCGGCAAGGTCGGTACCTTGGTGTGGTCTGGTCCTGACCAGTTCCTGGCTTTTTCGGAATTGCCGCAGACAGCCCCGTCCATCGAGCAGCAGGAACAGGCATTTGCCGGTTTGGCGTCGCTTTCCAACCAGTCGGACGGCCGCTGCCAGATCCGCATCTCCGGCCCGAATGCGCGCGACGCACTTGCCAAGATGACGTCGCTCGACCTGCACGACACGGTGTTCCCGGTCGGCTCGGCCGCGACCACATCGATCGATCACACCGCGGTGAATTTCTGGCGCGAGGCAGACGACGCAAGCGGAAACCCTGCTTACGTGGCGCTCGTCTTCACCAGCTTCTCGGACACGCTGTGGCATCTTTTTGTTGAGTCTTCGCTGGAATATGGCGTTGAGGTCGCCGCCACCGGCGCCGGTCACTGAGGGGTTCCGGCGCCTTGCGCCGGCGCCAATGCTTCGACAGGCGGAATTTTGCGCCGCATTTTCCGGCAGCGACATATTGGTTCGCGTGCTCGACTGTGTATTTGGCCTTGGCCATCTAACAGGGTTGGCAGGGAGGCCAACGCGCGATGATGCGGATCCAGATCGAGGCTTTGTGGAATTTCACCAGTGAGACCTCGCCGCATTCAATGCGCGTCATTTTGAGCATCCTGCGAGAAATCAAGCAGACTGGGACACTTGCCAGCGCAGCCGACCATAGCGGCATGTCGTATCGCCATGCCTGGAACCTTGTCGATCAGTGGTCGGCCTTCTTCGGCGAGCCTTTGGTTGAACGCCAGCGTGGCAAAGGCACCCATTTGACCGCGCTCGGCAACAAACTGGTCTGGGCCGAACAGCATCTCAATGCGCGCCTTGGTCCGCAATTGCACAACATCGCCCAGGAACTGGAGATGGAACTGGCGAGCCTGTTGCCCGACGTGCCCCCGCGCATCAGGATCCACGCCAGCCACGGCTTCGCCATTTCAAAGCTGGGCGAATTCATTGCCCGCGAGCCCGGCACCAATCTCGACCTGCGCTACATGAGTAACCAGGCATCGCTGGAATCGCTCAGGGCCCAGGAATGCGAGTTGGCCGCCATCCACCTGCCGCATGGCGAGTTGCGCAAGCGGGCGGCCGCCGACTGTAAGCGCTGGCTTGATCCCTCCATCTATTGCGTGCTCGGCTTCGTGACGCGCGAGATGGGCCTGTTCGTCAAGCGCGGCAATCCGCTCAACATCACCGGCCTGCATTCGCTGGTCGATCCCACCATAACTTTCGTCAACCGCGATGCCGGCTCGGGCACACGGCTTCTGTTCGAGCAGCTGTTGGCGCAGGAGAAGATCGAAAGCGACCGCATTCCCGGCTACCAGAACGTGGAACTGACCCACGCCGCGGTTGCCGCCCATGTGGCGAGAGGCATGGCCGATACGGGCTTTGGCGTCGAGGCGGCAGCAGTCGAGTTCGATCTCGACTTCGTCCATGTCATCCGCGAGGACTATTTCTTTCTCTGCCGCTCCAACATCCTCAATTCCAAACCGGTCGAGCGATTGCGTGAGATCATTTCCGGCACCGACTACCGCCGCGCGGTCTCGACGCTGCCGGGTTATGCCGTGTCCGACGCCGGCATCGTCAAGACGGTCAAGAAGTTCTTCCGCGAAAACAGCTGAGACAGCTTAAGCCCTTTAACGTTATTACAATCCGGCATCGGCGATTGGTCTTGCCGATTGGGCAGAGTCATGTCCCGATATGGGACTACAAGATGTAATAATCCTGTGATCTAAATTTTGTACCGAATGTATCATTCGTAACAGTCGATAGAATATCCGTCGAATATTAAAGCAAAGAAGTGCGTTTGTCGGGCTAGATATTTTTTCCTATTTCAATTGCCCATTATATGTATTCAATCGATATAGGTTAGAAAACACCTGACAAACTGTGTCGAAGTGATTCGAAAAGTGTGAGTCCGCCACGTTTCTGACCGGTACTCGCCGCATTTGCTGCCTCATTTGCCCCCTACGGCCCCGTATCTGAAAACGGAGCCAGTTCTTTTCATGGACAAAAAAAGCAAGTCTGCCCTTGTCGCGGCAAGTTTAACGGCAGCTTTGATGATCGGCCTTTCCACCAATGATGCGGCAGCACAATGTGGCCGTGCTTCCTGGTACGCGCTCAATTCGCGCACCGCTTCCGGCGAGCGCATGAACCCTTCGGCGCTGACGGCTGCCCATCGCACCTTGCCGTTCGGCACCCGCGTCAAGGTCACCAATCGCAAGAATGGCAAGAGCGTGGTTGTGCGCATCAACGACCGCGGACCGTTCATCAAGGGTCGCGTTCTCGATCTATCGAAGGGTGCGGCGAACAGGCTTGGGTTCATCAAGTCGGGCCACACGTCCATCTGCATGGCGCAGGTGTAGACGCGCGGTGTCAGGCACTTGACCCAGGGGAAGTTCCGCCTCAATCGCGGCGGAAAGTATTTTCCGGCCGGGACTTTGCCGGCTTCGCAACTGCACCAATAGCCGGCTCGTCAAAATGCTTTCGTTTTCTCAATGGCTTGGACCAATGTCCAATGCCCAAAACACGCATTGATGTATTGCGTCGCAGCAATTTGTTGTTAACCTCTGCGCGAGACAGTCAAGGCTCGGCGCTGCTTCGTCGTCCTTCGTCGGAAGCAGCAGCGGGGGCCTTAGTATGTTCTACCAGCTCTACGAATTGAACCACGCGGCCCTGCAGCCCGCCCGCGCCTATGCGGATGCGGTGCGCATGCTCTACACCAATCCGCTCAATCCGCTGTCGAACACCTTGTGGGGCAGGTCGATTGCCGCGACCGCCGAACTGTTTGAGCGCACCACGCGCCACTACAGCAAGCCGAGCTTCGGTATCACCTCCGTCGAGATCGACTGGAAGCGTATCCCGGTCACTGAGCAGGTGGTGTGGTCCAGGCCGTTCTGCAATCTGATCCGGTTCAACAAGGCGATGCCGGCGGGCAAGCATCCCGGTCCAAAGCTTTTGATCGTGGCGCCGATGTCGGGTCACTACGCGACCCTGCTGCGCGGCACGGTCGAAGCGATGCTTCCGCACGCCGAGGTGCACATCACCGATTGGGTGGATGCGCGCATGGTGCCGATGGCGCAGGGACGCTTCGATCTCGACGACTATGTCGATTACATCATCGACATGCTGCACGAACTCGGCCCCGACACCCATGTGATGGCGGTGTGCCAGCCCTCGGTGCCGGTGTTGGCCGCCGTCTCGCTGATGGAAGCGCGTGGCGATGTCTTCGCACCTTCGACAATGACGCTGATGGGCGGTCCCATCGATACCCGCAGCCATCCGACCGCCGTCAATGCGCTTGCCAAGGAAAAGGGCCTCGACTGGTTCCGAGAGCATGTCATCATGCAGGCGCCGTGGCCCGCCCCGGCCTTCGGGCGCTTCGTCTATCCCGGCTTCCTGCAGCTTTCGGGCTTCATGGGCATGAACCTTGACCGGCATATCATCGCCCACAAGGATTTCTTCATGCACCTCGTCAAGCACGATGGCGACAGTGCCGAGAAGCACAGGGAGTTCTACGACGAGTATCTGGCGGTGATGGACCTGACCGCCGAGTTCTATCTGCAGACCGTCGACACGGTGTTCATCCGCCACGCTTTGCCGAAAGGCGAGATGACGCATCGCGGCACGCCGGTTGATCCGTCGGCCATTCGCACCACCGCCTTGTTCACGGTCGAGGGCGAGAACGACGACATATCGGGCATCGGGCAGACCAGGGCCGCGCATGACCTTTGCGTCAATATTCCGGACGAGATGAAGGCCCACTACATGCAGCCGACCGTTGGCCACTATGGTGTTTTCAACGGCTCGCGCTTCCGTTCGGAGATCGTGCCGAGGATCGTCGATTTCATGGCGAGCCACGGCCGCCGAAATCGCGTGCCGGCCAAGCCTCGGCTGGTGCGCACGGCCAGAAGTTGAGCCGCCGCCTCCATTAACCACACCTTTTGCAACCGGCATCCGGTTGCCGACATGCGACACTGTTGCACAATCGCCGCGGTCTTCCTCGCGCGAGTAACCATGCTTGCAAACAGCCGCCGCGTTCAATTGACACGGAGTGTAAATCGCCCTTAACGTTTCGTTAACAAACAGGGGCGAGCGGGGACAATGAATTCCTCACCGGTGGCGCTAGGGTTGCGCTTCTGCATCGCAGGGATGGTTGGAATGGTGGCTACCGCTTCGGCCGTCACCTCCGCAGCCGCCGCCGGCGCCATGATGACTGGCGGCATAACTTCGCAGCCGATCGGACACTACGATTTTTGCAAGGCCAACCCCGCCGAATGCTCGGTTCGCTCGACCGATCTTTCGCCTGCGAGGATGACCGGGGTGCTTTGGAAACAGCTTGCCGAGGTGACTGTGACGGTCAACGCCAGCGTCAAGCCGATGAACGACATCGACATCTATGGCAAGGACGAAGTCTGGGCCTATCCCGACAAGGGCGTGGGCGATTGCGAGGACTACGTGCTGGAAAAGCGCCGCGTTCTGAACCGAATGGGCGTGTCTTTGTCCGACTTGCTCATTACGGTGGTGCGCAAGCCCGACGGCGAGGGCCATGCCGTATTGACGGTGCGCACGAGCAAGGGCGACTTCGTGCTCGACAATCTGAACGACAAGGTTCGTTCCTGGGATCAGACCGGCTACCGCTTCCTGAAGCGTCAGGCGGTGGACAACACCGGCCGCTGGGTTTCGATCCGCGACGACCAGCAGGTTCTGGTCGGCTCGGTCGAGTAGACTTGGCTGGCTAGAGCGGTTCATGGTTCTATCTAACCATGAACCGCTCTAGAACAGCGCCTCGAGTTCCGGCAACTTGTCGTTGACCAGCCAGCCGTAATAATTTTCCTCCGGCATCTTCTGGGCTTCGCCAGCCGCGCTGCGGCGCTCGTTTTCCGCCTTGAGCGCGTAGGCGCGGGCTTCGGGATTGCCTACGTTGTAAAGTGTTGCCGTTATTCCCGGGTTCTGCGAAATGTCGAAACCAGCGATGTCCTTGTAGGCATCAATCGATTTCTTGAGCGTAGCGGCGACATAGGCAAGCGTCAGGTCCGGGTCCATGATGGTCTTGTAGACCTGGTTGGGGTCCTTCACGTCGAGCTTCGGAAGACCGGAGACCTTGTGCACGAGGTCGCTCATCTGCAATGCGGTCAATGGGTTGAGCTGGCCAAGGCCGAAAGTCTGTCCGGCATAGTAGGGCTGGAAGAACGTGGCGCCGAAGCGGTCGTTGGGAAAGCTGGTTCCACCCACGGTCTTGCCGCGGAACGACTGGTTCCACACCTGCTCCCGGCATTCCCAAAGCTCGTAGCTGCTGGCCTGGCCGGAGCAGTCGGCAAATTCCGGCCGCTGCACGAACTCGGACACGTCCTCGCCATTGTAGGCAAAGGTAAGTTTGCTCGACAGGTAGGAGATTGCCTTGACGTAATAGGTCTGCAGCCTGTCATATGCATCGACATTGTAGGTGTGCTCGCCAACGATCGCGCCCACGATGTGGATCGGCTTGATGCCATAGGCGGCAGCGGTCTGCCTGATCTTGTCTCGCAGGGCTGCATCGTTTTTCAGGAGCCCGTAGATCTTGCGGTACTTGGCCTGAAAGGTCGTATTGGTCGCTTGCGTGCGTCGCGATGAAGCGCCGGGAATGGGTGGTTGTTCGACCGAACTGTTGCCGGGAGGCACAAGCGTGGCCGCGCTTGCGGGCAGTGCAACTGCCGCCGCAACAAGGCTCAGAACAACAAGGGCCAGTTTCTTCATACGTTGTCGCTCGGGAATGATGCGGCGCAACCTATGGAAACTGCATTGGCGAGTCGAGGCTTGTATGGCCGAACGATGCGAAAGAGGTCGCTATGCTTCCATTTCGCCACACCTTTTGCGTGGGTGGCCGGCGTGGCGGTGTTTGCGCTTGTGGCCGAACACAACTCGATTTCCCCCGTTGAAGCTCTGGCCTGGTTCCGCTAAGAAGCCTTGGCTAACCGCTTCGGTGGCCGCCGTTTTCCGTATCGCGCTTGCGGTCCTGAAAGCACCCGTAGCACAGCTGGATAGAGCGCTGCCCTCCGAAATTGCCCAATGCTATTTAAGTTAATCGTGGCAGAACCTTGCCCGGTAACGACTGTTTCCACGCTGCAGGTTATCTTAATGTGTAAAAGGCACGATATCGCCACTCCAAGCCTGCTCAGGACTTGGGCTTTTCGTCCTTTTGTTTAAAGAAACCAGTTAGCGGAACAAGCTCGCCCGCTTCCGTTTCGAGATATGTCCCCGTGCCCGCGTCAAGCATGGGCGAGGGGTGTCCCTTCAGCCAACTCACAGCTGTTCCATCTGCATTCTTACGGCGTCCCTTCTGAAAGATATCTCGGTATCGAAATGGCGAAATGCCGATAAAGGGCACGAAACTCACCTTGTCGAGGCTTTCATTTTCCAAAGACACCTCATGACCATGAAGTTCTTGGGCTCTGCTCTTCGGATATGGTTCTATATAGACAACCCGTTTTATCCCTGAGGCGATGATATGCTTTGTGCAGTTGTGGCAAGGGAAGGTTGTGCAGAAAAGAGTTCCGCCTCGAACGCTGCGACCTAGCCGAGCAGCATCGCAGATCGCGCACATTTCAGCGTGAACTATGCGTCCATACTCCGTGAGATCCATAACCGCCGCATCCGCTAGCGGGCCTTTAATGACTTTGCCGGACTTGTCTTTCTTCTTAGAGGTTAAGCCTGCCAAGATGGCTTCAATCGGGCCAAGCTTAGTGCATGTTTTAGACAGCATCCCAGCATCAAAAAGACGTTCCAGCACATCCTTGAGCACCTGTCGCTTAAGGGTGTCGTTCGGATCATAACCAAGCTTGACGTCTCGAAAATCAGGCTGTTCTTGATCCCAATATGTGCCACCGAACGCCTTGGGAACTTCGTTGCATCCTTGGGTGATTATTTCTCCGGCATCAGAGAAAATGGCGGCACCTACCTGCCTCGATAAATCCGCGGATCTCAGTGATGCCGACTTGGCGGCATATATGCCATACTCGTCCTTTGTGGGAGTAACGTCTGTCTTTCCAAAAAAGCCTTTAATAAACCGGTCAAGCGAGCTGTCCATGTCCTGCCTAGTGTTGCCGTCTACAAATACGTCGGCAAGATGGAAGGTGTCTCTGATGTGCTGACCGTTGATGTCATCTTCGTTTGCGTCTCTGTCGAGAATCTTACTCGTTTCAAATTTTATCTCAGCCGGCGTGGTTCGCGTCGGCATGGAACGCTGAATGCGCTCTGCAACACGATTGAAACGTTCCTCGACCGCCGTGTATGCAGACACAAGGACAAATTGCTTTCCGTAAACGCGCCTTAACCTTTCGACCTCCTCTGGGCGCTTTAACTGGCGAATTATGTAAGCAGTAGATGGTTCTGGCTTTTTGATCGAACCTGTAATTTCTCCACGCTTGCGTTGGATTGCGTCGATTGCGATCAGTGCCATAGTTGCCGGACCGTCGTATTTCCGACAGAGCTCTGTGGCGTAATCCATCTTTGAGGCTATAAGGTCCTGGTAGGCCTGTGTGGCAGGAGCTTGAACCTCAGCTGTGTATGCCATCATCTCTTCAGTTAACTTGATGGTAACCGCGTGATAGCCTACTGCGCTAAGGGAATGTGAAAGACTGTCACTGAGTGACTCCAGATCCACGCCAAGTGGTCCAGCGAGTCCAAAAACAAGTTCCGGATGTTCGATTAATGGCTTGGTTGATGTCATTGGAACCTAACTCAGTGTCGGTTAATTCCACTAGCCTATGAGAGTCACCAAGAACTATGATGAATTCCGGCGATTCGCCAATCGGGAGAGGAGCATGAAGGAGCCCATGACTCTACGCGAAGAACAAGAAACAGCAATCCGCGAAGCAGCTTCTAAAATCGCATCCAGAATCGATCATGTGTTTAGTGTCGACCAAAAAAAGCTCGAGGAATTTCGGTCGGGTAAGGATCGTGATCGTAATCAACAAGCCGCCGCGTAACGCTGCGGCTTAAGAGTGCTGCCTATCAAAAGCAGCACTCTCTGGCTTATTGCATTTCTCGCAAGCCTTTGATTTTGCAGGTGGCTGTTAGCAGCCGATAGCGCCCCGTAGAGCGCCTCTGACCCTCCCGGCACAATCTGATCACACTGTAGCAGGAATACTCCTTGGCGGCGTCTGAGGGGCGTCCTACTCGAATGAGGCACAACCCGAGGAGGTGCTTCATGGCGACGATCCGGCGGCTTCGAGGAAGGTGGCAGGCCCAAGTCAGACGTAAAGGATTGGCCCCGCGTGCCAAGTCCTTTGATGCAAAATCTGACGCTGAGAGGTGGGCACGCAATCTCGAAGCCGACCTCGACCGTTGCGGTAACCTGCCCGACACGCGGCTCGCCGAGCGCATGACCGTCCGTGAACTGCTGGCTCGCTATCTGATGGAAATCACACCGACCAAGCGCAGCGCTTCCACAGAAACATATCGCGTCAAGGCGCTGATGAAGCGAGACATTGCGCACCGGACGCTCGCCATGCTGTCGTCTGCCGACATCGCCAGCTATCGCGACGAGCGCCTCAAGGTTGTCTCAACGTCCAGCGTGATCCGCGAACTCAATACCATCGCGCACGCGGTCGACGTGGCACGCAAAGAATGGGGTGTGCACATGGTGCAAAACCCTGTCCGCATGATCCGGCGCCCAGCACCTCCGCGCGGTCGCGATCGTCGTTTGAATGGGGATGAAGAGCAACTTCTGCTCGCTGCCGCCGATGCCGGACGCAGCCCTTACATGCGACCCCTGATCATTCTGGCAATGGAAACCGCCATGCGCCAGGGTGAAATGCTGTCGCTCACATGGGGCGACATCGATCTCGATAAGCGCATCGCCCATCTCGACATGACCAAGAACGGCGAGAGCCGCGACGTGCCGCTCAGCAGCCGAGCCCTTGACGCCCTTGAGGCATTGAAACAGCAGCAGATTGACGATCGCGTGGTGCCGTCGACCAAGAGCGGCGTGCAGCAAGCCTGGGGCCATTTACGAGCCCGTGCCGGACTTTCTGATTTTCACTTCCATGACCTGCGCCACGAAGCTGTGTCGCGACTGCTGGAACGCGGCCTCAATGTCATCGAGACGGCGACAATCTCAGGACATAAAGAGCTTCGGATGCTCCAGCGCTACAGCCACCTGCGAGCGGTGGATCTAGTTGATCGTTTGGGGTAGATACGCCTACCTTTTCTAGCGCCATCGCACCCACGTCATTTTCAGAGGTCAATCCGGCAGCAGCACCGCTGCACGACCGCTGGTGAGGTCGGTGATCATTTTTGCGATCGACGTAGCTTCAACCGCGGGGATCGCCACGGTGATGTCCGCGCCAGTGGCAATGAAGTCTTCAGCCAGAATCCGAACACTCGGCAGCGCCGACAACCGTGCCTGCACGACTGCCAGATCAGAGAACCCGCATTTGATGGTCGTCTCGATGGTCACGACGATCGGGATCTTGGCAGCAGCCCGGAGACAAGCAGCGGCGGTTCCACCATAGGCACGCATAAGCCCACCACTGCCGAGCAGCACGCCACCGAACCAGCGTGTGACCACGACCGCGACATTTTCGAGAGACTGCCCATCGAGGGCCTGTAGGATTGGTTTTCCAGCCGTGCCGCTCGGCTCGCCGTCATCGCTGAACCGGTAGTTCTGACCAACGCGCCAAGCCCAGCAATTGTGATTGGCGTCAGGATCTGACCGCGATCCGATGAATTCCCTTGCCGCCAGTTCGCTCGAGACCGGTCCGGCAATTGCCAGGAAGCGGCTCTTCTTGATGACTTGCTCGAACGTGGCAAGCTGCTCAATGCCGAACATAGCGCTTCCTTCGATCCGAATACCACATATTATCGGAGCGTCGTCAGCGCAAATGACAACTTAATGGTGCGTTCATATGTTTACACTCGCGCATAAGTTTGACAACTTTTCATCAAAAATGCCAACATAGAGTGCGATTTACGTTGAAGACGTCTATGTTGGATCCGCTTTTTGTTGTCAAAATGGGCTCAAAAAGGCTCGAAACATACCAATAAGTTGACAAAAGTTTACCTTAAGTTGACAGAAATCGACGTTTTCAGCTTTTTTCGGAATTCGTCAACTTTGCCGAACCACTCAATCGTCAATCCCGGTGAACGCATTCAATCACGAATGACCGGATTCGCTACGTTCCTCGAAAAGATATCGGGCGCGAGAGCTGTATCGTAGGCACGCCTAAGTCGGCGCCTGCGGGAAGCCTTGCCACTCAAAGCTGGATACGTATTTGGAGCGATCTCATCTGAGCGAGGAAAAGCGCGACGGGACCGCAGCGGTATGTTGGTTACAAGAGCAAGATCGCGAGCAACAGTCCACATCAACCAGCTCGGAACGATAGCAATGAGACATATCGGACGATGCCGAAAAGCGCCGCGTCGCATTGCGCGCGCCGGTCCTGGTGCCTGGTAGCCTCCTGTCTGTCCGAGCCCCTGGACGCTCCTCCGGAGCCGACGCCCCTCGAAGTCCTAGAAAAATGCAAGGTTGTCGATGGGGATGGCTCCGGTCACCACCGCACATCCCCGGGGCAAACCTCCCATGTCCCAGAAATCGATGTAGAGAGTCCCTGGCGCGTTCCGTATGCCTGGCGCTGTCCGAAGCTAGACCGGAGTCTGGAACGCACCAGCGACCGCCCCTGAGTCGCTGAGCCTGTGTTGGTGTGAAGGTATTCGCCGATACCGCCTAAAAGGAATGCCGGCTGGGAGAACCACATCCTGCCACTGCTGGTAGATTGTTAGCTTTACCGGAAGGTTGGAACCTCTCCGGAACTGAGATCTTGGAACCGGACCACGAGCGCCGAAGGCGCGAGTAATCTCCGCGTCTCTTTCTACGTCACGCTTTTGGTGCTTTTTCTGCTTTGTATAAAGTCTATAAAGATACACACATACAGCTATAGGGAGAAAAAGCACCGGAAACGTGACGAAACCTCGGCGCGAACGACTTGAAGCACTCCTATTTCATTCTCGCTATACATCACTCATACCCATCTCACAGGATGACGAAATGAGTGATTTTGAACCCATCCCTCCTACCGGCACGTCGCAGAAAACGACCGGCATCATCAGGCCGGGATTGAAGGCGTATATTGAGACGTGGCAGGAAAACCGCCGTAATTATATTCATGAGCAGATAGTGGCCGCGTCTGCTGCGGAATCTCGCGAGAAATACCGTGCAGCTCGGGAAGCCGTGGGCAAGACGGTTCGCAAGTATAAGCGCCACAACCATCTTCCTCAGCAGCCCTACGAAACTCGCCATGATTATGAGTTGCGGTGCCATCGCGAGCGTCAGCAGGTCTATCGCACCGACGCCGATGCTCCGAAGCGCCCCAGGGCCGACCTATCTAGGATGACCGAGGAAGAAAGGAGGGCTCACGTCCGCGAACTCGCGAACGCAAGAAAGAGGCGTGAACGTGCGAAACCTCAGCTTGCAATCGGTAACAGCGACATTCCGGCTCCCTCCAATTGCAGTGACATCGAGTGGGGGATGTTCTGATGTTGAATCCTCAGTTGCGTAGGCAGATTCGCGTCCTCCTCGAGAAGTATCCGAACCGCTGTTCCAATATCGTCTGGGCAGCGGTTCGATTTCCGTCTGGACGGTCCCTGATTGAAAAGCCTCGTGTCCGGGTCAAGGCAAGATCCCGCCCGTTGCCGGCTGACAATCCTTGGCTTCGCCAGTGACTCATACAAGCTCACTGACGCGCGCTACGTTTTGCCTGGTGTTTTTCCTCGACGAGCGCAGCGGAACGCACCAGTGAGCTTCCTCGAGTCAAATAGCAGCATCCCGCATCGGATACTTCGCCTTCAAGACACGGAGCAGCGTGCGCGGGTGAATTTGGTGTTGTTGTGCGATAGTCTCGACCGAAGCGGAACCATTTTCTAATGCGATATGAGCTTCCCGGCACTGAGCACTGGTCAATGCTGGTCGTCTGCCGATCCGGCTCCCTCTCGCTCGGGCAGCAGCCATACCGGCCCGGGTTCGCTCAGAGATCAGGGATCGTTCAAACTCAGCCATGGCGGCAAGCAGATGGAAAAGCAGCCGACCGCCGGGAGAACTGGTATCGATCGCCTCGCTGAGCGAATGGAACTCGACGCCTCGTGCGCCGAGTTCGGTTACGAGCCGGATTAGGTCGATGAGCGACCTGCCCAGCCGGTCGAGCCGCCAGACGACCAGCATATCGCCCGGCTCCAGACGGCAAAGCACTCGCGAGAGACCTGGGCGCTCGAAGTCCGAGCCCGAAATCCCTTGGTGGGCATGGATCTCCACGCATCCGGCGGCCTGAAGGGCAGTCCGTTGGAGATCCAGGTTCTGCTCATTGGTCGAGACACGAGCGTATCCGATCTTTCGCATAGTTACCTTCCGGCGCTAGATGGCTGAGATTCTGGTGTATTTTCAAGGCGATGATACCCAACCGCACCTTGACGGAAAGGAACCCTTTCGTGCGGTCGGGGATTTCTGTTGACCGTTGAAACCGCTCGAAGGAAATCAATCGCTTAAGAAAATCAGCTCCCACCGTTTCTTCTATGTCGGAAGGGTTCCCTTTCGTGCAGCGTTTAACTACCAAGGCCATCGGGAGGACACATGAAAGCTTTGATCGGAGCACTTGTAGGCATAGCCCTTTTCGGCTCGACGCCGGCGCTCGCGGGATCTAGAACCGAGACCAACATCGGCATAGTGGCCTTAAAATACGCCGACATGCTCGATGTCTCCGTTCGCTGCAAATTCCCGATGCCGCCGTCGGTGAAGGCATCTATTCTCATCGCCCTAACGGAAATACCGGATGTCGATATAGCTAGCATGGAGTTGAAGATCGACGCCTACGCCCAGCAGCGCGTGATGCGGGATGGTAGCTGCACGCCTTCCGACCAAACGCTGTTTAACCATACCCTTGATTTCTTCCCTGTGAACATCGAGCAGCTTAAAGACGCCATCTCAGAAGACTACAAGCTGTCCAACTGAGGCTGCTACTTCCAGTCAGGTCGAAGCCGAACTCCGCCATGAAGTGCTGCGAGAGTTCCAGGCAGATTTCCGGCACGCTCGCGCCACCCACCAACGCGCACCCGGCCGGCTTCAAGCCTTGTGAGGGACCTCGGCCGAGATCATGCCGCGGCCAATCGCAGGGGAGCTCACCAGCGCCGTCCGATTGCTGGACGCACATTTCAGCATCAATGGCGCGGGCGCTCGCCAGCGAGCTCCTCTGAGTCAACTAGCGGCGTTCCTTGGTCGACCAGTCATGAGCACTCAGGGTAGGCGCGGACTCTGTAACGGCGCTATCATTGATCGCCCCGCCTGGCGACAGTTCGCCACCAATACCCGCTTCGAGCATTCCTTGCCAGCGGGCGCGTATTGCAAGGCACAGAGCTGCTGCAAGTCATCGGCACAACCGGTTTAGCTTGCTCTACTAAGCCGTCGGCTCGACCTTCTCCCAGCCCAGCATGTGCTCGTTCCTATCTAGCCATGCCTTCCTTGCCTCCCAGTCCGGCAGCATCGAGCCAACCAGATGCCAGAACTCCAGCTCCTGGTTGCGGTGCCGAAGATGGCGTCTGCGCGCGTCATGAAGAATGGCATGCTCTTCTTGTCTTAGGCAAAATGCGCCGATAGCGTGCAAGAGCGTAGGCAATGGGGATTCGGGCATGAAAGCTTTCCTTTCACACTCTTCCAAAGACAAAGGCTATGTTGAAGAGGTCGCGTCTTTGATGCGCCCAGGAAGCTATGAGCTTGATTCCGAGACCTTCGATGCTGGATTGCTGAACTCTCAGGCAATAGTAACAGCACTGAATAGATCTGATCTTTTCTGCCTTTTTTTGTCGGAAAATAGTGTGAATTCTGCGTATGTTGAATTCGAGATATTGCTTGGCTTGGAGTTTATAGCGAGCGGCAAAATTGCGAGATTTCTTGCCATTTGCCTCGACGAGGTCGCGTTTTCTAAGGCATCCAGCAATGCGAAGTTCTTCAACATTGTTAGAAAGACTCTTACCCGTGAAAGTGCCACTCGGCTGATTGAAGGAACACTGATCTCAGTGAAGCAATCAAATGAAAGCACTTTTCACCCATTTGTAGGTCGAGAGAAGGAACTGCTCGAACTAGAGGGGCAAATCTCTGACTACGGACGGCCCGCCGCTAAAGGCATATTTGTTTCTGGTAATCATGGTTCCGGCAGAAAAAGCCTCGCGCGAAGCTTCTATCAGACTCACTACCCCCGCGCTGGGAAGGTGATACCGGAAATCAAAATCGATGCTTTTTCCGGCATTCATGAACTGTATCGCACCATCCTCATAAAATTGCGCCCCACACTGTCTGCTAAAGAGCTAAGGGGTCGCATACAGGCATTCGATCTCGTGAGCCTCGACGAAAAACGCAGGCAAACCGCGGATCTCTTGAATGGCTTGCTACCTGCTAACGAAGCGGCATTCCTGATTGACGGCGGAGGCGTCTTAACGGATTCGGGAGCTCTTACTGACGAGTTGGACGCGGTTGTTTCCAAATTGGCTACGAAGCCGCACCCGCCCGCTATAATAATAGCGCCACGGATGATCCCGAAAAAACTGCGGAGATCCGAGAATGACTTGGCCTATATCGGGGTTAGAGCGTTGTCATATGAGGCAACGAAGCGGTTATTGTCGCGCCTAACCAAGGACAGTGATATTTCCCTTTCCAATGAATCCTTGGACGCACTCATCAAACTTAGCGACGGACATCCTTTTAATGTTTATCGTATAGTTGAGGAAATTTCCGAGTATGGTGTTGACGTATTTCTCGCAAGCCCAAGCAACTTTATTGATTGGAAACACCGGCAGAGTTCAGAATACCTATCTAAAGTCGAGCTAACCGAGATAGACATAAATCTGCTCGCACTTCTGAGGACCGTTCCTGAGCTAGACTTCAGCGCGATTGTGTCCGCTTTGGAGATGGACCCACAGGCTGTTAGCGACGCGCTTTCGAAGCTCGCTAATCTTCACGTCGTTGATGGAAGCGGCGATCGCTTTCAGGTCTCCCCTGCAGTGTTGATTGCGGTGGAACGCGATAGACGAATTAAAATGCCACGCAGCGCAGAGCAGAATGCCATGCGGAATATCGCTAGATCGCTTTCTGTAAGACTCGAAGAGGGGACAGCATCCATATCCCTTGTGGATACCGCAGTCCTGGCTTCGCTTGATACGAACGGCGAAATGTCCGGCTTTGCCGCCGCTTTCCTTTTGCCATCCCATTATGTGTGGATGGCAAAGCGGTCTTACGATCAGAGGGCATGGGAGCCCAGCATTCGTTACGCCCAGGAGGGCCTAAAGGGAGCGAACAGACTATCAGTTGAGGGTGTAGTTGCTGCTTGCCGCTATATTTGTTTGGCTGCGGCAAGAACGGGGAATTTTTCCGCCTTTGATGAAGGCATTAACAAGCTCAAATCCATCAACGGAAATGATTGGGTCAGGAGCAACATAGCGTTTCTTGAAGGTTTCAATGCTCGGTTAAAAGGCCGCCTCCCAGCTGCTGAGAAACTCTTTAGGGAATCGTATGACCTTTCGCCCGGTAATATTTCCGCAGCTCGAGAGCTTGCAGCTATTTGCCTAGCTAGAGATAACCTCGACGAGGCAGAAAGATTTGGACGAGAAGCATTTAGTCATGCACAGCGCAATCCATATGTAGTCGACATACTTCTTGCAGTTCTCATAAGGAAGCACGGCCGCAACGCTAAGCGTGTAACAGAAATCAATGAAATGTTCGATGTATTATCGAAAGTGGGTGAGGAAGGGGGTAAATCATTTTATACTACGCGACGAGCCGAATTCGAACACCTTTGGGGAAATAACAAAGAAGCACTGCGCTTGATCGAGATTGCGATCAAGAAAACACCCGCGCTATTCGAGCCTCAACGAATATATACTGAAATACTTCTAAAGGAAGGAAATAAGATTCGAGCATTATCCGTTATAGAAGGCTTGAGAGAAATGGTGATTGCACGTGATATTGAAGACAGCAAGACTAACTATCGTGCATATCTCGTAACTTTTGCCCATTATCTTGTTGAAATTGGAGAATGGGATCGAGCCAAATCTGTGTATGATGATTTATCCGTTTTTACAGATGCTGAGCGCAGAGCGGCAGTAAAAGACATAGAGGTAACGCAAAGTTATACTTTTATAAAATAATTTTAGCTGATGCGCTTGTATGCAGGCTATTTGATTACTTGATGGCTTTCACGCGCGATCGACAGCATTGTTGGAGATCACATGGCAACGATCCAGTCCGATCAAGGAGATTATCTATGCGGAACATGATAATCTGCGCGGCTATTGCAGCCACCAGTTCGATTAGCTTATGCGGGAATGAAAATTAGTGTTTGCGTTAGAGATTTGGAATCGCGCAGCCGAAGTCCTGCAAGCGGTGAGCACTTATATGGAGGGCATTTCTGGAACGATAACGGCGCTTGCGACCCTTGCCCTCGCCTGCCTCACTTGGGCCTTGGTGCGTGCCACCAATGCTATGGCAAAGGCGACTTCCGCGGCAAACGTAGTCGCAAGTCTGGAAACGAACCAATGGTCTTGGCGTCATTTAGACCTTCTGGTGCACAATACGGGTAACGCTCCAGCCTTTGATGTAACTGTGAGGTTTGAGCCACCTCTACCCTATATGACCAAGGCAGAGGCAGGTGACACGCCATTTGGAAAAATCAGCATCCTGCGGCCAGGTCATCTACTGAGTTCAAATGTGAACGACTTTCAATCCGTGCGTGAGAACGTTTACCGCGTGACCGTCCAATGGAAGCGGAGTCCTGACGCCAAACGTATTGAAAGCAACACCTATGACATTAACATTGCTGCGCTCGGAGCGATGTCCAGACTTGGTTCCGGCTCACCAGAAGTTCAAATGGCGGAGCAAATCAAGAAGATTCGCGAGGATTGGCAGGCGGTAGCACACGGTCAACGGCGCCTGAAAGTGGACCAGTATGGTCGTGAGGATCGGAAGCTGGAGCACGAGGGGCTAGCGGAGATGCACCGCGAAATTCGTGAGCACCATGCGGAGAGAACGGGGGAGAATACTCGTTCCGAGGAATAAGCGACCTTCGTCTTGGCTTGGTTCGCGAATTGCAACTCTTAGCGTCAAATATCTGAAGGGGCGGCGCAGTGGGGCCATGCGACCCTTCGTCGAAAACTGTCACTTGTTGAATGCACCGCACTCGAAATGCCGCATACGCGCGTCCGGCACACCTCTTGCACGCTTCCGGCACGCGCCCGACAGCATTCGAACCTGTGGCCTCCGTCTTCGGAGGCAGCACAACTCCATTTCACCCGTTGAAGCGCTGGCCCCGTTCCGCTAAGAAGCCTTGGCTAACCGCTTCGGCGGCGCGCCGTTTTCCGTATCGCGCTTGCGATCCTGAAAGCACCCGTAGCTCAGCTGGATAGAGCGCTGCCCTCCGAAGGCAGAGGTCACAGGTTCGAATCCTGTCGGGTGCGCCACAATTTCAATAGTTTAGCCAGTTTCCGCAAAATAAGATCCTGGCGAGGACATGCGGCATGTTTTTCTCCTTTACCTGCGCGCGCCGCCCATCCTTTCCGGTTCTCACCAGGGTTGGTTCGCCGGCCCTACCGTGAATTCGTTGACCGTGGCTCGTTCGCGTGCTGGAGGACTGGTGCGAGCCGTTTTCGGGCTATCATCTCTACTATCCGAGCCGCCGCCAACAGGCGCCCGCCTTCGCGCTTCTGGCCGAGGCTCTTCGCTATCGAGGTCAAGCGCCATTTCGATCACATTTATGAATCCACGATCTAGAGTTTTCGGGTGCTGAGCCATTTCACCATCGCGGGGTCGCGGTGGTCGAAGAAACTGCTGGCCTTCTGATCAAGTTTCGCGATCGCAGCCAGATCACTCTGGTCCAGTTCGAAGTCGAAGATCGCGAAGTTCTCGGCCATGCGCTCCTTGCGCACCGATTTCGGGATCGCGACGATGCCACGCTGGTTGAGCCAGCGCAGCACGACCTGGGCGATGGTCTTGCCATGCTTTCGGCCGACCGACTGGAGGAGTTCGTTCGAAAACAGTCCGTTCTTGCCTTCGGCGAACGGCCCCCAGGCCTCGGCCTGGACCTTGTATTCCTGGAGCAGCTTCTGCGCGTCATCCTGCTGGTGGAAGGGATGTATCTCGATCTGGTTCACGGCAGGAGTGATCTCGTTGTGGAGGACGAAATCGAGCAAGCGGTCGGGGTAGAAATTGCTCACACCGATCGCACGGATACGTCTGCTCTTGTGCAACTCCTGCATGGCGCGCCAGGCGCCGTATACGTCGCCGTAGGGCTGATGGATCAGCCACAGGTCGAGATAGTCGAGTTGCAGTTTGTTGAGCGAACGCTCGAACGCTGCCTTCGCGCCTTCATAACTGGCATCCTCGATCCAAAGCTTGGTGGTGACGAACAGGTCGCCGCGGTCGATGCCATGATTGCGAATGGCGTTGCCCACCGCCTCCTCGTTGCCATAGGAGGTCGCAGTGTCGAGCAGACGGTAGCCGACATCGATCGCATCACGGACGCTGCGCTCGCACTCGGCAGGATCGGGCACCTGGAAGACGCCGAAGCCGAGGCTCGGCATCTCAACGCCATTGTTCAGCGTCACGGCGGGAACGTTTGTCGGCATGGTCAATCTTCTAGTTCAGCGATTTATGAAGCTCACTGATATGTAGCAGGTAGTGCCTCAACAAATTAGACGGGGCAAATCGCTTGGGTCTATGACATCATGTCATAAATCCAACCACACGAGCGGCTCGGCATGCGGCGGGAAGAACTGGGCAACCTTGCGATGTTCCTGGCGGTGGCGCAGGAACGGAGTTTCACGAAAGCCGCGGCAAAGCTCGGTATCTCGCAGTCGGCGCTCAGCCATTCGGTGCGACGCCTTGAAGCGAAGCTGGGGCTTCGCCTGCTGATGCGAACCACGCGCAGCGTTTCGCCCACGGAAGCGGGCGAGCGCCTGATCGAGACTCTTCGGCCTGCGTTCGACGATATCGAGGGCAGGCTCGCCGCTCTGACTGAACTGCGCGATCGGCCTGCCGGCACCGTTCGCATTACATCAAGCGCTCATGCTGCCCGCGAGGTTCTTTGGCCGGTGATCGATCGGATCACGACCGAGCATCCCGACCTCAACGTGGAGGTGAATATCGAGAGCGGCCTCGTCGATATCGTGGCCGACCGCTATGACGCCGGCGTACGGCTTGGTGAGCGACTGGAGCAGGACATGATCGCCGTGCCGATCAGTCCCAGGCTGCGCATGGCCGTTTTCGGTGCTCCGTCGTATTTTGCAGAACGGGGAATGCCACGGACGCCCTATGATCTTGCAGGGCACAACTGCATCGCTCTGCGTATGTCGACCTCCGGTGGGCTGTACGCCTGGGAGTTCGAGCAAGACGGCAAGGAGTTGAAGGTCAAGGCGGAGGGGCAGCTTGTGTTCAACGACGCTGACCTCATCGTGGCAGCAGCTCTTGCCGGCCATGGCATCGCCTTCATGCTCGAAGATCACGTGGCCAGTCACCTGGCCAACGGCACGCTGGTTCGGGTGTTGGAAGATTGGTGCGAGCCTTTTGACGGCTACTACCTGTACTATCCCAGCCGCCGGCAGCCGTCTTCCGCATTCAGCCTCGTTCTGGATGCCTTGCGTTACCGCGCTTGAAAGCGCAGCGGTAGCCTTGCGACTTGGTCCAAAGCTTTTAGACACATAGAGGTTGGCGAGCGATGCGTGGGGTGGAACTTCCCGTGTTTTTCATCCGGTGGAAGCGACTTCAGCACTGTTGTGGTTGGCGAGAAACTTCCGGCGCGGGTCTGGAAAGCAGGTAGGCGCGCTCGGACTTGTCGTAGTCACGGATCACGTAACCCTCATCAAAGAGCCGTGTCAGCGCATCGCGTACGCGCATGCGTTCGGCATGAGCTCTGCCGGAGTCACTTGCCAAAAGGGTGTCGAAATCGGCCGGAATCGTCACGCGCGGATCGGCTCGGTCGCAAACCGGATGGGGGCTCTGTTCATCGTTCGCGCGGCGAACCGCATGCTCGGAGCCGATATGCCATTCCGCAAGCAGGCGATCGGAGGGCAGTCCTGCGTTGATGCCTCCCATCGTGCCGTAGTAGTCGCTGTAGTAGACCGATGCCTCGGCCCCCAGCCTGCCGATATTGAGGTAGGCGTTGGCATGACGCAACGGATCGAAGGTCCAGCGCACGAGAGTGACGCCGCGCTGTAGGCACCATTGCCGCTGAAACCGTTTGAGACCGAGACCTATGCCGCTGCCGCGCGCCGCAGGAAGAACGGCCAGCCTGTGGGAATGCTGGATACCGGGATCCCTGGTCGGGAACCCGAACACGTAGCCGGTCAATTTGCCGTCGAGAAACGCACCGCCCACCAGTCCTCCTTCGTGCTGGATGACCATCATCAGGTCGGCGGGGTCTTCCTTGTCGCCCTTGCCCCAAACCTCGCGTTGTAATCGCTCTGCCACGGAGAATTCTTCCATGCCGGAGAGTTCGCGATACTCAATGGTATTCACGCCGCAAACGTCTCCTTGCCGACGGTCACCTGGTCGAGGAATTTCCAATCCAGCGTGACACCAATTCCGGCTCCCTCAGGCACCGGCATCAGACCATTGGTCGCTTCAAGCGGTTCATTGACGATGTCCCTGGCGAAATAGAAGCTTGAGCTTGCGGTATCGCCGGGCTTGCGGAAGTTGGGCAGCGTGGAAAGGTGGATATTGTGGGCGCGGCCTATGCCGGCTTCGAGCATGCCGCCGCACCAGACCGGGGCGCCCCACGCCGCTGCAATGTCGTGAATCCGGCGCGACTCGAGAAGACCGCCAACGCGGCCCGGCTTGATGTTGATGACGCGGGCGGCCCCATGCTGCAAGGCCTTGCGTGCATCGGCGACGCTGCGAATGCACTCGTCGAGGCAGATGGGGGTGCTGAGTTGCGCCTGCAGCGTGGAATGATCGTGGATGTCATCCCAGGCGAGCGGCTGTTCGATATATTCGAGATTGGCTCCGTCGAGCGCCTGCATCACGGCGACATCCGCCAGCGAATAGGCGCTGTTGGCATCGACGCTCAAACTGGCGTCGGGCAGCGCCTTTCTGACTGCCTCCACCAGCGCCAGATCGTGGCCCGGCATGATCTTCAGCTTGATCCGCTTGTAGCCGAGGTCGTTATGCCTGCAAGCCCGCTCCACGGTTTCGTCGATCGCCCTGATGCCAAGGGAAACGCCAACCGCCACGCTGTCGGTCGTCCCTCCCAGAAGCGTTTTCAGCGGCAAGCGAAGCGACTTGGCCCACAAGTCCCAAAATGCCATTTCAACGGCGGCCTTGGCCATTTGGTGACCGCGCCAGGGAAGCAGCAGCTTTTCCAATGCTGACGGGCTTTCGAAGCTGGCGCCCACCATCTGCGGCAGAAGCACATCCCGCAGCAGCGCCATCGTTCCGGCGATCGTCTCATCCAGGTAATCCGGTAGCGGATCGCAAACGGCCTCGCCGTAACCCTCGATGCCGTCGCCATAGAGGACGAGCAGCGGAAAGGTCTTGTCGACCATCGTGCCGGTCGAAATCGTAAAAGGTGCCAGGAGAGGCAGGCGAACCAGCCGCAATTCCGCGCGGTCGATACGGATCGGCGTCATTGTGCCTGAGGGGGAGGGCTGCAGCATCGAAAGTTCCGATTCCGGGACGATTACGCCAGTCAGACTATGAGTTTTAAAGTTTTCTTGCAATATTGACGCAGTGATATCTTTCTGTCACCGTTGAAGGATGAAGCAAGAAATCGATCTGGACAAAGCGCCGTCCGATCTGGTTCAGCGCCTGAAGGCAAGTCTTGGCAGCGCCACCAGGACCGAAAGTGCCATCGCCAGCTACCTTCTCGGCAACCTGCAGAGCCTTCCCTTCGAAACCGCTGCCTCGCTGGGGCAGAAAGTTGGCGTGAGCGAGGCTTCGATCGGCCGCTACTGCCGGGCCATCGGCTATCGTCATTTCAAGGATCTGAAGGGCAGGCTGCAGGCCGACCTGGGCGACACGGCCTGGCTGATCGGCGATCGGCTGCGCGACTTCCACGCGCGAAGCCTCGAGGGCGCGACAGAACTGGCGCATGCTCTGGAGAAGGAGATTGCGGCTGTCGTTGCTGTTTATGAAGTGGCCGCCACGGCTGACTTTGCCCGTGCAGTGGAACGCCTGACCAGGTGTGCGGAGGTATATGTCGCCGGCTTCCAGACCGAGCGAGGTCATGCAGCGCAGCTTGTCCATAATCTCCAGTACCTACGCTCCGGCGTTCATCTTGCCGATCTTGCCGGCGGGCATTTCGCAGAGGTCCTTTTGGCTGATCCGAAGTCGACCGCCCTGGTTCTGATCGACGGCCGCCGCTATTCGCGCCTCACTCAACGCCTCGCCATGGAAGCGAAAGCTGCAGGCATCGGCGTCACGCTGATCACAGACCCCTATTGTGACTGGGCGCACGGCAACGCCGATGAAGTGTTCGTCGTGCAGACCGATCTCAACAATTTCTGGGACACGACATCGGCGATGTCGAGCCTGATCGGCTTGATCGTCAGCGGCGTCTTCAAGGAACTCGGTGCCGGCGTGGAGGAACGGATGGCGCGGATATCGTCGCTCTACAACGAATTCGTCGGCCATACCGGCACGCACAGGGTAACGCAAAAACAGGACTGAAAAGAGGAGGACTACAGCAATGAGGAAGTTGTTGGCCAAAGCCGCGCTGGCGGCCGGCATATGCTTTGCGGGCTTGTGCGCTGCGGTTCCCGCCGTCTTCGCCCAGGAAGCGACCATCGTGTTCAATACAAACGAAGTCGGCGCGCCGACCTACAATCCGATCAAGGCGTCGATGCTCAACGCTGCGACCGGTCTCATCTACGACATGCTGGTGGAGCAGGATGCGGACCTGTCGTTTCATCCGCATCTGGCCGAGAGCTGGGAGGAAGCGCCTGACGGAATGTCCTGGGTTTTCCACCTGAAGAAGGGCGTCACCTTCCACAACGGCGAACCTTTCAACGCGCAGACCATTCCAGCCTGGCTCGAATTGTTCAAGGAGAGCGACAACGCTTACATGAGCGAGGCGATCGACAAGGTCGAGGTCGTCGACGACTACACCGTCAAGTTCGCCATGAAGCATCCTGACCCCAACCTGCTGTACAACCTGTCAAGCACCTTCATGGCCATCCCCGAACCCAAGGCCTATAAGGCGTTGGGCGACAAGTTCGGCGTGACGGAAGCAATCGGCACGGGTCCCTACAAGCTGGAAAGTTTCAACGTCGGCTCCGAGACGGTGCTGGTGCGCAACGATGCCTATACCTGGGGATCGCCGCTGTCGAAGAACACCGGCCCGGCCAAGATCCAGAAGCTGACGTTTCGGGAGATCGCCGAGGAATCGACCGCCTTCCTCGAACTCAAGACCGGCGGCGTGGACATGCTTTTGGGCGTGCCTACCGATTTCGTCGGCGAGTTGAAGTCGCAGCCGAACATATCCCTCCTGACGCTGCCCGGCAGCGAAGTCGCCTATATGTCGATCAACGTCACATCGGCTCCGTTCACCGACATCAAGGTGCGCGAGGCAGCGGCGTTTGCCATCAACCAGCAGGAGATACTGGATTCGCTTTATGGTGGCGTCGGCAGCGTTGCCAACACGTTCCTCATCAGTGCCTTGCCGGAATCGCAGGTCGATCCGAAATACCTCATCAAATACGACCCCGAACGGTCCAAGACCCTGCTCGACGAGGCCGGCTGGAAAATGGCGGATGACGGGATAAGGGCAAAGGACGGCGCACCGCTGAAAGTATCCTTGTGGACGCAGAGCGACACCTCGTTCCGCCGCCTGACGGAAGTCGTCCAGGCGCAACTGAAAGCGGTCGGCATCGATGCCGAGATCACTTCTTTCGACAGTTCCTCGATACGCGACCAGTACAAGTCGGGCAAACAGCAGTTGGCCGTGCGCTCCTACGAATGGAACAATGCCGACATCGTCGACTGGTTCTTTGGCGGCGACAGGCTGGGCTATCCCAACACGTCGATGTTCAACGATCCGAAAGCCGAGGAATTGCGGAAGAAAGCCATGTCGGGCTCGGCCAACAGCGAGCAGAGGCAGGCCAACTTCAAGACCTATCACGAATATGTCCTGTCGCAGTTCCCCTTCGCGCCGATCTACCAGCCAACGGTCAACGTGGCCTACAACAAGGACCGCCTGGTTTTGCCTGAACAGATCCGCGGCACGGAGGTAGGTCCGGCGACCTTCATGGATATGACGGTCAAGGAATAGGCTGCAGCAAGGGTAATCGAGCGAGGCCGCGATGACCGCTTATATCGTCAGACGGCTGCTGATGCTGGTGCCGGTCTTTCTTGCCGTGTCGGTGGTTATCTTCCTGATCATCCATTTGATCCCGGGAGACCCTGTCGACAACCTCATCAAGATCGGATCAGGCCCCGAACAGCGCGCGGCGATTGTCGCGCGCTATGGGCTGGACCGCAGCTTGCCGGAACAATACCTGATCTGGCTGGCTGGTCTCGTGCGCGGCGACCTCGGAACCGCGATCGTCGCGCAACGGCCCGTTTCCACATTGATCGCGCAGGCGCTGCCGCATTCGCTGGCACTGGGCGGCCTGTCGTTGCTGCTGTCGGCGGTGGTCGGCATCGTGCTTGGGGCAATCGCCATGCGCTATCGCGATGGCCCGATCGATCAGGCCATTATGGGAGGCGTGCTTCTCGGCTCGACCCTGCCGACTTTTTGGCTCGGCCTGCTCATGATCCTGCTCTTTTCGGTCGTGCTCGGCTGGTTCCCGGTCTCAGGCGCACGGACTTGGTCATCGCTGGTCCTGCCGGTGCTGACCATCGGGCTGGCCGGCACCGCCCTGGTCGTGCGCGTCACACGCATCGCCATGATCGAGGCCGCGCAAAAGGATTTCGTCCTGTTGCTGCACGCCAAAGGCTTGTCGCCGTCCCGCATCAGGCTGCGCCATGTGCTGCGCCACGCGATGACGCCGGTGGTCACCATTCTGGCGCTTAGAATTGGCTGGATACTCGGCGGCGCGGTTACCGTCGAGGTCGTGTTCGCGCGCCCCGGCCTCGGCACCTTGCTGATCAAGGCGCTCAACCAGCACGACTATCCGGTGGTCCAGGCCAGCTTGCTCATGCTCGCCATGGCGGTGATGCTGGGGACGCTGGTGGGCGACATCCTTCAGGCGGCAATAGACCCGCGGGTCAGGGCGAACCTCAAATGACCGGCGCCGCATCATCTGCCCACTCGGCCTTGCGCGACCACCTTCTGGCCAGGGCCTTCCGCACGAAGACCGGCGCGATAGCCGGTGGGTGGCTGGTGCTTCTCGCCTTGGCGGCCATTTTTGCCCATCTGCTTACACCCTACGAGTACGATGTCCAGCAACTGAGTGCTGCCTATAGCCCACCCAGCCTGTCGCACTGGCTGGGAACGGACGAATTCGGTCGCGATCTTCTCACCCGCATACTCTACGGCGCACGCATCTCGCTTTCGGTTTCGATCATCTCCATCGGTCTCTCGGTTCTGGCAGGGATGGTCCTGGGCGCGGCAGCCGGCTACTTCGGCGGACGCCTCGACCGCCTGATTACAACCGTCATCGACTTGAGCTGGTCGTTCCCGGAAATCCTCGTGGCGCTGATCCTGGTCGCAATCATCGGGCCGGGCATCACCGGCACGATGGTTGCCATTACCGTTGCCTATCTGGCGCAATTCGCGCGCCTGACACGTGCGCAGGTCATGGCGATCAAGTCCGAGACATTCATCGAAGCGGCGTCGGGTCTTGGCGCCTCGCATGGCCATATCCTGTTTCGGCACCTTCTGCCGAACGCGATCACACCGGTGCTGGTAAGCGGCATGTTGGCCACAGGAGATGCCATTATCCTCGAGGCGACGCTCGGTTTCTTCGGCCTCGGCGCGCAGCCGCCGACGCCGAGCTGGGGCGCAATGATGTCGTCGGGCACAGCCCTTTTGTTCAAGGCGCCATGGATCATCATCTTTCCCGGCCTTGCGGCGGCGATCACCGTCGTCTGCATCAATCTGTTCGGCGATGCGCTGATCGCCGGGCTCGATGTCCGCTCAAGGCCGAGAGCCGAATGAGGAACCGTCATGGCTCTTCTTGAGGTCGATCGGCTGTCGGTGGGTATCGGTCGCCTCGCATTGCTCGAAGACATAGGCTTCGAGGTGGATCGGGGCGAAATCCTGGGTCTGGTCGGCGAATCCGGATCCGGCAAGTCGCTGACCGCCCTGGCAATCGCCGGCCTGTTGCCGCTGATCGGAGCACGGGTGACGGGCGGAGCAATCCGCTTCGACAATATCGATCTGACCAGGCTGGATGAAGAAAGGCTTCGCAAATTCCGGGGCCGCAGGATTGCCTTCATCACGCAAAATCCGATGACGGCGCTCGATCCGCTTCAGCCCGTCGGTGAACAGGTCGATGTGGTGGCAAGGCTGCATCTCGGCTTGAGGGCGGACGTCGCACGCAGCCGGACAATTGAAATCCTGACGCAGTTGCGCATACCGGAATCGGCCACGATCTATCGTCAGTATCCGCATCAACTGTCCGGCGGCATGAAGCAGCGGGTGGTCATTGCCATGGCGCTCGCTGGCGAGCCGGACCTTATCGTCGCGGATGAGCCGACGACAGCGCTCGACGTGACCGTTCAGGCGCAGATCATACATCTGCTCACCTCGCTGGTTCGGGAACGCGGTCTGGCGCTCGTTTTGATTACCCACGACATGGGGGTGGTGGCGCAATGCTGTGACCGGGTCGCCGTCATTTACGCCGGCCGGCTGGCTGAACAACAGGACGTGAACTCGCTGTTTGCAGCACCGGCCCATCCTTACACTCACGCGCTGATCGACTGCATTCCCAGGGAAGGTATGGCGCGCGACAGCCTCAGCGGGATCGCCGGGTCCGTGCCCTCCGTGGCGCATTTCCCTCCAGGGTGTCGGTTCCATCCGCGCTGTATCGGGCGACAATTGGTATGTGAGACGAGCATACCTGGCGCGACGGCACTGCCAGGCGGCGCGGTTGCTTGCCATTTTCCGCTGAATGGCGGCACACGACATGGCTGACGCCGCCGCCCTTCTGGTCATTGACCGGCTTACCAAGCGCTTCGACAGCGGCGCAGGCCTGTTCGCGCCGCGCCGCAGCATGACGGCGGTGCGCGATGTCAGTCTTGGCGTCGGCCGTGGATCGGTGGTCGGCGTGGTTGGCGAGAGCGGATGCGGGAAGTCGACCCTTGCTCGTCTGGCTTTGCGGCTTCTGGAACCGACGCAGGGGACCGTGCATTTCGGCGGCGTCGATCTCGGCAAGCTGGCGCCGCGCGATTTGCGCCGGGCGCGCCGGCGCATGCAGATGGTATTCCAGGACCCTTACTCCTCTCTCGACCCGCGCTTTACGGTCGAGGAGATCGTGCGCGAACCGTTTACCGTGCAGGGTGTGGCTCTTCCGCCAGGGCGGATCGCTGAACTGCTCGATCAGGTCGGACTTGCTGGGGAAATCGCCCGCAGCTATCCGCACCAGCTTTCAGGCGGCCAGCGCCAGCGTGTAGGGATCGCCCGGGCGCTGGCCCTGCGGCCTGATCTGCTCGTGCTTGACGAACCTACGGCTTCGCTCGACGTTTCCATTCAGGCTCAGATCATAAAACTGCTTCAGGACCTGAAGCGGGATCTCGGCCTCACCTATCTCTTCATTTCGCACGATCTCGGCCTGGTGCGTTATTTCTGCGACCGCATCATCGTCATGTATTTGGGCGCCGTGGTCGAGGAGCTTCCGTCGCCGAGCACCGAGCCACGCCATCCGTATACGCGTGCGCTGCTCGACAGTACGTTCAGCCCCGATCCCTCCAAACGGCGGCATCTTGCCTCGCTGACCGGCGAAATCCCTTCAGCCTTCAACCTCCCCAAGGGCTGCGCCTTTGCGGCGCGTTGTTCGCGCGCATCGTCACGCTGCCTCAGCGAGCGGCCGATCCTGACAATGCACGCAAGCGGGCATCGTGCTGCCTGCTTCCACCCTATAGCTGTCGACGAGAAGGAACCATCATGAGCAAGCATGTGCTGACAGCCGAATTCCAGCATGAAAGCAACACCTTCAAGAAAGGGGCCACCACGCTTGCCGATTTCGAGGCGGAAGCCTTGGCCGAGGGCGAAGCCGCCATTGCCGCGTACGGTAGCGCAAATACCGAACTGGCCGGCTTCCTCGATGCTTCGCGTGAAGCGGGCTGGAACATGCAGCATGTCATCAGCGCCCATGCGGGGCCTGGCGCCCGCGTGGCACGGGCGACCTTCGACCATATCGCCGGCAAGATCTGCGATGCCGCTCGCGCCGAAAAGGATAGTCTCGACGGAATACTCCTTGGCCTGCACGGCGCGATGGTGCCGGACTTTTGCGAGGATGGCGAAGGCGAATTGCTGTCGCGCTTGCGTGCGATCGTGGGACCGGACATGCCGATCGCCATCGTCCTCGACCTCCATGCCAATGCCACTCCGCAAATGTGCGAACTGGCGGACATCATCGTGTCGTACAAGACCTATCCGCACATCGACATGCGCGAGCGCGGGCTGCAGGCCGGGCGAATTCTCGAGCAAACGATGAGTGGCCGCATCGACCCGGCGACCTTGCGCGCGCATCGGCCCATGCTCGATGAGATCAATGCCGGCCGCTCCGATGCCGGGCCGATGGTTGCGATCTACGAGCGCGCACGCGCTTTCGAGACGGAGCCGGGCATTCATGCGGTGTCCATCAACGCCGGCTTCTCCGACGCCGACATCAGGGAAGTCGGCCCGACCGTTCTTGTTACTTTCGACCGCAATATGGCCGGCGTTAAAGCACGCGCCCGCGCCATGGCCGAGGAACTCGCGGATTCTATCTGGGATGCCCGCTTTGCCAGCGAGAACCGCTATCTCGAAGTGGAGGAAGCTGCCGCTATCGCATCGGCCTTCGATGCTTCGAAAGGTCCCCTGATCATAGCGGATTATTCCGACAATCCAGGATCGGGCGCGTATGGCGATGCGACCAATCTGCTCAAGGCGATGCTGGACGCCAGGTTGGAGAACGCGGCTTTCGGCCCGATGATCGACCCCGAAGCCGCGGCCCAACTCACCACTCGCAAGGTAGGGGATCGGGTGAAATTGCAACTCGGCGGCAAGAACGATCCGGCCTTCGGCGGCGGGCCGCTTGAAGTCGAAGGTGAAATTCGCCTGATCAGCGATGGCCGGTACATTGGGGATGGGCCGATCATCGGCGGTTTGCACTACAGCTTCGGTCCGACTGCCGTTCTGCGCATCGACGGCATCGATGTGCTGGTGGTGAGCGGCAATTCGCAAATGCTGGACCAGCAACAGTTCAAGGCGTTCGGGATCATGCCTGCCGAGAAATCGGTCATCGGGCTGAAATCGATGCAGCATTTTCGCGCCGCTTTCGAACCGATCTCGGGCCGCGTCATCGTCTGCGACAGCGGCGCGTTGTCGACGCCGCAATATCACCGTCGCCACTATCGCAATGTGCCGCGCCCGATATTTCCGCTAGACCGGGATGTCACACTGTAGGGCCGCGCTCTAAATTGAGCGCCCGCCATCGATTGGCACGCATATGCCGGTGAGGAATGCGGCGGCAGGCGACGCCAGGAAACTGACGACGCCGGCGATGTCCGAAGCCTCGCCAAGGCGTCCAAGCGGGATGGTCGCTTCGATCTGGCGGCGACGGGCCTGCGGGTCGGCACTGCCCAGCGTGTCCTTGGTCATCCCGGTAAGCGAGGCGACCGGTGCGACGGCATTGGCGCGCACCCCGTCGGGAGCCAGTTCGATCGCCAGTGCCCGGGTAAAGCTGATCATCGCCCCCTTTGTTGCGGCATAGACCGACTGTCCCCAGCGCGGGTGTTCGGCGGTGATAGAGGCGACGTTGACGATCGCGCCCTTGCTTTTGCGCAATGCAGGGATGGCTTGTGTCGTCAACAGGTAGACGGATTTGAAGTTGACCGCGAAAACAAGATCGAATTCGGCCTCGCCGATTGTCTCGACGGGAACCGGCGGATGCGTGATGCCGGCGTTGTTGACCAGAACATCGACGCCGCCTGACCATTCGATTGTCGTATCGACGAGTTCTTGCGTGGAGCGTGCGTTGGCGACGTCAGTACGCTGAAAGCGAGCCTTGCCGCCTGATGATGCAATCTCACTCGCCACGCGTTGGCCGCCGGCTTCATTGATATCGGCCAGCATGACGGTCTCGCCGGCAGCCGCGAAGCTCTTGGCGATCACTTCGCCGAAGCCGGAGGCGGCACCCGTGACAATAATACTGCGTGCCATGTTTCAGCGCCCCCGGAAAATCGGTTTGCGTTTCATCATGAAGGCTTCGACGCCCTCGTCGTGATCTGCGGTCTGGAAGCTGAGCCTGACTTGCTGGCGCTCGGCGTCGAGACCGGCGGACAGCGTCGTCTCATAGGCGGTGCGCACTGCCTGTTTGGCCAGCCGCGCGGCAACGGGCGGCTTGGCGGCGATGCGGGCAGCGATTTCCACGGCGTGTCGCACTGCCTCGCCTGCCGGAACCAGATCGGAGACAAGACCCCAGCGTTCGGCGGTTGCCGCGTCGATGGCTTCACCGGTCAGAATGAGGCGCATCGCCTGTGCCTTGCTGAGATTACGCGGCAAGCGCTGCGTGCCGCCATCGCCGGGCAGTGAGCCCAGATTGATTTCGGGTTGGGCGAAGCGCGCCTTGGCTCCAGCCACGACAATGTCGCACAGCATGACCAGTTCATGTCCGCCGCCAAAGGCGATGCCTTCGATCGCCGCGATCAGCGGCTTGTCGAACGCATCGATGACCTTCCAAGCATCGAGCCGGCGCGCCCCGTAGATTGCGTCGATCCCGGCTACAGCCATTTCATGCACATCCGCGCCAGCGGAAAAGGCGCGCTCGTCACCGGTCAGCACGACTGCGCGGACGTCCCCACTTGCGGAGCAAGCATGCAGTTCCGCCGCAATCTCGACCAGAAGGTCGCTGCTCAATGCATTCAGTCGGTTCGCCCGATTGAGGCGGATCATCCGCACGCCGGCGTCGGGCTCGCTCGTCTCGATGAGGTCAGTCATTGCCATATTAATGAAAGGGCTTTCATAATATAGGTCGATCTGTCATATTGTGATCCGCGTGTCAACGATACACATAGATAATATGCATGAAAACAGATAGTTGTATTGTTTCTACAAAACATGCCACCCCTCTTGAAATGTAAACGCTTGCAAAAATTGGAGATAACGTGACCCTTCTCGACGGCGTTCGCATTGTCAGCTTCAATCATTTCCTGATGGGACCGGTCGGCGTCCAGCATCTGGCGGACCTGGGCGCGGACGTCGTGGCGATCGAGCCGCTTGGGGGCGGTCAGCAAAGACACTGGGCGGCCGCCGGTAAGTGGATCGGCCCGGACACGCCGCTGTTTCTTGCAGGCGGCCGCAACAAGCGTAGCCTCGCGCTCGATCTCAAGTCGCCCGCAGGCGCAGAGATCGCGCGGCGGCTTGTCGCCCAGGCGGACGTCTTGGTCGAGAACTATCGGCCCGGTGTCATGGACAAGCTGGGCCTCGGTTTCGAAGCCGTCCAGGCCTTCAATTCCAGGATCGTCTACGCTTCGGCTTCAGGCTTCGGAGCAGACGGCCCTTATCGCGACCGCCCCGGCCAGGACCTCTTAATCCAGGCCATGAGCGGGCTGGCCGCGATCACCGGGCGTGCTGGGCAAACGGCGCGCCCGGTGGGAGTTTCGGCAGTCGACCATCATGGGGCAGCATTGTTGGCGCTTGGTGTCCTCGCCGCTCTTTACCGGCGCAGCACCACTGGAAAGGGGTGCCGGGTCGATGTCAGCCTGCTCAATGCCGCAATCGACCTGCAACTCGAATCCTTCGTTACCTACTTTAACGGCCCGCGCCCCGAAGCGGGTATTGCAACGGAAGGCTCGCTGGGCGGCTGGTATTTTCCTGCGCCTTACGGCATCTATCGCACCGCTGATACAGACCTGGCGATTTCATTGACCAGCCTCAAGGCGCTGGCGGCAGCAACCGGGTCGGCGGAGCTCGCGGCAATCGACGATACGGACGCGTGGGCAGCGCGTACACGAATCTGTTCCTTGCTGGAAAGCGTACTTGTCCAGCGGCCTGGTGCCGAATGGGAAGCCATCTTTGCAAAGGCGGGCATCTGGCATGCGCGCGTCAGCGACTACGAGTCGGTAGTGGCAGACCCTCAGGTGCGCCACAACGGTTGTTTTATCGACACGCATAGTGCTGCCGGCGAGCCGATCACATTGGTGGCCCACCCGGTTCGCTATGATGGGGTTGCACCGGAATTGCGCCTGACGCCGCAGCCGCTGGGAGCCCAGACAGCCGAGATCCTTGCCGAGCTTGGTTATTCGGCCGCGGAGCGGGCTCGTCTTTTCGAGGATGGCGTTTGCAAAGGCCCTGCTTCTGCACCGCCCCGCTGAGCCTCTGTCCTTGCAAGCTCCGGTGGCCGTCCGGTCGATTCACGTACAATGAAGGACGCCTTCAGGCGTGTCGAAGACGGGGCGTCGCGCCCCTCGATGCGGGCCAGCAGGTACTCGCCCACGCGCCGGCTTTGTTCGGCCAGGGGCAAGCGTATGGTGGTCAGCGAAGGCTGCGTGTGCTCGGCGATGTCAAGGTCGTCGAAGCCGATCACCGACAACCGTTCCGGCACATTGATGCCGAGGGTTCGGCACTCGGCCAGCGCGCCGAAAGCCATCAAGTCATTGGTGCAGGCTACGGCGGTGATATGGGTGTTACGCTCGAGAAGACGACGCAGGCCCTGGCGCGCATCTGTCAGCGTCGATGGCGCCTCGACGACATCCGGCTTGGGCAGGCCATGGTCTGCGATGCAGTCGCGCGCGCCCGCGAGGCGCGCCGCGAGGCGCTCGTTACTGGCGGTTTCGGCAGTCAACACGCCGATATTGGTATGCCCGAGATTGATGAGAAAGCGTATCGCGTCGTAAAATTCCTGGCGATTGTCGACGCCAATGCACGGGTAGGGGGATTCACCTGCATATTGGAAGGCGGTGACGAACGGGAGCCCCGACTTCTCGAGCAACTGCCACAATTCGGGCGCGTGATCCTGTCCCACCAGGACCATGCCGTCGATACCATGCTGCAGAAGCGCCCGAACCTCGTGGAATTCGCGGGCCTTGTCGTATTCGGAACTGGCGATGATCAAGTGGTAGCCGCTGCGATTGAGCGCCTGTTGCAAGATCTCCGCCGACTCAGCAAAAATCGCCGTGCGAAGGGTCGGTACGATGAGACCGATGGAGTGGGTCCGGTCCGAGGCAAGGGCGCGGGCAGCGCCATGGGCGACATAGCTAAGCTCCTGCACGGCGCGGGCCACGCGCTCCCTGACCTCCGGCCGTACGAGTTCGGGCCGGTTGATGGCGCGCGAGGCCGTCGCTTCCGATACCCCGGCCCGGCGGGCAACGTCGGCAAGCCGCATCTTGCGCTTGGCGCCTCGACGCGAGCGGTGGCGCTTCGGCTCGCCTTGCTGAGACTGCGTCATCGAAACTCCTTCCGCGTTACGCGAATCCAGTACACCCAACGTAGCATCAAAAAAACCAACACCAAGCTTATGAAAGCGATTGCATAGCAAAATATATATGGAAAACAATATGTTATAAAATTTAGCGTCAAAATAGCACAGAAAGCATGCAGATTTTATCCCTTTTAACACCAGACCTTCGTCGTATGCGGTCTAAAAGCCCCGTCTGTCGCTTGACTTGCGGCACCATGAAAGAGTAGGGTTTCCGGGCTAATCCAAGAGTTAGAGGCCGATCGTCGGCGCAGAATTACGCGCCTCGTTGTTTTTCAAAAAAAATGAAAGCGGTTTCATACAAATTGGGAGCGACGTGCAACTGAGACATGCGGCCCGCGTCGATTGATAGCTGGTTCTGGCTGCCTGGATCGGACTTCTTGGGAGGAAATTTATGATACGAAAGTTAGGTGGGCTGCCTTTGGCCGGGAGCTTGTTGCTCGGCCTGGCTGCGATCGGGATTGTTCCGGCGCAGGCAGAAGGCTCGCTCAAGATCTGTTACATGAGCCACCCCGTCATCGAGGCGAACGTCGCCATGATGGAAAAATGGGCCAAGGCAAACGGCGTCGAGTTGGAAAAGAACCCGATGTCCTATTCGGTCTACCTGCCGAAGATGAGCCAGATGCTCAGCAGCGGCGGCACCGATTGCGATATCTTCTGGCATAACGACGACTGGGGCCAGCTTTGGAAGCAATGGGTCGAGCAGACATCGGATGTCGAGGGCATGGACAAGATCCGCAAGGGTCCGATGCGTGCCTTCCCCAATGATGAGGGGCAGCCGACGGCGGTTCCGCTGGCGCATACGGTCGGAACTTTCTTCTACCGCACCGATCTGGTCGACGAAAAGGATGTGCCGAAGACCTGGGCCGACATGGTGAAAGTCGGCCATAAGTTGCAGGAAGAAGGCAAGACCAAGTGGGGTTATGTCGGCGGCATGACGCACCAGAACACCTGGTTCTCGATCTGGTGGTCGCTGTGGACGAACGGTTGCGACATCTTCAACCCGAAGTTCGAGCGCGACAACGCCGTTCTCGACAAGAGCGGCTGGGTGCCGACCCTGACCGAGGACTGCCACCGCGAGACGATCGAATTCTGGTGGGATAACCTGCACAAGGACAAGATCAGCCCCGAGGCCATGGTTTCCTATGGTCGCAACGAGGCCAACGCCATCTTCATGGCTGGCGAATCCGCCTTTACCTTCGCGGATTCGACCTTCTGGGGTGAATTCAATAATCCCGAGAAGTCCAAGATCGCCGGCAAGGTCGGCATGGCGCTGTGGCCTATGGGACCGCGCCTCAACAACAATGTCGCCTGGGACACCATCTGGGCCTGGGGCATTCCCAAGGCAATTGACGCCAAGCAGAAGGAACTGGCCAAGAAGGCGCTCGGTGCAATGCTGCTCGATCACGAGGGCCAGATTGCACAGTGGAAGAGCACTGGCGGACCGCCCCCGAACACCGACCTGTGGCCTGAACTGGCCGCGCAGGATCCGGTATTCGCCAAGCTCAAGGCGGTCGTCTTCGACGTAAAGGACCAGGTTCTGTCGGCCTACTACTTCCCTAACTGGCCCGCAGTGCAAAAGGCCTACGCCGATATCTCGACCGAGGCATTGAGCGGAAAGCGCGAAGACATACCTGCGGTGTTGGAGCGAGGCATGAAAACCTTGCACGACGCAGCCGTGCAGCAGATCGCGAAGTAGCGTGATGCCGACGGTTGCCGCGGATCATCAGGCTGCGTCGCGGGGAGCAATCCCCGCGGCGCGGCGCCGTAGCCGACTGATCGGTGAACGGCTCTCTTTCCAGATCGGCCTGATCCTGCCGTCCGTGCTGGTTCTGCTGCTGTTCCAGGTCGTGCCGATCTTCATCGGCACCGATGCAAGTTTTCGCCGCTGGTCCCTTTATGACCCGGACAAGACCTGGGTCGGGCTCGAGCACTATCGCTATGTGCTCAGCGACACCAATTTCCTGTTCACCGTGCTGCCAAATACGTTCCTGCTCATCGTCGCTTCGGTCGGCCTGTCGCTGGCACTGGGCATGGCGGTCGCGCTACTCCTGCATCGCGGTTTTGCCGCTCAGCGTCTGGTTCAGACCGTGGTGCTGCTGCCGCTTATGATTGGTCCCGTCATTGCCTCGACGATGATGCGCTGGACCTTCAACGACCAGTTCGGCGTGGTCAACGCATTCCTCGGCTGGCTGGGGCTCGGCCAGCCGGCCTGGCTTGCCGACCGCTGGTATGCGTTTGGCGTCATCGTCTTCACCGACGTCTGGATCTGGACGCCGTGGTTTGCCCTGTTGTTGCTTGCAGGGTTGAAGAGCCTTCCCAAGGAGCCCTTCGAGGCGGCCGCACTCGATGCCGCCGGGCGCTGGCGCATCTTCACGCATATCACCGTGCCGATGTTGCGGCCGGTCATCGGCGTGTGCGTCGTCATCCGGGCCATCGACTGCTTCCGCACCTTCGACCAGGTCTGGCTGCTGACCGGCGGCGGTCCGGCGCGCTCCACGGAGGTGTTCAGCATCTATGTCTTCATGGAAGCGTTCCAGAACCTGAACTTCGCCCGCGGCTCGGCGGCAGCCGTCATCGGCACGCTGATCATCATGGTGGCGGGGCTGGCGCTCTACGCACTCATCAACCGTTTCATGGATGTGTCCCGATGAGCCTCGCTTCCCCTGTAGCTCCACTGCCACGACGCACCGGCCTGTTTGACCTGTTGCGCCCCGGTGCGCGCGCAGCCTTCATGGCCCTCGCGGTCTCGGCCGTGCTTCTCCTGTTCCTGGCGCCGATCATCATCCTTGTGGTGACGTCGCTGCGTCCGGGATGGGGCGTCTACTACATCTATCGTGGCACCGAGTTCACGCTGGCCAACTACATCGAGGTTTTCCAGCGCGGCGTCGTCATAGAAGCCTTCTTCAACTCGTTCCTGGTTGCCACCGCAGCCACGATCCTGTCGCTCGGCGTCACGGTAACCAGCGGCTACATGCTGTCGCGCTTCAAGGGCTGGCTGCCGAAAACCTGGTTCACATCGATCTACGTGTTCCGCACCGTCCCCTACATTTCCTGGGTACTGCCTCTCTATGTGGTCAACGAGTCCCTCGGCCTCTACGATACCTTCTTCGGCATTCTGGCGGCGCACGTCGCCGTCCATGTGTGCTTCTTCTCGTGGATCATGAAGGGCTTCTTCGACGGAATCGATCCGTCGATGGAATATGCCGCGATGATCGACGGCTGCACGCGCTGGGGTGCGTTTCGCCGCGTGGCGCTGCCCGCTGCCGGTCCGGCGATCGCCGCGCTCGGCATCCTGTCCTGGCTGTGGACGTGGAACGAGTTCCTGTTTGCTTTGATCCTGACCGGCAACCGCACGCCGCTATTGACCGTGACGATGGCGCAATTCGTGACCGAACTCGGTACGGAATGGAATCTCATGAGCGCGATGGCGGTCATGGCCATGATCCCCGCGGTCATCATTACGCTGTTCGCCCAGAAATACGTGATCCAGGGCTTGCGCATCTGACCGCGCCCCAATTCGGAGTTTTGATATGGCTGAAGTCGTTCTGCGCGACGTCTGCAAGCGCTACGGTAGCTACAACGCCGTCGACAACGTCAACCTGACCATCCGCGACAAGGAATTTCTTGTGCTTGTCGGTCCGTCCGGCTGCGGCAAGTCTACCACGCTGCGCATGATTGCCGGTCTCGAGGATATATCCGACGGCACCATCGCCATCGGCGACCAGACGGTCAACGACCTGCCGCCGCGCGATCGAGACATTGCGATGGTGTTCCAGAATTATGCGCTCTACCAGCACATGACGGTCTACGACAATCTGGCCTTCGGGTTGCGCAACCGGAAGGTGCCGGAAGACACCATCAAGACGGAAATCGACCGTGCGGTCGACATTCTCGGCCTGCGCGACCTGCTCAAACGAAAGCCGCGCGAACTGTCCGGCGGCCAGCAGCAGCGGGTTGCGCTCGGCCGTTGTATCGTTCGCAACGCCAAGGTGTTCCTGTTCGACGAACCGCTGTCCAACCTGGATGCGAAGCTGCGCGCGCATATGCGCCTTGAATTGAAGCGCCTGCATCGGCGCGTCGAGACCACCGCCGTCTATGTCACGCACGATCAGGTCGAGGCGATGACGCTCGGCGATCGTGTCGTGGTGATGAACAACAGCCGCATCGAGCAGGTCGGCACGCCGTGGGAAATCTATTCGCGCCCGAGCACGCGCTTCGTGGCGAGCTTTATCGGCTCTCCGGCGATGAACTTCCTCGACGGCAAGGTGAAACGCAACGGCTCAGGCTACCACATCCACGCGCCCGGCGGGGCATTCCACGTCTCCAATGAAGGCGGACGCGGGCTGATTGGACAGGATGGGCGCGACGTGACCGTCGGTCTGCGGCCGGAGCATATCCGCTTGCATGAATCCAAGTCTGAAAATGCCCTGCACGGTCGCGTCGAGCTGACCGAGCAACTCGGGGCCGAGCAACTGGTCGAGGTCATCGCTGAAGGCGCGCGGATCATGGTTTCCCGCGTCGAGGCGGAGCGTGAACTGAAACCGGGCACCCCGGTATATCTCACCGTCGAGCCCGGCCAGCTACGCTATTTCGACCCGGTAACGGAACAGGCTCTGGCCTGAGTGCATACAAGGCTCCCCGGATAAGGCTTTCATCCTCTCCGACGCGCCGGATTTGCCGGGGCTCCTGACCCTAGGTTCGTGACGGCGCGAAGTGAGCGACAAGCTCATGACCGTCGCCCGGATAGGTCAGGCGGACATGGGTGATCGGTTGTTCGGCACCCCAGGTGCGCCGCTCGATCAACAGACAGGCAGTGCCCTCGGCAATGCCGAGCGCAGAGGCCGTGGCTGAATTGGCGCCAACAGCCTGGATGCGGTGTTCCGCCGTGCTCCACGGAACGCGTTCGACAAGCCAGGGACCCGGCGCGCGCTCGGCAAATGCCTCCGCATCGGCTTCCGGAACCGCATCGAGATTGATGAGGCGTTCCTCATGGCAGAACGGCTCCTTGCCGGCAAAATGCAGACATGCCAGGTCGAGCACCGGGACCTTTCTTTCCAGATGCAGTCGGTCGAGGTCGGTCCTGGTGGAGCGGCGCTTGACCCGTCTTACGACCTCGAAACGATAGGCAAGTCCGAGCGCCTGCACTTCCGTCATGATGTCGCGGATTTCCAGCACCGCCGATTGCGAATGCGGCCGCAGCACGAAGCTGCCGCTGCGGCGGCGGCGCTCGATGAGGCCAGCCCTCGCCAACTGGTTCAGCACCTTGCTCACGGTCATTCGCGAGCAGCCATACTGCGCCGTCAATTCATGCTCGAACGGAATGCGGTGGCCAGGCGGCCAATCGCCCGACAGGATGCGGCCTTGTACGTCGTCGAGAATGCGCTGATGCAGCGAGCGCCTGTCGGGGTTTGCCAGCGCCTCCATTTTGCGGTCAGGCCCTAGACAAGCATCGCTGCGCCACGGTCCAGATATGTGTCGAGGAACTGGTCGAGGCGCGGATGGCGCGGCTTGCCGAATATCTCCTGCGGCGTGCCCGTCATCAAAAGCTTGCCGTTGTCGAGGAACGCGATCTGCTGGCACACCGCTGCCGCAAAGCCGATCTCATGCGACACCACCACCATCGTCATGCCGTCGGCTGCCAGCGCGCGCATCACGTTCAGCACCTCGCCGGTCAACTCGGGATCGAGGGACGAGGTCGGCTCGTCGAAAAGCATGATTTTCGGCTCCAGCGCCAGCGCGCGCGCAATCGCCACGCGCTGCTGCTGGCCGCCGGAAAGCTGAGATGGATAGTGGCCGGCACGCTCGGCCAGGCCAACTTTCTTTAGCTGCACCATGGCGCGCTCTTCGGCTTCGCTCTTGCGTACGCCGTGAACCGTCTTCAACGCCTCGCTGACATTGCCGAGCGCGGTCATATGCGGCCAAAGGTTGAACTGCTGGAACACCATGCCGATCTGCGAGCGCACCGCGCGGATGCGGGCAGCAGGCAGGCGCACCGGTTTGCCTTGAGGGCCGGGCGCATAACCCAGCGGCTCGCCATTGATGAATATCAGCCCATCGGAGGCTTCCTCCAGGAAGGCCATGCAGCGCAAGAGCGTGCTCTTGCCCGAACCGGAAGGGCCGATCAGGCAGGAAACCTGTCCTTGCGGAATGTCGAGATCGATCCCGTGCAGCACCTCGATGTTGCCGAAACGCTTGATCAGTCCTTTTACGGAAATGGCTGGCATCGTCATGCGGTTACAAACCTGTATTTGGAGAAGCGGGCTTCCATGTGGCGTCCGAGCCGGCCGGCAAGTTCGACTAACCCCCAGTAGAACAGTGCAAGCAGGAAGAGCGATTCGACGAAAGCGTATTGCTGCGAACCGATGGCGCTGATGACGAGCGTCAGTTCGGGCACGGTGATGATCGACAGCACGGCGGTTTCCTTGAGCAGGATAATGGCCATGTTGACCGAGGCAGGCAGCACCAGCATGGTCATTTCCGGTATGAGGATGCGCTGGATGATCTGGCGACGATTGAGGCCGACGCATTCTGCGGCTTCGACATGGCCAGGCGGCACCGCCTCGAAGCCGGCACGAAAGATTTCGCTGAAATAGGCCGCGCCGTAGACGGTCAAGCCAAGCAGGCCGGCTGGAATAGGTTCCAGCGAGAGACCAATGAATGGTCCGCCATAGTAGAGCAGGAAAAGCTGGATCAGGAACGGGGTGCCTCGGATGACCTCGACGCATAGCCTGAGCGGATAGCCCAGCCAGCGGCTGCCGTAGCGCCGTGCGACCGCAACCAGGAAGCCGAGAAGGGCTGCTCCGATCACGCCTGCCACCCACGTCAGCATGGTTACCCCGAATGCCCGTGCAAGCTCGGGCATGATGCTGAGGATCAGATTTATATCGAAGTTCATGGCCGTCCCCAGCGGAAGGAGCGTTCGAACAACGAGCCGCCCCAGGCGATCAGCCAATTGATGATGAGGTAAAGCAGGCCTGCTGCCGAAAACAGCTCGATAGGCCGATAGGTGCTTGCCGCAAGATCCTGCGCCATGCGGGTCAACTCGACGATGCCGACCACCGAAACCAGCGACGAGGCTTTCAGGATCATGATCGCTTCATTGACCAGCGAGGGGAGTGCGAGGCGCAGCGCAATCGGCGCCTTGATGCGCCGGAATTGCTGGAACGCGGTCAGCCCCACCATGTCGGCGGCTTCGAGCAACCCGCGCGGCACGCTCTGGAAACCGCCGCGTAGATTCTCCGCCTGGTAGGCAGCCGTGCATAGCGAAAGTCCGGTGATCGCCGCAACCACGCTCGGCACGTTGATGCCGAGCGCCGGCAGCAGATTGTAGATGAGCAGCAGTTGCACCAGCAGCGGCACGCCGCGGAAGAAGCTGACGAAGGTTCGCCCCGGAACGGAGAGAGCCCGGCTTGGCGAAAGCGAGGCCGCCGAAACCGCCGTGCCGATCACCAGACCGATGGTGATGGAGACGAAGCTGATAAGCACCGTGTAGAACGATGCCTGGACCAGCAGTTCAAACAATTTCCAGGACATGGAATAGCTTACCCGCCTTGGGTTGGCTTGGGATGAAGCAACGCCGCCGCGCTCTCCTTGCGGGGAACGCGGCGGGGCCGTTCAATCGGTCAGAGCGCCGGGTCGTTGACCAGGTCAGGCGTCTCGAACTTCGCGCCAAACCACTTTTCCTGGATCGTTCCGAGGCGGCCGTCGCCCTTGATCTTGAGCATGGCGGCTTCGATCGCATCCATCAGGCTCTTGTGATCGTCGTCCTTCAGGCCGGGATAGCCGAAGTAGGCCTTGGTGCCGAAGGGCGGCTGGACCACTTCGAAGGTGTCGGGGCGCTGCTTGGCCACGAAGGCGATGTTGGGCAGCGAATTGCCGACGGCCACGATGCGGCCGGCTGCAAGATCGGCATAGGCTTCGTTGTTGCCGGGATATTCGCGAACGTCCGCCTTGCCGGGCAGCGTGTCGACAAATGCCTTGAGCTGATCGAGCTGGGCCGAGGCCTTGCCGCCGCCGACAGCCTTGCCGGCGATATCTTCCGGCTTCTTCACGGTTTCATCCCCGGCGCGCTTCAGAAGCGCAACGGTTGCTTCGGCAACCGGAGGCGTGAAGCGATAGCGCTCCATGCGCTGCTTCGTGATCGTGGCAGGGCCGCCCACGATATCGAACTTGCCTGCTTCAAGACCCGGCAGCACGCCTTCCCAGGGCAGCAGGACCCACTCGATCTTGACGCCGAGTTCCTTGGCGATCTCGTCGTACAAGTCGACGTTCAGGCCCGCATGCGTTCCAGCGTCGATGAAGTCGAACGGCGCAAAGGCGGTTTCGGTACCGACTTTGAGGACACCGGCGTCCTTGACGCGGGCCAGCGCATCCTGCGCGTAGGCTCCGGCCGTGGCACCGAAAAGAAACGCTGCACCGACCAGCGCTTTGAGGAAAAACCTCTTTTGCATTGACACCTCCCAATGTGTTCATGCCCGCTGACGGGCGTGTAGGCTTGAAGAACTATCGGCTCCCGACCCGCTCGAAAGCCGATATGACTATACATAATAGGCAGCGTTTCGAAGCCGAGTCAACGTATCGTTTCAAGGACGGACGCCGCGGAACTCAATGCTGGTTGAAATTGCCTTGAGGAGGCGACTGCTGGCGATCCTCCAAAAAAGCGATGACTATCCGCTTGCGTGGCTCACCAATATGTATATACATAATAGGCAGAGCCGTGGGCAAGAGCATTCGAGCGATCCTCTCTCGTCCAACCTTCATCAACCATGCTCCGCAGCCGGAGAAGCCGATGACCGAGCCCTCTTCCCAGCCGAATGCAACGCGCCCTCTTGCCGGAATACGCGTGCTGGACTTCAGCCGTGTTCTGGCGGGACCCTACTGCACCGCGCTGCTGGCCGATCTGGGCGCCGACGTCATCAAGGTAGAGCCGCCGGCAGGCGACGACTACCGCCACGTCGGTCCCTTCATCGAAGGCGAGAGCGCATTGTTCCTGGCCGTCAATCGCGGCAAGCGCAGCATCTCGCTGGATCTGACCAAGCCGGGCGATCTTGCCATCGCGCAAGCGCTTGCCGCAAGATCGGATGTCGTCGTCGAGAATTTCCGCCCCGGTGTCGCCGACAAGCTTGGCATCGGCTGGGAAAAGCTGTCCGGCATCAATCCGAAGCTGGTCTACGCCTCGATTTCCGGCTTCGGCCAGCAGGGCGAGCTTGCCGCCCGCCCGGCCTACGACATCGTTCTCCAGGCGATGAGCGGCATCATGTCGGTCACCGGCACACCGGAAGGTCCGCCGACACTGGTGGGCGAATCCATCGCCGACGTGGTTGCCGGCCTGTTCGGTTCCTGGGCCATCCTTGCGGCATTGGTGGAGCGGCAGACCACTGGTGCCGGCCGTCACATCGATCTTGCCATGTTCGATGCGATGATCGCGCTCCAGCCGTTGGTCGTTGCCCGTTATCTTGCCTCCGGTCAGGCCCCGCAGCGCGTGGGAAACCGGCATGCGCTCTCCGCACCTTTCGGGGCGTTCCAGGCGCGGGACGGCATGTTCGTGCTGGCGGTGCTCAACAACAAGCTGTTTGCCATATTGGCGAACCTCATCGGCCGCCCGGAACTGGCTGCCGATGGTCGTTTTGGCAGCGATTCCGACCGGCTGGCCAACGAGCCTGCCTTGCGCGAGGCGATCGAGAGCTGGTCCCGCCAACTGACCGCTGCCGGTGCTGTCAGCGCGCTGGCGGACGCTGGCGTGCCCGCCGCCGAAATAAACGACATGGCCGAAGCGCTTACGTCTCCACATGCGGAAGCGCGTGGCCTGTTGCAGGAAGCCGAGCATCCGGTGCTCGGAGCCGTGCGGGTGCCGGAACAGCCGGCCCGCTTCTCAGGCGTCGTTCGCGGCGGCATTGCCGCAGCTCCGGCTCTCGATGCGGACCGTCAGGCCATATTGGCCGAACTGGGCGAGGAGGTATGAACGTGACTGTGCACAACGATGACGACCAGGCGCTGGTCGAAGCTGTCCGCCGCTATTGCGCCGAGGTGCTGGTCCCGGCTGCCGCGGAGATCGACGAAACCAGCCGCTCGGCGACCTGTCACCTTGGCAGCCTCGCCGAAATGGGGCTGTTGGGGCTCAACATTCCGGAAGCCTATGGCGGCCTTGGCTTGCGTGCGACCGCCTTGTTCGATGCGGTGGCGGTGATCGCCGGCGCCTGCGGCTCGACGGCTTCGATGATCACCGCGCATTGGCTCGCAACCGATTCCATCCTTTACGGCGGCGACGAGGCGCAGCGGCATCGCTATCTCACAGGCGCAGCCGACAGGAGCCTTGGCGCGTTTGCCTTGACTGAACCCGGCGCGGGTTCCAATCCTGCCGACATGAAGACGCGGGCGGTGCGCGAAGGCAACGGCTACCGCATCACCGGCACCAAGCATTTCATCTCCAATGCCGGGGAAGCCGACTTCATCGTCGTCTATGCCAAGACCGATCCGGCTGCCGGCGCGCGCGGCATCTCCGCCTTCGTGGTCGACCCGAAGGCAGGTGGTGTCCGTTTCGGTTTGCCGGAGCGGACCATGGGCCTGCGTGGCGGCCATGTTTTCGAAGTGTCTATCGATTGCCTTGTTGCGGAAGAGGATCGTCTCGGACCAGAGGGGTCCGGCTTTCGCACCGCGCTCAAGGTTCTCGATGGCGGGCGTGTCGAGATTGCAGCCTGCGCCGTCGGTATCGCCGAGGCGGCCCTCGGGGCGGCGATCGAATGGGCAAAACAGCGCAGGGTCGGCGGCGAGCCGATCGCGGGTTTCCAGGGCTTGCAATGGATGCTCGCCGATATGGCGACGGACATCGAGGCCGCCCGCTTTCTCGGCATGGCGGCGGCAGCAAAGCGCGAGGCCGGCGAGCGCTATTCACGCGAATCTTCCATGGCCAAGCTCTTTGCCTCCGAAATGGCCGGGCGTGTCACCGATAAGGCAATCCAGATCCACGGCGGATATGGCTATACGCGCGACCTGCCGCTCGAACGCTACGCCCGCGATGTGCGCATCTTCCGCATCTATGAGGGGTCCTCGGAAATCCAGCGCAACATCATCGCACGCACCATACTGGGTTAGATGATGGGCGGCGAAAGCGGTCCGGAAGTTCGTGGCTCAGCCGGCTTTGACCGGCGGCGGCGTCCAATTGGCCGCAAACGCTTCCTGGCGACGGGAGATGGCGGAAATCCACGCTCGAAGCTCCGGGCCGTACGGCTTTTCCAAGGCGGCCCGGTCCCAAGCCAGGAAGTAGGCGTGCGACAAGCGCAGCCGCTGATTGAAAGGCACCACAAGGCGACCCGACGCGATCTCGTCGGCGGACATCGACAGTTGCGCCAGCACGAAGCCACGGCCATTGACGGCGGCGTCGATGGCGGCACTCGACAGCGACAGCGTAAGCTCGCCCGATGTCTTGCTGTACTGCTCGCCGATGCTTGCCGCCCATTCCGGCCAACCCGGCAGCAGGCTGTGGGTGCGGTCCCATTCTATACCGAGCAGCGGCATGCCCAATATGTCGGATGGCCTTCGCAATCTGTACTTCGCCAGCAATGCCGGCGAGCAGGCCGGCACCACCCAGTCGGTGAACAGTTCGGCATAGTGGTCGAATTCCTGGACCTTGGCGCCGTAGGAGATTCGGAAATCGACCTGGTCGTCGCCGATACGGGGCTCGAGTTCGGTGCCTTCAAGGCGCACGGCCGCATCGGGGTGATCCGCCTGCCAGTCGAAAAGCTGGGGCGCAATCCACTTTATGGCGAGCGACGGCAGGCACGAAATGGTGAATCCGCTTTCGCGTCGCTTCCGGGTCAGGATTTCCTGGGCTTCCCTTATCTGATTGAATCCATTCGAGATTTCGGCGTGATAAATCCTGCCCCACGAACTCAGCGCCACGGTTTTGCCCCGCCGTTCCAGAAGCTTCAGGCCAAGCGTCTCCTCGGCCTTGCGGATCTGCTGGCTGATCGCACCGGCGGAAACGCCGAGTTCATTGGCGGCTGCTGTGACGCTGCCGTGTCTTCCAAAGGCGTCGAAAGCCTGTATCGCACGCAGGGGAGGCAGGTTGTTAGGCAAGGATATCACGCCGCTGTCGAGGTTTGTTTTAGGTTTTCTAAAACAGAACGCATTTGCAAGCCCTTTATGCATTCCAGCCAGCAGCGTATCTTCAAAATAGAAATAGCCACCCTGGGAGGAAGCCAACATGTTTCTTAAGAACGCCTGGTATGTCGCCGCATGGGATCATGAGGTCGGGCGCGATTTGAAACCCGTCAAGATTCTCGGCGAGGAGATCGTCCTCTACCGCAAAAGCGACGGCACGCCGGCTGCGCTGGAAGACGCCTGCCCGCACCGCAAGCTGCCGCTGTCGATGGGGCGCATCAAGGGTGACGACGTCGAGTGCGGCTATCATGGCTTGACCTTCGACTGCACCGGCACCTGCACGCGTGTTCCGGGCGCCGAAAAGATTCCGCATGTGGCCCAGGTTCAATCCTATCCGATTGCCGAGCGCTATGGCCTGCTCTGGGTCTGGATGGGTGAGGCCGAGAAGGCCGATCCCGCCAAGATTTTCCAGGTCGAGCATTGGGGCGATCCCGCCTGGGGCGTCAACCGCGGCGAATCCATGATGCTGGACTGCAACTACCTCTACATGACCGACAATCTGCTTGATCCGTCACATGTATCGTGGGTGCACCAGACTTCGTTCGGCGGCGTGCCGGCAATCGAAGGCGTGCCGCTGGAGACGACAGTAGGCGAAAACGGCGTCACGGTCTGGCGTTGGATGGTCGATGTCGAGCCGGCGCCTTTCTACGCGCCTTTCCTCAAGTTCAAGGGCAATTGCGACCGCAAGCAGCACTATGAAGTTCGCTATCCGAGCAACGCGATCATCAAGGCGATCTTCGTGCCCGCCAACACCGGCGGCGAAGGCAAGCCCTATCATGACGACGTCTTCCTTATGGACAGCTATAACTTCATGACGCCGGTCGACGAGAACCAGACGAAATATTACTGGTTCCAGATGCGTAACTTCGCACCGAACGACGAGGAAGTGTCGCGCCAGTTCGCGAAATCGGTGCGCGGTGCTTTCGACGAGGATCGCGCAGTGCTCAATGCCGTCCACAAGGGCATGGCCAACAAGCGTACGCCAAATCTCGACCTCAAGATCGACGTCGGTCCGCTGCGTTACCGCCGCAACCTCGCCAACCTGATCGCCGCCGAAAACCAGCAACTCGCGGCGGCTGAATGAACGCGCTCGTAACGCCGCAGGCTGGGCGCAAAAGTGGTTTTCGCGACCTGAAAGTGGTCGCGAAAACCCGCGAAAGCAGCATCATCACGTCCTTTGATCTGGAACCCGCCGAGCCGGATGGCTGGCGGGCTTTCCAGCCGGGGCAGTTTCTGGTGTTCCGTATCCCGGTAGCCGGCGGCAAGGATTTCGTGCTGCGCAACTACAGCGTCTCCTGCTCGCCCGCGCGCGAAGGCAGCTATCGCATTACGGTGAAGCGGGAAGCCGCGCCGCAACCCGATGCGCCGAACGGAGTGAGTTCCTGCTATCTGCATGACACGATCGAGGTCGGCGATGTGCTTGTGGCCGAAGGCCCGCGCGGCGAGTTCGTGCTTGACCGTGCCAGCACGCGACCCGTCGTGCTGCTGAGCGGCGGTGTTGGCCTGACGCCGATGGTGTCGATGTTGCATGCGCTCGCCGTCGAAAGCGATCGCCCGACGTTCTTCATCCATGCCTGCGAGAATGGCGATGTGCACGCCCTGCGCAACGAGGTCGAGACGATTGCTGCATCACGGCCAGGCATCAGCGCGCATTTCTGCTACCGGTTCCCGACGGAACAGGACAAGGCAAACAAGCGCCACCACAGCGAAGGCGTCGTCACCCGCGAATTGCTGCAGAGCCTTTTGCCGCTCGATGATTATGAGGTTTACCTGTGTGGGCCGCCACCCTTCATGCAGGCGCTTTACCAGACGCTGCGCGGCCTCGGCATCAAGAAGAGCCGCATCGCCTATGAATTCTTCGGCCCGGCGACAGTGCTTGAACAGGCGCCTGCGCCCGCGCCTGTCGCAGCGCCTCCCAATTCCGACAAGAAAGTCGACAGTGACTCAATCACGGTGGAGTTCCGCAAATCGGGCGTCACCGCAGCGTGGGACGAGAAAGCCGGATCGTTGCTCGACTTCGCCGAGGCGCAAGGCCTTTCGCCGGAATTCAGTTGCCGCGCTGGCATCTGCAGCACGTGCAAGTCGCATCTGGTGGAAGGCGAGGTCGCCTATTTCGAAGAGCCGCTAGACGAGCTTGGCGCGAATGAAGTGCTGCTTTGCTGCTCGAAGCCCCAGGGACCGGTTGTGATCGACATCTGACCGGTTTGGCAAATTGGGCACCGCACGGTTCGTATTACTTCATCTCGCAAACGGAAATTCCCTTGGAACAATCGGCTAAAACCAGACCGGACAGCGGACTGCCCTTCAATCCTCATGTCGCATCCCTGCCGGCCTACAATGCCGGCATGAATATTGCCGCCGCGCGCGCCTTGAGCGGCCACCACGACATCGCCCGTCTCGCCAGCAACGAGAACCCGGACGGCTGCTCGCCAGCGGTAATGGCAGCCCTTTCCTCCGCCGGCTTCGAGCCGTGGCGCTATGCCGATCCCGCCTGCACGGCGCTGCGGGCTGCGCTCGCTGAGCGGCTGAAGGTCGAGCCTTCGCACATCGTCGTCGGCAACGGGTCGGAGGAGATGATTGCCGCCATTTCGCGGGCGATGCTCGTACCGGACACCTCTGTCGTCACGGTAGTGCCGAGCTTCGGCCTGCACGAGATCGAGCCGCTGGCCGCCGGTGCCCGCGTGGTCAAGATTGCGATGACCGCGTCTCTCGGTTTCGATCTCGATGCGCTGGAGCAGGCGATTGCCGCAGGCCCGCGCATCGTCTTCCTGTCCTCTCCGTGGAATCCGGTCGGACCGGGGCTCGACCGGCAGGCACTTCAGCGTCTGGTCAAGGCGGTGCGGCCCGGCACACTGTTCGTCCTGGATGAAGCCTATTTCGAATTCGCCGATCCGGAAGCGCCGAACGGTATCGAACTGCTGCGAAAAAGCGGCATCGCCCATGTCGTGCTTCGGACTTTCTCCAAGGCCTATGGGCTGGCGGGATTGCGCGTTGGCTATGCCATTTGTTCCGATAGCGAAGTTGCGCGCGTCGTCTCGGCTGCCAAGACACCGTTCAACGTCAATGCCGCCGCCCAGATCGCCGCCATCGCAGCACTTGAAGACGATGCGTGGATGAAGGCGTCCGTCGCACGCATCCGCGGCGAGAGGGCGCGTGTTGCTGCGGCACTTCAAAAACTCGGCTTGCGCCTTGCGCCATCCCAGACCAATTTCCTGTTCTTCGATTGCGGCGGCGACAGTTCCGCACTCGCGGCGTCGCTTCTTCAGGCAGGCATCATCGTCAAGGCATGGCGCGAAAAGGGCTATGAGCGGTTCCTGCGCGTCACCATCGGTTCGCCGGCTGAAAACGACCGCCTGATCCAGTCCCTTGGACAATTGGTATCACGATGACGTCCGCTTCTCTTTCGCCAGCCGTGGTCCCTGAAACAACGCTTGATGCGTTGCGCGCCATCGTCGGTGCGCCAAACGTGCGGACCGGTGAGGCGGTGACGTCTGCCGATCCCGGCTGGAATCCCGACAATTTCGGTGCTGGCATCGTCGTTGCGCCCGGCTCGACCGAACAGGTTGCCGCCGTCATCCGCCTTTGCCGCGACCACCAGGTGTCCTTGGTGCCGCAAGGCGGACGCACCGGCCTTGTCGGCGGAAGCGTGTCCAGCCAGGGCCAGATCGTGCTGTCGCTGGCGCGCATGAATGCCGTTGAGCGGCTCGACCCGATTGAAAGGGTAGCTGTCGTTCAGGCCGGCTGCACGCTGGAAGCGCTGCAAACAGCCGCCGGCGAGCATCGGCTCGAACCGGGCATCGACCTGCCGTCGCGCGGTTCGGCGACCATTGGCGGCATGGTTTCCACCAATGCCGGCGGCATCATGGCCTTTCGTAACGGCGTCATGCGCCATCGCGTCCTTGGCCTTGAAGCGGTTCTGGCCGACGGCTCCATCCTCACCGATCTGACGCGCGTGGTGAAAACCTCTGCCGGCTACGACCTGAAGCACCTTTTCATCGGCGCGGAAGGCACGCTCGGCATCGTCACCCGCGTGGTTGTGAAACTTGAGCCACTCCCCAAGGCCACCGCGACCGCCCTGTTCGGCCTGCCTTCGGTCAGCGCCGCGCTTGAAACGATCCGGCTGGCCCTCGACACCGAAGCCGGCCATCTGCGCGCGGCGGAAGCGCTGTGGCAGTCCTACATAAGGCTGGCTGCGTCCGCCCATGGCTGGTCGGAGCCCGACTTTCCGCTCAGCCAGCCGATCTGCCTGCTGGTGTCGCTAGGCGGAGCGAGTGAACAGGCGCTGTACGAGGAATTCGAGCGGCTCTTTGGTGAAGTACTCGACCGCTTCCCGGAAGCGACAGGCATCATAGCCAGTTCGAAGCAGCAGGAAATCGGGCTGTGGCGGCTGCGCGAAGATACGGACGTCATCTACCGGAAACATCCGGCATCGCCCTCATATGACGTGTCGGTGCCGTTATCGGAAATCGATACTTATGTCGCGCATATCCTGCGCGGCCTTTCCGAAATCGAGCCAGATCTGACGCCCTATCTGTTCGGGCATCTGGCCGACGGCAACCTGCACATCGCGCTCAATCGAGCCGGCCCATTGAATGACAGCATGGCAAGCGCAGTGGAGGCCGTCCTCTACAACGGCTTGCGCGAGCGGGGCGGTTCTTTCTCGGCGGAGCACGGTGTCGGCTCCAAGCGAATCCATTCGCTGATGGCAACGGCGAACCCGACCAAACTCAGCGCCATGGTGCACGTGAAAGCCGCGCTGGACGGTGAGGGGCTCATGAACCCGGGCAAGGTATTGCCGCTGAAGCGGCGGTAAAGTCGCCCACGTTCGATGAGAACAGGAAACGGCTTGCCTTCAATCCGGCCAGGGCATAGCCGGAACCACTTTCCATCGCGCAAAGAAAAGCCTCGCCGGAGCGAGGCAAGAAGGAGGGTTTTTGACTGCGTCGTTGCAGCAAGCGGCATGATTGTAGGGTCAGCGCGACCTACGCTTTGCGCTACAACAAACAGAATGCCGCCAGACCATGCTTTGTTCTGCGCCTATCGGTTTCACGGTTTCTGCAAAGCGTCGGCCTGGATCACGATGCGGTCGGTCTTGTCGCCCTTGGGCCGTTCCGCCGGCATCTGTTCGCCGGTTACGATGTAATAGATCGTCTCGGCGATGTTGGTGGCGTGGTCGCCGATGCGTTCGATGTTCTTGGCGCAGAAAAGCAGGTGCGTGCACGATGTGATGTTGCGCGGATCTTCCATCATGTAGGTCAGCAATTCGCGAAACAGCGAGGTGTACATGGCGTCGATCTGGTCGTCGCGGTCGCGCACGAAACCGATCGTATCGACCGAGCGCGACGCGTAGACGTCGAGCACTTCCTTCAGTTGTGTAAGCGCCAGGTCCGAAAGTGCCTCTATACCCCGAAACAGCGAGATGGGCTGGCGCCCGTCCGCGACGGATGCGACGCGTTTGGCAACATTCTTGGCCAGGTCTCCCACGCGCTCGAGGTCGGCCGAAATCCGGATCACGCCAACGATCTCGCGAAGGTCCTTCGCCATCGGCTGGCGCTTGGCGATGAGGAGAATGGCCTTGTCGTCGATCTCGCGCTGCCCGTCGTCGAGCACGGTGTCGTCGCCGACGACCTTGCGGGCGAGGTCCTGGTCGGCGGCAACGAGGGCGGCAATGGCCTGATCCACCATGCGCTCGGCATGACCGCCCATCGCTGCAATCCGCTTCGACAGATACTGCAACTCCTCGTCATAGGCACTGACGATATGTAGCGATTGCATGCGAACACCTCCGGGACCTTTGACGATTCGGCCTCTTGAATCTGTGCTGGTACGCCGCTCGCATGACAATTGCGCGAATGACGTGTCAGCCAAATCGTTTGCAGACTAACGCCTGCCTGAAGGTAAAGCTAGTTTGTCGGCAAATGAACGGTGAAGGCTGCGCCCTTGCCCGGTTCCGACTCGATGGTCAGCCGGCCATTGTGGCGCGTCAAGATGTGCTTGACGATGGAGAGGCCGAGACCGGTTCCCTTCTGCGACCGGCTTGTTTCGACCTCGACCCGGTAAAAGCGTTCGGTGACACGCGGAATGTGTTCTTCGGCTATGCCGGGGCCGAAATCGCGAATGGTCACGTCGATGCCCGGTTCCGGCCCTTTTTTGCTCGGGGCGATGGACACGATGATGCGTTCGCCCGACTGGCCATATTTGCAGGCGTTTTCGAGCAGGTTTTCAAAGACCTGATAGAGTTCGTCGCGGTCGCCGGGAACCTCCAGCGGGCCATCGGCAAAGTTCCGCTCGACGGCAAGGCCGCTGTCCTTGGCCAATGGCGCGAGGGGATCGATGACGCTCTCGACCACATCGCGCAGGTCGACCCGGACACCGGACCTGTGAAAAGGCTTCATCTCCAGCCGCGACAGCGACAAAAGATCGTCGATCAGCCGCGCCATGCGCCCCGCCTGGTTCTGCATGATCTGCAGGAACTGGTCGCGGGCGGCGGGGTCGTTGCGGGCGGGACCGCGCAGCGTCTCGATGAAGCCGGAAATCGAGGCAAGGGGGGTGCGCATTTCATGACTGGCATTGGCAATGAAATCGGCCCGCATGCGGTCGATCCGGCGCGCTTCGCTCTGGTCCTTGAACACCAGCACATAGAGCCCGGTGCCGTGGCCGATGGCTGAGGCACTGACCCGGTAGACCCGCTCGACAGGCAGCTTGTCTATATAGTCGATGGCGCGTGATGGCACGCCGCCGGCAAGCATCTCTTCGATAAGCGCCTGCATTTCAGGCGCGCGGAATTTGAGCGGCAGCGACATGCCGGGAGAGATGTTGCCGAAGATTGAAATCGCGGCGGCATTGGCGTGGACGACGGTTGCCGTGTGGTCGAACACGATCAGTGGATCGGTAACGGCAGCGGCGAGGTTTTCCGCCGATAGCTGCGACAAAAGCCCGGCCTGCGTGGCTGCGGCATGGTCCGTGGCCATCCGCCCGGTTTGCTGGGGCAATGCAACGACTGCGATCACCAGCGCGATGAGAGCCAGTGGCGCGACAAACGGCGACAGGTTGGAGAACGCATAGGCCGAAAAAGTTGCAAGCGCGGCAATTGCCAAAAACCAGCCATTGGCCCGCAAGCGCTTAAAGGCAATTCGGCCCCAATTTTGTCGCTGACCGTTCATATCGCTCATACGTGCCCCAATGGCTCGCCGGCATGGTAAGTTTCAGTCTGGACCGATGCCGAGGCCCCCAATAGCATGAAGTTTCCAACTGGAAAGGTTCGCCTGAATGAAAAACTCCAATGACAACGCTGTGACGGCAGCGTCAGGGCCGCTGAAAATTACGGTTGCCGGCAAGCAGCGCGAGTTCGATGTCGATGCTCCAGACCTTCCCGATTGGATCAAGGAAAACAAGCTTACCGCAGGCGGCTATCCCTATGACAAGAAGATGAAAGGCGATGAGTACGAGGCTAAACTCGAGGAGTTGCAGATCGAGCTTGTGAAGGCGCAGGCCTGGCTGCAGCGCACCGGCCAGCGGGTGCTCGCCCTGTTCGAAGGCCGCGACGCCGCCGGCAAGGGCGGCACGATCTTCGTATTGCGCCAGTACATGAACCCACGAACGGCGCGCAATGTGGCGCTGACCAAGCCGACGGAAACCGAGACCGGCCAGTGGTATTTCCAGCGCTATGTGACCCATTTCCCGACCAAGGGAGAGTTCGTCACCTTCGACCGTTCCTGGTACAACCGCGCCGGCGTCGAGCCGGTCATGGGTTTCTGCACGCCCGAACAGCACGAGCAGTTCCTCAATGAAGCACCGCGCTTCGAAAAGATGATCGGCAACGAAGGCATCCATTTCTTCAAGTTCTGGCTCGATATCGGCCAGGAAACGCAGTTGGAGCGGTTCCATGACCGCCGCCATAGCCCGCTCAAGAACTGGAAGTTCTCGCCAATCGACATTGCCGGCCTGTCCAAATGGGACGCCTACACAAAGGCGCGCAACCTTATGATCGAGAGAACGCACAGCAAGGAAGCGCCGTGGACCGTCGTACGCGCCAACGACAAACGGCGCGCAAGGCTTGCGACCATTCGCCGTATCCTGTTGTCACTGCCTTACGATGGGCGTGACCTGGATGTCGTCGGCAAGGAAGACAAGAAGATCATTGGCGACGGAGCGTCGCTCCTACTGGCATAGGCGCGCAGCGCCTAGGCGCCGATAGCGGGAGCAGTTGCCGCTCCCGTCGGTGCGGCATGGACCTGTTTGTGCGGTGTCTTTTCCCAATGGAAAGGGCGTCGCCACAACTGCAGCACTGCCCGCCATCCGGCGTAGGACATCATGGCCCAGTAGATCGGGGTTAGGGCGACGATCTTCCAGAAGCCGCGCCGCCGGCTTTTTGCGAGTGTTTGCCAACCAAGCAACAGGAAGGACAGGTATCCGCAGGTGATGTTGATAACATCGACAATCAGCAGCGCCGAATGAATGGACTCGGACGAGTCCGCCACCAGCATTTGGATCAACCCGATAAAGAATGTGGCGAGCAGAAGCGGGTGAAGCAGCGACGAAGCCAGCATGCCGGCAAACAGCACCTGTGCGATCGAAAATGATCGCGGCCCAAGGTCCCTGGCCAGTTTCATCGGATCGCGCATATGCACCAGCCATGTCTGCGCCCAACCCTTGAACCATCATCCATTGACGTTTACACTCGTCTCCAAAAAGTGAAACTTATTTGTATGTTAACTTAATTTCTGTGTTTGGCCGTGTGCGTGAGTACACCCAAATCCAAGGAAACTGTTGCTATAGAGTTGCTACACAATGCGAAGAGGAGTCTCGCTATGCGTAAAAGGTTGACCGCGGTAGTTCTGGACTCCCTTCGGCCGCGAGGCACGGCCTACTATGTATCGGACGAGCAACAGACTGGATTGCGTGTTCGTGTTGCCCCTTCGGGTGTCATGACATGGGGGTTGGTCTACCGAATCAAGGGGACCGATTCTCCAAAAAGTGTGTCTTTGGGAAGGTGTGACCCACACGGTCGAAGTGGCCTCGGATTATCTGAAGCTCGTGAGCGCGCGGCAGAAATCATCAAAGCAGCACGCCAATCGCGGGATTTGCTGGATGAGGAACTTGGGGAACGCAACGCCAAGCGCGACGCATTGACCATTCAAGAACTTATCGAGCGGTACATAAAAAGTATCCGAAGCCCGCACAGAAAAGGCGGAGCGTTGCGTACAGCCGACGACATTGAAAGTCGTCTGCTGCGAGCCTTGGCGACCAAACTCCGAGTAACAGCAGACAGCCTTCGTCGAAGCGATATCAGCAATATTCTGGACGTGGTTGCGGAAAAAACCCCACGAGAGGCAGAGAAGCGCCGGCAAGTTATTGGCGCCATGTATCGTTGGGGTGTGACCAAGGGATATGTCGCGACGGATCCGACAGCAGGGGCCGAAGTTTACGGCCGTGGAGAGCCTCGCGACCGTGTTCTGGCGCCTGCCGAAATCAAATTACTGTGGGATTGGTTGGACGCAGGTGCAGACAGCATGCCAGCGGACTGTATTGCTGCGCTCAAGCTTCAGTTGTGCACCGGCGCGCGGATCGGCGAGGTCAGTGGCATGGTGGCCACCGAGCTGGTCGAAGATGGGGATCGATTGTTGTGGGTGCTCCCATCGACGCGCTCCAAGAACAAGAAAGAACGCATTACCCCGTTGATTGGCAGCGCCCGAGGTATCGTTAAGCAGGCGCTTTCCCGGCGTAAGGATGGTGCTTTGTTCCGGGCGGCTTTGTCGGAACGGGCGCTAAAAGCTACCGATCTTGGGCACGCCCTCAAGCATCGCAAGCTTCCTTGTGCGCATTTCACCACTCACGATCTTCGACGCACGGCGGTCAGCGGCATGGACGAACTGGGGATTTCCCTCGATACGATTGCCGCAGTCGTAGGCCATCAGCGCGGGACCAAGGACACGCGCACATTGGTTCGGCATTACAGCCGCCCGCAACTCGATAGCCGAATAGAAGCGGCGCTGAACGCTTGGGATGCTCGATTGTCCGAAGTCATAACGGGCAAAAAGCAATCAGACGAGACGGTCGTGCTACTCAGAAGTAAATCGGGTCAAAATGCGGCATGAGGCGGTGGAAAAGGCCGAAACGAGCGTGGACACGCTTGACGGGTCAGGGATGTAGGAATACATTCCCTAACTGAGCTAGCGTAAACCCACCGATTGAAGTCGCTGCGCAATCTGCAACCCACACACGGGGGCGGATTCCGCATATGCAGGCCGTCTCCTGGATACTAGGAGTACCAGCATCGTGACTCATCTGGCCGTCAGCATTCCCCAAGCCGCAACGATGATCGGGATAAGTCGATCGTCACTTTATCTGCTTTTCCAGAACGGCAGTATTACGCCCCGAAAAAGCGGGAGACGCACGCTGGTCCTTGTGTCGGACATCGAACAGTACGTGGCCCACTTACCCGCAGCCGGAATTCGCTCCGCACACAACGAAGCCGCGTAGCCATCAACAACAACCGCTTCAGGCCGTCCGTCGGTAAAATAAAAGCCCGGCGTATAAAAAGCTCGGCCGGTAAAAATTTGTAAAAATCAATATTAACATTTATAACACCGCCGCCGCGTAAAGCCAAGACGATAATCTTGACCTCTTGGTGTATACGCAGAGTTTTAAGGCAAACCCCAAGGAATATCGTAAACAAGTACCCGAATGGCTGCACGAACTGAAAACCTGTACTGATGGTTTGATTATCGTCCGCGATTATCCATTCAACCACGGCATAGACACGCTGCCGCGAGAATTGGCGATAACGATTGCAGAGGAGTGCAACACGTTCTTCATCGTCGGAGACGCGCCTGCTCTCCCGATCGCCGAGCTAAGATTGTATGACTCTGATCTCGGGACCGAACTGTGGCGTACTGATCGCGGTAAGCGGGCAGTGGTTTTTTGCCAAGCCGAGCAAATTGTCGTCTGGCGTGCGTTTATTGCATTCTACAACCGTAGTGCATGGGTGTGTGTGATCGACACTGAGGGCAGTCGTATCGTGAAAGAGGGCGCTCCACACAAGACGCCGGTCTGATTTCACATCTGCTTCCTAAATAAATTCAGTGTCGCCGAACATGGATTCAATCACAATCACCACGGCGCCAACGCTTTTACTTACAAAGCGTTGGCATCGGGACGTAAACGGGCAACTTGTTGCGACAAACTACGGTAATGCGAAGCACCTGATATTCCAAACTGCGCCTGTGGACGGAATTCGTGACCTTGCGCGCATACTTCAATCAATGTCGAGCGATCCGCACAGCGCTGTTGTCCGCGGTGAGCCGAAAAAGAGCGTGCTTGGTAAATTATCGCGGCGGCTCCTCCGTGATCGAGTTGACGCAAAGGCGACCTTGGATCCTTGCCCGCGACGATGGGTGTTGCTGGACTTTGATACGATCCCTGCGCCGCCAGGGATTGATTATAGGCGCGATCCGCAAACGTTAGTTCGTCACGCAATTTCGTATTTGCCTGCAAGTTTCGGAGATGTGTCCTGTTGGTGGGCGTTCACTTCCGGGATGGGAATTAAACCTGGTTTACGTATTCGGTTGGCGTTTTGGCTTGACCGTCCGCTCGGCGGGCAGGATCTGAAATCCTGGCTGCAAGGCTCACCGGTCGATGTTGCGGTGTTTCGGGATGCTCAACTAATCTACGTCGCGTCGCCATTGTTTGCAGACCCGACGGACGATCCCTTTTGCGGTGTAAGTCGCTCAGGGGTGCTGGAAGGGTCGCGCGAGGTTGTAGAAACGCCTTCTCCTACGCTACTAGTCGAAGTCGCAAGGTCGCCTGGTAACGTCACTCGGGACGTATCTGCAAAGCCCGCAGGCGATTGGCGTGATGTATTGAGCGAAATCGGTGACGGTGAGGCTCGTAACGGCTTCTATGATCCCATAAAAAACGCGCTTGGCCGGTTCTTTCAAAAGAATGGCTCCAGCGCCAATCCCGCGCCGCTTCGAGAGGCTTTGGTAGATGCTATCAAGCACGCCCCTCGTGACAAGGCGTTACACGATGACGATTACCCGTTGCGACGAATCGCCGATCTGGATGGATGGATAGCGTGGACCCGCGATCGACAGGCCGACACCGAAGCCGTGGAAGAAGCAAGGCGATCGAATGCTGAAGATCGCTGGACGACAACAAAGATCGCTCTTGACGCTGGCGCGAGCGCTTTCGACACTTGGGCAATGGTGTGGTTCAATTTCCCTCGAATGCGCCCCAGCATCGTTCGCGAGACGCAGCAAGCCCATGAAATAGCTTTACAGTCTTGGCGGGAACGCAAGGCGCAATGGGAAGACTTGCGAGATTTTACCAGCGACACCGACCCGTTCGAAGATACTTTCCCGGAAGCGTCGCCAACAGCACCGACCGGATACGATAAAATAGCGATCAAGGTAACGGCCGGCGTTGGCAAAACCACAGCCGTTATCCGCGAGCTATCCGATCGATTAAAATGCAACGCAGGAGAGCGAGCATTCTACGCAGTGCCAAACCATGCGAAATGCGCCGAGGTCGTCGATGAATTCGCCAAACACGGTCTAACTGCCAGAATATGGCAAGGCTTCGGGTTTCCGCCGGATAATCCTTCATGTCGACGGGCAGTCGAAGCACAAAAGGTCGTCGACGCTGGCGGCAGCCTTATTGAAATGTGTGGCACATGTGCTTTCCACCCCAAGCGGGGAGGCGATTGCGCTTACCAATTGCAACGGCATCTGAAACCTGAAGTGTGGGTGGTCCCGCACGCAACGTTGCAATTTGAGCCGCGAATGGTCGACAAGGTTTTTGACTGGGGGGTTATCGATGAATCATATTCGGTGAGTGCTGAACGCGACGCCATCCATATCGATGAACTGTGCTCGATCGAGCAAGGTCGGGGAAGAAACTCCCGGTCATACGAAAACGCGATCGCTCGTCTTCAGCAGATTTTGCGTAAACATTCGATAGGCCCAATCAACCGCGATGCGTTTATCGAATTCACCGCTGACGCGTGCCGGGCATTTTCAAAATCGGCAATGATAGATCATCTCTCGCCGCTGGATGTCGGGCCTGACTTGATAGACGCCTGTGCAATTCAGAACAGGCGTGTCGTTCGCCGCAGCCGTTTCTGGAGGATCCTTGGCGACTTTCTGGCGGGAGATCATCAATCCAGCGGTCGGCTAACCTGGACGGGCAGCGAATGCGTCATGCAGGCACCCAGGCCGATAGCCGACGGCTGGCGCCAATGCCATTTGCTTCTGCTCGATGCGACGCTTGACGCGCGCATCGCGCAGCAGTGGTTACCGGGCGTACAATTGTGGGCTGAGATCGATGTTGAGAATACCGGAAAAGTTCGTTTCGTTCGTAACCCACCAGTGTCATTCAACAAGATCATTCCGTCGAGTACCAGCCCTGATACTCTCCGCACACAAGAGAACAACCTCCGAAGGATTTGGCACCGCATAGAGGCAGAAGCTGGAGCGCGTGCTGTCGTGGGGGAGGCGGTGTTGGCTATCATGCCAAAGGGCGCGGAGGATTGGATCCGGGGGCACTATGAGGGTAGCATCCCCTCGAACTTGCATATCGACCATTTTGGAAATCTCCGAGGCGTCAACAGGTATGAACGCGTCGCCAAAGCTATCGTCGTTTCGCGAACGCAACCCACAGCTCGAGAAATTGAGCGGCTTACCGCTGCCTTGTTCGACCGACCTGTCGAGCCGCTGCCCTCCGAGTTTCTAGGTAAGCGAGCGCGGCTGCTCAAAATGCGTGACGGAACCGCTCGGGCGATCGACATTGATCATCATTCTGATCCGAATGCCCAAGCGTTACTGGAGCAAATTCGGGAGGCTGAGGTGGAGCAAGCCGCGCACCGTTTACGTCCGGTGCGTCGCCAATGTGAAATTGATCTGGTTTCCATAGTTCCGGTGAATGTGACCGTTGATGAAGTGGTGGATTTCGAGGACTGGCTTGACGAGGGTGGGGCAGTTGCTTTGGCCTTGGCCCGTGGTGTTCTGCCCGAAACCACCACACAGTTTGCAAGAGTAATCTCTGATGTTTGTTCCGATCGAAAAGCGTTGGAACACCATTTCCGGCAAAACCCCGCCGCTCGGGCCGGTTTTGAGGGAGCGATTGCTGCGGCGAAAGCGGTGAAAACGCCAATATTTAATTTAATATATTAGAGTTTTAACCGAATTAACGCCAACGACCCCCAATTAGGGGTTTTGCCGCCATGGCGGCGGTATTCAGCGCGGGTTTGCGGCAATCGGAAGCGCTTCGCAGTGTGGATCGACCCGAGGGCGGCTGACCCTCGCGCTCTAGCGGAACTTTACTTCGGGGTTTTGCAAGAGTGGACGGAGGAAGTCGAAATTGGCAATGATGCCAATTGCCTCACTCGAAACCTGCTCCGGCCAAATACAACTGGTGCCTCCATTGGGGCACAGGCCGACACTCGACAGACGCCTTCACATGAAACATCAAATCGATGCACTCGGCGTATGACATAGGGTGATAGTGTGCCTCCGCATGCGCGGCAGCGTCCTTGTCTTCCGGCGCCATCAGATACCACTCCGCCGTCGCCGTGCTAGACAAATAGAAGGCCAATGCGCCGCCGACCGCCAGCCCCAAAAGAAATCGCCCCATAGTCTTTGCACCCTCACGACTCACGCGCTGCCAAGCGCAGCCGGCGTACCGTGCGCCTGACAAAAATGGCCCGTCAACCATGCCGTACGTCCACATTCCGACTGGTGCAAGGCAACAAAATAGGATACAATTCCTATTCCTTGTTCTTTGGAATGGGTACGAAAATGCCTCTGTTCGAACTCGAAGGCCCCGATGGCGCCAAGTATGAAGTCGACGCGCCCGATGAACATTCTGCGGTGGCGGCGTTCAAGAAGATGACGGCACAGCAGACCCAGGCCAAAGCCAGTGCGGGGCTTTTCGATGACCTCATTCCGTCGGGGACGAAGAATGCGCCTAACGCATTCCGACCGATCCAGACGCAGGTGCCCGCCGGATCGTTCGTTGAATTTCCTGCCGCCGCTGGTGACGAAACCACCGATCGCATGGTGCCTCGAAACTACGGTGAGCCGGACATCTACCAGCCGAAAAAGGCCGGTTTGTTCGACGACCTCATTCCGCACGAAACAAATCAGCCGTCTGGCGCGGGCCTTTTTGACGACCTGATTCCGCAATCCCGCTCCCAGGAATATACGGATGCCGCGGGTGAGCTTTCTTCCCTCACGCAGGGTTTGAGCGCTGTACCCCCCGCCGATAGCAAAGACTCCCTTTATGTCCTGCAACGTGGCAATCGAGGCATCGCTGATTTTCTAGGTGGCCCGGTCGATCTTGCCGCTGCCGGTTTGAACATCGGTGCGTTTGGCGCCGACAAACTGGCAAGCATCTTCGGCGGCAGCGTTCCGTATCGCGTCGAAAAGCCTTTTATGGGTTCCGACTGGATCGCCGATCATGCATCTGCGGCGAATGAGGCATTGGGCGGCGAAACGGTTTCACCCGATGAAGTTTCCGGAGTCGCCCGCGTTCTCGGCGAAGCGACCAGATTTGGCACTGGCGCAGCATTAGGCGGCGGCTTGCTCGCAAGTGGGCCGGTGCAAATGGCTGCGCAGGGCAGGGGCCGGGTTGCGGACATTCTCCGCGGCTATACGGCGCCGTATCGGGACTCGCCCCGAGCCATGATCGGCGACGCTGCCGCAGGCGCCGGTGCGGGCGCCACTATGACGGGATACGAAGACTTCGTACCCGAAGACGTTCAGAAAAAGCTCGGCCCTGTCGGTCCCGCTGCCGCGGCAATGTTAGGCGGCATGGGTGGGGCTACCGGCCACGCCGTTATTGGTGGCGCCAAGGATGCCACAGTCAATCTTGGTCGCAACGTTATTCTCGGAAAGTCAGATCCGGCCGCACCTATGTCCGAACACACAGGTCGACCTTACTCCCGCTCAGAGATGGACCAAGCGGCGCGGGCGGTTCAGGCTCAGGCGTCCAACCCCACGATTGCCGCAGCCCGGATCGGCGAAATCGCGGATGCCCTGCGGCCCGTGACCGGTGACGCGTCTTTGCCGACTACAGGCGCACTGTCTGGCGATGCGGGTCTGGCTTTGTTGGAGCGCGAAGCCCGTGCGCGCGAACCCCGGCGATTTATCGAACGCGATCGTGCCGTTAATTCTCGTGCTGCCGATCTGGTGACAAGCACAGCACCTGCGGGTGCAGTTTCACGCGACTTCACCGAAAGTGCAAATCAGCTACAACGTTCCCGCGAGCAGGCAGCGCGGGGCAATCTCGAAACGGCAAGGCAGGCAGAGCAGGGCCACGTCGAACAACTTCGCAACCTTGCGGCTCCCGTGGCCGTCTCCGTCGGTCAAAAGGTCCCCGCTAGCCAAAATCTCGATGCACTTGTGGTTGGCGATTCCCTGATGCCGATGCAAGCTCGGAAGAACGAAGCTTTTGCGGCCGTGGATCCTAACAGAAGCGTAGTGCGGGATGCCCTACCGCTCGTCAATTCCGCGCAGGCCATCCGCGATGGACTTGGGCGGCTCAATGACCCAGGCAGCGTCCTGCCCACGCGTACGCTCGATCGTATTGCTTCGTTGGCGCCGGATGCCGGAGGGAGCGGAACTATCACATTCGGTGAACTGAATGCCCTTCGGCCGGAACTCTCCGCCGGTCTGGTAAAAGCACGGGCGGCCGGTGATTTCGCTCTTGCTGACAACATCCAGGCCCTGCAGCGAGCGCTTAACCGCGAAACGGACACCCTCGCCCGCGAGGCCTCTCCGGCGGGTCAGCGGGCCGCGGAAGCGCAACGCGTCTACAATGACGAATTCGCCCCCATCTGGAATGTTGGCCCTGGTGATGAGGCAACACGGTTTCGAAGGGACGTAAACGCCGATCGCGCCGCACGGACACAATCCCCACCGTCGACCACAGCGGGCCGTTTCCTCCGGGCTGGCCAACCAGAGAAAGTTGACGCCTTGCGGCGTATCTTGACCTCGATGCCCAACCAGAACGCAGCGGCGGCGGAAGTTCGGCGCTACCTCGTAGCGGACTTGGCCGAGAATGGCGTGATTGATGCAACATCCGGACACCTTCGGCCCGATGCCTTGCGCCGCTGGCGCAGCCAATGGGGTAGCAGCCTTGACGTGGCACCTGGCTTTGGCGCCGAGGTGGATGATTTGCTAAGGCGAACCGACGACGGCGCCTTGCGTCTCGGCCAACTCGCGCGGGACGTACGCTCGGCTGAGATGAACCTGGACGACGTTACCAAAAATCGTGGAGCGCTTGGGATCGTACTTGGTAAGGATCCGGTGAACGCAGTTTCTTCGATTTTCAGGTCTGGCGACCCCGAAAATGCGATGAAGGGTGTGCTTCGCGAAATCGGCGGTAACAGCCGCGCCAAGGATGGGCTGAAAGCATCTGTCGTGGACTACATGATGCACCGGGTTAGCACCCCTGCGGTGCAGAAGACTGTCGACGCAGCCCGTCCGGTCAGTTTTGACAAGTTGGAGAACCTGTTCAACGAGCACGAAAAGACGCTCGCCTCTGTCTTTTCACCTGAGGAAATGAACACGTTGCGCCAAGCTCACCGGCTTCTAAAACCACAGAAGGAACTTTCCCAGCCGGGCAGTGCGAGTTCGCTCTATGAGCGCCGTAAGACGGAGCAAGCGTGGGCCTTGCTGGAAGGTGGTCTGAAGGCCCGTTACGGTGTGCTGAAGGGTGGCGGCATTCTTCGTACAGTTCGCATATTCATGTCGACGTTGCCGAACCAGGATGAGGCAGTAAAGGACATCATTCTGCGTATGCATTTCGATCCTGAACTGGCAGGGCACTTGCTTGGCCGCAACGTGAAGGTGGACACGCCACTTTGGAACGCCAAGCTGAACAAGCTATTGGCGGCAGCAACCGGCGCTCGGGAGAGCGTTTCGCCCGAAGACCAAGCGGCGCACGACTAAATATGAAAGGACGGTAAGGATAGAGGCCTGGCCAGCTACCGTCTGAACCTATGGATAGTTCTGCTTTTTCAGGCTCGGCTTCGGCGGTTCCTTGGCAAACACGATACCGCATCCTTTGCGATTTGATGCGTCCTCGATCGCCTGCATCTCGCCTTTTAGCCGGGCCACGTCGGCAGCGGCTGCGCCATCTCCACTAGCCAAGAAGAGGGCGGGCCAGAAAACAATCATTCCAACGGCAACGACTGCGGCGTCTTGGCCGGCCTTGTTGCTCTGAACACCAGCCGCTTGGGCCGCCCGGCTAGAGACGGTTGCAGCCTCCGCGGCCAACTGTTCGCAACTGAGGTTTTGATACAATATTGGCGAGACATAGCTGGCCTGTATCTTGTCGGGCGCAGTTGCGCAGCCGGCCACCATCATCGCGGCGCCAAGCGCCGCTCCGGTCGAGCATTTCATTTTTAGATTTCCCCAAATTACCCCCGCTCAATAGATGCTCATTCCTTGAGCGAGGCAATGCGATCTAGTTGGGCCAGATTGGGGGAAGGTAGAGCCAAGCTGCACAATCACCTCGAATTTTTCATTTAGGATTCTATTCCTCCCCTCTTGACTCCGACGAGTGACAAGAACATTTTGAGAACAGATCCGCTTGGGCGGTTTCATTTCCTGTTCAGATCATTTTTGCGCACCAGCTGCGCCATGGGAGCCTTTTGCCGTGCGTAAGCCTAAGACCATTGAAAGGCTCTATCTTGATTTCGACGGCTTCTTTGCAAGCGTCGAACAGCAGGCCGACCGGCGCCTTCGGGGCCGGCCGGTCGGCGTCGTTCCCTTCGAAGGCACCGACCGGACCTGCGTCATCGCATGCTCACGAGAGGCCAAGGCGTTCGGCGTCAAGAATGTCATGAACGTGGAAGAGGCGAGGGGCCTGTGCCCGGATATCGTCCTGGTACCGCAAAAACCGGGCCTTTACCGCCGCGCGCACAACACGCTGCTGGCAGAGATCGAATCGGTTATCCCCATCGACACGGTGAAGTCGATTGATGAATTGACCTGCAGGCTGGACGAAGCCGGCCGGGATGATCCTGAAGCACTTGTTGCGCGGCTGAAAGACACGCTCGCCAGCAATGTCGGGCAGTTCATTACCTCGTCGGTCGGCATTGCTGCCAATCGCCAGCTAGCCAAGATCGCCTGCAAGGCCGGCAAGAAAGTAGGTGAACGCTACGGCAACGGTTTGATGATCTGGCAGCCGGAAGAGCTCCCGGCTCCCCTGTTCAAGCTCAACCTGGACGATATCCCGGGGATCGGCAGCAGCATGGAGCGTCGGTTGTTTCGGGCGCGCATCCAGACCGTCGAGCAGCTTTACAACACCCAGCCGAAGCACATGCGCAATATCTGGCACAACGTCACGGGCGAGCGTCTTTGGTATGCGCTCCACGGCTACGACATACAGGCGCCGGAAGCCGAACGCGGCATGTTCGGGCACGGTCGGGTGCTGCCGCCGGAAAGCCGGTCCCTAGTTGGAGCTTACGAGATTTGTCGCTTGCTGCTGGTCAAGGCAGCTCGCCGGCTGCGCCGCGGCGGTTACTACTGCGCCGGAGTCTGGCTTTGGCTGTCGATCCGTGACGGCTCCTGGCAAGGCAGGATACGTCTTCCGATCGTCCATGACGACCAGGCGGTACTTGCGGGACTGGAAAAGCTTTGGGATCGGGTCAAGCGGGAATTACACCGGGCAACAACTGTGTTCCGTGTCGGCGTCACGCTGACCGATCTGAGCGTGGCGGACCAGCGCCAGCTTGATTTCATCGAGAATGATGACCGCGTGCGTCAGAAGTGGGAACGCGCGTCCGGCGCGATCGACAACCTCAACGCACGCTACGGCCGAACCGTGATGAGCCTCGGCATGTGGAAGCCGCCGGCCGGTGGGCATGTCGGCGGCAAGATCAGCTACACGCGCATTCCAACAGCCGAGGATTTCTGGTGAGCAGCTGGAAGGAAAACATTCAAGCCCGCGACCTGGAAGCCAACCAGCGCATCGAGGCGACATGCAAGGCGTGCGGCCACGTCCATTACCTGACGCGTGCAACGATCTGCACCTCGCCGGAGCGCGAATTCCTGTATCTCGATGAGGTCGAACGCGAGACGATCTGCAAGGCGCGCGGATGCCGCGGAACGGTGCGCCTGGCGCTGGCTCGCAAGGGCGACACCAGTGCATTCGTTGGCGGCTTGGCATAGCGCGGAACCATCAGACCGTTGCGGCATTGTCAGGTGCAACCCATTGGCAGCGCCCCATGAAGATCAGACCTCCGACAATTGACGCATCCCACCCAGACTATAAGCTTGCCGTAGAAGAAGCCGTTGATCAGCCGCTGCGCGAACTCGTAGACATGGCAATCAACGCAGGCTGGCGGCCTGAGGATGTCTATACGGCCATTGCAAATGTCACGACCGCACAGATCATCGCTTACGGAATAGACCCGGATCCTGCAGATGACCCGATCTAGTTGCACCCTGTTCGGCAGGATGGCAGGATCGGACCATGTGCGGACGCTTCACTCGCTACCACACCTGGGCCGAAATCCACGCCATGTATCGCCTGCTGGACGGCGAGCGTGGACGCAACACCGAGGCGCGCTACAACATCGCGCCCACACAGGACGTCATCTTCATCACGGCAGGCGATGACGGCTTCCAGAAGGTGCGCGAGGGGCGATGGTGGCTTGTTCCGCATTGGGCGAAGGAAGTGCCAAAATATACGATGTTCAACGCCAAGTCGGAGGAAGCCGCCACCAAGCCCGCTTTCCGCGATAGCTTTAAGAGCAAGCGCTGCCTGATACCCGCCGATGGGTTCTACGAGTGGACCGTGGGCGAAGACGGCGGCAAGGATCCTTGGCACATCTACCAGCCCGGCCATGCACCGTTCTCTTTCGCCGGCCTGTGGGCCTACAATCCGATCCTCGACATCACCAGTTGCACAATCCTGACGGCCGCAGCAGGGCCGACCATGGCGCAGCTTCACACCCGTCAGCCAGTGATCCTCGATCCTGCCTTTTACGATACATGGCTGGACCCGGCGACACCTCAATACCTCTTGCCCAGCGCACTTGCCCGAAATCTGGATGATGCCCTCCAGTTCCATCGTGTGAGCCGGGAGGTCAACACAACAAGAGGTGGCGGCGATCATCAGGCAATGATTGGACCTCTCAATCCCGCATAGGGAGAACATAGATGACCGAAGAAAATGCCGTACCTCTCGAATTTGCCGAGGTCGTGTTCACGGTCAAGACGGCAACGGATGGAACTTACCTGATCTATATGGAAGGCAACTGGATTGATTCCCTGCCGGGGATCAATTTTGGCTTTGCACTTAAACCGGAGACGACAGAGGACGAGGCGCAAGCCCTGTGCGACTCGCTGACCAGGCACAACCACCTGTTCTTTGCCGGGTTTTTGAATCGGATAGATGACGCCGAATTCCAGCGCCATTTGACCGAAGTCTACGACGATATGGGCTACTTCGATCCCACACGCCCAAAAGGTCCGGGAGACTTCATCACCAAGGAAAAGAAGAATTGATGCCTGAAGACCCTATCCGCCTGCCCGAAGGCTTCGCGCCGATCTCGAAAAGCACCCTGTTCGAACACTGGTGCGAGCATCCGGGCTGCAAGAAGTGGGGCGGCTATGGCTTTGCTCGTCTGAAGACGAATGCGTCACGCTGGTTTTGCTTCGAGCATCGGGAAGACGGTGAGTTCTACCTGTGACGCCAGAAAGACCACATGCACCCCAGATAGGCCCGGCCGGCAAGCTGGTGCTGGCAGTGATTGTCGCATTCGGCCTGTGGGCGGCGTTCGGATGGCTGGTCACATAAGCCGGAACGATTCCTCCTTCCATCCGTTCGAATCGCTTCAGCGATGGAGACGAGTATGGTTGCCCCACGAGCCGCCTGGAAAGGCTTCCTGCGAATAGGCTCAGTTTCATGTGGGGTCAAAATCATCGGAGCCATTTCCGAAGCTGAGAAAATCCGCTTCAACGTCCTCAACCGGAAGACCGGCAACACCGTCAAGGTTGCCTATCTTGACGAGGTGACCGGTGAGACGGTCGACGCTGAAAACCAGCTCAAAGGCTACGAGGTGGACAAGGGCGACTTCATCAAGGTCGAACCCGACGAACTGAAGGCCCTGAAGCTGAGTTCAGAACATACCCTGGACGTTGACGAGTTCGTGCCCATCGACCAGATCGATACCCGCTATCTCGAAAAGCCATTCTATCTCGTGCCTGCGGACAAACCCTCCACAGAAGCCTTCATCATGTTGCGGGATGCCATGGCAAACCAGCGCATGGCAGCGCGGTCCTGCGTGGTGATGTACCAGCACGGCCATGAAATCGTGATCCAACCCTACAAGGAAGGAATGCTGCTGACCTGGCTACGGCCGCAGCGAGACATGGCCGACGAAGGATCTGTCTTCGATGGCATCCCCACCGGCAAGCAGGATCCTGAGTTGCTGGAAATCGCCGGCATGCTGATCGACAAGAAACTGACCGAGTTCGATCCGTCGAAGTTCGAGGATCGATACGAGGAAGCCTTGATCGAACTCATCGACGCCAAGCGCAAAGGCAAGAAGCCGCCGAAAAAGGCCCTACCACCTGAACCCAAGAACGTCGTCAACCTGGCTGAGGTGTTGCGCAAGAGCCTTGAACAGGAAGGCGGGAAGCTGCCTGCCAAGTCCGGCAAAAAGAACGAAGCGGCTTAGTTTCTGAACTGACGCATTGACTTAGATGGCCGGCACCCATCTTACACCAAGCGGCAGACCGGAGACGGCCTTGCTTGTCATCAGAGGGCAATGACGGTTAGATCGGCAATGCCGAAGAAAACCCAACTACCCAGAGAGAAGGCAGCGCGCGCATTGTGCAAGCTTGCCAACCAGCCGGAGGATATCACCTTTCAGGGCAAGCCTATGTGGCAGTCATATCTCGATGAAGTTGACGCAGTCATCCAGGCGATAGGCTGGAAGCCAGAAAAGCCGGAAGGCAACGCCTAACCACTCCCTTCCTACCGTCCAGACGCCCCTCTCCGGGCGGCTTTTTGTTGCTTCCCTGCTGTCTGGTGCTAAGCTGGCCCTGCTGCTGGCCGCAATCGGCAGCGTGAGGCCCGGTCGTTTGCTTAAGCCGGCATACTGGCAAAAGTCTGGACCTCAATCCCCCCAAAATCTCCCCGCTTCGGCGGGGTCTTTTTTCCTGTTATCAGACCAGTCGGCAGGACGTTGCATGGCGCACATCACCAACGCTGCGCTTGAGAGCGCGACGATTTGATCCGCTTGCCGGTCCAACCCTGCTTGTGGTTCCATCCACCTCAGTTCCCTAACTCGGAGGCTATAGATGTATACACATATCCTGATACCGACTGACGGCTCGGAATTCGCGCAGGCCGGCGTCGATCACGGCCTATCGTTGGCAAAACTAATTGGGAGCAAGGTCACCATCGTTACGGCCACCGAACCATTTCCAACGCCTACCGGCACGGCTGCCTGGGTAGTAACGCCCAGCGAAATCAAACATTACGAAGCGGATTGCAAGAAAGCCGCCGAGGATATGCTCGCGTCTATTAAAGCGACTGCGGAACGGATGGGTATCGTCGCTGACATTGTCCATGTGCCTGACGCCAGGGGCGCGGCTGCCATACTGGCAACGGCGCAGGAAGCCGGGTGCAATCTTATTGTAATGGCTTCTCATGGCCGGCGAGGCGTCAAGCGGCTGCTCCTTGGAAGTCAGGCTGCAGAGGTGGTGGTCAACAGTCCCGTACCAGTACTGATCGTTAAATGATTGCCGACCCGTTCTAAAGCCAAGCCATCGCCGCGACAAAAGCGACAGCCAGCATAAAGGCCATCATGGGCGTTAGCCTGACGCCTCGATAGCGGCCACCTTGTCGTCGGAACTCCCTGCGCATAGCCGCGAACAAAGTAAAAGCCACCGCAAAAGGTTTGCTGACCTTTTACCGCTGATGTGATCAAATCAGGTTATGGGCAGGGCAATGAAATACCGGGCGAGGTCACGCCGCCGTCCCTCGGTTGTTCCGGGGCGATTGGTATTTTTCACCGTTGTCGCCGCAGTTCTGGCTATTGCCCAGTTTGCCGGCAGTCATATTCCGAGTTCGGACCTTCCCTCAGTGGCGTCAAACTGGACTCGGCAAGCACCGGCTCCCATCGAAGGCCGCGCCACGGTCATTGACGGCGACACAATCGAGATTGCTGGGCAGCGCATTCGCTTCAACGGCATTGATGCGCCTGAGGGCCAGCAATACTGCGATGATACCAAGGGCTTCGAATACGCCTGCGGGCGGAAAGCCGCAAACGCGCTAGATGGCTTCCTGTCAGCGTCTCGCCCCACTCGCTGCACATTCGTCTCATGGGACCAATACGACCGCTACGTAGGCGATTGCGTCCGAGCTGACGGCAGATCGATTCAGGAGTGGCTTGTCGAAAACGGCCATGCGCTCGACTGGCCTCGCTATTCGGCTGATGCATTCGCCATTCAGCAGGATCGAGCCAAACAATCTCACCGCGGCGTTTGGCAAGGCGAGTTTCAAGAGCCTTGGGAGTGGCGTTCTGCTCAGCGCAGCGAGCCAGTCCCACCGACCGCAACCACCAGCCCGAGCTTTACTTTCGTCGGGTCATCAGGCTGCAGCATCAAGGGCAACATCTCGAACAAGGGCGAGCGCATCTATCATTTGCCCGGCCAAAAGTTCTACGCGAAGACAAAGATTTCCGAGGGCAAAGGAGAGCGCTGGTTCTGCTCGGAAGCCGAAGCACGGGCCGCCGGTTGGAGACGGTCAAAGCAATGAGCGCTTTACGGTTGTTGTATGAGGACGGATACTGATGATTAGGATGACGGGAATTCTCGTCTTTACCGTCCTCGCCACGCAAGCGTTGGCTCAAGAGGCGGCAGATCGGATTGAACAGGCTTTGAGTGGCCTACCCGAAACCAACCCCCGCCCGTATTGGATATCTGTAATCAATTCACTTGGTGACAAGGAAAGAACGGCTGTCGCCTTTGGGATGGCGGATAACCTCGCATATTGTCAGATTTTGGTTGATGCCTACCGCGTGCGATACCCGTCTTTGCACACATTCTGCGAACCACTGGATAAATGACTTCGTAACGCCCTGCCTGTGATGACTGGGGAAAGGCGATTAGCCAATGCCGAAGAAAATCCAGACCGAATGGTAGAAAGCCGCGCGGGCGTTGATGGATGCCAAGCTGGAGATATTGGGTTTGGACAAGAGATAAGGCTCTGGGGAGGGCTTGGGGTGACGGAGAAACGTCATTAATCGCAGGGTTGAAGATCAGCGGATTATCGATCGCTTGGCTGAAATCGACTTGGCCGAAAAATCCTTTGACGCTTGGGGCGAATGGTCACCCGAGAAAACTCGTGGCCTAGTTCGACTCCACTATCGAACTGCGCTTCGCCTCAATGGCATCCTTGGCGGCGGTGTCCTGCTTCATATCCATACACCAGAGGATCAATGGGATAGTGATGTTTACGGCCAGCTTACCGTCACGGCGAGGACATCTATGACTCTCCGATTGAACCCGGTTGAATGGCGCCCATTACGCGACCACAGGAACCGGCCAGACGCATCCCCCGAGTATCGTGGCAAGACCTTGACGGACCGCATCCATCCTTTCGCCGCGAATAAACGTTATGGCGTAGCGGTCTTTAAACAATCGGAACCTGGCATTGCCGTAGAGTTTCCACGTGCAATTTCTCGGTTTGAGGACTATCTTAAACTTTGTGCAGAAATCTGGAAATGCCCAGATGTTGAGGACATTCCACCGCCGCCATGGTCCAGACGCTTAGCCTAGACAACGCAGGACTTTCGCGCATCGCCGACGACGTAGCGCGCTCGCTGTCGTACGCCCGCGTGGCTGGTACGTCAGCCTTCATCACGACTGCCGTTAGCTACGCCAACGGGACCGCCGTCGTAGTGCGAATTGATGAAGACAACGATGGGTTCTTCGTTTCGGATGACGGCTACGGCGCTTTGACCGCCGAAATGATGGGCGCGTCTCGTTCATTTTCAAAAGTAGCGGCGGGCGTGGCCGCACGATTCGGTGTGAAATTTGATGAACGGTTGTTTTTCATTATGAAGGCAAGCCGCGACCAACTGCCTGCGGTAGTAGCCACCATCGCCAACGTTTCGGCCCTTTCTATCGAAAGGACGATTTACGCACAGGAATCCGCCAAGCCTAAGCGTTCGCGCATTCTTTTTGAGGAAAGACTTCAGGCAGCATTCCATAAACGCGTTCATTTCAGGCAGAAATTCCGGGGCGCATTGCGGCAGTGGGACATCGACGCTTTGGTGGACGTGCCAAATGCTGCACCGGTTGTGTTCGAGTATGTAACGCCATCGGCAGGCTCGGTAGCGCAGGCTCACCTGAAACTGGGGGATATCAAGGGCCTCGACTTCGCCCCGCGAACGACGGTCGTTTTGGAAAGTTATGAGAAAACGGAAGCGGCATTCAGGGCGATCTTATCCAACTCGTCTGACGCCGTGATAGACGCGGCAGCAGACACCGATCTCTACAAGGCAGCAGCTTAGTATACCCTCCCCCCACCAACCCCGCTCCTGCGAGGTTTTTTGTTTCGCTCAATTCGCTGGAAATGGGTGTGGATGCGGGCCCCCAGCATTGCCGGCACCCAAGCGCTCGGTATGGTCTAGCCAATCATCGAACATGCTGCGAAGCGTTTCGATGTTTTGGAAGCCCGTCGCTTTACCTGCGGCGGGTTTTCGCTAGAAAAGGCACATTACTTCTTGTGATGCTACGCGGGGCTTTGACTCCTCGACATCCTTTCCGGTCCCGCCCGTCATAGAGATACCGAGCGCGGCCATTCAAGGGCTGTCAGCACGTCTTCATTATCACTGAGCGCATCCGGGGCTCAAATTAGACCTTGATTTGGTTAGGCTGAAAACTGCCGCGGTCGCATTTCGCTTCGGTAAATGGTGCCCACTGCGATCAAAATTGTTCTCTTGCAAACCGATTCATAGAATGTACTGAAATAGTAGATCTGGTTTGCAGCCTTCGCGGAATAATATTTCGACCTACCCCCAGGGGGTGATTACTAGAATGTGTTGCCATTGTTGCATATTGTTGCACATGTTGCTGTCCTATAAGAAGACAAAATACTTTAAAAACAAAATCTTACAAAAATAAGCCGTTGACTTGTCGCGATTTCAGTGCAACTTTTCTTGCGCTCCACTTAGAGAGCGAGCCAAACCAAGGAAAAATCAACATGTCCACACAAACCAGACTGCTTACCGTATCACCCGGCAAGTCTTTCGGCATCGCCGCAGGCGGTTGGGGTGCAATGATATCCGCTACGGTCGAGCCTCGCCGCAGCGAAAACATCGAGACAGCGTTGTTCCGACACCTGGACGAACTCGCAAAGGCAATCCGTGCCAGCAAATTGCTAATCGCAACGCCAACGCGGAAAACCACTCCGAAGGGCCGCCGAGCGGCAAAGGACATGCACAAAGCAATTGTGGCCTGGGCTAAATCGCGAGGTGTGGCGTGTTATGGTGTTCGCGCACCAGACGTAAGAAAGCGGTTTGTGATCAATGGAAATGCTTCGGATGAGAGAATGATTTTTGAAGCTGAGCGGCGTGGCTTCTCACCAGCTAGCGCGGCGGAAGCGTATGCAATAGCCACGTTCCACATTGGATTAGCTAACGAGTATGGCGAGGACGAATTCCTATCTTCATTGGAGGACTTCCCAGCGCCGGTGGTTCCGCTGCACTAGTCGAGAATTGCCCTTAAGGCGACCTCGTCGTCTGTCAGTTTTCTACCAAGGCCGCGCTCTATGTGCGGCCTTGTCATTTCTGGCGGATAAACAGGATTCTGCAACGTGAATTCCGCGGCGTTGCGTTGAGCTTCTCCCGGCGGCAAGAAGCGCGCGGACAAGCAAAAATTACCGACGACTTCATGTTCGGCCCACAGCTCCGCCTGGTTTGGCGCGTCAGATGGAGGGCACGGCACACCGCAAATGCGTTCTATTGCCTGGGCGATTTCGGCAGGCATGATAGGCTCGCCAAGTCGGGAAGTCTTGTCGCGCTTCACTGAACAGTACCAGCCGCCACGCCTGCAGCGGCAAACGAATCAAGAATGGACTTGTAATCGGGCGCGGGCTTTCCGTTTCCTCGCCAACGTTCTTCGTCCACAGCGGATCCCGCTACGCCCGCAAATTCAAGTAGCGCGCGGCCGGCTGCAACCTTTGCGGGCGCGGGTGCCTTTTCGTTTGTCGCCACTTGCATAAGAGCGTTAAGGCCTATCACGCCAGCTTTGGCACGTTGGCGCGTGAGCTCAACCAGAATCATTTCGTTGACGATCGGAGACTCAAGCGCGCGCCTGCCCAAATCTTCGGCAGACTTTGGCGAATATCCGGCCTCAAGTGCGGCGGCGGTGGAGTTGCCGCCGTTTCGCGCGAATGCAATTGCGAATCGAATTTGTAGTTCCGTTCCAGGGGCTGACATTGCTACTCTCACTAAGTCGAAGCAGACGCTCTCATTATAGGAAAAAATCCCTATTGTTGCAACGATCAAAGCTCCAATGTTGCTATAGCGTTGCGACAAGACGGTCAGATGGAGTTCTATGATAAGAAAAACATATACAAAACAGATACATGGAATTTTTCAGAAAAGTGTGCGCCCAACCCTTGAACCAGCGCGTCCGTTGCGGCAGCCAGATCGAAAGCCTGGTTGGAGCCTGTTCATAGGTTGGCGAGGAAATAGTTGCGGCCTGATAGCCGAAACGGGCAAGGCGCGTGCCGAGGTCGGCGTCCTCGGTGACGTTGAACGGGTCCCAGCCGGCGACAGTCTCCAGGGCCGCGCGGCGGAAATGGTTGGAGGTGCCGCCCAGCGGCAGCATCAGCTTGTGGCGCGACAGCCACGGCAAGAGCCCGTGAAACAAGGCGCTGTATTCGAAGGCGAACATGCGGGATATAAAGCTCTCGCCGGGATTCGATATCTCGAGCGGGGCCTGGAGAACCGCCAGTTCCGGTCCGCTGTCGCGAAACCTCTGCCATGCCTCGGCAAGCTGCATCGGATCGGGCCAATCCTCCGCATCGTAGAGTGCGACGAACTCACCGCTCGTCATCGGCACGGCATAGGCGAGGGCCTTTGGCTTGGTTCGCGGCCCCGTGGCTGGCACCTCGACCACCTTTATGTGCGACGGAAGCCGCCGCGTGTGGATGGCCGCCAGCGTTTCGGCGTCGTCTGCCTCGCAGACCAGTTTGATTTCCAGCTTGTCGCGAGGCCAGACGATCCAGTCCAGCGCCGTAAGCAGATCCGGCACGATGTCGGCTTCCTTGTACAGGGCGACCAGTACCGAATAGACCGGCGCATTCGCCGGCGGCGTTTCGATGTGTTGAACACGTCTGCCTGTTGTCACCGACGCTACGGCGGCAAACCTCAGCGCCACGCAGGCGAAAAAGAAAAATGTGGCCATGCCGTGCAGTAGACCGAGCGTAAGCGCTGGTACCAAGGTAATGCCGATCGGCAATACGGTTATGAAAATTCCCAGGATCGTCCCTTGCCAGCCATTGGCTACGACGCGAGCCGACATGTTCGGGAAGCGTTCGGAAAGTCCGTTGACCGCGACGCGAGCCAGAAGCGGACGAGCCCGCTCCATCACTGCTGCATGAAGATCGTCGGTGTCGGTAATCCTGAGATGCCCGGCAAGATCGAGATGAGAACGGATATAGTCGCGCATCCAGCCCAACCGGATGCGCTTGGAGGGAATGAGGAAGGACACGGAACCGTCCTTTTCCAGCAGCTTTACCGGAAGATTGTCGCCGCCACCCCGCAACAGCATCATCAGTTGCTCGTCGCTGGCGATCAGCCTCTTTGGATCGATGGTGTCGCAAGCCTTGAGGCCCAACTCGGCGGCGATAGCCCGGGTCAAATCCGCCCGGTCAGCGGCGCCCAACGCAAGCAGGGCTGAAACGAAGCCTTCGCCGGATTCATGAGCAAGATCGGCTATTTCGGTCGCCGCATATCGAGCTATGGAAAGCCTCGCGAGAACCGATTGCCATTCATCGACTTCGGGATAGTCGGTTTGACGAGAGACGGATGCAGGAGAATGTCCTGCGGACGCCGCTTCTTCGTCGCGCACACCATGCCCTCCATGTTGCGCAACCCTCCCGCCGCCCGCAAAGGACGACTGCATTCAATTCCCCCAGGCCCTCGCCGCTACGGAGCGGCCCTCCGGCCAGTAGCGGAATGCACGTTGCAGTTTTAATCAGTCAGCGGTCTGCTGGCCGGATTTCAATGCCCTTTCTTGATTCCAATGCGGCTTGCCCGGCCGCCAAAAGTCTTGCCCGCAGCACGCCCATCGATCGGGCCGCGCTGCGGTAGCCAAATCAATCTGGAATTGGAGAGGGTTAAGATGCCGATGCCCATGACATCGTCTGGCTGTTCGGCAGGAGGGCTAAAGCTGCATCGCGTTGCCGCAAGTTTTCGGGCGGAATTGCTTGCCTGCGAAGTATAAAACAAGATGGGCGCGTACCGCTGCTGCCGCATCGCATTAATATGCCTGTTCCAATTCACGAACTGGATGGTAGTTGGCCGGCCTGCACCGCGCTATCAGCCTTTGGTTGAATTCTTCACGCATATAAGGCGCGGTGCGTGGCTCACGGCTACGCGCCCCGTGAGTCCAATACCCGTCGGTGATCCACCATATTCGGCGGGCGCTCAGGGAATGGCCTTTTGCGGCCCAGTCCCTCCTGTGGCGCCTTAGCGAACCCGCCGCCGCTCCGAGGCCGGCTGAAACGCAACGCGGGAGTGATAGGTGCAGTAAGGGCCGGTTTCGGCAGCATCATTGCCGCAGAAGTGGAAGTCTTCCGACAAGGGATCGCCGTTCGGCCACTTGCAGGTGCGCTCGGTCAGTTCCACCAGCTTGAGGTGTCGGGAGATCGGAACCACTACGTCCTCGACCGGGCGCAGATAGGTGCGTGCGACGGGTTCGGCATCGAACTGCACTTGCAGCGCGGTGGCACCGATGGACGTCGCGACATGGCGCGTCGTGCTGGCCGCCCGCGAAACCGACTTGCTGACGCTTGCGCCCTGCGAAGCCTTTTTCTGGCGCGTCGGCGCAGCGCTGGTGCGACCGCGCCCGGACAATTTCAACCGGTGCACCTTGCCGATGACGGCATTGCGGCTGACACCGCCGAGCTGTGCCGCGATCTGGCTGGCGCTCAAGCCCTCCGACCACAGTTTCCTCAAGAGTTCTACCCGCTCGTCAGTCCAGTTCATGAGACTGCGCTCCTTTGAACCGTGCGACTCCGGAATCCCTTCCCGATCCGGCAAAAGCCAGCTGGGCACCACATATACTGGGGTGATTAGATCCGCCGCACGAAATCTAGTTATTTCCTGCTCACAATTACCTTACGCGCTGACTCGGTGACAAGAGTCCCAAAGGCAACACGAATCTGTTTTTTCGGTTTTCCCCAACTTGCCCGCTCGCTGATGCAAGGAACTTCCGTAAGGGAAGGCCAATCATGAGCCTGGCCACGTTTCCGTTGACACTGTGGCTGAAAAACATGATAAGCCGCGAAAGCCGCCGCGTGGGCGGCTTTTTGATTTTCCGGTTCCGGAGACGCATATAATGAGCGGTTCGGCGCTTTACGAGACCTTTGCTCGTGTTCCCTTGACCTTCGACCGGGGCGAGGGCGCCTGGCTGATTACCGACAAGGGCGAGCGATACCTCGATTTCGCCGCCGGCATTGCCGTCAATTCGCTTGGCCATGGCCATCCGCATCTGGTGGAGGCGCTCACCACGCAGGCCGCCAAGCTTTGGCACGTCTCCAACCTTTACGAAATCCCGGATCAGAGCCGGCTTGCCGAACGACTGGCCGAGGCGAGCTTCGCCGACAAGGTGTTCTTTACCAATTCGGGTGCCGAGGCGCTGGAATGCGCCATCAAAACGGCGCGCCGCTATCACTATGTAAACGGCCACCCGGAGCGTTACCGCACGATAACCTTCGAGGGGGCTTTCCACGGCCGCACGCTGGCGACCATCGCCGCCGGCGGCCAGCAGAAATACCTTGAAGGCTACGGCCCAAAGGTCGATGGCTTCGATCAGGTGCCGTTCGATGACATGGACGCCGCCGAAAAGGCGATCACGGCTGAAACGGCCGCCATTCTGGTCGAACCGGTGCAGGGCGAGGGCGGTATCCGCTCCTTGCCGGTGCAGTCGCTGAAGCGTCTCAGGCAGCTTTGCGACAAGCACGGCCTGCTGCTGATTTTCGACGAAGTGCAATGCGGCATCGGCCGTACCGGCAAGCTGTTCGCCCATGAGTGGGCCGGCGTCACCCCCGACCTGATGGCGATTGCCAAAGGCATCGGCGGCGGCTTCCCGATGGGAGCCTGTCTCGCCACGGAAGAGGCCGCCAAGGGTATGACGCCGGGCGTTCACGGAACGACCTTCGGCGGCAATCCGCTTGCCATGGCCGTCGGCAATGCCGTGCTCGACGTTGTTCTGGCCGACGGTTTCCTTGAAGACGTGCAGCGCAAGGCGCTCTTGATGAAGCAGGGGCTGGCGGCCGTTGCCGACGAGTTTCCCGAAATCATCGAAGGCATTCGCGGAAGCGGCCTGATGCTCGGCCTTAAATGCGCGGCACCGAACGCCAAGGTGAACATGGCCTTGCGGGACCAGAAGCTCCTTGCCGTGCCGGCGGGAGACAACGTCATCCGCCTGTTGCCCCCGCTTACCGTGACCGATGCGGAAATTCAGGACGGCCTTGGCCGTATCCGCGCGGCTGCAAAGACCATGTCCGAAGCCCTCGCGGCCGCGAAATAGCCGGAATATCATCGATGAGCCTTCGTCATTTTACCGACCTGTCTGCTATTTCCGGACAGGACCTGCGCGCCATTCTGGACGATGCCGCCGCGCGCAAGGCGCGCCTCGAGGCTGGCGAGCGTTCCAAACCGCTGGACGGCAAGGTCCTTGCGATGATCTTCGACAAGCCGTCGACGAGGACGCGCGTGTCGTTCGATGTCGGCATGCGCCAGCTCGGCGGCGAGACCATCATGCTGACGGGTACGGAAATGCAGCTTGGCCGCTCGGAGACGATCGCCGACACGGCGAAGGTTTTGTCGCGCTACGTCGATGCGATCATGATCCGCACGACCTCGCACGACCGGCTGATAGAGCTGACCGAGAATGCAACCATCCCGGTTATCAACGGCCTCACCGACGACACCCATCCGTGTCAGTTGATGGCTGACATACTGACCTATGAAGAGCATCGCGGCTCCATTTCGGGCAAGACCTTCGCTTGGAGCGGTGATGGCAACAACGTGCTGCATTCGCTGATGGAAGCTTCGGCCCGGTTCAGCTTCACCGTCAACGTTGCTGTTCCCCCGGGCAGCGAACCTATGCAGAAGTTCGTCGACTGGTCGCGCGCAAATGGCGGCAAGGTCAATTTCAGCAAGACGGCCGAGGAAGCCGTGACCGGTGCCGACTGCATCGTCACCGATAGCTGGGTGTCGATGGGGCAGGAACACCGGGCGCGCGGCCACAATGTCTTCCTGCCTTATCAGGTCAACGCCGCCTTGATGGCAAAGGCCAAGCCGGACGCGCTATTCATGCATTGCCTGCCGGCCCATCGCGGCGAGGAAGTCACCGACGAGGTCATCGACGGGCCGCATTCGGTGGTGTTCGATGAAGCCGAAAACAGGCTGCACGCGCAAAAGGCCGTACTCGCCTGGTGCCTTGGCGCCTGAGCCGCTGCGCTTGAACAGCGGGAGGGTGATGCCTATCTCCGGCGCATCACCTGAAATACTGACCACCCGAGGCATGCCCTCTTATCGAGGGGATGGCCTGCGGCCGGAGATATGTCATGCTGGAAACCGTGCAAGTGACTGAACACAAACCAAAGCTCGGCGAATTTGGCCATGCGGGCGACGATCACGTCGTGCCCTTCGCCATAGATGCGCTCGATGTGCGCGGCCGCGCCGTCCAGCTTGGCCCGATGCTGGACGCGATCCTTTCGCGCCATGCCTATCCCGAACCCGTTGCCCGCCTGCTTGCCGAAGCCTGCGTGCTGACTGTGCTTCTGGGCACGTCGCTCAAGTTCGAGGGCAAGTTCATCCTGCAGACCCGAACCGACGGTCCGGTCGATATGCTGGTTGCCGACTTCACCACGCCGCACGCGTTGCGCGCCTATGCCCGCTATGACGCGGAGCGGCTTGAGGCGTTGGCGGCGTCGGGCGAAGTCGGCGATGAAACGCTGCTCGGTGCCGGCGTTCTGGCGCTTACCATTGACCAGGGCGTTCACACGCAACGCTATCAGGGCATCGTCCAACTCGACCGAACTTCGCTCGAAGAGGCTGCGCGCATCTATTTCCGGCAGTCGGAGCAGATTCCGACCGATCTGCGGCTCTCGGTTGCAAAGCTGGTCGAGCCGGGCGGATGCGAGCAGTGGCGCGCTGGCGGCCTGTTGGCGCAATTCCTGCCGCAAGCTCCGGAGCGCATGCGGGTGGCCGACCTTCCGGGCGGTGACGGCGATACCGCTGAATTTGCCCCCGAACCGGTCGACAACGCTTGGCAGGAAACGCTTGCGTTGCTTTCCACCGTAGAGCCGACGGAGTTGATAGATCCGACGGTTGGCGCGGAGCGTCTGCTGTTCAGGTTGTTCCACGAGCACGGGGTGCGAGTATTCGATACCGTTGAGGTGGCAGATCGATGTTCCTGCTCGCAGGACAAGATTCACGGCATCTTGAGCGGCTTTACCGCCGAGGAAATTCGGGAAAGCACCGAAGACGGCAGAATACGGGTCGCCTGCGAATTCTGCTCGACGGCCTACGATTTCGACCCTGCCGAGTTTGGGGCTTCTAATTAGAATATGAAATGAGCGGCCGGATACGTCTTAGGGTATCCGGTCGTTTTCAATTCACGGTACGCTTCACGCCCGGCAGATCGAGCGAGAACGCCGGAATGGCGATGTCGAACGTGTCGCCCTTGGCGTTGCGCATGGTGTAGCGGCCGACCATGATGCCCGACGGGGTCGAGAGCGGGCATCCTGAGGTATACTGGTAGCTGTCGCCGGGATTGAGTTCCGGCTGGTCGCCGACAACGCCGGCCCCGCTGACCTCTTCGACCCGTCCCGTTCCATCGGTGATATGCCAGTAGCGCGACAACAGCTGGACGAACTCTTCGGACTGGTTGCTGATCGTCACCTGGTAGCCCCAGACATAGCGGTTTTCCGACGGTTCCGACCGATCCTCGATGTAAAATGGCCTGACCCGCACTTCGATATCGCGTGTTGTGGCACTGTACATGTTCGTCTCCTCGACAGCCGAGAATCGGCCTGTCACGCCATCTGGTCAATTCAAAACGAAGCCAGTTGGCGATATCGCTTGATAAGCTTGTTTGCGGCATGATCACGGCAAAGGCAGCTACGATGATCACCAAATCCCAGTTTCGAGACATGGCGCTTTCTTTTGCCGGTGCGGTCCAGGCTGGTCATTTCGACGTGACGGACTTTCGGGTGAAAGGCCGGATATTCGCGACATGGCGCGACAAGGACAATCGCGCCGTGCTGAAGCTCGCGCCCGACCAGCAGAAATTGCTGATGGAGACATCCGGCGCAATCTTTTCACCCGTCGCCGGGTCATGGGGGCAAAAGGGCTGGACGAGGGTGGCGCCCGACGTCATAGACGAGGCCACCTTGCGTCATGCCATGACGATGGCCCGGCAGAATGTTGCCGGCTAGCCATGAAACGCTCTAGGCGGCCTTTGCGATGGCCAGCGCCTGATCGATGTCCTGCAGCAAGTCGTCCACATGTTCGAGGCCGAGGGAAAGCCGCAGCGTACCCGGGCCGATGCCCATTTCCGCACGGGCCTCTTCGGTCAGGTTCTTGTGCGTGGTCGTTGCCGGATGGGTGACCAGGCTCTTGGCGTCGCCCAGATTGTTCGAGATCAGGATGATGTCGAGCGCGTTCTGGAACGCGAATGCCGCCTTCTTGCCGCCCTTCACGTCGAGGCAGATCAGCGTCGAGCCGCCCGACATCTGCTTCTTGATGATGTCGGCCTGCGGATGGTCCGCACGGCCCGGATAGATGACGCGCTCGATTTCCGGTCGCTCGGCCAGCACGTCCGCGATGCGGGTTGCCGACTGCATCTGCTGCGCGACACGGATCGGTAGCGTTTCCAGTCCTTTCAGCAGCGCCCAGGCGTTGAACGGCGACAGGCTGGGGCCGGTGTGACGGAAGTAATTGTGCAGGTTCTCGTCGATCCAGGCCTTGTCGGAAAGCACGATGCCGCCGAGGCAACGGCCCTGACCGTCAATATGCTTGGTTGCCGAATAGACGACGACATGCGCGCCAAGCTCGAGCGGACGCTGCTGCAACGGCGTGGCGAACACATTGTCGACCACCACGCGCGCGCCGATCGAATTGGCCAGCGCGGAAACCGCGCCGATGTCGATCACCTCAAGCGTCGGGTTGGTCGGGCTTTCGAGGAAGAAAAGCTTGGTGTTGGGACGCAGCGCCTGTTCCCAGTTCTTGATATCGGTGCCGTCGACCAGCGTCGACTGGATGCCGTAGCTCGGTGCAAGCGTCTCGATGATCCAGCGGCATGAGCCGAACAGCGCGCGGGCCGCAACGATGTGATCGCCGGCCTTCAGGCTGCACAGGATTGCGGCTGCCACTGCCGCCATGCCGGAAGCGGTCGCGCGGGCGTCTTCCGCGCCTTCCAGCGCGCACATGCGCTTTTCGAACATGTCCACGGTCGGGTTTGCGTAGCGCGAATAGATGAAGCCGGGGTCTTCGCCCTTGAAGCGGGCTTCGGCGGCTTCGGCGGTTTCGTAGACGTAGCCTTGGGTGAGGAAGATCGATTCCGACATCTCCCCGAACTGGGATCGCAGCGTTCCGGAATGAATGAGGGTGGTTTGCGGCTTCCAGTTGCGCTTGCCGTCAGATGTCATAGGTCCGTTCCCAAATACAAAAAAACCGGCCGCGAAAGTCGCAACCGGTCCACATGGCCTGGCGGCCCGACGGTCCTTTAGCGACTTGTTTAACGTGGCTGCAAGCCGACCGGCCAAATCACCACGGGATAACGCCCCTTTAGACCTCGCCACCGCTTGCGTCAATTACCCGCGTGATTAAGAGGTCTGTAGGTGGCTCCGAGTTGGCTGCGGGAGCGGATATTGCGTCAGACAGGCATTCTTCCCGATCAGGACATAAAAGCGCTGTTCGAGAGCGGCGCGCTGAAGACGCCGCGCGCGCTCGACAAGGATCAGGTCCAGCCGGCCAGCCTCGCCCTGAGGCTTGGCGAAAAGGCATGGCGGGTACGCGCCAGTTTTCTGCCCGGCCCCAACCACAGCGTCGCCGACAAGCTCGACCGCCTCAAGCTGCATGAGATCGACCTCACCGCCGGTGCGGTGCTGGAAACGGGATGCGTCTATATCGTCCCGCTTCTGGAAACGCTGGCGCTGCCAACGGATATTTCGGCCTCGGCCAATCCGAAAAGCTCGACCGGACGTCTCGACATCTTCACCCGCGTCATGACCGATCACGGCGGTGAATTCGACAAGATCGCCGCCGGCTACCACGGGCCGCTCTATCTCGAGGTCAGTCCGCGCACCTTCCCAATCGTCGCGCGTACCGGTTCGCGCCTGTCGCAAATCCGTTTCCGCATCGGCCATGCGGTCCTGTCGGAAAGCGAACTGCACGCCCTGCACGACGCCGAGACGCTGGTTGCAACTGACCCGCCGAATATTTCATGGGGCGGCATCGCGCTCTCCATCGATCTGGCCGGTGATGCGAACGGCCTCGTCGGCTACCGCGGCAAGCATCACACCGGCCTCGTCGATGTCGACAAGCGCGCCGCCCACGACGTGTTCGACTTCTGGGAACCGCTTTATAATCGCGGTGCCGGCGAGCTCGTGCTGGACCCGGATGAATTCTACATACTGGTCAGCCAGGAAGCGGTGCATGTGCCGCCGCTTTATGCTGCCGAAATGACGCCGTTCGATCCGCTGGTCGGCGAATTCCGCGTCCACTACGCCGGCTTCTTCGATCCCGGCTTCGGCCATTCGGCTGCGGGCGGCAGGGGCAGCCGGGCTGTCCTTGAAGTGCGCAGCCACGAGGTGCCCTTCATCCTCGACCATGGCCAGACCGTCGGTCGGCTCGTCTACGAGCACATGCTGAAACGCCCGAAGGCGCTTTATGGCACCGATCTCGGCTCCAACTATCAGGCGCAGGGCCTGAAACTGTCGAAGCATTTTCGCCCGGCAGGGTAAAAGACCATCATTGCGCCGCCAGATCGCTGTTTGATTGCGCCAGCCGTGCTCTGCTCTTGTTTCGCGGCCGGCGCCGTGCTTGGCTGCTGGGCCGGCCATCGTCGCCGGTTTGCAAAGAGGTGACAGAATGCGGATTACCGGATGGATCATGGGTGCGGCAGCGGCAGCGGTGATGGCCGTCGCCGGCTCGAGTGCATGGGCTCAGGACGCAACCAAGATCAAGATCGGCACGGAAGGCGCTTATCCGCCGTTCAACAGCATCACCGCCGACGGGAAACTGGTCGGCTTCGACATCGACATTGCCAATGCGCTTTGCGCCCAGATGAAAGCCGAGTGCGAATTCGTCACGCAGGACTGGGACGGCATCATTCCCGCCCTTCAGGCCGGCAAGTTCGACGCGATTGTCGCTTCCATGTCGATAACCGAAGAACGCAAGAAGCAGGTCGCCTTCACCAACAAATATTACGTCACGCCATTGGCGGTCGCTGCCTTGAAGGACAGCGCGTTGACTGAAACCGATCCCGCTGCGATGGCCGGCAAGACGGTCGGCGCGCAGGCGTCCACGACACAGTCGATCTATGCCGAGGATTTCTACGCCAAGGCCGGAGCCGACGTAAAACTCTATCCGACGCAGGAAGAGGCGGTTCAGGATCTCATCAACGGCCGGCTGGATGCGGTGATTTCGGATAAGTTCGTGCTGGTCGACTGGCTGAAGAACGCTGCCGACGGCGCTTGCTGCAAGTTGATCGGCGACGTCAAGGGCACGGAGACGGAAGCGGGCATCGCGGTGAGGCTGAACGACAACGCGCTGCGTGAAAAACTCAACGCGGCCATCGACGCGATCGTCGCGGACGGCACCTACAAGACCATCCAGGCGAAGTATTTCGACTTCGACATCTATTGAGAAACGGTGACAGCCGGGGGCGCGGCACTGCCGTGGCCCTCGGCTCTACCTCTTGGGCTTCGCTTGCCGCAAACGGCAATCTCGGTATGGGATTTGGAGCGGGTAGCGGGAATCGAACCCGCGCTAGAAGCTTGGGAAGCTCCTGTGATACCATTTCACCATACCCGCGCGCCACTTCGTTAGCATGCGCTCCGTGCATTCGGCAATCGTAAAGCCGAGCCGCTTGAAGCTTTGTCGCGGCTCACGTATCTCATGGTCTGAACGGAATCGAAGGAGACCGCCTTGTCCGCTTTGGCCCGCTTTCTCGGTGACTCGCCGATAAGGGTAATCATCAAGCTCTTGGTTGTTTCGTTCCTCGTAGGCCTCGTCATGCACACCTTCGGCTGGTCGCCCTACGACGTGCTGCGCGGTGTCCAGAACTTCTTCCTCGACATCTGGAACATGGGCTTCCGCGCCATTGACCGCTTCCTTGGCTATATCCTGCTCGGCGCGGCAATCGTCGTCCCGGCCTTCATCCTGCTGCGCATCGCGAGCTATCGGAAATAGCGGCACCGGGTTTAGTTTGAGAAAGGCAGCCATTCAGTCCGCACCCTGTTCAATTAGCGCATTTAAAATTGTATGTGGCGACGAATAAAGAAACGGACGTGTTCCGGCAAAACCCATACCTGTCCCCATACGTCTGGCTGACCTGTAGACCCGTAAACAACAGTATCAAGATAAAGGACAGCCCCCCCGATCGATGCATCCAAATGACCTGCAATTTCTGTATCAATTATTTTTGGAATTACCTCTAAATCGGCATAAACTAGATCAAGTTCCGAGTGAAGCAGGAGTACATCTAATAAAGAGCCATGGAACTCACTGCGGAGCAAATCAAAGTCGACAATCGTTGTTGGAAGCCAGTCTATCGTCCACGCGATCTTTGTGTCATTAAGTGTCTTTGTTCTTTGTACAAAATATACGGGATCGCCAACAGGCAAGCGCAATTTTGTGCTTAATTCGGGCGTAACGTAGGACTGACCCCATTCTAGGTCTTCAGTTCCAAGAAGCTTTCCTGCCTCGCTGGCAGCCTTGTCCAACGAGGAAAGCCGATCAAGATGATGTATGATTGCCGATGAATTAGGTGTCGGCGGCAATACGGTGGCGCCAACCCCATTTCGAACACTTACCACACCCCTCTCATGAAGGCTTCTAATCGCGGCTCTCAGGGTGACCCTTGAGACGCCATACTTCTCGGTCAGTTCCTTTTCGCTTGGCAGAAGTGAGCCCGGTTTGACCTTTTCGCTGGCGATGAAATCGTGAACAATGCTTTCGCACACCTCTCGGGATAGCGACCTCTTCTGCCTCGATAGATTAACCCGTTCCATGGTATCGTCTCCCGCGAGTATCAGGTTCGGCTCAAACGCAAACCCGATGGCTCAAATGCCTTTCAATACCCCAATGGTTGTTGGCCAGCCAGCCATGCTTCAACTAGGCAGACCAACTTCGCGCGACCTTGTTGAGGCATGGACTGAGTTCTAGGCCAGTTTCCCCGATGCACGGAACCGCATAACACCGCCGTCGGGAAACACATTGAAGCGTAGATGGGACACAGTGCCGATGTCCAGGATTTCTCCCTCAAATATATGTCGCTTATGCATCTCCAGTTTTTGCTCTGGGAGCAGGGGCTGCCAAAACATGCTTTGTGTGATCAGGCCGGATACGTTCTCTCCGGTGATGTAGGCTGCCTGAACAGAGCATCGATCCGGAAAATTACCTCGGAAATGAGACGTATCGACTTCAATCTCCGAGATACGCCCACTATGCCCCAGCGCAAATATTATCCATTCGTTGCCTGGGGTGCGGCGGCGGCGGGTTTCCCATCCTTCGAGGGGTGAGTCTCCAGATCCCTCCAAAAGCAGGTTGTTGGGCGAGCCATAATGTTCATCACTCGCTGCAAGTGCCCGACCTCCGAGTCGCAGGGCTGATAATTCATGTGCGGAACCTTTGCTTGCCGCCGACCAATCGACCATCGCTTCACCATAGACCCTAAGCCGCGCGACGCCTCCATCAGGGAATATGTTGAGTCGAACGTGAGTGAAGGTGCCTGGATTCGACACCTGCAAAAAATGGTGTGCGTTTCCGCCGAGAGCCGTGGCAGGTAAAATTTCGGTCCAGCGAGTATCGTCTCCTGGAACCGTTTGATTTGAAAAGCAGCCTTCAATCGATGCTGCAGGGGGGAAATTTCCGGTAAAATAGCTCGTATCGATATCGAAACCGTGAATAGTACCCGGCACACCCAGCCTTATGACACAATAATCGTGGCCTTCCGTTCTGCGCCGACGTGTTTCCCATCCATCCATGTAGAGGCCGGGCCGAGTGTCGTCCTTCTTTCCGAGAACGAACACCGGATCGGATGGGCAGAGCATCCTTTCTTTTGAGGCAAAAAACTCATCGTTGGCAAAGACAGCTTCTGCGCCAAGCTGCGAGTTCGCCAAGTTGATGTATCTGCTTGCGAATTCGGGCTGCATACTTTTCGTCACCTTCGAAACTCCCTTTGTGGTCGCTGAATGGCACCTTGACACGGTTGGCGCTGTCGATTACCGTACACCCTGTTAGCTAGGTAGTAAATAGCTATCGATAGGTCCTGAAGGCGCGAAAATAACGATCAGCTGCGGTAGGACCGGGGAACGCTTGGAGGAGCGCTATTGTGCCGACATTAGCCTTGACAGGAGATGTCATCCCGCTTGATCGCTTGCGAAGCGATGCGCAAGCGCCCGGTGTCCAAGCGGTGTTGCGTCACCTTCACGAAGCCGACCTGGTCATCGGAAATTTTGAGATGCCGCTTACCAGGGCAGTGAAGCCGCTGCACAAGCTGCTAAACATTCGTGCGGATCCGTCGATCGCGCCCGACCTTGTCGAATTGGGGCTGGATGTTGTGACGGTCGCCAACAATCATACCGTTGACTATGGATGGGAGGGTCTGAAGGACACCGTCGGTTCCTTGCGAGCTCTGGGCCTCGATGTGATTGGGGCTGGCGAAACCATACGCGACGCCGTTGCTCCTGCCGAGGCGGTTCTCGGGAGCATCCGCGTGGGAATATTAGCGTTCTCTTGCCTAGTGCCCACAGGAACTGGCGCCACGCAGCAGCGGCCCGGTATTGCTGGCCTGAAGGTGGTGACATCCTACGAGATTGACCCGTACTATCAGATGGAGGAACCGGGCGATCTGTCGGCTGTACGGGTTCGCACTCATATTCATGACAGCGATTTGGCATTTGCCAACCAGTGTGTTCGTGAATGCCGGTCACGCTTCGATTTCTTGATTGTGACGGTTCATTGGGGCTTCGGCTCTGGCGACGAGTTGGCCGAATATCAGCAGCCGCTGGCCTATGCGTTGATCGATGCCGGCGCCGACCTGATTCATGGCCACCACCCCCATGCCATCCACCCGATAGAATTCTACCGGAACAAACCAATTCTGTACGGTTTGGGAACCTTGGTCGGTCAGCAGGTCTTTATGGAGGCTGATCCAAAGATCAAACAACTTTGGGCTGAGATGTCGGCTGAGGGCTGCATCGCCCTGTTTAGCCCTCGGTCAAACGGGAGCGCTCAGGTTCGTCTCATCCCTCACATCCTGAATGCAAGGCGGTTGCCTGAGCTTGCGAAAGGAGATGCGCGAGATCGCCTTCTCTCACGGCTTGGGCGTCTGTTCGGTCCATTTGGGGTTACAGTAGAAAAATGTAATGGTGAAGTAACAGTAAGAAAATCATGCCTAAACTAAGCATCATGGTAAGTGTATACTAAACAATAATGAAACAACGAAAGGGGAATGGCAATGTCTGAGAAGATTTGGAATACCTTGTCGAGGCGAGACTTTATGGCTCTCGGTGTGGCCGGACTCGCTGCCGCGTCGATCGCGGCACCGAACCTTGCTTTTGCGCAGTCATCTGTAATCGCTGTCAGTTTTCCGAATTCGTCGCTTCAGGGCGCGGTTATCGCCACTTTGGAGGCCGCAAAAAAGAAGGGGGCAGAGCTTGGCTATCAGGTTGTGGTGGACGATCCTGGAACAGATCTGAAAAAACAGATCAATACGCTTAATACATGGATCGAGCAAAAAGTAGCAGCCATCGTCTGCGTTACTCTTAATCCCGCGGTCTTCGAAAGTGTAGCCAAGAAAGCTCGAAGTGCTGGCATCAAGTGGATCACGTATGCGGAAAAGCTGGAAAACCAAGATGCGACCGTGGGTTTCAGCCAATATGAATCTGCGGCAGTTCTTGGCGAGTATGCCGGCAAGTGGATCAATTCCAATCTTGGCGGAAAAGCAAATGTTGTCATCCTGGGCTACGAAGGCGCCTTCTGGGGCCGCTCTAGAGCGGACGGCATCGCCAAAGGCCTTACCGGCGTTGCTCCGGGTGTAACCATCGTCGCGCGTCAAGACGCGATCAGCGCAACCGAGGGTCTCGAAAAGACCCGGAGCATACTTCAAGCGCACCCTGAAGTTAACGTGATCCTTGGTATCGAGGATCCTGCTACCGAAGGCGCTTACAAGGCATGGATTGCAGCCGGGCGCGATAAGTCAGACCCAAAAGCGTTCATTGGCGGCATGGACGGCACTCCGGGCGCACTGAAATTGTTGCGAAGCGGAGATACCATCTATCGTGCTTCGATGGCGCTACCGCTAATCGAATTGGGCGAGGCCATTGCAACGACCGCTGACAAGTTGGTGCGGGGTGAGACGGTTAACGAGCGTATTATTGCGCTGGAACTGGTCGAGGCAAAATCCCCACTGGCTGACGAGTATCTGAAGCAGCAGGGCATCGAATAGCGCTGCCTTCCTGGCAATATCGACGCAATAAGGAGCAGGCGTTAGCTTGTGTGGTGCTCACAAACCATAGGTGTCAGTTGGAAACAACTTTAAACGCCTGGTCTTTATCGCAAGATACTTAGGAATACTATCACGTTAGGTGGTTGCCGTGTCAGTTGTGATTAGCAATCTCAAGAAGGCCTATTCGGGCGTTCCTGTCCTTAAGGGGGTCGATCTTGATATTGAAGACGGAGAAATCCACGCTTTCCTTGGTGCCAATGGTGCCGGGAAATCGACACTAATTAAGTGTTTGTCTGGGGCCGAACAACCTGACTCCGGTACCATTGAAGTCGACGGAAAACCGTTTGCAGCAAACGGACCCCGCGATTCCATGCGCGCAGGCATTTCTGTAGTTTATCAAGAGCTATCTCTGGCTTCGGGCCTGAATGTTCTTGATAATGTTTTCCTGGGGCAAGAATACAAATTGGGTCCGTTTGTCCGCAAGGCCCAGGAGGCGCGGGAAGTGCGCTCGTGGTTCGCAGAATTGGGGGTCACTATCGACCCCGAAGCCGACCTACTCAAACTTAGCAACGCCGAGTTGCAGGTCATTGAAATTGTCAAGGCGCTTCGTACGAAGCCGAAGCTCTTGATATTGGACGAGCCGACAGCATCGTTGACGGAACGCGAAGCCGCGCAACTGTCTGCGCAACTTCTTTCCCTGAAGAAGAGCAAATTACCTCTCTTGTATGTGACGCATCGGTTGAGCGAAGTTTTTGCCATTGCCGATCGAGTTTCTGTCCTTCGCGGTGGAAAAGTTGTTCTATCGGCTAGGGTCTCCGAGGTGACTGAGCAAGAGATCGTCAGCGCCATTGCGGGTCGTAATGTAGGAACCCATCCACCAGACTATACCATCCAGCATAAGACCCGATCTCCTCTGGTTGAAGCCCGTGGACTGACCGCGCCGGGTATCGGGCCGGTCGATCTTGATATCAACAAGGGCGAGATATTGGGCGTGTTCGGCCTGGTTGGCTCTGGTAGGACCGAATTGCTTGAAGCGCTGTTTGGCGCGCGCGCGCTTGCGAGCGGTGTGATTTCTCTGGACGGCAAGTTGTTAAGCCTGCGACGTCCCGCCGATGCCGTGGGGGCTGGTATAGCGTTGGTTCCAGAAGACCGCCTTCGGAAGAGCGTCTTTCAAACACTGACGGCAGGCGAAAACGTAGCGATGGCTAGCGCCGCAAAGTTTGCAACATTGGGATTCCGCCGGAAACGCTTGGAACAGGAAGCATTTCACGAAGTGTCACGAAAGTTGAATTTGCAACCGCGACGCACCGATCTTGAAGCTAGGCGTTTCTCCGGCGGCAATCAGCAGAAACTTGTGCTGGGAAGATGGCTCCAGGAAGGCCAGGATTGTCGGATGCTATTGCTCGATGAGCCGACGCAAGGCGTGGATGTCGGCGCTCGCGGCGACCTCTACAGCGTTCTGTCGGAGAGCACGAAGACCGGGCTCGCAGTCGTGGTGACTTCATCGGAACCAGAAGAGTTGATGCAGCTGGCCCACCGGGGCGTAGTGCTGTCTCGAGGCCAGATCGCCGGAATTCTGCATGGTTCTGAAATCAATCAAGAGCGCCTGCTCCATCTGGCGCATGTAGGAGAGTAAGATGGCCAGGTCGACGACATCGAATGCTGGTGCCGATATTGGTAATACCGTCTCAACGACATTGCTCGGCAGGATCAAGCGCCCGGAAGTCATTATCAATAATATTCTTGTGGTCGCCCTGATAATAATGGTCGTTTATTTTGCATCGCAAACGGCCACGTTCCTGACGGTGTCGAACTTCGAGGTAATCCTCACAAATAATGCGGTGATAGGCGTTCTGGTAGCCGCAATGGCTCTGCTGGTGATCGCAGGGCATGTGGATTTATCCGTCGGATCAAACATCGGGTTTGCCGGCACGTTAGTGGCCCTTGCCAATGCGGAATGGGGTCTTTCGCCTTGGTTTAGTATGCTGATAGGAGTTGGTGGAGGTGCGCTAGGTGGCGTTATAAACGGTGTTCTCTGCGGCATCCTCCGCTTCAATCCCGTTATTGTCACGCTCGGTATGCTTGGGATTCTCCGCGGAGCGACACTACTCATTCAGCACAACGAGATATCGGGTTTGGATGATTTCTTTGTGGTGATGGGTAATGGTGATTTTCTTCACATTCCTATCCAACTGTGGATTGTCGGTCTTTCTTTTGTGGCGGCCGGTATCTTTATCTCCATGACGACCTGGGGACGTTACGTCTATGCAATAGGCTCCAATCCACGGGCAGCATTCCTTGCCGCGTTACCGGTGCGCGCACTTCCATTCGTGCTCTATGTGGTGACCGGAGCCGCTGCCGGACTAGCGGGAGTGATGTCGGCTGCGCGTCTCGACGGGGCGGCGCCTGGCGCTCTCGGCTTGCAGATGGAGCTTCAAGCTCTGACAATCGTGCTTCTGGGCGGTGTGGCATTTGCGGGAGGTCGCGGCCGAATTGGCGGTGTTGCTACGGCGTGGATTTTCCTTGGCGTACTGGAAAATGGTCTTACGCAGTTGAACGTGACGCCATTCGTACAACTCGTCGCGGCGGGTCTCGCCCTGGTGTTTGCCGCAAGCCTTGACTCTTTGGGGTCGGCGCTCGGACCACTTCTCGAAGGTCGCCGGCGTGTGGCCGAACAGCGCGCAGCCTCGCTCGCCGGCACCGGAGAACAGGATCGAGCAGATAGCTAGAGCCAATTGAACGGCGCACTTTCATCCAACCCGTAAAATGAACAGCCCTTTGGCGAATATATGCACATCAAATGGCTGGCCAACGAAAGGAAAATACCTTGACCTACGCTCGCGACATGGTCGGCTATGGCAACAATCCACCGAATGCAAATTGGCCGAATGGCGCCAAGCTGGCGCTACAGATTATCGTCGCTTTTGAAGAAGGTTCCGAGAACAGTATTCTCCACGGGGATGCTCATTCCGAGAATTTCATCTCCGATTTAGTTGGCGCTCCTCAGCTTTTCGGCGTGCGCAGTGTCAACATGGAATCTCTCTACGAATATGGCACGCGAGTGGGCTTTTGGCGCGTCTTTAACGAGCTAAATGCACGGGGGGTCAAGTCGACGGTCCTGGCAAATGGGCTCGCTCTCCAGCACTATCCGGAAGCAGGCAAGTTCATGCATTCGACGGGCCACGAAATTGCCAGCCATGGCTGGAAGTGGATCGACCACCAATGGATGGGGGAGGAAACAGAGCGCGCCCACATGAAGCTGGCAATCGAGGCCATCACAAAGATTTGCGGTGAGCGTCCGGTGGGCTGGTATACCGGGCGGTGCAGTCAAAATACACTGAAGCTCGTAGTTGAGGAAGGCGGGTTTCTCTACGATTCCGACACATATGCGGACGACCTTCCTTACTGGGTCACGGTGGATGGCAAGCAGCATTTGAGAATACCGTACACGCTGGAAGCAAACGATATGCGTTTTGTATCGGCTGCGGGGTTCAATTCAGGTGATCAGTACTTCACCTATTTGAAGGATACGTTTGACGTGCTTTATCGCGAGAGCGACCGGACGCCACGTATGATGTCCACGGGCCTGCATCTCCGAATTGTTGGTCGGCCTGGACGATGGGCGTCGTTCTTGCGCTTTCTAGATTATGTAGAAAAGCACGAAGACGTGTGGATTTGTCGTCGAGATGAAATTGCAGGGCACTGGCACAAGCATCACGCGCCAAATCTGTAACCGGTAGATGGATATTTGTATCGTTAGACAAACATTGCCTGCTCTAACAAAGGAGTTACGGGCAGTTCTGAGTGAAGTTTATCGACAGAACACTACCTCATCTGATAGCTGAGACGACGGCACCAAATGTCTTCCAGATGGGAAACCGCTTTCGCAATGCGATCGATTTCTTTCATTTTTGGTCGCCGGTTGTGCTGACCACGACATTCATCGAGATACCACCCAAGGCCCGCGAACTTGCTGAATTTCAGCAGCAGTTGGTCGTCTCCTAATGTCTGATAATAAAAGGCGATGCCCGCCTGAACATCAAGGCATGAGCTGTAAAACTGGTCATGATCTATAAGGCAGTTATCCAACTGGCGAGCCACTGTTAATAGCTCATCTGCCGATTCGATTGGCAGAAGCCCTTGCGCCCTCCACGGGGCGTCAGGGAATGGGAGGTTCGCGATTGCCTTTCGCATGGCCTTGAGCGGATTGTTTGATTTGGAAATTTCCTCCGTCATCTTGCCGGATCGGTCGAGTTCGCCAATTCGCCGTCCCAGCCAAGACAGTTCCTCAATGTCGAAATCGGGTTCGCGACGCCGGAGAGCGTATCTGGCGATCTGCACGGCAATCTTGTCAGTGGGCAGGTAGGCGATCCCAAAGACCATGCGAGGATCGATTTTATCCGCGTGCTGCAAAATCCGGGCGAGTTCATCACCACGACTGAGGGCAGAGTGTGCGGCGAGATAGAATTCCGAGGTCTGAGCTCGTGGTTCAAGCTTCGAAAGCAAATTCACCATTCCAGGCGCCGAGGCTTCGAACGCCGTATGGAGAATGTCCTTACGCCTGCTTGTTGTGAAAAAATCTCTCAACTCTGAAAGCGGTGGCAATTTATCAGTGCTCGCCGAAAGCGCTGCATGCCAAACATGGCGCTGCGTTGCTGGAGCCATCAGATACTCGCCAAGATCTCCGTCTTTCCAGATCGTGCTGATCCTCAGAGCAAATTCACCTGCGATATAATGGACAAGGTCTGGAATGGGCCTGAGGCTTAGGCCCATATCTTTTGCGTTTTGTAGGGTCATAGGTGGCGGTATCCACCATGGAAACGGTCTGCTCAACGCTCAAATGACCGCCCATTCATCACTGCCCCTCAGTAGTAATATCTCTTATTCCGAAACCAATACATCAGCAGGTAGACGGGAAGCCAAAGTCCGCCACTGAGGATCGTCAATATGATGTGAATCCAATGTGGAAAACGCCTCAACTGAGCAGAGTCACCACCAGAAGACGCTGCTGCCGCCGCTCCTCCGGCGTTCATGAAGACGTTTGGGCTATTTTTCTGCGATTTGAGAAGCTCCAGTTCCCGCATTTGTGGGTCAAGAATCTCTCCGCAATGGCGGCACTTTTTCGATTTCGCATTGATCTGCTCGGAGCAGTAAGGGCATTCGATTGTGGTCACTGCGGGTGTTTCTTGCATTTAAATCTCCAAAAGGGCGAGCGTGCGTCGCATTAAATCATGGTCCTATATTACGTGGTTTAATTCAAGCGCAAGTGATTGCTCTTGCACATGGATGTGCAGGAGCTCGTGGGCTGGAATTTGCGGAGGTTGCGCGTTGAGCGGAAAATCTCGCAGGACGACTTGGCGTTGATCGCCAATGTCGAGCGGGCATATGTTGGCTATCTAGAAAGAGGCAAACGCAACCCGACGGTTGTAACACTGGATCGGCTGGCCAAAGCGCTCGACGTACACCTTTCGCAGCTCTTTTCTCAACCTTCTGCAACCGAACTTAAGCCACTTCCGCTCAAGCCAGGACGAAGGAAATCCACCTGAAAAGCCGTCCCGCTTATGAGAACGGGATTATCGGTCATTTGGCCGTTGGAATTCGAAACTGCTATCAAAAATAGCCCGATTTTGAGAAGGAAACCGCACCACTGTTGCAGTTGGCCTGCGTGAGCGTGCGGAAACTACGGCTGTCAAAGTGCATCGCCTAAGCTGCAGAAGCTTATCGCTTAGAAGTAGGTGGGGTAGGAAGGCGTATCGTCGAATAAATTATCGACCGATAAAAGGGACGGCCCGCTGAAGCTGACTTCCCGAGCACCCTTCACTCTAGTATGTCTCGCTCTGAAATCGGGCCTGATCAGACGCAATATGCGGAGCCTGTCAAAGCGCGGTTCATAACCGGAACTCCAAGGCGGTCTCCCTCGCCGTGCTTGGATCGTATTCAAGGCTTTTGGTATCAGAAAAACATAATCTCAATAATCGGAGCGAGGAATTGCCTAAATATATAATCCATAGATTAAATTTATTTGTATACGGCAATCCTATAACAACATAACTTAATCGCGAAAATCACCTCAACCAACGCAAAACGTTGGCATTATATAATAATATCAAAATATATATGAGAAAATTAATGTCTACAAATTCCTACAGTAAGAATATAACAAATTGGATATATGATGATATCAAACTATATGCATCTTCAAATAAATCAAAACACGAAGATGCAGAATATTACCTATACAATAATCTAAAATTTATTACATATAACTTCGACATACCAAAATTAAATCTAAAATATGCATCATCATACGAATCTATATCAATAGGTAGTGTCGAAATGGTGCAATTTAACCATTTCTATAACATGGTTTGCAGATCAATTCTCGGACCAAATTATAACAAAAAGCCACCGAACGAAAAACCCCTTAGCATCGTATGCCTAGATGCAAACGGTTCTCGATATTGGAAGGAAATGGGAGAACTTTCCAACATCCATCTCCATTCAATTTGGGTGATGAAGCCTGATACCGTCGACCATCTTATGTCTATCAGAGAGAAAGCACTAAAAATGGATCAAGCATTTGATTTTAAACAGATAGATGTAAGGGGCTATAAGCCAGAAAATTTTAAAGAAGATTCACTAAAAACGCTGATCTCTTACACTATGAAATTTGATAGATTTAATCAAAAAACTGCCGATATTTCAGATACATTTATGAAATATCCAAAAAATCCATAGTTTTAATACTAAAAAATTCCGTGAGTTTATTTCTCCACTTCAATATCTTTTGAATCTTCGTTAACGCTCTCATCCTGCTTGCATGAGGCGTGATAATGCTTTGCGGTTTCAGCAATACCCACGTTCCTTAACGGAAAACAGCGAGGCTTTTCCTGCGACGGATCCTGTTTGGTTGATTTCGCGGGAATGGAAAAAGATAGGGGATTTTCATCCGCCCTGACGGGGGATACGGAAACACATAGAATCGCAGCAATCACGGCCGCTTTAGCTTTTGCCTCTATTGGTGCTCCGCAGGCGACGCTTGTGATGGTTTTAAATTGGCATTTTGTCATTGAAATTCGCGGTGATGAAAAGAAGCGGTCTACGCATTAACACCTCGAAATGGACTAATGACAAGCCGTGTCCATTGAAGGGGATTGATTGATCACATTAATTACGTCCCGCGCTTTCTGTGTGACTTTGGCTTGCTCCAGATGGGCATATCTCAATGTCGTCTTTATATCGGAATGGCCCAGAACGGATTGCACTTCGTAGAGATTGAGGCCGTTTTGGATCAGGCGAGTTGCATGAGTGTGACGAAGGGTATGAATGGTACAATCGTGAAGTCCAGCCCGGTTCAACGCCTTTCGGATGCTGTCAACCAAATACCCCCGCGGACCTCCAGACTTGTTGGTGAAAACAAATTCGCTGGTTCGTGATTCCCATCTGCGCTGCAATATCTCTGCAACGCGATCCGTCATGAACAATACGCTCTGATTATTGACCTTGGGACGCCATAGGTCGATGGACTTTTTCGTAAGGCTAATCTGGTTCCATCGGATCCTGGAAATCTCACTATAGCGTGCCCCTGTGTCCAGAAGGATTACGACCAGATCGTAGTTGTCCTGAACATGCTTGCGAACATCACCGGAGTCTCCCAACCCGTTACATTTACGAGTTGGAGAAAGCTCTTGAAGCAATCGATGTTCTTCCGCGGGAGAGAGATAGCGGACGATCTTGTTGGGCACCTTGATAGATGGAGGGTCGATTGGCATGCACCGATATCCATCCTTTCGGGCCTTATTGATCGCTCCAATGATGCAATTTACACCATGCTTGATTGTCTGGGGTTTGTAACCCGCAGTCGTTCGATGTCGAATGTATTCCTCAATGAGGGACGTCGTAACGATCTCAAGGGGGGTTGTTCCGCTTATTAGCTTGAGGATCGTCTTTTCATGAGAGATGAGGTTTCGGTGGTTTGGTGTTCCGCTTTTTGATTCCACATACCGCCGCAAGGCACTGCCAAACGTGATGGTCTTTGTCTGGCCGCCAAACGCGAGTTCCTGATGAATGTCTGCACGAACTTTTTCCGCAATTTTTAATGCGGTTTTACGGTCGGTGGCTTTTGTTGAGCGAACGAACGTCCTGCCATCTATCTGGATTTGAACATACCAATAGCGAGAATTCGGACGTTTGATCAATGACATGGGATACCTCTGGCTCCCATGTCCATCTATAAGACCCACAGGGCAACGGCCATATGTGGGTAGTGTAACGCCTCACATAGCCCGGAGTGTACTTTTAAGGGTGCAATTTTATAGAAGTATATATATTGCAATATATGTATATATAAGTTGTATACCGTTTAGCGTAAAGTTTCATTTATGGGTAGCTGATGCATTTTCACGTATAATCTTACGTCGGCAGTTATACCAATAAGTCAAAGCGCCTTTGGAGGTCAAACTGGCACCCTCAATCATAGCTGACACCACCGTCTCTTGAGGATAGCTCTCAAGTGCGCGATATATCACTAGAGAGGCCTCAACCTTCGTTTTCCCTTGCTCAATCAGCAATTGTGCCTCTGCAATCGCTTTCTTGATCGTCGCCGTATCGCTCTCGCCTACTACGACCGATTCTTCCTGTGATTCCTGCTTTTTGTTCGCCATTAATCGATCTCCATTCGGTTGAGATCGAGCCTCCAGCGACTACCGAAAATTGGCAACATTGGTTGCCGGAGGATTCCAAAGTGGTTCGATTACTTTCTGATTTTCTAAGTTATCTAGCTTTCGGACCCATCTGATGATCGCTTTGGGAGCAAAGGAATTTTCCAAGCAGTCCGAGTCAAAAAAATGGGTCGATTACTTGCCGAATTCCCAGCTCATCCATCGCCTTTCCAGGCACAATGGTTTATCTAACATATTGAAATAATTATAAAAAAATATCCGACGGAAGCTTGGGAAGCTCCTGTGATACCATTTCACCATACCCGCGCGCCGCTCTCGTTAGCATGCGCTCCGTGCATTCGGCAATCGTAAAGCCGAGCCGCTTGAAGCTTTGTCGCGGCTCACGTATCTCATGGTCTGAACGGAATCGAAGGAGACCGCCTTGTCCGCTTTGGCCCGCTTTCTCGGTGACTCGCCGATAAGGGTAATCATCAAGCTCTTGGTTGTTTCGTTCCTCGTAGGCCTCGTCATGCACACCTTCGGCTGGTCGCCCTACGACGTGCTGCGCGGTGTCCAGAACTTCTTCCTCGACATCTGGAACATGGGCTTCCGCGCCATTGACCGCTTCCTTGGCTATATCCTGCTCGGCGCGGCAATCGTCGTCCCGGCCTTCATCCTGCTGCGCATCGCGAGCTATCGGAAATAGCGGCACCGGGTTTAGTTTGAGAAAGGCAGCCATTCGTTGGCGCTTTGAAGACGGCTGCAACTTGCAGCCCTGATGGAAAGCTTGAGCGTTATTAACTGGTCTTCATATCGACACCGCCAATGTTATGCTGGCCGATATGAAGCTCACCTTTCCCCAGAAAGTTGACACCCTAGGCAAGGTGAAAGCCTTGGGCGGCTCCATTTCCATGATCTGCTCGACCTGTAACAAGCACACCGCGCTCGACATGGAAATGATGATCGGAATGCTGGGGGCGGGTCACGGTTCCCTGGATGCCGACCTGCGTCCCTACTTCTTCTGCACGGATTGCCGTGAAGCAGGCCGGGATGAAAAGAACTTCCGTTTCATTCTACATGCTGATGCCAAACCTCATGGTTCGGGAACGCTGTAGGTATTCGCTTCGCCATCGGGCCGCATCTGGACCAAGCAACTTTCCAGTGCATTGCAGGTACCGCCGTTACCCTTCGATTGAGTCCCGACCGAATTCCCCATCTATGTGTTTTTATGCAATTCCAGAGGCAAACCCCGTCGCGCCCTTGTTGGAATTGATTTAGGCAAGCCGGCATCGAACCGGGCGGAACCCAATTTGGACCAGAAAACAGCGCCAATTCCCAAGCCCTTTGCGGTAACAAATCGTTCGGTGCTGGCAATCGCCGTCCCAATGACGCTCGCCTATCTGACGACGCCACTGCTCGGCCTCACCGACACCGCGGTTGTCGGGCAGCTTGGCGATGCCGCCTTGCTTGGCGGCTTGGCGGCGGGCGCACTCGTCTTCGACGTGGTGTTCAGCACGTTCAATTTCCTGCGCTCTGGAACCACTGGCCTGGTGTCCCAGGCCTTCGGGCGAGGCGATGCGCTGGAGGAGCAGGCGGTCTTCTGGCGTGCGGCCCTGATCGCGATCGTTACAGGCGTGATATTGGCAGCTTTGGCGCCCTTCTTTTCGACAGGCGGGCAATGGTTCATGGGCGCGGAAGCCCGCGTCAATGAAGCGATGGATACCTATATCCGTATCCGCCTGCTGGCCGCTCCCTTCTCGCTCGTCAACTACGCCATCCTTGGCTATGTGCTCGGCCGGGGGGAGGGAGGTTTGGGCCTGATGCTCCAGCTTGTGCTGAACGGGCTCAATATCACTCTGTGCATTTTGCTCGGGCTGGAACTCGGCTGGGGCGTCGCGGGCGTGGCATGGGCCACGGTCTGCGGCGAATTTGTCGCCATGCTCATTGGCTTGGCCATCCTGCTCAGGCGTTTTCGCAGAGCGCCCCTGCCAATCGCGCGCATATTCGACATGGCTGCGGTGACCCACATGATGTCGCTCAATCGCGACATCATGATCCGCTCGTTCGCGTTGCTTATAGCCTTTGCGCTCTTCACCCGGCAGGGTGCGCAGTTCGGCACCGTCACCCTTGCGGCCAACGCCGTGCTGATGAACTTTTTCCTCGTCGGCGGCTATTTCCTCGACGGTTTCGCCAGCGCTGCCGAGCAACTGGCCGGGCGCGCGGTTGGCGCATTTGCGGAAAGCTCGTTCCGGCGGGCGGTACGCCTGACGCTTTATTGGGGCTTCAGCCTGTCAGGCGGGGCGGCACTGATATTCCTGGTATTCGGCGTCGATCTTGTTGCCGTGATTACAACCGCGCCGGAGGTGCGCGCTATCGCCGACATCTACCTTCCCTGGGCGGCGCTTACGGCGCTGAGCGGCGTCCTGGCATTCCAGATGGATGGCGTTTTCATCGGCGCGACCTGGTCCCGCGACATGCGCAACGCGATGCTTGTTGCGCTTCTGGCCTTTCTCGCGGCGCTGTTTGTATTCGCGCATCTCTATGGAAATCATGGCCTGTGGGCGGCGCTGCACGTGTTCCTGCTGGTGCGCGGCTTCACCATGCTGGCGATCCTGCCTCGCCGGCTCCGCACGACATTTTCAAGTCCTGCCGAGTAGGAATCAGAGAGCCTTGGCGGCCCATCTGTCGAGTGACTGGTCGCGCAATGCGGCCACGGACTTGATGCCTTCTTTTCCAACCGCTGCGCTAATGCCGGAAACGATGCGCCCCGGCAGGGCCGGTCCGGCATAGATCATCGAGGTGTAAAGCTGGACCAGATCGGCGCCGGCGCGGATTTTCTCCAGCGCGGTCTCAGCCGAGTTCACGCCGCCCACCCCGATAATTGCCCGCTTGGGGCCGAGCAGCTTGCGCATCTTGGCCAGAACGATGGTCGAGCGCTCGAACAGCACCTTGCCGGAAAGGCCGCCTGTTTCGCCTGCAAGGGCTGCGCTTTTCAGCGGCGGGCGCGAAATCGTCGTGTTGGAAACGATGACCCCGTCAACGTCCCGTTCCGAAATCTCTGCGGCGATGTCCTCAAGCTCCGCCTCGGCAAGATCGGGCGCGATCTTGAGAAAGACGGGCGGTTGCGCACCGGCTTTGGCCCGGGCGGCCATCACGCGCGACAAAAGTTCGCCAAGCTGCTCGCGCGCCTGCATGTTGCGCAGGTCGGGCGTGTTGGGAGAAGAAATGTTGACGGTGAGATACGACGCCAGCGCCGCAAAGCGCAGCACGCCGCGCTCATAGTCGGCGATACGGTCGGCGCTGTCCTTGTTGGCTCCGATATTGACGCCGACGATGCCGGGTCGTCCCTTGCGGGCAGCGAGCCGCTTTTCGGCCGCGTCGTGGCCTTCATTGTTGAAACCCAGCCGGTTGATGACGGCCTCGTCTTCCGTCAGGCGAAAGATGCGCGGCTTCGGGTTTCCGGGCTGCGCCAGCGGCGTGACCGTGCCGACTTCGGCGAAACCGAAGCCAAGTCCGAGCAGCCCATCCGGCACTTCGGCGTTCTTGTCGTACCCCGCCGCCATGCCGAGCGGATTGGGAAAGCTCAGGCCGCACAGGTCAACCCGCAGCCGCTCGTCGGCGCGCGGTCTGGCGGCAACCGGAAGGCCGCAACGCAGCGCGGCAATCGAAAGGCCATGTGCCGTCTCGGGGTCGAGGCCGAACAGCAGCCGGCGGCCTATCGCGTCGAATGCGCTCATTCCTGCTCCAATTGCGGAAAGACATGGCTCCCATCGGCACCGAGCGGCAGCGGTTTAACCCAAACCACATTGTCCAGCGAAAGCGGCCCGTAGAGATGCGGAAAAAGCGCCCCGCCGCGCGAAGGTTCGTAGCGCAGGGCCGGGCCAAGCTTCCCGCCGTCGATTGCCGCGATCAGCAGGTTGTCCTGGCCGGCGAAATGCTTGGCGGCAGTTTCCCTTGCCTGGCTGGCGGTCGAGAAATGGATGAAGCCATCCGCTATATCGACAGGAGCGCCGGTGAACACTCTTGCCGCTTCGGCCTCGCGCCACAGCGATTTCGGCACTATCTTGTAAATAAGCTGAGACATAGCCGGGCTATAGCGGGAAGCCTGCCGGCAGGGAAGGGCGGCAACGCGGCCATCCCCATTTCCGGCGCAAACGCCCGCTATATGTTTCGGCATAGGTATACTGATCGGATGGAGGACAAGATGCGCCTTTCACACATCGTCGTTCCCTCATTGCTGGCACTATTTGCGGCAGCACCGGCTCATGCGCAGGAAACCGCCCGCTACCAGTTGGAAAAGACCGCCAACGGCTATGTCCGCATGGACACCCAGACCGGGGCCATGTCGACCTGCGAGGAACGGTCGGGGCAATTGGTCTGCCGCATGGCCGCCGACGAGCGCACCGCTGCCATGGACGAGATCGATCGGCTGAACCGCTCGATCGAGGATCTCGATGGGCGTGTTGCCAGGCTTGAGAATTCACTTGCCGCAAAGCTGGAATCCAGCCTTCCCAGCGAAGAGGAATTCAACAAGACGATGAGTTATATGGAGCGCTTCCTGCGCGGCTTCCTCGGCATCGTCAAGGATATGGAAAAGGACAGCGGCGGCGATGCCGGCAAGCCGGTGCCGCAAAAGACCTGAGCTGGTTTTGATCGCCTGCGGCAAATCGGACCGAGATCGCAGCTATAGGTGTCCTACACCATAGTTGGTTTGACTATTACTGTTGGCAAAGCCATATAGCCTTTGTTTGCGCTTGAAAACGCTGGATATCGACGCATAATCTCGGCAGCTTGATCCCGCAAAAAAGTATAACACAGGGGTCGGGGGAGGAACCATTGCCGGTGGGCTACACTTTCGTCATCGCCGACGACCACCCTTTGTTTCGCGGTGCGTTGAAGGAGGCAATTGCCGGCATCGGCGGCGCTTCTTCAATTCACGAGGCTGGCGACTTTGAGAGCGCCAAGGCTTTGGTGGTCGCAAATGAAGACATCGATCTTGTCCTGCTCGATCTGTCCATGCCCGGCGCAAGCGGGCTGTCGGGCCTGATATCGCTGAGGGGCATACACCCATCCGTACCGATGGTGGTCGTCTCGGCGCATGACGATCCGGTCACGATCCGCCGTGCGCTCGATCTTGGCGCATCCGGCTTCATTTCCAAGTCGGCCAGCATGGATGAGATCCGTGACGCGGTGCAGACCGTTCTCGCTGGCGGCATTGCGGCTCCCATCGGGCTTGATCTCGGAGTGGAGCGCGATCCGGAAGTCTCCGAACTCATCAAGCGCTTGCAGACGCTGACGCCGCAGCAGACGCGCGTCCTGGGTATGCTGGGGGAAGGGCTGCTGAACAAGCAGATCGCCTATGAACTCAGCGTCTCCGAGGCGACCGTGAAGGCGCATGTGTCGGCGATCCTGCAGAAGCTCGGCGTGGACAGCCGCACCCAGGCCGTCATCCAGCTTTCCAAGATCGGCACCGATCCTCTTTCGGCCGTATAGCCGGCAAGAGGTCAGTCCGCGCTTGCCATCGGCCTTGCCCGCGCCATCATGGTGCGCAGCACCGCCGGCTTCAGCGGCTTGTTGATCACCGCGATATCGAGCGCTTCGGCTGCCGAACGAACTTCGCTTGAACGGTCTGCAGTGACCAGCATGGCCGGTATTTCGATGCCATAGAGTTTGCGCAGTCTCTCGATGACATCGAGGCCGTTTTCGCCATCCAGATGATAGTCCGCGAGGACGACGTCGGGAGGCGGCGTGCCCGCCTGTCCGGCCTTGAACGCCTGCCAGCCGGAGAATGCCGCGACGTTGCAGCCCCAGCCTTCAAGCAACAGGCGCATACCTTCGAGAATGCGGGCGTCGTTGTCGATGCACAGCACGTTGAGGCCTGACAGGGACAGGATCGAGCGTGCGGGTGGCGCATCGGCAACCGCCGGCGAAGCTTGTACGTCGTCGGCTATAGGCAGGATGACCGAGAAGCGTGTTCCCTTGCCCTCGTTCGAGAAGATGCGGATTTCGAGTTGCAGCACCCGTGCGATGCGGTCGACGATCGACAGCCCGAGGCCCAGTCCCTCCGCTTCGCGCGCGCCTTCGTCGAGGCGCGTGAACTCGCGAAACACGGTGTTGAGCTTGCTTGAGGCAATGCCGATGCCGGTATCGATGACCTGGATTTCCAGCAAGTCGCCGCGCCGGCGCACGCCGACCAGCACGCGCCCGTTCCTCGTATATTTGATGGCGTTGGAAACGAGGTTCTGGATCAAGCGGCGGAACAGGTTGCGTCCGGTCCTGACGCTGAGCGAGGACGGCACGATGGTCAGTTCGAGGTTCTTCGCCGAGGCCATCGGCTGGAAGTCGGTCGCGATCTGCTGCAGCAGGCTGCCGAGCCGGAACGTCGTTTCGTCAGGCTTCATCGCGCCGGCGTCGAGGCGCGATATGTCCAGCACCGCGCCGAGGATGTTTTCCACCGACTCCAGCGACGATTCGACGTTGACCGCGGCGTCCCCCACCGGTCCCTTGCCGGCCTTCTCGATCAGCGAGGAACAGTAGAGCCTTGCTGCGTTCAACGGTTGCAGGATGTCGTGGCCGACCGCCGCGAGGAAGCGGGTCTTGCTGAGGTTTGCCTCCTCGGCGATCTTTTGCGCCTGCGCCAGTTCGTCGTTGACCAGCATGAGTTCGGCCGTCCGGTTGACGACGCGCTGCTCCAGCGTCTCGTTGGCGCGCTTCAGCGCGATGTCGGCCTGCACGCGCCTTGTGATGTCGGCATAGGTCGCGACGATGCCTCCGTCCGGCATCGGGTTGGAGCGCAGTTCGATCGTCCGCCCGCTTGTCCTCAGTTCCAGTTGCCACGGTTCGCCGAAGCTGGTCAGCCGGTCCAGCGTGCTCGCTTCCTCGCTTTCCAGTATGTCGCCGCGATGCGCGAGGAAGGCGAGGATCTGGCCAAGCGATACGCCGACCTGCCCCATGTCGTCCGGCAGTTCGAACAAAAGCCTGTACTGCCGGTTCCAGCAGGTCAGGCGCAAATCCTTGTCGAACACGGTGATGCCCTGTTCCATCTGGTCGAGCGCGATCTGCAACAGGTCGCGGTTCTGCTGCAGCGCGTCGGAGGCATCGTCGAGCAGGCGGAACGCATCTTTCGCCGAGCGGTCGTGGCGCTGCACCAGAAGCGACAGGATAAGCCTCGCCGATGACGAGCCGACCGCGCTCGCCAGCAATTGTTCGCCGAAGCGGATCGTTTCTATGCTGGCCGGCGAATGGCCGGGAATGGCCCGCCCTTCGCGTTGCTCGAACGACTGGAACGAACGTTCGGTGCGCTCGACGCCGAGATAGCGCGAGATCGTGTCCTTCATTTCGTCGACGGTGACGCTTGTGCGGAAGCGTCTGAGGCTCGGCATCGGATTGGCTTCGCGCGGCACGAAGATCGCCGCCTGGATGCGCTCGCGCGGCTTCGATGCGCGCGACAGCGAGCCCAGCACGTAAAACGCGATGTTGACGGCAAGGCTCCATAAAACGCCGTGGTTGAGCGGTTCGCCGCTTGTGCCGAAAAGGGCCTGTGGCTTAAGCGCGGTCAGGCCGAACGGTCCGTTGACGAGGAACGCTGTTTCGGGCGGCAGCACGGAGGGGATGAACAGCGTGTAGGCCCACACCAGGATTCCCGCCAGCATGCCGAGCGCGGCTCCCCTTGCATTGGCGCCGCGCCAGATCAGCCCGCCGACGAAGGCCGGCGCGAACTGCGCGATCGCGGCAAAGGAGATCAGGCCGAACGCCACCAGCCGCACGTTGTCGGCCATTTCGAGGTAGTAGAGGAAACCGGCGAACAGGATGCAGAAAATGGACGTGCGCCGGATCACCAGGATGACCTTCGACCAGTCCTCGCGCTCGCCCGGCGCCGGCTTTAATAGACGCCGCAGGAACAGTGGGATGACGAGGTCGTTCGAGATCATGATCGAGAGCGCGACGCTCTCGACGATCACCATCGCCGTTGCCGCCGAAAGCCCGCCGATGAAGGCGATCATGGCCATGATGTCGCGCCCGTTGAACAGCGGCACCGCCAGCACGTAGAGGTCGGCGCTGGCCTGGCTGCCGACGACGGTGAGCCCCGCAAAGGCGATGCCGACGACGAACAGGTTGATCAGCACCAGATAGAGCGGGAACAGCCAGCTTGCGGTGCGCAGTTCCTTTTCGCTGCGGTTCTCCACGATGGTCATGTAGAACTGCCTCGGCAGCATGATCACCGCGCAGGCCGCGAGCATCGTCAGCACGATCCATGTCGCCGGCGACGTCCGGTAGGCGATGGAAGCCTGCACCATGTCGTTGGCCTGCATCGCTTCGAACAGGTTGGCGGGCCGGTGGAACAGGAAAAGGCTGACCGCGGTGCCGACGGCCAGGAACGCCGCAAGCTTGATGACCGACTCCACCGCCATGGCCAGCACCAATCCGTCCTGGTGCTCGGTTGCATCGGCATGGCGCGTGCCGAACAGCACCGCGAACACCGCCAGCAGGAAGGCGACGAGGAAGGCCACGTCCCTGTAGACGAAGTCGTCCGATATCACGTCCGGCGAATAGAACGAGACCATCAGCCCGATCGAGCCGGCAATCGAGCGCAGTTGCAGCGCGATGTAGGGGATGATGCCGATCGAGGCGATGATGGTTGCGATCGACGCCACCGCGAAGCTCTTGCCGTAGCGCGCGGCGAGAAAGTCCGCGATCGACGTGATCTTCTCCGCCTTGCCCAGCCTGATGATGCGCTTCAAAAGCGGGTAGCCGAAGATGAAGATCAGGATCGGCCCGATATAGATGGTGAGGAATTCCAGCCCGCGCTCGGAAGCGAGGCCGACCGAGCCGAAGAACGTCCATGAGGTGCAGTAGACGGCGAGGCTGAGCGAATAGATGTAGGGGCGCGACGCGATAGGCCCGCGCCGCGCCGCATGCCGGTCGCCGATGCTGGCCACCGCAAACAGCATCGTCACGTAAAGTATGGCCGCAATGACGATCAACCAGCCAAGCACGGCTTTTCGCTTTCAAACTGACTACGAATGCGAAGCAATCACAGCCGCGACGCTGTGTCCACCAAGACCTTGGGAGACTCCAAATCCTGCCGTTGCGGAAAGCCGGAGCGTAAATTTGTCATTTTGCAACCCACGGTTTCTGGTATTGTCCGAAGCGTGGAAACTGGTTGGCAACAACAGCGTACGAGGAAGTTGCCATGATTAGGAGGGACGAATGCTGAAGGAATTTCAGGAGTTTATCTCCCGGGGAAATGTGATGGACTTGGCTGTCGGTGTCATCATCGGCGCGGCGTTCGGCAAGATTGTCGATTCGCTCGTCAACGACATCATCATGCCGATTATCGGCGCCATTTTCGGTGGCCTTGACTTCAACAACTACTTCATCGGCCTGTCATCGGCGGTTACGGCCACATCCCTTGCCGCGGCCAGGGAACAAGGCGCGGTCTTCGCCTATGGCAGCTTCTTCACCGTGGTCTTGAACTTCCTGATCCTGGCCTGGATCATCTTCCTGATGGTCAAGGGCGTGAACAATGTGCGCAAGCGCGTCGAGCGCGAAAAGCCGGCTCCGGAAGCAGCGCCGCCTCCGGCCGATGTCGCCCTCCTGACCGAGATTCGCGACCTGCTCGCCCGCAAATAAGCGAAAATTCAGGTCTCTGGACCAAAACCCCGGCCCGCCAGGGCCGGGGTTTTCTGTTTTCCGGCTTGCCGAAACCGGATAGCAACTTTGTCTGAAGTGAACGGAGCTTGCATGACCCTCATCCAGAACCTGCGCGGCGAAGCGCTGGCCGCGCCCGAAAGCGGTATCGTCGCGGTGATGAACCACGGTCGCGAGCGCCCCGGCCTGATCCCGTTGTGGGCGGGCGAGGGCGATCTGCCGACACCGTCTTTCATCGCCGATGCAGCCAGCCGCGCGCTTGTTGCGGGCGAGACCTTCTACACTTGGCAAAAGGGCATTCCGGATTTGCGTCAGGCGCTTGCGCGCTACTACCAGCGCCATTTCGGGCGGGCGTTCGCCAGCGAGGATTTCATCGTCACCGGGTCCGGCATGCACGCCATCCAGCTTGCCATCGACGCCGTGGCCGGCAAGGGCGACGACGTGATCTATCTCACGCCTGCCTGGCCCAATTTCGCGGCAGCCGCCGAGATCGGCGGGGCAAGGGCGGTACCGGTTCGGCTCCAGCAGTCTGACAATGGCTGGTTCTGCGATGTCGAGCGCATCGCGGCGGCCGTCACGCCCGCCACGCGCGCCATCTTCATCAACTCGCCGTCCAATCCGACCGGCTGGACCGCTGACCGCGAGACGCTGCAAGCGATCCTCGATCTCGCCCGCGCCAAGGGTTTGTGGATCATCGCAGACGAAATCTATTCCCTGTTCTACTATGACGGCCCGCGCGCGCCCTCGTTCCTCGATATCGCGGCGGACGACGACCGCATCCTGTTCGTCAACAGCTTCTCCAAGAACTGGGCTATGACCGGCTGGCGCGTGGGCTGGGTCAAGGCCCATCCATCCTTGCAGCAGGTTTTCGAGAACCTGATCCAGTATTCCACCTCGGGCGTGGCACAGTTCATGCAGCGCGGAGCGGTGGCCGCCCTTGACGACGGCGACGCCTTCATTGCCGAACAGGTCGAGCGTGCGCGTCAGGCGCGCAATCTCGTTTGCGGCATACTTGCCGAAACAGGTCGGGCGCGCTTCACCGCGCCGCAAGGTGCCTTCTATCTGTTCTTTACCATCGACGGGATCGAACGGTCGAAAACCGCAGCTTTCGATATCGTGGATCAGGCCAATGTCGGTCTGGCGCCCGGAACGGCATTCGGCGAGGGTTGGGACCGCTATTTCCGCCTCTGCTTCCATCGCCGTCTCGATCAGGTCGAGGAAGCCGCGCATCGGCTGGCCAAATGGATCACGACCGCCCAGTAGCGAGCTTTCGGATACTCTGCCCGCTTTAATGGAGCATTCGCTTTCGAGCGACGCGAGAAAGGAATATCGGGATCCATTCGCAAGAGGTCGGAATTTGGCGCATTCACTAATTGTAAGGCCGGTTTCGCTTCTTCAATCTTCTGCATCGCCTGCGCTTTGCCGCACTGTCACGGAATGGATCCCGGACAGCATCGCTTTCACTTCGTTCAGCTCGCTTCCGGGATGACGCGGTGGGCGGTCACGCCTCGACAGAGGCTGGTCTGGCCAGCCCGGCATGATACCTGAAACAGCTTGAAGCGAAGCCTCTCCACATCGTCATGGTTGCCAAGAGAGCGCATCCCTACGCTTGGTCACCTGAAATGGGAGTGCAACCCACCCGCTTCGTCATCCCGGAATTCTCTTTCGAGCGCAGCGAGAAAGGAATGTCCGGGATCCATTCCGTGACATCACAGCAGAGCGAAAGTGGTGCAGACGCAGTGCTCCTCTCCCCGCCTGCGGGGAGAGGATGCCGGCAGGCAGGTGAGGGGCAGCGC
>CAZROU010000001.1:48717-199785 GCA_964601795.1 uncultured Mesorhizobium sp. | reverse complement strand
GGTCAGTTCTTTGACAATGGCCAGACGGATGAGAATCCGGGCGTGGCGATGAATAAGTGTAGCCAGCCCTTCGTCATCCTAGGGCGGAGCAGGCCGAAGGTCGTTGCGAAGACCCTAGGATGCATGCCGTGACCAAGCGCCAGCGCGTAAAGGGTGCAGAAGAAGACTTCTCATCCTGAACCACCCCGCACATCTCAACCCTCACGGCATGGATTCCCGGGTCGCGCCTTTCGCTGTGCTCAGGCTTGCCCGAGGATGACGAGGCCCAAGCACCGTATCAGCCGTTTTCCGCCGAAAGCTCCTGCAAGACACGCATTGCATCGTCCGCCATGTCGGCAGGAACGAAAAGATGGTCGTGGTAGAATGCCGAAACCGGATTGGACCCGATGCCGGCAGCCGACAGCCGAGCGGTGATCGCGGCGAGGAAGCCTACGCCTTCCAGCGCCGAATGGACGGTGAGCGTGATCATGCGGCAGCGGAATGTGCCGGTCAGGCCTGCATCACGTGCCTGATCCTCGCGCAGGATCAGCGTCGTACCCTCCCGTTCGCGAAAGATCATGACAGGTTCGATGTCTTTCGGCTGCGGAGACCCGTCTGCAACGGTGACGAAAACATGCACATGCGGCTGGAGTTCCGGCCGCATCGAGGCAAGCAGTTTGCCGAGGTCGGTTTCGCCGCTCATGTTTTTCTACCTGTCGATGCGCGTTGAAAGGATGATCGACGACAAGGTGCGTTCAACGCCTTCCATCGCGCCGATACGGTCCAGCAATCCGTCGAGATCGGCAATGGACAGCGATTCAACCACAACGATCATGTCGAAGCTGCCGCTGACCGAATGCAGCGTGCGCACGGCAGGCAGGGCCTTCAGGCTGCGCACCACGGTATCGGCCAGCTTCGGCGTAACCGTCAAAAGCACATGCGCCCGGACCAGTCCCTGCTCATAGTCGGGCGAAAGCCTGACACTATAGCCTGCGATGACGCCACGCGCTTCGAGCCGGTCGATGCGGCTTTGTACCGTCGTGCGCGACACGCCGAGCTTGCGTGCCAGCTCGGCCGTCGAGGCGCGCGCGTTCTCACGCAGCAGGGAAATAAGGGCCTGATCGGCAGGGCTTGTCATATCGCCAGACACTATCGTCGTTTTGCTTAATCTATCACATCGATCTGACGAAACGCATCCTTTCTTTCGTCACCCAAGCTTCGATGCTTACAGCAAGCATTTTTCAAGATCGAGGGTATCGCCATGAAGGAAGTCGTTGTCATCGGAGCCGGCAAGATCGGTTCGACCATTGCCGAGATGCTGGCCGCCACGGGCGACTACCGCGTGACCGTGGTGGACCGCTCCGCCGAACAGCTTGCCGCGATGGGGCTTTCGGGCCAGGTCGCGACGCTGGAGCTCGACATCGGCGTAAAGGGCGAGCTTGAAAAGGCGCTTGCCGGCAAGTTCGCCGTGCTGAGCGCGGCTCCCTTCCACCTTACCACGCGTATCGCGGAAGCCGCTGCCGCGACCGGCGTTCACTATCTCGACCTCACCGAGGATGTCGCTTCGACCCGCCGCGTCAAGGAACTGGCCCGCGGCTCAAAGACCGCCTTCATTCCGCAGTGCGGACTGGCGCCCGGTTTCATCTCCATCGTCGCCAACGACCTCGCCAGCCGCTTCGACACGCTGGAGAGCGTTCGCATGCGCGTCGGCGCCCTGCCGCAGTATCCGTCCAATGCGCTGAACTACAACCTGACCTGGAGCACCGACGGCGTCATCAACGAATATTGCGAGCCGTGCGAGGCAATTGTCGAGGGCGAACTGGTCGAGGTGCCGCCGCTTGAGGAACGCGAGGAATTTTCGCTTGATGGCGTGACCTACGAAGCCTTCAACACCTCCGGCGGACTGGGCACTCTGGCCGAGACGCTGAAAGGCAAGGTGCGCACGCTGAACTACCGCACCATCCGCTATCCCGGCCATGCCGCGATCATGAAGGCGCTGCTCAACGATCTCGGCCTGCGCCATCGCCGCGACGTTTTGAAGGACATTTTCGAAAGCGCGCTTCCTGCGACGATGCAGGATGTGGTCATCGTTTTCGTCACCGTGAGCGGCCGCAAGAACGGACGCCTGCTGCAGGAAACCTACGCCAACAAGATCTACAGCCAGCGCGTTGGTGCGGTCGTCCATTCGGCGATCCAGATCACCACCGCTTCGGGCATCTGCGCCGTGCTCGACATGCTGGCCGATGGCAGCCTGCCGGCCAAGGGTTTCGTCAGGCAGGAAGACATCACGCTCGACACCTTCCTCGCCAACCGTTTCGGTCGCGCCTATGCGCAGCATGAAATGGCAAGCCGCCTGGCAAGCTGACAAGAATCACCAGTTCTGGGGAGGAGAAGGGCTCGCGACGGCAACGGCGCGAGCCCTTTTTTTGATAGGGTCAGGATCTAGATGTGCAGCGCGTGGCCGAGGCCCTTGAGCGCAGCTTCCTGGAAGGCTTCGCCTTGGGTAGGGTGAGCATGGATCGTGCCGGCGATGTCTTCCAGCCGTGCGCCCATTTCAAGCGCCAGCCCGAATGCGGTGGAGAGTTCCGATACGCCCTGCCCGACTGCCTGGATGCCGAGGACAAGATGGTTGTCGGCGCGCGCGACGACCCGCACGAAGCCGTCTTCACCCTGTTTGGTCATGGCGCGGCCGTTGGCGCTAAACGGGAACTGACCGATCTTGAGCTCGCCGCCGAGCTTCTTCGCCTCGTCCGGCGACAGGCCAGCCGTCACCAGTTCAGGATCGGTGAAGCAGATGGCAGGGATGGCGCGCTTGTCCCAACTGCGCTCGTGGCCGGCGACGATCTCGGCCACCATCTCGCCCTGCGCCATCGCCCGGTGGGCAAGCATCGGCTCGCCGGTGACATCGCCGATGGCATAGACACCGCGCATCGAGGTGCGGCACTGGTCGTCGATGCGGACGAAGCGCCCGCTCATGTCGAGGTCGATCTCCTCCAGGCCCCAGCCAGCGGTAACAGGCTTGCGGCCAACGGTGACAAGGATCTTGTCGGCCGCGATCTTGCGGTCCTTGCCGTCGGCAGTCTCGACGAGCAGGGCGTCGCCCTTGCTGGACACACCCTTGGCCTTGGCGCCGGTCAGAACCTCAATGCCAAGATCGGCGAGCCGTTTCAGGACCGGCTTGGTCAGCTCGGCATCATATTGCTGCAAAAGGCGCGGCAACGCCTCGACCACCGTGACCTTAGAGCCCAGCTTGGCGAAAGCGGTGCCGAGTTCGAGCCCGATATAACCGCCGCCGACAACCGCCAGCCGCTCCGGCACTTCGGCGAGCGACAATGCTTCGGTGGACGAAATGACATTGCCGCCGAACGGCAGGAAGGGAAGCTCGACCGGTGCGGAGCCGGTGGCGATGACCACGTTTTCGGCACGGATCACTTGCGTTCCGGTCTCGGTCTCCACCTCGACGGTCTTGCCGTCGCGGAATTTTGCCAAACCCTGGACGTACTTCACCTTGGCTTTTTTCAGCAAGCCGGCGACGCCGCTGTTCAGTCGGCTAACGATGCCGTCTTTCCAGGCGACGGTTTTGCTGAAATCCAGATTCGGCGATTGTACCGAAATGCCGAGCGGACCGGGTTTCCCGGACCAGTGAACGGCCTTTTCGAACTCCTCGGCGGCATGGATCAGCGCCTTGGAAGGAATGCAACCGACATTGAGGCAGGTGCCGCCGGGCTTGCCTGCCTCGATGACGACCGTATCGATGCCGAGCTGGCCGGCGCGAATGGCGCAGACATAGCCGCCGGGACCGGCACCGATGACAAGCAGCTTGCAGGTAATGTCTTTCATCACCGGCTTCCTTCCTGGGTCGTGAACCTGCCGGCAAACCGGCTGTCGCTTGGCGAGATCATCGTCATCCCTCCACGAAGATCAGCGCCGGGGTTTCGAGCAGCGCCTTGATACGCTGGACGAAGACGGCCGCATCCCAACCGTCGATGACGCGATGATCGAAGCTGGATGAGAGGTTCATCATCTTGCGGGGCACGAACTGACTGCCGTCCCACATCGGGCGGATCATCATCTTGTTGACGCCGACGATCGCCACTTCCGGATGGTTTATGACCGGGGTGGTGACGACGCCGCCCATGGCGCCGAGCGAGGTAATCGTGATGGTCGAGCCGGAAAGCTCCTCGCGCGTTGCCGTACCGGCCTTGGCCGCTTCGGCGAGCCGGTTGACTTCAGCAGCGCAATCCCAGAGGTCGCGCGCCTCTGCGTGCTTGACCACCGGCACGACCAGGCCGCCGGGTGTCTGCGCAGCAATGCCGATATGGACGCCGCCATATTGATGGACGATGCCCGCCTCGTCGTCGAACAGGGCGTTGAGTTGCGGTTGCTCGGCGATGGCCTTGACCATCGCCCGCATCAGGAACGGCAGCAGGGTCAGCTTGGGGCGGTCCGCGCGCTTTTCCTTGTTGAGGTTGGCGCGCAACTCTTCGAGCGCCGTAACATCGATCTCTTCGACATAGGTGATGTGCGGAATGCGCGACTTGGCGAGCTTCATCTTCTCGGCGATCTTGCGCCGCAGCCCGACAATCTTCATTTCCTCGACCGCATCGTTGCGGACAAGGCCGGAAGCCTTGCCCGTTTGCGGGCCACGATGGACGAAAGCCTCAAGGTCTTCGTGGCTTATGCGGCCAGCCGGACCGCTACCCGCGACCTGCCGCAGGTCGATACCGGCTTCCTTGGCCCTCAGGCGAACCGCAGGAGATGCCAGCGGCCTTTCACCCTCGGCTCGGGGTGCCCCGCGCTGGACGACACCAGATGCGGGCTTTGCACTTGAAGCCGCCGGCTTCGATGCCGCAACAGCATGTTCGGGACGCGCAACTTGCGGTGCTGGTTCCGGTTTTGATGGCTCCACAATCGCACTTTGGACTTTGCGGTCATCCTGGACTGGCGGTTTCGGAGCGGCGGCGATTTCAGCACCGGCACCGACATTGCCTTCTCCGGCAACCTTCAGCCGCACGATCGGCGAACCGATGGCCACCGTGTCGCCGATCTGGGCGCCGAGCCACAGGATCTCGCCATCGACAGGGGAAGGAATTTCCACGGTTGCCTTGTCGGTCATGACGGCGGCAAGCACGGTGTCTTCGCGCACCATGTCGCCGATCTTGACGTTCCATTCGACCAGTTCAGCCTCGGCGACGCCTTCGCCGACATCGGGAAGCTTGATGACGTATTCGCCCATCTCAGGCCTCCATTGTCGAAATCAGGGCGCGGCCAACCCGCGAAGGCCCGGGGAAATAGTCCCACTCCTGCGCATGCGGATAGGGCGTGTCCCAGCCGGCGACACGCGCCACCGGCGCTTCGAGATTGTAGAAGCAGTTTTCCTGGACAAGGCTCGCCAGTTCCGCACCAAAACCCGACGTAAGCGTCGCTTCATGCACGACGACGCAGCGTCCCGTCTTCTTCACCGATGCGACGATGGTGTCGAGATCGAGCGGCAGGAGCGTCCTGAGGTCGATGATCTCGGCATCGATGCCGGTTTCTTCGACCGCAGCTTCCGCAACATAGACCATGGTGCCATAGGCCAGCACGGTAAGCGAGGAACCCTGGCGGCGGATCGCCGCCTTGCCGAGCGGAACCGTGTAATGACCGTCGGCGACTTCGCCGAGTTCATGCTTCGACCACGGCGTTACCGGGCGCTCGTGATGGCCGTCGAAGGGGCCGTTGTAGAGCCGTTTCGGTTCGAGGAAGATCACCGGATCGGGGTCCTCGATAGCCGAAATCAGCAGGCCCTTGGCATCGTGTGGATTGGAGGGAACCACCACCTTGAGCCCAGACACGTGTGTGAACAGCGCTTCGGGGCTCTGGCTATGCGTCTGGCCGCCGAAAATGCCGCCGCCTGTCGGCATGCGCACCACCAGCGGACAGGTGAAATCGCCATTTGAGCGATAGCGCAGCCGCGCGGCCTCCGAGACGATCTGGTCGTAGGCCGGATACACATAGTCGGCGAACTGGACTTCGACGCAGGGGCGGAGGCCGTAGGCTGCCATGCCGATGGCAGCGCCGACGATACCGGATTCATTGATCGGGGCATCGAAGCAACGGCTGGTGCCATATTTGGCCTGCAGGCCTTGGGTGCAACGGAAAACGCCGCCGAAAAAGCCGACATCCTCGCCGAAAACGACGACACGTTCGTCGCGCCCCATGGAAACGTCCATGGCATCGCGAATGGCTTCGATCATGGTCTTGCGCGGCATGATCAGACCCCCGCCTGCTGGCGCTGACGCCTCAGATGCGGCGGCATCTGCTCATAGACCCCTTCGAACATGTCGCGCATCGACGGCTTGTTGCCGGAATGCAGCGTGCCATGCTGTTCGGCCTCTTTCTGTGCCGCGATCACCGTATCGAGGATTTCCGCCTCCGCTTGTGCATGACGCTCGTCCGACCACAGGCCTCTGTGAATGAGATGGTTCTTGAGCCTTATCACCGGATCGCCAAGCGGCCACGCGTCAGACTCGGCTTTTGGACGATAGGCCGAAGGATCGTCAGACGTGGAGTGGGCTCCAGCGCGGTAGGTGACGTATTCGACCAGCGTCGGCCCGAGATTGCGCCGCGCGCGTTCAACCGCCCATTTGGCGACGGCATGAACGGCGAGGTAGTCGTTGCCATCAACGCGCAATGCCGGAATGCCGAAGCCGAGGCCACGGGCAGCAAAGGTGCCGGAGCCGCCACGTGCAATACCCTGAAAGGTCGAAATGGCCCATTGGTTGTTGACGACGTTGAGGACGATCGGCGCCTTGTAGGTCGAGGCGAAGACCAGCGCCGCATGGAAATCCGACTCTGCCGTGGAGCCATCGCCGATCCAGCCGGCGGCAATTCGCGTGTCGCCGCTGATCGCTGACGCCATAGCCCATCCCACGGCCTGGATGTACTGCGTCGCCAGATTGCCGGAGATCGAGAAGAAGCCGTGATCCTTTGAGGAATACATGATCGGCAGTTGCCGACCCTTCAGCGGATCGGCCTCGTTGGAATAGATCTGGTTCATCATGGTGACCATCGGGTAGCCACCGGCAATCAGCAGGCCTGCCTGCCGATAAGTCGGAAAATTCATGTCGCCTGGCGAAAGCGCCTTGCGGAAAGCACAGCTTACCGCTTCTTCGCCGAGGTGCTGCATGTAGAACGAAGTCTTGCCCTGCCGCTGCGCCATCTGCATGCGCGCATCGAAGGTCCGCAACGTCATCATGTGACGAAGACCCTCCAGAAGCTCCTCATCGCTGAGCGATCCGGCCCATGGGCCTACGGCTTCGCCTGATCGGTTCAGCACCCGGATGATGGAAAAGGCAAGGTCGCGAATGGTGCGCGGATCGACATCCACTTCGGGCCGAGGCACGGACCCTGCCTTGGGGATCGACACATTCGAGAAATCCGGCGCGCCGCCCGGCCTCACCTCCGGTTCAGGAACGTGAAATCGCAACATCCCAGCATCGGTCATGACCAGTCCTCCAATGTCGCTGCCGCCGATAGTTGCACATTCGCACACACATGATCAGCGCCAATTTCCGCTGCCTTTGGAAGGCCTCGGTGGGTTGCCGGCAACGATCTGGTGATTGTGACAGGAAAACGAAGCAATTTCCCATTTTTCAAGGTCGCCGGCCGGCAACAAACGGAATGGCGAAGTGGCGGGCAGTGGATGAATGCTGCGTGTGGGCACGACGGTGCAAATTGAGCCATTCGCGCGTCGATCCGGCTATGCTAGGAGACGTCATGGCACAGAAGAAAGCATTTGAGGTCGAAAGCTGGCTCGGCCGCCCCGATCCGAAGATCGTGATCGTGCTGCTTTACGGTCCCGACCGCGGCCTGGTGGCTGAAAGGGGCAAGGCGTTTGCAGAGCGGACCGGCCTTCCGCTCGACGATCCGTTTTCCGTAGTGAAAATGGATGGCGCCGAGGTCGAGCGCGGTGACGGACGCTTGCTCGACGAGGCGCGCACCGTTCCGATGTTTTCAGACCGCCGCCTGTTGTGGGTGCGCAATGCGGCCGGCCAAAAGGGGCTGGCGGACGACGTCAAGGCGTTGATTGCCGAGCCGCCTCGCGATGCAATCATCCTGATCGAGGCAGCTGACCTCAAGAAGGGCGCGGCGTTGCGCTCGGTGGTGGAAGCAGCGGACGCCGCCATGGCGCTGCCTTGCTACGCCGATGAAGGTCGTGACATCGACGCGGTCATCGACGATGAGTTGCGCAAGGCTGGGATGACCATGCCACTCGAAGCACGTCAGGCGCTGCGTCGCAATCTTGGCGGCGATCGCCTCGCATCACGCGGCGAGATTCAGAAGCTGGCGCTCTATGCGCAGGGACAGGCCGAAATCACCTTGGACGACGTGAAGGCCATGACGGGCGATGTGTCGGGGCAATCCTTCGACGATGCCGTCGATGCCGTGCTTGAAGGTCGTATCGCAGATTTCGACGCCGCCTTTACCCGTCAGGCGCAGGGTGGCGGACAGGCATTCCTCGCGCTCGCCGGCGCCATGCGCCAGTTCCAGACGATCCACGCCATGCGCGGTGCGATGGAAGAAAGCGGGCGCAATGCAGCTTCCATCGTCGCGAGCCATCGCCCGCCGGTGTTCTTCGCCAAGCGCAAGCTGGTGGAGAAGACACTGGAAAGATGGAGCGGCCAAGCTATCGAACGTGCGCTGGCTCGCCTTCAATCCGCGGTTCTACAAACCAGAAGGCGCCCCGAGCTTGCCCAGGCGCTAGCCCGACAAGCTCTACTTGGCATTGCGCTCGAAAGTGCAAGGTTCAACCAGCGCTGACATTTGGCAGCGCTTGATTGCGAACAAGATAAGCCGGCAAAATATAGCTAGTGCTTGAGACGCCTGCACAGATCGTCGAGCTGCTCCAGGGTACGGTAGGAGATACGAACTTCGCCGCCGCGATCCTTGTGGGCGATTGATACTTTCATGCCGACGGTGTCGGACAACAGCTTCTCCAGGGCCTGCGTGTCGGCATCTTTCTCGGCTGGAGCAGGGCGTTTCGTTTCATGATGCGTGGATGCCGGCATCTGGGCCAAAGCCTCGGCCTGACGCACTGACAATCCCTCTTCCACGATACGCTTTGCGAGCCCCGCCGGATCGGCTGCCGTGACAAGCGTGCGCGCATGGCCTGCCGAGAGCGCGCCATCAACCAGCATATCGCGGATAACATCAGGAAGTTTCAACAATCTCAATGTGTTGGCGACATGGCTACGGCTTTTGCCGATGACCTGACCAAGATCCGCCTGGCTGTAATTATGCTCGTCGATCAACTGCTGGTAGCCCAGCGCCTCCTCGACCGGATTGAGGTCTGCGCGCTGCACATTCTCGATAATGGCAAGCTCGAGAGCCGTGCGATCATTGACGTCACGAACGATAATAGGGATTTCGGCAAGACCCGCGCGCTGCGCCGCGCGCCAGCGACGCTCGCCGGCGATGATCTCGAAGCGCCCTTGCTGCGCAGGCGACGGCCTGACGACTACCGGCTGGACAACACCGTGCTCACGAATCGACTGGGCGAGATCGGTCAACTCGGCATCACCAAAGTGCCGGCGTGGATTGCGAGGATTGGGCGACACGAACTCAATTGGAGCCTTGCCGTCGGCCCGGGGAGCGTCCGCCGCCGCCGCGGCCGGACGATCCATCTCGCCGATCAGCGCCGCCAATCCTCGTCCCAGCCGCTTTCTCGATAGGTCTTCGCTCATCGTTTACCCGGATTGTTTCGTTTTCGAATCGACTTATGCGGCGCGGAGCCTGCGCTCCCGCCTGATGACTTCCGAAGCGAGTTGAAGATAAGCCTGGCTGCCGGTGCACTTCAGATCATAAAGAATTGCAGGCTTGCCATAAGATGGAGCCTCCGAGACGCGCACATTCCTCGGGATCACGGTTTCATAAACCTTGTCGCCCATATGCGCGCGCACGTCCTGCACCACTTGGTTGGCCAGATTGTTGCGACCGTCGTACATGGTGAGCACGATGCCCTGAATTTCGAGTTCAGGGTTGATCGACCCACGCACCTGCTCGACTGTTTCAAGGAGTTGGCTGAGACCTTCAAGCGCGAAGAACTCGCATTGTAGCGGCACCAGCACGGAATCTGCTGCAGCCATGGAGTTCAACGTCAAGAGATTGAGCGAAGGTGGGCAATCGATAAGAACGTAGCTGAACAGTGCCGAACGTTCGGCCGAGGCGCGCAAAGCATTGCGCAGACGCAACACCCGGTCCGGCGCAGAGGCAATTTCCATCTCGATGCCAAGAAGATCCAGCGTAGATGGTACAATTGACAGTCCTGGAACCGCCGTTGGCAACGCCGCCGCTTCGAGATCGAGTTCTCCAATCAGCACGTCATAAGACGAAACCGTGCGATCACGCCGATCGATACCGAGTCCGGTGCTGGCGTTACCCTGCGGGTCAAGATCGACGATTAGTACCCGCTCACCGATAGCGGCGAGCGCGGTTGCGAGATTGATCGCCGTCGTCGTCTTTCCCACGCCGCCTTTCTGGTTGGCGACAGTGATGATTCTCGGGCCAGTCTTGGTCATGCTTTTCTGCCAGAAATTCATTCCGATAACCGAACGCGTTCACATTTTGCGTAGATTGCGGATGTCAAGCACAACGCCTTGTGGGTCGATGGTGCTGGCATGTTCTACCAGATCGAAATTCCAGTGGTGAGCGCTTTCTTCGACTTCCGCCCGATAATCCCGGCCTTTGTGAAAAAGGCCACGAGCTCCATTCGTCAACCAAGGTGCTGCAAGGTCGAGCAGCAGCGGCAACGACGCAAGCGCTCTGGCAGTAACGACCTGCGGCTGGCGCACCAGTTTATGGACATCTTCGATTCGTCGCGCATGAACGCGTGCCGGCAGATCAAATTCGCCTACTATCGCCTGTAGGAACCCCGTTTTCTTACGATTGCTTTCGACGAGATCAATCGAGCCGCCGCGCTCGCGTAACAAAAAGGCGACGACGAGCCCTGGAAATCCGCCGCCCGAACCGATGTCCAGCCATTGGGTGGCTTGAGGCGAGATGGCGAGAAGCTGCGCGCTGTCCAATATATGTCTTTGCCAGGTCTGGCCAAGCGTGGAGGGTGCCGAGAGATTGATGCGCTGATTCCATTTCAGGAATGTGTTCTCGAAGCGCAGCAACATCTCATATGTTTCACGTGAAACCGGCCCCGCAATAGAGCAAAGCTCATCAAATCGCTGGTTACTCACGCGGCGCCCTTCTGCGCCGCCGATTCGCTGTTGCGAACATGCGCGACGATGACCGCCAGCGCAGCGGGCGTCATTCCATCAACACGTTGCGCCTCTGCGATAGAGCGCGGTGTACGCTGCTTCATCTTTTGCTTTAACTCATTCGACAGGCCGGGCACCTGCGAAAAGTCGATATCGACAGGGATGAGACGAGCCTCCTCATGACGCATTCTCTCGACATCAGCTCTTTGCCTGTCGAGATAGACAGCGTATTTGGATTCTGTCTCCAGTGCTTCTGCGGTCTTGTAGTCGATGGATGCGAACTCGGGGCTCACCCGAGTCAACCACGCCACATCGATTCCTGCATAGGCGAGCAGGTCATAGGCCGAGCGCCGAACGCCATCCTTATTGACATCCAACCCATGTCGAGCCGCCTCGCTGGGCGTAAGCGTCACACTGCGCGCCAGTTCGCGCGCCCGATCCAGCGACAGCCTCGATCGCGTAAAGCGTTCGGTCCTCTCCGTGGATGCCACACCCAGCCGAATGGCCAGGGGCGTCAATCTCTCGTCGGCGTTGTCTGCTCGCAGCGAAAGACGAAACTCTGCTCTGGACGTAAACATCCGATAGGGTTCACTGATGCCTCGGCTCGTCAGATCGTCCACAAGCACACCCATATAGGCGTCCGCGCGGCTGATTGTGACAGGGTCACCACCTGATGCTGACCGCGCGGCATTCAAGCCCGCAAGCAGACCCTGTGCAGCCGCCTCTTCATAACCGGTCGTACCATTGATCTGGCCTGCCAAAAACAAGCCTTTGACCCGCCTTGTTTCAAGCGTTGGATTAAGTTCTCGTGGATCGATATGGTCATATTCGATCGCATAACCGGGCTGCAGCATCGCCGCTCGTTCCAAGCCTGGAATGGTCTTCAAGATCTCAAGCTGGACGTCTTCTGGAAGTGAAGTGGAGATCCCGTTCGGGTAGACCGTATCGTCATCCAAACCTTCCGGCTCAAGGAAAATCTGGTGGCCGTCGCGTTCGCCGAACTTGACGATCTTGTCCTCGATGGACGGGCAATAGCGCGGACCTATTCCTTCTATCGATCCGGAATACATAGCCGATTTGCCGAGATTCTGCCTGACAACCTTATGCGTCGCCGGAGTTGTGCGGGTTATCCCGCACTCGATCTGAGGTGTTGTTATCGCGTCTGTCATTGCCGAAAACGGAACCGCGACATCGTCGGCCGCCTGCACCTCCAGCGAAGCCCAATCTATGGTCTTCCCGTCGAGGCGAGGTGGCGTGCCAGTCTTCAATCTGCCCAGCGCAAAGCCCACTCGTTTCATTGTTTCAGACAGGCCGACCGACGCCTGTTCATTCATGCGGCCGGCAACGATCTTCCGATCACCGATATGAATAAGGCCGCGCAAAAATGTACCGGTAGTGAGAACAACGGCACGGCAGCGAAGCTGGCGGCCGTCAGCAAGGACGACCGAGCTAACATGGTTGTCGTCTAATATGAGATCGAAAACCTCACCTTCGACAACCGATAGGTTTTGCTGTTCCGCGATAGCAGCTTGCATTGCTAGGCGATAAAGTTTCCGGTCAGCCTGCGTACGAGGCCCTCGGACTGCCGGCCCCTTACGCCGATTGAGCATTCGAAACTGGATGCCGGCTTGATCGGCAACGCGGCCCATCAGGCCATCCAAGGCATCAACCTCACGAACCAGATGACCTTTGCCAAGGCCTCCGATAGCTGGGTTGCACGACATCACCCCTATCGTATCGGCGCGAAGTGTAACAAGCGCTGTTCGAGCACCTGAACGCGCGGAGGCGCTGGCCGCCTCGCAACCCGCGTGGCCGCCTCCAACGACAATGACGTCGAAGATTTGATCCATCCAATCTGTCCTTGAACTATCGCAAGACAAATGTGCCGCGCCGTTCGGTCTGTCAATACACGGTTTGGAATTGATGTTTCACGTGAAACACAGATTCCATCCGCCAGCCTCGGCGTCCGCCTGTTTCACGTGAATCACTTACTTCCCACTGCCACGCGCGCCAAGTCATTTGCCGATACAAAACTGCGCAAAGATGACATCGAGCAGATCCTCGACATCCACGGCTCCTACAATTCGGCCCAGCTGATCTGCAGCGAGGCGCAGTTCCTCTGCCCTCAGCTCGACCGCGTCAAGTTCTGCACTCGCGGCAGATCGCAAATGCCCAAGCGCCTTTTCCAACAACTCAACGTGACGCAACTTAGACGGCAGTACGTCACTGCTCACCGCAATCCTCTCCTGCGCATGACGACCTATCGCGGCCAGAAGATCAGCCAACCCGGCGCCATTTTGCGTCGAGATACAAATCTCATATCCCCGTGTTCGGGCTGGATCGGTACTGAGGTCAAGCTTCGTACCGATATGCATCACCGGGCCCGACAACCATCCGGTATCGACTGCGCGAGGATCGGCCAAATCCTCCAGAACCAGCGCCAAATCAGCCTTTCGACCCTTGGCGCGCGCGCGCTCAATACCAATCGTCTCGACCCTTCCAGCGCCTTCCCTCAGACCGGCAGTATCGGTAATTCGAATCTTAAGGCCATCGATATCAAGCATGACTTCGAGTAGGTCCCGGGTGGTGCCCGGTTCATCACTGACGATAGCGGCTTCCCTTTGCGCAAGGGCGTTGAACAGACTCGACTTCCCGGCATTCGGCGCGCCAAGGATAACGACCTCAAAACCATCCTGTATGATTTCGGCAGTCGCAAAGCCTTGGATATGTTCAGTAATCTCCTCAATCAGGTTGGAAACCCCGGACCAGACGGAAGCCGCTACCGATCCGGGAACATCTTCCTCGTCAGCAAAATCGATATCCGCCTCAACCATAGCCCGGGCATGGATCAGCCTGGTCCGCCAACTCGAATACAGGACACCCTGAGCGCCGTCGGCATTCCTGAGCGCGAAACGCCGCTGCGCCTCCGTCTCCGCGTTCACTAGGTCCGCCAGCGCCTCGGTCTGCGCGAGATCCATTTTGCCGTTCAGGAACGCACGGCGTGTGAATTCGCCCGGCTCAGCGTGCCGAACTCCCGGTAGAGACGTGATCCTCTTCAGAACCGCGGAAACTACCGCAGGTCCACCGTGAACTTGTAATTCGGCAACATCCTCACCGGTAAAGCTGTTTGGACCTGCAAAGAAGATGACGAGGGCCCGATCAAGCACCCCACCGTCGCTCCCAACCAACTTGCGGAAAGCTGCGGTGCGTTCGGTCGGGGACGGGTTCGCAATCGTTTCGACTACGAATCGACTGTGCGGACCGGAGATGCGAATGACCGCCACGCCCGCCGGCAACCGGCCACTGGAAAGTGCAACGATAGAATCGGCGAATATCATTTGCTCCGTCCGGCGAACCGCCCTAGCCTCAGCTTCCATCCAGCTATCAGGCCGAAAACACGTGACTTTACCGCCACAAAACATGCTTGCAGATGAAGCAAGTCCCTATCTCCAACAACATGCCGGCAACCCTGTCCACTGGCGCGGCTGGTCACCGAAGTCACTCGCGGAAGCCAAACAGCTCGATAAGCCGATCCTGCTTTCAATTGGCTACGCCGCCTGTCACTGGTGCCACGTCATGGCGCATGAAAGCTTCGAAAATCCCGATATAGCCGGCGTCATGAACCGTCTTTTCGTGAATATCAAGGTCGATCGCGAAGAACGGCCGGACATAGACCAGGTCTTCATGGCCGCCCTTTCAGCGATGGGGGAACAAGGAGGCTGGCCGCTGACGATGTTCCTGACACCAGACGGGAAGCCGTTCTGGGGTGGAACCTATTTCCCGTCGCAGCCACGCTACGGCCGGCCGGGATTCGTCCAGGTCATGGAGGCCGTTAACAAGGCCTGGAACGAGAAACGCGACAACCTTATCGAGAGCGCCAACGGCCTGACTTCACATGTCGGCGCCCGGCTAAGCGGCACCGGCTCAAAAGGCCGGCTTAATGGCGATACGCTCATCACGCTCGCCGACGGCATCCACGGCATGATCGACCTGCAGAACGGCGGGCTGAACGGAGCGCCAAAATTTCCCAACGCGCCGTTCATGCAAGCGCTGTGGCTAGCTTGGCTCAGGACTAGAGGCATCCAGTATCGGGACGCCGTCATTCTCAGCCTCGAGAAAATGCTCAGTGGTGGCATCTACGATCATATTGGTGGCGGGCTCAGCCGCTATTCCACCGACGCCCTATGGCTGGTGCCGCATTTTGAAAAAATGCTCTACGACAATGCCCAGTTACTGCGGTTCTGCAATTGGGCCTACGCCGAAACCGGCAGCCAATTGTTCCGGGTACGAATCGAAGAAACGATCGCTTGGATGCTGCGCGAACTGCGCGTTGAGGACGGCGCCTTTGCGTCAAGCCTGGACGCCGATAGCGACGGCGAAGAAGGGTTATTCTATTGCTGGGACAAGGATGAGATCGACGAGGCTCTAGACGCAGAAGCTAGCCAATTCTTCGGTTTGTTCACCCTCGCCGAACCAGCGGGATGGGAAGGCAAGCCGGTAATTTGCCAGACCGATGCACAACGCATCAAGTCCATCGCCGACGCGGAAACCGCTGCCCGGTTGAAGGCCCAGCTACTTTCCGTGAGGGAAAAGCGCGTCCGCCCAGGCCGCGACGGCAAAATCCTTACCGACTGGAACGGGTTGGCAATTGCGGCCCTCGCTGAATGCGGCCGAGCCGTGCGACAGCCGGAGTGGATTTCCGCCGCTGTCGCGGCCTTCGATCAGATCGCTAGCTCCGCCATAGATAACCGCCTGCCCCATTCGGCGCTTGGTTCGAAAAAGCTGTTTCCCGCTCTCTCAAGCGACTACGCCGCGATGACCAACGCTGCCATTGCTCTGTTCGAGGCAACCGCTGATCGCATCTACATCGACCATGCGCAGAACTTCGTCACCCAACTCGATCTTTGGCACAGCGACGAACAAGGCAACGGCTACTATCTGACAGCTTCAGACAGCAAGGATGTGCCCATTCGCATCAGGGGCGACGTAGACGAAGCTATTCCGTCGGCAACCGGGCAGATCATCGAGGCATTGGTCAAACTGGCGACTGTCACAGGAGGCATCGCGCTGCAAGAAAAAGCCTGGAGCGTGGCCGAACATGCTGCGGGTCGGGCCGAAGAACAGACTTATGGACAGGTCGGGATTCTCAATGCCTGCGAGTTCGCCATGGAGCCACGCAAACTGATCCTGGTAGATCAAACAACAGATCCAAGCCTCGTTCCGGTAGCGAATCGGAATCCGGACCCACGCCGTGTCGACATTCTTGTGCCTGTCGGGACCGAAACCAAGCTTGCCAATCTGCCCGGTGGCACAGCCCCGCCAACCGATACGGCCGCAGCATTCCTATGCACCGGGCAAATCTGCCTACCCGCGATCAAGAACCCCGGCGAACTGGAAACCGAGCTGCAAGTAAAGACAGCGCCTACAATCTGAGATTGTAGGCGCTGTAGCCAGCGTTCGATCAGGTATTCATCGAATCGAAGAAATCGCCGTTGGTTTTTGTCTGCTTGAGCTTGTCGATCAGGAACTCGATCGCGTCGGTCGTTCCCATCGGAGCCAGGATACGGCGCAGCACGAAGATCTTCTGCAGATCGGCCTTCGGCACCAGCAGGTCTTCCTTGCGGGTACCGGATTTGAGAATATCCATGGCAGGATAGATGCGCTTATCGGCAACCTTCCGATCGAGCACGATTTCAGAGTTACCGGTGCCCTTGAACTCTTCGAAGATGACTTCGTCCATGCGGCTGCCGGTATCGATCAGCGCGGTCGCGATGATGGTCAACGACCCGCCTTCCTCGATGTTGCGGGCAGCGCCGAAGAAGCGCTTCGGGCGCTGCAGCGCATTGGCATCGACGCCACCGGTCAAAACCTTGCCGGATGACGGAACGACAGTGTTGTAGGCTCGGCCCAACCGGGTGATCGAATCAAGCAGGATCACGACATCGCGACCGTGTTCGACCAGTCGCTTGGCCTTCTCGATCACCATTTCAGCGACCTGAACGTGACGCGCTGCCGGTTCGTCGAAGGTCGAGGAAACCACCTCGCCCTTCACCGAACGCTGCATGTCGGTCACTTCTTCCGGGCGCTCGTCGATCAAGAGGACGATCAGATAGCACTCGGGATGATTGGTGGTGATGGAGTGGGCGATATTCTGCAACAGCACCGTCTTGCCGGTGCGTGGCTGCGCCACGATGAGGGCACGTTGACCTTTACCAAGCGGGGCCACCAGATCAATGACGCGCGGCGAAATGTCCTTCGAGGTCGGATGCTCCATCTCCATCTTCAACCGCGAGGTCGGATAGAGCGGCGTCAAATTGTCGAAATGGATCTTGTGACGAATCTTTTCCGGATCGTCGAAATTGATCGTGTTGACCTTCAGCAGAGCAAAATAGCGCTCGCCCTCTTTCGGGCTGCGAATCGGCCCCTCGACGGTATCACCCGTCTTCAACGAGAAGCGTCGGATCTGCGAGGGGGAAATATAGATATCGTCCGGACCCGGCAGATAGTTGGCATTGGCTGAACGCAAGAACCCGAACCCGTCCTGCAGCACTTCGACCACGCCGTCGCCGATTATCTCGATGTCCTGTGCGGCCAATTTCTTCAGGATGGCAAACATCAGCTCCTGCTTGCGCATGACGCTGGCGTTTTCCACCTCGAGCGATTCGGCGTACGCGATCAGCTCCGGGGGTTTCTTGTTCTTGAACTCTGCGAGTTTCATTTCCTGCATGAACGGACTCTGGACGTATTCGGGGGAGATTCGACTGGTGCGAAGATTGCCGGGCGCGGTCATCGACAGACAGTTTGCGCTGGCTGGAAGGAAGAACTGCCTTTTATCGCCAGCCTGTCAAAAGAGCAAGCGGGCTTTTGCGGCCCATCCGCTAGAACGGCTTCACGATTACAAGGATCACAATCGTGATCATCAACAATGTGGGGACTTCATTGACGATGCGCCAGTATCGTGCCGTCTTTTCGTTGCGATCTTCGGCAAATTTTCTCACCGCGGCCGACAGATAGCCATGCACCGCCGACAATGCCAATACAGCGGCCAGCTTCGCGTGCAGCCATCCGCCAGAAAAGCCGAACCCCTTCCAGGCAAGCCACAGACCAAACACCCACGCCACCGTCATTGCGGGGTTGATGATGGCGCGCAACAAGCGCCTCTCCATCACCTTGAACGTCTCCGACTGCGCTGAGCCCTTCTCGGCGGCGACGTGATAGACAAACAGCCGAGGCAGATAAAGCATACCAGCCATCCACGAGATCACGGCGATGACATGGATTGCCTTTGCCCAAAGGTAAAAGCCATCGGGCGCCAGCCAGAACAACGCAGCCGTCAGTATGACAAGAATGCCGATAGACACTCCAGCCCGCAGCGTGGCATCGGCACCACTGGCGCGTTCACTGCCCGGGCCCATCACCCATTCCTGACTTGATTGATCATCGCCCAGACATGTTCGATGGGAGTTTCAGGCACGATGCCATGGCCAAGATTGAACACGAATGGCCCACCGCGCACAGCTTTCAGGATATTGCCGACGCCTTCCGCCAGCGCCGCCCCGCCCGCTACCAGTCTCAAGGGGTCCAGGTTGCCCTGCACAGCCCCGTCACGCTGCATCGCCTTGACTTCGGACAATGGTACCGTCCAATCCAGCCCAAGTGCTGTGACACCCGTTTTCTGCCGATAGGTTGCATAGTTGATGCCGGCACCCTTCGGAAAACCGATGATCGGAACAGTTGGATGTGCCGACCGTACCTGTCGGACGATCTCGGCGACCGGCCGAACGCAGAATGCCTCAAATGACGCGTCGTCGAGCACACCGGACCATGAATCGAAAATCTGCACGACATCCGCCCCCGCCTCGATCTGCCTGATCAGATAGGCAGCCGATTGATCAGCCAGAACCTTCAGGAGGTGACGAAAAGCTTCGGGTTCACGGTAGGAAAACAGCCTTGCCGGCGCCTGGTCGGGCGTACCGCGTCCAGCGATCATGTAGGTCGCGACCGTCCACGGCGCTCCGCAGAAGCCGATCAGCGTCGTCTCAGATGGCAACTGTTTGCGCAAACGCCGCACCGTCTCGTAGACCGGTGCCAGATTCACGTGAAACGTTTCAGGATCGAGCTCGGCAATTCCGGCAGCCGTAATAGGCGTCATCAACGGTCCGTGCCCTTCCTCGAAGCGAAGGTCTCGGCCGAGAGCATGTGGAACCACCAGAATGTCGGAAAACAGGATCGAGGCATCAAAGCCAAAGCGCTCGATCGGCTGCAAGGTCACCTCGACGGCCTTGTCTGGATCATAGCAAAGATCGAGGAAGGACCCCGCTTTCTTACGCGTCTCGCGGTACTCCGGCAGATAGCGTCCTGCTTGGCGCATCATCCATAGCGGTGGCGGATAGGCAGCCTCGCCATTCAATACGTCGACTACAATCCGCTTCACGCTCATTACACTCGCCTTCAAGGCCTAATCTAAAATCAAATATCTATATGAAAGATATTTCTGATTCTAAGAGTCTGTTGGTTGTGGTGATTATCACCTTTCCAGATAGGCCGCTTCAAAAGCCATTCATCATTTTGTCGCGACTTGTTTTTGCCGTGTGGGAAAACCTTGGGGGCAATCGGGAATCCCGGTTTTGAATCAAGGAGATTCAGGATTGGCGAAAGCAACCGCTTGTGGGCACAACAAATGCCAGGCAGAGCCTGTTCCCGATTTTGTCCCCAGAGCGGTTGCGAACTTCACCGCAGAACGAATTGTGGACAAGCCGCCATCTGATACAGTCGTCCATAACCCGAGGGTGGATTTGTCCCGCCTTATCCACATGAGCCCACAGACCCGGATGTAATGTGTGAACAAGCCGCAAAGTTTCTTCCATCTTCATCTGATTTCTGACGCTACCGGCGAAACGCTTTTGGCCGCTGGCCGGGCCGCATCGGCGCAATACAAGGATGCGCGCGCCATCGAGCACATCTACCCGCTGATTCGCACCGAAAAGCAGCTCTTGAAGGTGTTCGAAGACATCGAACAGGAGCCGGGCATCATTCTCTATACGGTGGTCGATCAGAATCTGGCCCGCGTCATCGACGAACATTGCGCTACCATGGGACTGCCATGTGTGTCCGTGCTGGAGCCGGTGTTGACCGTTTTTCAGTCTTATCTGGGGACGCCCGCCGGCCGTCGTGTCGGTGCGCAGCATGTTCTGGACGCGGACTATTTCCGCCGCATCGATGCGCTCAACTTCACCATGGAACATGACGACGGCCAGTTGCCGATCGACATGGACGATGCCGACATCGTCCTGATCGGAATTTCCCGGACGTCAAAAACGCCGACCAGCATATATCTGGCCAATCGCGGCATCAAGACAGCCAATATCCCGATCGTGCTTGGAGTGCCGGTACCGGAAAGTCTGGTCAACGCAAAGAAACCGCTGATTGTCGGCCTGATCGCAACGGCCGAGCGGATTTCGCACGTTCGCCAGAACAGGGTGCTGGGCAACACGAGCGGCTACGAGGGCAATCACTATATCGACCGTTCGGCGATTACCGAAGAACTTGCCTATGCGCGCCAGATCTGCACCCGCTACAATTGGCCGATGATCGACGTCAGCCGCCGCTCGATCGAGGAAACCGCGGCCGCTATCGTTGCCCTGCGCAATAAGACGCGTTAGGCCGTAAAATCGTTCCCCCGGCTCAACAGAAGAGGTGTCCATGACTGAGAAGCTCATTCTTGCCTCCGGCAGTCCTTTCCGCAAAGCGATGCTGATGAATGCCGGCCTCGACATGGAGGCAATACCGGCAGAAGTAGACGAACGCTCGCTTGAAGCTCCTTTGCAGGACAGCGGCGTCTCGCCGGAGGACGTGGCCCTGGTTCTGGCCGAGGCCAAGGCTGTCGAGGTCAGCCAACGCAATCCTGGCAGATTGGTGCTTGGCTGCGACCAGACATTGTCGCTGGGCGATGAAGTGTTCCACAAGCCCGCCGACATGGAAGGCGCGCGCCGGCATTTGCTGGCATTGTCCGGAAAGACCCATCAACTGAACAGCGCGGCAGTTTTGGTGCGCGATGGCAACGTGCTCTGGCGCCATGTTGGCATTGCCAATCTGACGATGCGCCATCTCGATCCAGCCTTCATCGGCCGTCATCTTGCCCGCGTTGGTAAAAAGGCGCTGGCGAGCGTCGGTGCTTATCAGATCGAAGGCGAGGGCATTCAACTGTTCGAGAAGATCGAGGGCGACTACTTCACCATTGTCGGACTGCCGCTGCTAGCCGTACTCGCCGAACTGCGCAGCCTGGGCGCCATCGATGGCTGAATTCTCGCGCCGGGCTTTTGTCATCGGCCATCCAATTGCCCATTCGCGATCGCCCAAGATTCATCGCCATTGGCTCGAGGCGTACGGCATTTCGGGCAGCTATGAGGCGATTGATGTCGCACCGGATGACCTTGCCGAGTTCATCCGCGGCTTGAGGGAACGCGGTTTTCGCGGCGGCAACGTCACTATCCCGCACAAGGAGGCTGTGTTCGGCCTTGTGAGGCGGCGAGACGAGGCGGCCGAAGAAATCGGCGCCGTCAATACGCTTTGGTTCGAAGACGATGTCCTGTTGGGCGGCAACACCGACGCCCATGGCTTTGCTGCCAACCTAGACGAATATGCCCCTGACTGGTTCCGCAGCGGACCGGCGATGGTGCTAGGAGCCGGCGGCGCGGCCCGGGCGATCATTCATGCCCTGAAGCAGCGCGGCGTGAAGGATATCCGCATCGTCAATCGAACCCTGTCGCGGGCGCAAGAGCTTGCTGACCGGTTCGGCTGGGGCGTCAGCGCACATGCGTCCGCAGCAACGGATGAATTGTTGGCTGATACGGGGCTACTGATCAATACCACAGCGCTCGGCATGCATGGCAATGAAGGCTTGCCTGCGGACCCGGCACGGCTTCCCGGCACGGCGATCGTGACCGATATCGTTTATGTGCCGCTGCAAACGCCACTTCTGGCGGCTGCCGCAAGATGCGGACTGAAGACCGTCGATGGTCTCGGCATGCTGCTTCATCAGGCGGCTCCGGGTTTCGAACATTGGTTCGGAAAACGTCCGGTGGTGACGCCGGCCCTGCGCGCCGCCATCGTGGCCGACCTTGGGGCGACTTGATGATCGTGCTCGGCCTCACCGGTTCAATCGGCATGGGTAAGTCGACCGCGGCCAAGATGTTTGCCGATGCCGGGGTGCCTGTGCATGATTCCGACGAAGCCGTGCATCGCCTCTATGCGGGCGCGGCAGTTCCGTTGGTTGAATCGGCTTTTCCCGGTACGACGCGTGACGGCAGCGTCGACCGCGCGCTGCTCGGCCAACGCGTGCTGGGCGATCCGGCTGCACTGAAGACGCTTGAACGGATCATTCACCCGCTGGTTCGTGCGGACGCCGATGCCTTTCTGGCTCGCCATCTCTCCGCCGGAGCGCCGTTGGCTGTGCTCGATATTCCCTTGCTGTTCGAGACGGGCGGCCGGGATCGCGTCGACAAGGTCATTGTCGTTTCCGCTCCGGCCGACATTCAGCGGTCCCGTGTTCTTGCCCGGCCCGGAATGACGGAAGAAAAGTTCGAGGCGATCCTGCGCAGACAGGTGCCTGACGCCGAAAAGCGCCGGTTGGCCGACATTGTTATCGACACTGCGCATAGCTTCGATGCGACACGCGGTGCCATCCAAGCTATAATCGATGAGTTGACCGGGGAAAAACCAAGCCAGCCCGGCAGCTGAAACTTGCCGACCCTGCCGCCCATGGCCATGTTGGGCAATGGAGCGATTCGATGCGTGAAATCATTTTCGATACTGAAACCACCGGCCTTGATTCCCGGGAAGACCGCATCATCGAACTGGGCGGCGTCGAAATGGTCAACCGCTTCCCGACTGGCCGCACCTTTCATTTCTTCATCAATCCGCAGGGCCGGCAGATTCACGCGGATGCCCAGGCGGTCCATGGCATCTCCGCGGACCAGTTGGCCGACAAGCCGATATTTGGCGCCATCGTCGACGAATTCATCGAGTTGATCGACGGAGCCAAGCTGGTGGCCCATAACGCAAACTTCGATATCGGCTTCATCAATGCCGAGTTCGCGCGTATCGGTCGCCCGCCGGTTGCACCGGAATTGGTCATTGATACGCTGGCCCTCGCCAAGCGCAAACATCCGATGGGACCCAATTCGCTTGACGCGTTGTGCCGCCGGTACGGTATCGACAACAGCCACCGCACCAAGCACGGGGCATTGCTGGATTCCGAGCTTCTGGCGGAAGTCTATATCGAACTGATTGGCGGAAAACAGGCCGCGCTCACCCTCGACAACACCACGGTGGCCGCCGCGAGCGCCGTCCTCGTCGAACAGACCGATGTTGTGATTGCCCCTCGCCCGGCACCCTTGCCGTCGCGCCTAAGTGATGCCGAGCGCGCAGCGCACGCTGCCCTGGTCGAGACGCTCGGTGAAAAGGCTGTTTGGCTCAGCGTTACAGGCCAATAAAAAAACCCGGCCGAAGCCGGGTTCTTATCCTGGGAAGTAAGCGACCGCGATCAGCTTACCTTGACCTTGGCGGCAGCCTGATCCTCGGCAATCTTCTGCTGGAACATCTGCGCAAAGTCGATCGGGTCGAGCATCAGCGGCGGGAAGCCGCCGTTGCGCGTCGCCTCGGCGATGATCTGGCGCGCAAACGGGAACAGGAGCCGCGGGCATTCGATGAACAGAAGCGGCAGCATGTGCTCCTGCGGGAAACCGGTGATGTTGAAAACGCCGCCATAGACGAGTTCGACATTGAACAGCACGTCCTTGTCGACGGTGGCCTTGGCGTTCAGCGCCAGATTGACGTCGAACTGCTGTTCGGACAGCGGATTGGCGTTGACATTGACGTTGATGGCAATGCCGGGAGCCTTGTCGCGGGCACGCAGCGAGTTGGGCGCGCCGGGGCTCTCGAAGGAGAGATCCTTCACATATTGCGCCAGCACGTTGAGCGTCGGCTGCGTTCCGTTGCCGTTCGTAGCGGCACCCTTCTGAGTCTCGTCGTTGTCGGCCATGAGCCCATTTCCCTTTTCGGACCAAGCGGCCCCGATTGAAGTCGAGCGGTGAGCTATCATTTCCGGCATGACAAGACAAGGTTTGCCGGGGGTCGCCTATTCGTCGGATAGCTGACGCCATGGCGATGAAGCGTTGGGAGTGTTGTCGCTGCGCTTAAAGTCGTCGTCATCGAGATCGATGGTCTTGTCGCGCTGGTGCTGGCGAAACCCGCCCGTACCGAATTCGGTTACGACCGAGACGCGTTTCTTCAGGTGCCGCCAAGCCATGTCGCGCACCGGCGGCAGCAGGAACAGCAGTCCGAGGATGGAGGTAATGAAACCCGGCACAATGAGAAGGATGGCTGCAAACACCATCATCGCTCCATGCGCCAGCTGGGCGCTGGGATCTCGCCCGGCGTCCATTTCGGTCCGTACCTTGGTCATGACGCCGAAGCCCTGATGTCTGATGAGCAGGCTGCCGGCGATGGTCGAGGCAAGCACGAGGCCGATTGTTGCCAGCGCACCGATTTTGCTTCCGACGACGACAAAACCGGCGATTTCGGCGAGCGGAAGCGCAAGTATGAGCAGGGGAAGGAAAGAAATTCGCAAATTGAAGCCGTTCGACCGTTGTTTTGAGCTCTGGCAGCATTTGCCGCTGGCCCTGGTTCCCTCAGATAGGTATGCCTGCCATTGATTTGAATGATTGTGTCTCACGTTCTATATGCTTTGATGGCCGGATGCCAGATGAGGGCAAACCAGCCTGGTGAATCCGAAACAGAGGCCGAAACAGGGATTGAGTGGCGCAAGCATGGAATTCTTCGACTTCGGCACGATTTTCTTTCTCGTCGCGGCAGTGGTGATCTTCTTCCAGCTGCGCAACGTGCTCGGTCGGCGCACCGGCAGCGAGCGGCCGCCGTTTGACCCCTATTCCGCATCCCGCAAGCCTGCGGCTGACGACGCAGAGGCCTCCGACAATGTGGTGGCGCTGCCGCGCAAGCGGGCGCAGGGTGAGCCGGCGGCGGATGTCTATGCCGACATCGATGCCTTCGCCAAGCCTGATACCGATTTGAACAAGGGCCTTCGCACCATCAAGGACAACGACGCCAGCTTCGAGCCGAAGGGTTTCGTCGACGGCGCCAAGATGGCCTACGAGATGATTGTCATGGCCTATGCCGACGGCGACAGGAAAACCTTGAAGAACCTGTTGTCGCGCGAGGTTTTCGACGGTTTCGTCGCCGCGATTTCCGAGCGCGAGGCCAAGTCGGAAAAAATCCAGTCGTCCTTTGTCGGCATCGACAAGGCAGATATCGTATCGGCCGAAATGAAGGGCTCGGAAGCCCACGTCACGCTGCGTATCGTCAGCGAACTGATCTCGGCGACACGCGACAAGGCCGGCACCGTTATCGACGGCGACCCCGAGACGGTGGCTGAGGTCAAGGACGTGTGGACCTTTGCCCGCGACACACGTTCGCGCGACCCGAACTGGAAGCTTGTCGCCACCGAAGAAGAAGACTGAGTCCAGGCGGCGGTCGCCCGTGTCGCAACGATTTCCATGGACGCAACGCCGCTTTGACGAGCTGCCCGGGTGGCAGGACGACGATCAACTTGCCGCCTTCGATGCGTTCCGCCGCAGTGCCGAACACGTATTGACCAAGCCGTATCGCACCGGCGCGCTCGGTATCGAATGCGCGTCGTTTGCCGAAGCTTATGAAGAAGCGCGGGCTTTGGCACCGACGGATCGTGCTGAGGCAAGGGCGTTTTTCGAGCGTCATTTCGTTCCGCTGCAAGTGTCGCCGGAGACAGGCGGCACCGGCCTGGTCACCGGGTTCTACGAGCCGGAGGTGGAAGCCTCGCCGGTTCGCACCGAGCGATTTTCCGTCCCGCTTCTCTCTCGACCGCAGGATCTCATTGATATCGATGACGATAACCGCCCCAATGGCATGGACCCATATCTGGCCTTTGCCCGGGCAACTGCCGACGGTCCGGTCGAGTATTTTGACCGCCGCGAAATCGAGAGCGGCGCACTTGTTGGGCAAGGTTTCGAAATCGCCTGGCTCGCCGACAAGGTCGATGCATTTTTCATCCATGTGCAAGGGGCGGCCCGCCTAGCGATGACCGACGGCAGCCTGATGCGCGTGACCTACGCCGCGAAGTCGGGACAACGGTTCTCCGGACCCGGCAAGGCTCTGGCCGACCTTGGTGAAATTCCGTTGCAGGACGTCACCATGCAGTCGATCCGAGCCTGGTTCAAACGCCATCCGGATCGCATCGATGAAATCCTGTGGCGCAATCGCTCTTACATATTTTTCAGGCAAGCCGATGTAAGCGACCCGGACCTTGGTCCGATCGCCGCCGCCAAGGTGCCTCTGACACCTGGTCGCTCGATTGCCGTTGATCGTTTGCTGCATACATTTGGTACGCCGTTCTTTATCGACGCGCCGGCGCTGACCGCCTTTGACGGCCGCCCTTTTCGACGCCTGATGATTGCGCAGGACACGGGATCCGCGATTACCGGTCCGGCGCGCGGTGACCTTTTTGCTGGTTCTGGCGATGCGGCGGGCGAAATCGCCGGCGTGGTGCGCCATGCCGCCGACTTCTTCGCGCTTGTCCCGCGCAAGCTCGCACCCTTATTGCTTGGCACCGAAAAGAGAGTTTCGGGTGCGAATAGATGACCAGGCGTGTGGACAAGAAGCTGAGCGAGGAGGACCGGGTGCTGTGGAGCCTGGTTGCCCGCAGCGCCAAGCCGCTGAAGGGCAAGGCCGCAGTTGAGCTTCCCGTCGCTGAAGTCCTGCCAAGACCAGAGCCAAGCCCACCCTTGCCCGCTCCCTCCTCTGGCATCGTCAAGCCGAAGTCCCATCCGGTGCCGCACCATCTTGATGAGCCGACGTTGGACAAGCTCTCGAAGGGCCGCCTGCCGATCGAAGGCAGGGTGGACCTGCATGGCATGACGCAGGAAGAGGCTTATTCGCTGCTCCATTCCTTCCTGCATCGCGCCCATGCCGGCGGTATACGCTATGTGCTGATCATCACCGGCAAGGGCTCGTCCTCCGGTGGCGACGGCGTCTTGCGCCGCTCCGTGCCGGCATGGCTATCGACGCCGGCATTCCGGCATCTTGTGTCCAGCCACGATCATGCTGCGCGCCATCATGGCGGATCAGGCGCACTCTATGTCCGCTTGCGCCGGGTGCGGGCATGACGCCGCTGGGTGAAAAAATACGCCAGCTCCGGCAACAACGCGGTGCAAGCCAGAAGGACATGGCTGCCGCGATAGGCGTGAGTGCCGCCTATTTGTCCGCGCTCGAGCACGGTCGAAGGGGCGTGCCAAGCTGGACGCTGCTCCAGAAGATCATTGGCTACTTCAACATCATCTGGGACGAGGCGGAGGAGTTCCAGCGCCTCGCCGAGACATCGCGCCCGCGGGTCAAGGTAGACACGTCCGGGCTTTCGCCAGCCGCAACCGAACTCGCCAACCTTCTGGCGGAAGGCATCGACAGGCTGGACGAGGCAGAAATCCGTCATATCACTGCATCGGTCCGCCAGATGCTCGAACGCGCCAAGCACACCGGCTCCTGACACCTTGTCGTCAGCAGGGCCCACAACGGGGCTTGCCGAAAGATCGCCAACTGGCCAATCTCGCCACATGTTTCCTGCGTATTCCTGAAGGCACGCCATGATCCTGATCGGACAGTATGATTCACCTTTCGTCCGCCGCGTCGGTATCGCGCTGACCCTCTACGGAATTCCCTTCGAACATCGGCCGTGGGGCGTGTTCGGCGATACCGACAAGATACGCGAGTACAATCCGCTTGTGCGGGTACCGACGCTGGTCCTCGATAATGGGGATGTGCTGATCGAGAGCCACTTGATGCTCGATTTCATCGACAGCCTCGTGCCGGCGGAACAGGCGATGTTTCCGAAGGTCGAACCGGCCCGGCACCAGGCGCTCAAGGTCGCCGCGCTTGCCACCGGCATGGCCGACAAGGTCGTCAGCCTGTTCTACGAAAAGCGCTTGCACACCGAAGTATCGCAAGTCTGGGTCGAACGCTGTCGCTCGCAAATTTCCGGCGTGCTTGCGGTGCTGGAGGCCGACCGCGCCAGCCGAGGCAGCGCCTATTGGTTCGGCGACAGGATCGGCCACGCCGACATTGCCGTGGCTGCCGTACTGCGGTCATTGGCCGAGGCGCATCCCGGCCTGATCGCAATTGCCGACTACCCCGCGCTGGCGGCTCATTCCGAAAAGCTCGAGGCCATGCCAGTCTTCCAGACCATCATGCAGCCGTTTATTCCGCCGGCCTGAAACTTCAGGCAGCGTCGCGCACCTGGTAGTCTTTGATCGTGGCGAAGCTGATCGCCTTCCAGCGCTCCGCCTCGTAGTTGAGCGAGAATTCATGCTGGGCGAGGAACACCGGGTCATTGTCGAGGTCGCGGGCAATGTCGCCGCGATGCGCCTCGATGAACCGGGTAAGCTCGGTGCGTTCGTCGGCAGCGATCCAGCGGCAGACTGAAAAGCGCGACATCTCGAAATCGACTGGCAGCGAATACTCGATGTTGAGCCGCTCCTTGAGCACGTCGAGCTGCAGGGCGCCGACCACGCCGACAATCGCCGGTGAGCCGTCTTCCGGTGAGAACAACTGCACGACGCCTTCCTCGGCCATCTGATGCAGCGCCTCCTTCAGCTTCTTGGCCTTCATCGCATCGCCCAGCCTGACGCGGCGCAGGATTTCTGGTGCGAAGTTCGGCACGCCTCGAAACAGGATTTCCTCGCCTTCGGTGAGCGTGTCGCCAATGCGCAACGTACCGTGATTGGGAATGCCGACGACATCGCCGGCGTAAGCTTCGTCGGCGGTGATGCGCGAGCGGGCGAAGAAGAACTGCGGCGCAGAAAGGCTCATCGGCTTGCCGGTGCGCACCAGCTTGGCCTTCATGCCTCTCTCCAGCGTGCCGGAGCAGACCCGCACGAAGGCGATTCGGTCGCGATGGTTGGGATCCATGTTGGCCTGGATCTTGAAGACGAAGGACGTCATCTTTTCTTCGGTCGCCTCGACCTTGCGCGTGTCCGCTTCCTGCGCGCGCGGCGGCGGCGCCCAGTTCCCCAATGCTTCGATGAGGTCCCGCACGCCAAAATTGCGCAGGGCCGAGCCGAAGAAGACCGGCGTCAGATGGCCCTGGCGGAAAGCCTCGAGATCGAAGGGGCGGCAGGCCTCGCGAGCCAGTTCCAGTTCTTCGATGAAGGCCGGACGATCATTCTCGGGCAGAAGGCCGGCGGCGCGATTGGAATCCGGGCCATGGACCGCCGTGCGGTCCTTCTCCTCGTCATGGCGGCGAACGGCATTTTCTGCAAGATGATAGGTTCCGGCAAAGGTCTTGCCCTGTCCGATAGGCCATGTGACGGGAGCGGTATCAAGCGCCAGCTTCTGCTCGATCTCATCGAGGATCTCGAACGTATCGCGCGCCTCGCGGTCCATCTTGTTGACGAAGGTGACGATGGGAATGTCACGCAGGCGGCAGACCTCGAACAGCTTCAGCGTGCGCGGCTCGATGCCCTTGGCGGCATCGATCACCATGACGGCGGAATCGACGGCTGACAGCGTGCGATAGGTATCGTCGGCGAAGTCTTCGTGGCCGGGCGTGTCGAGCAGGTTGAAGACGTTGTCGCCATATTCGAAGGTCATCACCGAGGTGACGACCGAAATACCGCGCTCGCGCTCGATCTTCATCCAGTCAGAGCGGGTCTGGATACGGTCCTTCTTGGCCTTGACCTCGCCGGCGAGTTGGATCGCTCCACCGAACAGCAGCAGCTTTTCGGTCAGCGTCGTCTTACCGGCATCCGGGTGCGCAATAATCGCAAAGGTGCGGCGGCGCGCGACCGCCTGTTCGATAGTCTCGGCCAATGTCTGAAATCCCGTTAGGTGGCGGGCTTCTAACAGCCGGGAAAGAAACTGTCGAACGGAAATGCCATTCAGGCGGTCAGCGCAAGCTCGACCTTTTCCGGCGCGAAGGGGCGCACGCTGATGCCCTGGCGGCTGACGGCGACATAGCTCGACGGGGGCACCGACTGCCAGCCGCTGCCGTCATGGTCGAAAGGCTCGGACACCACGCAACGACCGCTGCCCAAAGTGCGGGTGTAGAGTGTTGGCGCATTGCCGTGGGTCGTGTAGCGCACCGCGTGAAGTGTTTCCCCATCGGCGAAAGCGGCGGTGAGCTTCAAGTTTGCTTCCACGCCGCAGGCGCGCTGCATCGAGATGACACTGGCAGCGGCACGGGTTGCTGCGCCGAACAGATCGTGAGCCAGTCCCTTTTCGACCATCAGCAGGAAAAACAGTTCCGAATCTGTGGTGCCTTCGATCTGGTCATAGAGTTGGTCGTCCAGACTTGCTTCGAGCTTGCGGCGGATTCTCTCGAAATCGCCGATCTGGCCATTGTGCATGAACGACCAGCGGCCATTGATGAATGGGTGGCAATTGACCCGGCTGGTCGCCCCGCCGGTCGAGGCGCGCACATGGGCAAGGAATAGGCTCGACCTGATCTGCCGGCACAGGCTTTTCAGGTTGGGATCGGACCAGGCCGGCAGGATATCGCGGAAGAAACCGGGTTCGGGGCGCTCGCCATACCATGCAAGGCCGAAGCCATCGGCGTTGGTGGCTGTCTTGGCCTCATGGGCGCAATGGCTCTGGGCAATGAGCGAGTGGCAGGGTGCCGAGACGATGTCCTCGAGGAAGACCGGATCGCCGATATAGGCAGCCCAACGACACATGCCCTGTCCGCTCCTAGGCGCGGTCCCCGATCATCGTGCGATCGTCTGGAACCGCATGTCCGCCACGATTATGCGTCCGCTCGTAAAGCTCGCGGATGATCCGGCTGGCCGTAGTCTCGAACAAAAACGGCAAGAAAGCGTGAATGACGGCCACGACGGCGATCCCGGTCGAAGTGCGTTGAGATCGTCCTTCCGGTGCACATCTGTTCTGGCCACGCCGCCCCTCCTGCTGTAAGCGGAACCGCCCGGAGAAGAAGTCGTTGAACGCGGTGCTCCGGGATTGATCATTCAGGCCAGCGCCTCAACAGGATTCTCGCCATGTCCGCCACCCGCCATTCGCCCTCCGTCATCGGTCCGACCATCGGTTTCGTCAGGTTGCCGCATGGAGAGGGCCTGCCCCTGCCCGCATATGAAAGCGCTGGCGCAGCCGGAATGGATCTGCGCGCGGCTATCGCTGAAGACCGCTCGATCCTGATCCTGCCGGGCAAGCGCGCATTGGTGCCGACCGGATTGGTTCTCGAGATACCGCAAGGCATGGAAGGCCAGGTCCGCCCGCGCTCCGGTCTGGCGCTCAAACACGGCATCACCTGTCTCAACACACCGGGAACCATCGACAGCGACTACCGCGGCGAAGTGAGCGTGCTGCTCGTCAATCTGGGCGACGAAGATTTTTCCGTCACGCGCGGCATGCGCATTGCCCAGATCATATTCGCACCCGTGGTGCAGGTTGCAGCCGAGGAGCGTACGCTGGCGGGAGATACGTCGCGCGGCTCGGGCGGCTTTGGTTCGACGGGTACGGCGTGAGCATTCAGCCCAAACTTGTCATCTTCGACTGCGACGGCGTGCTGGTCGATACCGAGGGTCCTGCCAATCGCCGATTGGCTGAGTGGATCACCGCGGCCGGTCATCCCATCTCCTACGAGCAATGCCGGCGCCGGTTCAGCGGACGCAGCCTGACTTCGGTACGCAGCGAATTGATGGAAACGGCCGGCGTCGATCTGGGAGCCGACTTGATCGAGCGCTGGTATCGTGAACTGCAGAGCCTGTTCGTAGAGGGGCTCGAGGCGATCCTCCATGTCGAGAGCTTTGTCGAAGCGGTGGAAAGTGCCGGCCTTTCTCATTGCGTCGCATCGTCTGCCCGTATTGACAAGATGAATTTCACGCTTGGCCGGACCGGCTTGCTGCGGCATTTCAAGGACGTCTTGTTCAGCGCTTCCATGGTCGAGCGCGGCAAGCCCGCCCCCGATCTCTTCCTTCTTGCCGCAAGGACGATGGGCTTCGAGCCTCAGGACTGCATCGTCATCGAAGACAGCGTCCCCGGCACCCAGGCCGGCATTGCCGCTGGCATGCGTGTCTTTTCCTATCACGGCGACGCGATGACGGATGTCGAAGGTTTGCGCGCGGCAGGCGGCATCCTGTTCGACGACATGCGCAAGCTGGCAGCCCTCATTCCCATCGCTTGATGTAAGGGGACCGCGGTGGCGTAAGCCGACTACATTGCAAGCTACCGGGTAAAAAGCCGGCCTCGATTTGCATCGAGACCGGCCAGATCGCCCCGTCTGTGTTTAAGTCTACCCAGCCGGGCAGACGAGATGGACTGGAATGGGTGTGCGTGCATGAACCCGATAGGGCTCCTGGCTCCACATAAGGTTGCGGATGAACCAGGGCCGACGCGGGTCTGCTCCCATGATGATGGCATCGCAATTGTGACGCTTTGCCTCGTTCAGGATACTTTTGCTCGGATTGCGGGTGGTTACGATATGTCCACCTGCCGAGACGCCGGCATCCTCCAGTTGGCCAAGAGCCCAAAAGACGTTCTCTTGTTGCTCTTCCATCTCGCGCTTGCTGGGACGCAAGCCCGGATTGGGCAGTCCAAGACCCGTGCCCCACAACCTTGCCACGCTAAGCACCCTGGCATGGCCATGATGTGGAAGCAGCATCCGCACCGCCAGGTCGATCACGCCCTGGTTGAAACGTCTGCCCTCAGAAGCAATCAGCACATTTTGCGCGGCTTTCGATTCGCCGGCAGGCCGTGGCTGTCCGATCAGGTTCCGGATCATCTGCCCGACCTCCTAGTTGCTGGTTGTAGCCACCGCACCGGAAGGCACGCCGTCACGGCGATCCTCCCATTTGCGGTACCAGTACAGGGGCAGGTACATGAATGTCGCGGCGATGCCGAGGAAGTAGTAGATCGCCTGGCCGCCGATGTACGAGTAGATGACGCCACCCACCAGCCACACAAAGAAATACAGCGCCGCAAGCGCCAGCGCGATGTACTTGAAGTACTCCGGCAGGCGGAACGGACGATGGACGTTCGGCCGGTCCTTGCGCAGCAGATAATAGCCGATGAGCACCGGTACGAAGGAACCGAGATATCCGACGTTGGAGAAGGAATAGATCTCGATCGCTCCGCCCATGAACGCAATCAGGAGGCTGGCGCCGACGTTGGTCATCATCGCCCGGTCCGGAACGTGGTTCTTGTTGAGGTGCTGGTAAAAGCGTGGGAACTGGCCATCAAGCGACATCTGGTAGAGCGACCGTGAGCAGCCCATCAGAGAGTTGAGAGCCGACAGCACCAACGCGATGATCAACATGATCGCCATCAGCCATTCCATCACGGCGCCGGCGACGCCGGGGAAGACGTTGCTGGCGAAGGTCACAAACATCGTCTTTGGATCGACGAGAGCCGGATCCGAGATGGCCTGGGCCCCCAGCACGACGACGAACGAAACCGGCAACATGGTATAGACGAAGACGCCATAGCCACCCTCGAGCGTCATGGCGATCTTGGCGTCGCGGCCCGGATGCTTGCACTCGCCGATGTAGCAGGCCGCCGCTTCGTAGGCGATAACCGTCCATAGCAACGGGAACGCATAGGCCACATACATGACCCAGGCAGGGTAGCCGTTGATATCGCTGAAGAAGCTCGACCCGTCGAGTTGCGGGAAGTTGGCGATCTCGCTCCAGTTCGCGGCATCCGGGTTGAAGATGAAACCGATCGACAGGAATGTCAGCGGGATCATCGACAGCACGGCCAGAATGGTGGCCATAGACGTGCCGAAGCGGATGCCGAGATAGGCCGGCACCGACAGGATCAGAAGTCCGACCGCTGTAATTGCCAGCGTCCACCACGGGATGAACGTGCTGATCGGTGTGATGCCGACAGTTGCGTCAAGCCCGAAAAGATGGGTGATATAGAACGACGCCAGGATCATGTTGAGTGGAGCGACCGGCATCCAGCCCACCCAGTACATCCATGCCGTGACCCCGTTGACATGCGGCGCCAGCCGCGGCCATCGGTCCTTGTAGGCAGGGTAGGCATAGGACGGGGAACCGCCCGTTCGCCCGGGCATCATTGCGGACAGCTCTGCCAGCAAGAGGCATAACACAACGCCTGTAAGCGTGAAGAATGCGATGAAGGGAATATAGGAAGCGCCGAAAACCGTAAGAAATGCTGGCGCTGCGCCGGTTACGAGAATGGTTCCGGCCAGACCGATGACAAAGGCACCCCACCAATTTGTGCCGGTCTGAAGATTGCCTTGTTCGTAGTCCAGTACGTCGATTGTGTCCCCGTGATTGGTGCTCATTTCGTTCCCCCTTTCACCTTTGCGGTGATCGGATTTTCGCGGAATGTGCAGCCAATCGGCTCCGTGTAGAAAGTGCGTTTGCGCTTGTCAGTCATGGGGTTTCCTCCTCCTTATGACTTGGGTTTTGCTGGTCTGCGTACCTGTCTTTCCTCTTCATCGGCGGGTCAGGGTGTCTGAGGCCGCACGAAAGCACCCACGGACCGACAAAAGTCGGCTCGCGGTATTTGCCCTTCGACGTGAAATTACGGACGCGTACGCAAAACCTGACGCGCCTGTCTCAGCATCTTTTGTGTGAAGGTCGGTTGGCAACCGGCCACAGCCCGGCAACACCGCTGTTTGCGGCCATGCCGAGGTTGAAAATTGCGCTATCTGGCTTGTTCGGCTTTGCCGTATGCACCAACATCGACACGACAGAAACGGCACGCGCTACCCACGCGGTGCAATTCTTCCCGTATCGCTTTTTATGATGCCATGATGGCTAAGCCATAGCCGCTCAATTTTCACACGTTATGGATGCTTGTTATTGTTATTTTCCATCCATCCGTCTCCTCCGATTACCAAAGTCGATGAATCAAAGAACTATTTTTCGTTGGGCGAAACCATCCATCGCATGCAATTCACATTGAGAAAGAAAATTTCACCAAATGCAATCAGGCCATAAGCCATCTTACCTGTCAACTGGATAATATATCCTCTGGTGCCGGTTGGTTGGTTTTGGGATCAAGATTTGTAACTCCTTGAACTGGTTTGATAAATTTGGATTTTTTGCGATGCATGACAAAAATCGTCAGCCCGGAGACGCGATGCTGACGCAGAGCACGACAGCGAGATTGGCGTACAGGAAACGAAACCGTGCATTCTCCTGATACCACCCTGTCATGTTGCCGAGGCGAAAGCGGGAAAACAGCGCTTTGAGCCAATCGCATCCATTTGCCCGGCGTGCAGGGCAAGGATAGGATTGCCATCTGCTTCCGCAACCGGGGTGAGCGCCATGGACAAGGGCAAGATTTTCCGCGAGCTTCACGCTTCCACATTCGTCATTCCGAACCCTTGGGACATCGGCACCGCCAGGCTTCTGCAGTCCTTCGGCTTCAAGGCGCTGGCGACGACCAGCGCCGGCTTCGCCTTTTCGCGCGGTCTGCCGGATGGCGGGGTGAATTTCGAGACGATGATCGCGCACTGCAAGGAACTTGCGGCGGCGACAGAGCTGCCGGTGTCGGCGGATCTGGAAAAAGGCAAGGGCGATAGTCCGGAACGCGCCGCCGAAACCATTTTCGCCGCTGAGGCGGCAGGCCTGGCCGGTTGCTCGATAGAGGATTTTTCCGGCGACGACGATCGTCCGATCTATGATTTTTCCCATGCGGTCGAGCGTGTGGCGGCGGCTGTCGAGGCGGCGCGGGCGCTGAAGAACGATTTCGTCTTCACCGCGCGGGCGGAAAACTTCCTGCATGGCATCAACGATCTCGACGATACCATCAGGCGCCTGCAGGCTTTCGAGAAGGCCGGCGCCGACGTGCTCTATGCACCGGGCATTGGCGATATCGAAATGGTGCGCACCATATGTTCCTCCGTGTCCAAGCCGGTCAACATTCTCGCTGTCCCTGCCTTCACCGTGGCAGAACTGGCAAGGGCAGGAGCAAAGCGCATATCGCTTGGCTCCAAGCTGACCAATTATACGTTCGGGGCGCTGGAGCGTGCATCGAAGGAAATTCTGGAGAGCGGCTCGTTCACCTTCAGCCGTGACGCCATGGCCTATGACAGGCTGCAGAAGATGTTTGCGACTTCGGAAGGCTGAGCCTTGAACGCCCCTTTGACCGTGACCGACATGCACACCGGCGGGGAACCGGTGCGCATCGTTACCGGCGGCTACCCGCCGATCCCGAGCGGCACGATCCTCGAGAAGCGGGCTTACGTTCGCGACCGTCTCGACCATCTGCGCAAGCTCCTGATGTTCGAGCCGCGCGGCCATTACGACATGTATGGCGCGCTGCTCGTCGAGCCGGACCTGCCGGGCGCCGACCTCGCCGTGCTGTTCATGCACAACGAGGGCTACTCGACCATGTGCGGCCATGCCGTCATCGCGCTCGGCCGCTATGCGGTGGACACCGGCATCGTCTCGCCGCGCGAACCGGTGACCATCGTCAACATCGAAGCGCCGTGCGGACTGGTTGTCGCCTCCGTCGAGGTTAAGGACGGCAAGGCAGGCGCGGTCTCCTTCGAAAGCGTGCCGGCCTTCCTGTTCGCCCGCGAGGAAAGCACCGAGCTTGCCGGTTTCGGCAAGGTGCGCTTCGACCTTTCCTATGGCGGCGCTTTCTACGCGCTCGCCGACTGCCACCAGTTCGGGCTGGAATTCGGCCGCGACCGGGCGCGCGACTTCGTCGATGCTGCAACCGCGCTCACCGACAAATTGAAGGCCACCCTCCCCTTGTCCCATCCCGATCACGACGACCTCGCCTTCCTCTATGGCACGATCCTGACCGACGGCGTGGACAGGTTTTGCGACCAGCCGACGAAAAATGTCTGCGTCTTTGCCGACGCGGAAGTGGACCGCTCGCCGACCGGATCGGGCGTGACCGCGCGGCTGGCGGCGATGCACGCCAGGGGCGAGATAGCTATCGGCCAGACGCGCATCTTCGAAAGCATCGTCGGCTCGCGCTTTACCGGCGCGGTCGCCCGCACCACGACGGCGGGCCGGCATGAGGCCATCGTCGCCCGCGTCGGCGGCCGCGCCTTCTATTCGGGCAAGGCGGAGTATTTCCTCGAAGAGGACGACGAGCTGGGCCGCGGATTTTTGCTTCGCTAGATTCAGGTGTGGGCGGCCTGCAAATACCGCTTCGCCCCAAACGCTTTCCCCGGGCTTTGCAAAGCCCTCCCGATGCTCTAGACCCCGCTCGGCTGGTGCGCGCGGATTGCGGCGCCGACCCGGAAACGTTGCGGCGGAGTGGGATGAATGCCCGAATATGACGTCCTGTGCATCGGCAATGCCATTGTTGATATCATTGCCCAGTGCGACGAGGCGTTCCTCACCGACAACGGTATCATCAAGGGCGCGATGAACCTGATCGACGCCGAGCGCGCCGAGCTGCTCTACACGCGCATGGGCCCGGCCATCGAGGCGTCCGGCGGTTCGGCCGGCAACACGGCGGCGGGCATTGCCAGCTTCGGCGGTCGCGCCGCTTTCTTCGGCAAGGTCAACGAGGATCATCTGGGCGAAATCTACGCCCATGACATCAAGGCGCTGGGCGTCGCCTTCGACACCAGGCCGCTGCAAGGCGAGCCGCCGACGGCGCGTTCGATGATCTTCGTCACGCCCGACGGCGAGCGCTCGATGAACACCTATCTCGGCGCCTGCGTCGAGCTTGGCCCGGAGGACGTCGAGGCCGAGAAGGCGAGCGGGGCGAGCGTCACCTATTTCGAGGGCTATCTGTGGGACCCGCCGCGCGCCAAGGAGGCGATCCGCCAGACCGCGCGGCTGGCGCACGCCGCCGGGCGCGAAGTGGCGATGACGCTGTCGGACTCGTTTTGCGTCGACCGCTACCGCGACGAGTTCCTCGACCTGATGCGCTCGGGCACGGTCGACATCGTGTTCGCCAACAGCCACGAGATCAAGTCGCTCTACCAGACCGCCTCCTTCGACGCTGCGCTTGCGGCGATCCGCAAGGACTGCCGGCTGGCCGCCGTGACCCGCTCGGAAAAGGGCTCGGTGATCGTGCGCGGCCACGAGACCGTTGTGATCGAGGCGACCGCCATTGACGAGCTGGTCGACACCACTGGCGCCGGCGACCTCTATGCCGCCGGCTTTTTGCACGGCTACACGCAAGGCCACGATCTCAAGACGTGCGGCGACCTCGGCTCGCTGGCGGCGGGGCTGGTGATCCAGCAGATCGGCCCGCGACCGCGCCAGAATTTGCGCCTCGAGGCCGAACAGGCAGGCTTGCTGTAGAGGAAGGCGCGCTGCCTTCTCCCCGCTTGCGGGGAGAAGGTGCCGGCAGGCGGATGAGGGGCGGCGCAGACGTCGCTTGCATTCGTTCGACACCGCTGCCCCTCACCCTGCTTCGCCCGGCACGCCGGGCTCCGCTTCCCTCTCCCCGTAAACGGAGCGCCGCTCCCCGCCTCACCCCTCCAGCTTGAAAGCCAGCATGAGGGCCGCTTCGGCGGCGACGTGGCCGGGGATCGGGCCGCCGCCACAAGCGCCGGGGCCGTTGTCGCCCATCGGCAGATGGCAATGACCTGTACGGCGGCACAGCCGGTTCAGGCAGCGTTCGGGTGCGCCGTCGGCCTCGAGCGCGAGGCTCAAGGCGGACATGCAAAGCCGCTTGAAGCCTTGCGGGATGGTGTCTTGTCTCTCCATCATGTCTGGTCCTTTCTGGTTGGCTATTTCAGGCATGCGGAAGCCTCTTCCCGCCGCGAACGGATCGGGAAGCAGACGCAGGAACCGCGCCTTTGGAATTTATTTTACGGCGCGGTGTCCTGCGTCCGCCGGCGTTCTTGCCTCACCGGGGGATGGCAATTTTGCCAAAGGCCCAGTCGAGGCCCGGACCTGGGGGATCATCTCCCAGCCGCGCTACCGTAGCGCGACCGATCCGGCGCCGCCGTCCTCGCCTGATGCCCGGTGCGCAACCAGGCTTCCCGTGAGAACGGTGCAGGGATTATGCGGGAGGCGGAGAAGGCGTGGATAAACTATTTTGGAAAGGTTTGGAGAATTAAGGGTTTGACGAAGAGTTGATGCGAGAGTTGTCCACTATCGTGACTCTCGCGAAAAGAGGCGCTACCTAGCTAACTATGTCACACCCCCCTGCAACGGATCGAGAATACGCATACTTTCGTGCATCGGGTCTGTTTGACCCGGAACAGATAACCAAACTGATCGGCCTTGAGCCAACGGAATGCTGGTCTGTTGGTGATGAATTCGTTCGACGGGGCCACACCCGTATAAGGCGAGGTTCACATTGGAGACTGGACAGTAAGTTACCTGACACCGAGCCACTTAGTGATCATATTGAGGCAATACTAAACAGGATTGCTCCTCACCGGGCTGGTCTTCTGAAGGCTTCTACAAAAGTAAAGCTGCAAATTATGTGTGTGGGATATTATTATCAGAGCTTCAGTTGGGAGTTGAATATCGATCACCAACAGCTAGCAACAAATCTAAATATAACCTTTTGCTTTGATATATATAATTTCGAAGACCCTCATGAGGAGATGGTGGAAATGCGTGAACAATTGGATATCCGCAGGGCGCTTCCTGAGGACTAGTCGAGCTACCCCGCACAATGAAAACTGCGGCCCCATGCATTTAAGAAAGATGTATCATTCAAATTCAGGCGGCCTTTATACAGGCAGTGTTGCCCAATGAATACGTCTGATCCAAGCCGGTTGAGTGATCTACTAGAGCGAAACTTCCGGCGTAGGCGATCTTTGGAACTGGTTCGGCGGTGGGCGTCATTGGGTGTAGCGGTCTCGCCCCTATCAGAAAATCGCCGTTCCGCTCTGATTGGATGTCTCCGTCACGGACGGTGCCTCCAGCCCTTTCGCCCTATAGCAGATTTGGACGAGGTAGTTCGCACCTTCTGCAGAGAAGGCGATTGTGTCTCCGTCATGGGGTGGGAGGTGAATGCGGAGCCCGCGCTTGTCATACCTACAGGGCGACTTCTGGCGCAGATTCCAGTGATCCAATCCATTTATCGCGATGGTTTCATTATCTTCAACGGCATAACTTCGTCCGCACTGCAAATCGACTTTGACGATGCGGACGGTATCCAGTCTCAATCGCTGGATTTGTCATTGCCGCCGTAAGATCGAGTGCCACTTTTAGATCATGCCAGCTTAATTTCGATGGTTGGTAAATATTCCAATAGCTGGTCGCTTTGGCGCGATCCTTGCAAAGAAAAATGAAACCTAACGCGCGGCTTGCGGGCGGACACATAGAATAATGAACAAAATAACCAAGCTTTCGGTCCCAGATATGCTTGCGGGTTCTTACGAGGGGCCACTTCGCGAGGGGAATCGCTTGGAGCAAGTGGGTAAATTTCTCGGAGCTCCTAGATATTGGGATTTTGGCATTGAAGATGATTTTCGCTGTCAAATGAACTACCGCGACTTCGAGTTGGTGTTCTGTAGTCGCGATGGCTTAGTTGCGCTCGATTGCTTTTGGATCGAGCTTTGGCAAGCGTCTGGCGAAACACCGGTTCCAAAAAAGAAGCGAATCGGCATCGCATCGAATGGTCGTCAAGTCAGCGTTTACCTTGGCGCTTTTTGTCCCGGCGCCAAGCTGGCAACGGTGAAGAACGAATTGACGGCATCCGGAATCGTATTCGATGAAACCGGGCAGAGCGACGCATCCGAAATCACCAGGGTCATCAGCTTGGCAACAGGCGCCAAGTTGTCCTTCTTTAGGTTGGCAGACGAGGATGTGCTGATGGAAATCTGGTTCGGCTCCCTCATGCTCCCCTGACGGAATATACAGCTTGCCGTTGCCGACATTTCCTTCGCTCTTTCTCTCCACGTATCCGAACAGATGGCTTCACACCGTTTCGGCCAGATTTATGAGTTCACGACATAGCGATTAAATGACGCAGCTTACGACCGCTTGTCGGGCGTTCTGCACACTGCCCTCACCACCCGAAACTTGCTATTTGTCCTGTTGAGCCGATCGGCAGAGCCGGGGGCCCAAAATAGAGCCGAGCGCTCCCGAGTGTGGGACCGGGAGGGCTGCGAGACGATCTTGCCGCCTGCTCGATAGGGTAAGGAAAGTTTACGAACGTGCAGTAACGTTGAATGGCGACCGGGTTAGAGGCGCGCCACAGTAATTTCCGGGCAACTATGCGCCATGCCTTGAAGCAGGCGCCCCAGCGACCCGGGCGACGTCAGGCGTTGGTATCGGCCGAGCATTTGGTCGCTCCGACGATTTCGAGCCAACGGCCAACCAAGCGAGCGCCGCATGACGAATTCCACGCTTCTTCAGATCGACAAGAATGAAGCCCGTCTCGGCATGTTTATTCATGGGTTCGGCAAGCAATGGCTACGCATCCCATTTGCAGCCGGCCAGTTCAAACTATCCAACCCGGCCGAGCTGAAGGCGCTTCGCGAAAGTTCGGTAACGACGATTATCATCGATCTTTCAAAGGGGCTCGGGCCGGCCAGTTCGACGGCCGGGCCACCAAAACCCAATGAGACCTCAACGTCCGCCAACGTTGGGGCGGCGCTGACGAAGTCGACGGGAATGGTCCGCTCGATCTTCAGCAACGCAGCCTCATCGTTATGGGTTGACCGGCAACAAGTGGACGCGGTTGTCGATGTCGTCGACCAGCTCCTGTACACGCGCCCGGCAAGCGTCCTGAACCTCACCAAGCTCAAGACGAAGGACGAGATCAGCTTTCAACATTCGGTAGCAGTCTGTGCCCTTGTCGGCTTATTCGCGCGACATCTCAAGCTTGACAGTAATTTGGTCCGGATACTGTCGGTTGGCGCTCTTCTGCATGACATCGGAAAGATTCGCATCCCGACCGCCATTCTGACCAAGGCCGACAAGCTCACGCCGGAGGAGATGGCAGTCATGCAGACCCACCCGCGCGAGGGATATGCAATGCTGGCGAGGACGGAAGGCTTGCCGGAAATCGTGGGAAAAATCTGCCTTTATCATCACGAAAAGCTGGACGGTTCCGGCTACCCGGAGGGCTTAAAAGACGGAGAAATCGGTGCCGGGGCACGGATTGTCGCGATTTGCGACGTTTTCGATGCCTTGACGTCCGTTCGGCCATACAAGAAGGGCTTCACTCCGCAGGCTGCCGCGGAGATGATGGCGACGTGGAACGGCCATTTCGATCCGGTGCTTTTGAAACGGTTTTTTGATTGCATGGGTCTGAAGTGGCCGAACGGATCAGCTCCAAGCCTGCAAATCACCGATGAGATGGTGGACATTGCTCAGGCGGACCTGAACAACTTCTGATTCACCTGGCGCGCGCATGGTCTGAGCCCGCCGCCAGCTTGCCACATCCCCGTACTGAAAGTCACAGGTTGTGATCGCTTGGCGCGGTCGCGCCGGCTCTCGGACGGCGAGGCGGCAATACAAGTCAAAATTTAACCCGTATCGGCGAAAGTGCCGCGGCAACGAACTGTCAGGGCGGGGTGAAGGCATGCACAGTGGGGCGCAGCAGAGCGTACGCCTGGCCGAACTGCTCGGGGCTCTCAGCTACGCGCTCGACCTGACCGAAGGCCAGCCGGTCGGTCACTGTGTCCGCAGCACCTGGATCGGCATGCAGATCGGCCGCCACATGGGTTTGTCGGAAGCGGACCAGTGGGAACTCTATTACACGGTCCTGCTCAAGGACCTGGGCTGTTCCAGCAATGCCGCCCGCATCTGCGAGCTTTACCTGTCCGACGACATCGGCTTCAAGCGCGACTTCAAGACACTGGGGTCCAGCCTGCCAAAGGTTCTGGGCTTCGTGCTCACGCATACGGGGCGGCGTTCCTCGCTGGGCGATCGGCTGCGGTCGATCCTCAACATCATGCAAAATGGCGGCGACATCGTGAACGACCTGATCCAGACGCGATGCGATAGAGGCGCGCAGATCGCGGCGACGCTCAGGTTTCCAGCCGCCGTATCGAACGGCATCCATTCGCTGGACGAGCATTGGGACGGACAGGGCAGGCCGGACCGCCTCGCCGGCCAATCGATCCCGGTCTATGCGCGCATCGCGCTGCTTTCCCAGGTGGTCGATGTCTTTCACACGGCAGCCGGCCGGGATGCGGCGATCGAAGAAGTCCGTGCGCGCCGGGGCGGCTGGTTCGACCCGGCCTGCGTCGACGGCCTCGAGGCCGCCATGGCCGATGCCGGTTTCTGGGAGGCGCTGGAGTCCGGCGACGTAGCAAATGCCGTGTTCGATCTGGCGCCGGCGCGGCGGCATATCGAGGTCGACGAAGACTATCTCGACGACATTGCCCGCGCCTTTGCGCAGATCGTCGATTCCAAGAGCCCGTTCACGGCGGGCCACTCGGAGCGGGTCGCGGTTTATGCCGATCTCGTTGCCGGCGAGATGGGCTATCCGGCCAGCCGCCGCCGCTGGCTGCGGCGCGCGGCGCTTTTGCACGACATCGGCAAGCTTGGCGTCTCCAACTCCATCCTCGACAAGAACGGCAAGCTGGATGACGAGGAATGGGTTCAGATGCGCGACCACTCGGCCATGTCCGAGAGCATACTTTCGCGTGTGCCGGTATTCCGGGAAATGGCGCGCATCGGCGGCGCGCACCACGAACGCCTGGACGGCAAGGGATATCCGCGCGGCCTCAAGGGCGATGAGATCGAGGAAGAAACGAGGATCGTCACGGTTGCGGACGTCTTTGACGCGTTGACGGCGGATCGGCCCTATCGCGTTGCCATGCCGGTGGAGAAGGCGTTCGCCATCATGCGGGCCGATATCGGCGCGGCGTTCGACGCCAACTGCTTCGGCGCGCTGGAACGGGCGATCTCCGCGGTGGAAGGAAACCTCGCTCTGGTTGCATGAAGCCTGGCGTTTCGTTTGTTTTCATTTCCTCGCCCAATAGGCGGCAAACCAGAATCCGGCGCACAAAGTCAGTGAGCCGGCAAAGATGACGGCGAGGACCGCGCCGTAGCCGCCGCTGGCCTGCCACAACAGGGCGGCTCCGAACGGCGAAAGCGCGGTGACGATGTTCATCGGCGCGACCAGTGAGCCGGAAATCGCGCCATAGGCTTCGCGGCTGACCATTTCGGGCACGGCGACGCCGCGCACGATGGTGATCATGCCGTTGGCCGCGCCGTAGAAGGCGGCGATGGCCGCGATCAGAAGCGTCTGCGGCGGGGCGAATGCAAAGCCCAGCACAGCCAGCGGGAAGACCACGACGATGGCGGAGCCGAGCTTGCGCACCGGCGCTTCCGCAGCCAGCCAGCGTATGGCGATGCGCCCGGCCACTTGCGCCGGACCGATGACAGTGAGCACGGCGACCGCGCCCTTGGAATCGAGGCCGCGTTCGAGGAACAGTGGAAAGAAGTGATAGGTGAGCGTCGAGAATGCCAGCGCGTAGGACGACCACGCCAGCATGAGGCCCCAATAGGCCGGCTTGCGCATCGCTGCTGCTACAGCCGCGCGTCCGGCTGCGGGGGCAGGGCCGTTACCAGGACTGGCCGGGCGCGGCGCATCTTTTGCCGGGTCGATGGCAAGCGCATAGAGGCTGCCGCAGATGATGATGTTGACGGCGGCCATGACCAGGAGCGCCTCGCGCCAGCCGCGCATTTCGATGACGAACTGGATGATCGGGATGAAGACGGTGCTGGCAAAGCCGCCCCACAGTGTGAGCGTGGTGATGCCGTTGCGGGCCTTGAGCGCACCGACGCGCCGCGCGATGACGGCGAAGGCCGGTTCGTAGAGCGTGGCTGCCTGCATGCAGCCGATGCCGGCAAGAACGAGGTAGAAGGTGGCGATGTTCTCGACCTGCGACCACGCCGCGAACAACAGCCCGGCGATGACGGACGCGCCGGCCATGATGAGGCGTCCATGACCGCGGTCGATCGCCGAACCGATCGGGTAGGCGGCAATGCCGGCCAGCAGGACGCCGATCGTGGCCGCGCCGTAGAGCTCCGTCTTCGACCAGCCGAGATCGGCGCGCATTGCTTCGGCGATCAGCGGGAAGCCGTAGAAGACGGTGCCCCACGAGCAAATCTGGGCCGCGCCGAGCAGGTGGATGAAGCTGCCGGTTTCGCTTTTATCAGCCGTCATGGCGCGCTCCGGCGGGAGGTAAATGGCTGTCACCCATGATTGGCGATGGGTGGCAGACTTTTGCACCGGATACGATGGTCCACCGCGCGCCTACAGCATGGGCAGCAGGCACGGGCTGGAGTCAGGCCCCTGCCGAATAGGCGGCGATGGCGGCCATGTTGACGATGTCGCTGTCCTTGGCGTTGAGCGGCACGATCTGTACCGGCTTGTTGAGGCCGACAAGCAGCGGGCCGATGACGGTTGAGCCGCCGAGTTCCTGCAGCATCTTGGTCGAGATCGAGGCCGAGTGGAAGGCCGGCATGACCAGCACGTTGGCCGGGCCGTTGAGGCGGCAGAACGGGTAAAGCCGCATGCCGTTGGGGTTGAGCGCGACGTCGGCGGCCATTTCGCCGTCATACTCGAAATCGACGCGGCGCTTGTCGAGGATCTTGACCGCTTCCTGGATGCGCTCGGAGCGCTCGCCCTGCGGGTGGCCGAAGGTGGAGTAGGCAAGCATGGCCACGCGCGGTTCGTAGCCCATTCGGCGGGCGAAGTTGGCGGCTTCCTCGGCAATGTCGGCGATCTGCTCGGCGTTCGGCATGTCGTGCACGGCGGTGTCGGCAACGATGACGGTGCGGCCGCGTGCGAGCACGATGGACGCGCCGATGACGCAATGGCCGGGGCGGGCGTCGATGACGCGGCGCACGTCTTCCAGCGCGGTCGAATAGTTGCGGGTGACGCCGGTGACGACGCCGTCGGCATCGCCCAGCGCCACCATGCAGGCGGCAAAGTGGTTGCGGTCGTTGTTGATGAGGCGCTGGCAGTCGCGCAGCAGGTGGCCCTTGCGCTGCAGGCGCTCGTAGAGGAAATCGGCATAGATGGCGTTGCGGCGCGACAGGCGTGCGTTGATGATCTCGATGCCCGGCTTGTCGAGGCTGATGCCGGCGTTGCGGGCGTTCTCCTTGATGACGTCGTCGCGGCCGAGCAGGATGGCGGTACCGAGGTTCTGGTTCACGTAGGAGACGGCGGCGCGCATCATCTGCTCTTCCTCGCCCTCGGCGAAGACGATGCGCTTGGGCTGGCGGCGCACGCGGTCGTAAATCCGCTGCAAGGTCGAGGCGATCGGGTCGCGGCGCGCGGACAATTCGTTGACGTATTTGTCGAGGTCGATGATGGGGCGGCGCGCCACGCCGGTTTCCATCGCCGCTTTCGCCACGGCGACCGGGATCGCCGAGATCAGGCGCGGGTCGAACGGCACCGGGATGATGTAGTTGGGACCGAATTTCGGCCGGTTGCCCTGGTAGGCGGCGGCGACGTCGTCGGGTACGTCCTTGCGGGCAAGCTCGGCCAGCGCGTTGGCGGCGGCGATCTTCATGGCGTCGTTGATGGTCGTCGCGCGGACGTCGAGCGCGCCACGGAAGATGTAGGGGAAGCCGAGCACGTTGTTGACCTGGTTCGGATAGTCCGAGCGGCCGGTGGCCATGATCGCGTCGGTGCGGATCTCGGCCACTTCCTCCGGCGTGATCTCGGGGTCTGGATTGGCCATGGCGAAGATGATCGGGTTCTTGGCCATGGACTGCACCATGGGCGTGGTGAGCGCGCCCTTGGCGGAGAGGCCGAAGAAGACGTCGGCGCCGTTCATGGCGTCGGCCAGCGAGCGCGCCTCGGTCTTGACCGCATGCGCCGACTTCCACTGGTTCATGCCTTCGGTGCGGCCCTGATAGACGACGCCCTTGGTGTCGCAAAGCGTGATGTTCTCGGGCGTGAAGCCCATCGCCTTGATGAGCTCGATGCAGGCGATGCCGGCGGAGCCTGCGCCGTTGCAGACCAGCTTCGTCGTCTTCATGTCGCGCCCGGTCACTTCCAGCGCGTTGATGAGGCCGGCGGCGGAGATGATCGCCGTGCCGTGCTGGTCGTCGTGGAAGACGGGAATGTCCATCAGTTCGCGCAGGCGCTGCTCAATGATGAAGCACTCCGGCGCCTTGATGTCCTCGAGGTTGATGCCGCCGAAGGAGGGGCCGAGATAGCGCACGCAATTGATGAACTCGTCGGCGTCTTCGGTCGCGACTTCGAGGTCGATGGAATCGACGTCGGCGAAGCGCTTGAACAACACCGCCTTGCCTTCCATGACCGGCTTCGACGCCAGTGCGCCGAGATTGCCGAGGCCGAGGATGGCGGTGCCGTTGGAGATGACGGCGACCATGTTGCCGCGGCTGGTGTAGTCGAAGGCGCGCGAGGGATCTTCGGCGATCGCCTTCACCGGCACGGCGACGCCGGGCGAATAGGCCAGCGACAGGTCGCGCTGGGTCGCCATCGGCTTGGTCGGCACCACTTCGAGCTTGCCCGGACGCCCCATGGCGTGAAATTCCAGCGCCTCCGCGGCGCTGACGGAGGGGCCGTTGCTGTCGGGCTTTTTCGCCATGGTGACTTCCTTGGATAGCGATGCGCCTTGGCCGCGCAAATATTTGTGGAACGTTTCCGATTAAGGCTACGCTTGCCGGACGTAAAGCGCCAAGCAGATGAGCTTGCAAAAATTAGAAAGTGTTTCTTGGACAATAGCGCTTCCCTTCGCCGGCGTTCGCCATGCTGATGTCTGAAAGCCTCGCGCTGGCCGCCTCCGTCTGCATCGCGCTGTCCGGCATGCTGATTGCCGAGTTGAAGGGCCGTGTCGATATCGTGCGCCTTGCCCGCTGGCAGATGCTGGCCGCCTTTTCGATCACCGGGGCGGCTGCGCTGATGGTCGGCGGCTGGCGCAGTGTCGGCTCGCACGAGGCTGGACTGCTGGTCATTTCGGGTATCTGCGGCATCTTCATCGCCAGCACGACTTACTTCGCGGCCATCTACATCATCGGGCCGCGCAATACGGCGCTTCTGTTCGCGCTCGCCTCGCCCTTTTCGCTGGTGCTCGGCTATTTTTTCCTTGGCGAGACCATCGTGCTGCAGCAGATGCTCGGCATCATGCTGGTGCTGGCAGGCATCGTTCTGGCAGTTGGGGTGCGCCGCCGCGATCCGGTGCCGGCGGTGGAGGTTCCAGCGGTTGGCGCCGGACCCGCCGCGATAGGCCACAACGCGCCGCAATGGCTGGGCATGTTGCTCGGCGTGGTGACGGCGCTCGGCCAGGCGCTGGGCAGCCTGTTTGCAAGGCCCGCCATGGAAGCCGGCGTCGATCCGTTCGCGGCGATGGCGGTGCGCTCGGGCGTGTCGGCGCTGCTCTTCGTACTGATCGCTTTCCTGCCGCTGGCGATCGTCAGGCGGCCCTACAGTTTCCGCACGACCGACTTCGGCCTCGCTGTGGCATCGGCCTTCGTCGGCACCGGTCTCGGCATGTCGCTGTTGCTGGCGGCGCTCGCCACTGGCAATGTCGGCATCGTGACGACGCTTTCTTCAATGACCCCAATCATGATCCTGCCGATGGTCTGGCTGCGCTCCGGCGTGGCGCCACGGCGCGAGGCATGGCTGGGCGCCGCGCTTGCCGTTGCCGGCACCGCTGCGATCAGCCTGGCTGGGTGAGGCTCGCATGAACGAAGAGCCGAACACCGGGATAGGGACGGCTTCCGTGGCGATGGAGAGCGTTACGCCCGCCTCCGCCGTGGCCGGCCCGACGCCGATGATGGAGCAGTATATCGAGATCAAGGGTGCGAACCCGGACTCGCTCTTGTTCTATCGCATGGGCGATTTCTACGAGCTGTTCTTCGACGACGCCGAAAAGGCGAGCAAGGCGCTGGGCATCGTTTTGACCAAGCGCGGCAAGCACCAGGGCGCGGACATTCCGATGTGCGGCGTGCCGGTGCACGCGGCTGACGACTATCTGCAGAAACTGATCGCGCAAGGGTTTCGCGTCGCGGTGTGCGAGCAGATCGAGGACCCGGCGGAAGCCAAGAAGCGCGGCTCCAAGTCGGTGGTGCGCCGCGACGTGATCCGGCTGGTGACGCCCGGCACCATCACCGAAGACAAGCTGCTTGCGCCGTCCGAATCGAGCTTCCTGATGGCGATGGGGCGGGTGAAGGGCGCGGCGGCAAGCGAGGCCGCCTGCGCGCTGGCCTGGATCGACATTTCGACCGGCGCTTTCCGTGTGGCGGAAACTTCGTCGGAGCGGCTGCTGGCCGACATCTTCCGCGTCGATCCGCGCGAGCTGATCGTGGCCGAGCCGGTGTTTCATGACGCCGAGTTCAAGCCGGCCTTCGACGTGCTTGGCCGCATCGTCAATCCGCAACCGTCGCCGCTGTTCGATTCGGCGACGGCGGCGGGCCGCATCGCCCGCTTCTTCGAGGTGGCGACGCCGGATGCTTTCGGCACCTTCAGCCGTGCCGAACTTTCGGCGATCTGCGGCATCATCGCCTATGTCGAGAAGACGCAGAAGGCGGAGCGTCCGCCGCTGTCGCGGCCCGAGCGCGAGGAAGCCGGCTCGACGCTGTTCATCGATCCGGCAACCCGCGCCAACCTGGAACTGTTGCGTACCCTATCCGGTGGCCGCGACGGTTCGCTGGTCAAGGCCATCGACCGCACCGTGACCGGCGGTGGCGCAAGGCTGCTGGCCGACCGGCTGATGGCCCCGCTGACCGACCCGGCGGCGATTGCGGCGCGGCTGGATTCGGTGTCCTTCTTCCGCAGCGAGCAGCGCCTGGCTGAAGCGGTACGGCTTTCGCTGAAAGGCGTGGCCGACATGCCAAGGGCACTGTCGCGGCTGGCGCTGAACCGCGGCGGCCCGCGCGACCTGGGCGCGCTGCGGGCAGGATTCGCGGCGGCGGTAGCTATCGCGGATATCTTTGCCGGTGCGGCACCGCCGGCTGAAATCAATGATGGGCTGAAGGCGATTGCCGCGCTGCCCAAGGCGCTGGCTGAGCATCTGGATGCGGCGCTCGCTGATGAGTTGCCACTGCTGAAACGCGATGGCGGGTTCGTGCGTGAGGGCTATGATGCGGAACTCGACGAGATGCGGGCGCTGCGCGACGGCACGCGCCGCGTCATCGCCGCGATGGAGCGCGACCTTGCCGACGAAACCGGCATCCGCAGCTTGAAGATTCGGCACAACAACGTGCTGGGCTACTATATCGAGGTGACGGCCAACAATTCAGCCGCGATGACCGGCACAGACGCGGCGCGGGCAAAATTCATCCACCGCCAGACCATGGCCAGCGCCATGCGCTTCACCACCACGGAACTGGCCGGGCTGGAGACGAAGATCGCAAATGCCGCCAACCGGGCGCTGTCGATAGAGCTTGCCGCGTTCGACCGGCTGCTGGCGGAGGCGGTTTCATCGGCTGACACGATCCGCGCGGGCGCGGCAGCCCTTGCAATGCTCGACGTATCGGCGGCGCTGGCGGCACTTTCCGAAAGCGAGAACTGGTGCCGCCCGGAGGTCGATGCCGGCCTTGCCTTCGAAATCGAGGGCGGGCGTCATCCGGTGGTGGAGCAGGCGCTGCGGCGTTCCAGCGAAGGCCCCTTCGTTGCAAATGACTGCAACCTGTCGCCGCAAGGCGACGGCAAGAACGGTGCGATCTGGCTTTTGACCGGGCCGAACATGGGCGGCAAGTCGACCTTCCTGCGCCAGAACGCGCTGATCGCCATCCTCGCCCAGATGGGTTCGTTCGTGCCGGCGGCAAGCGCCCATATCGGGGTGGTGGACCGGCTGTTTTCGCGCGTCGGCGCGTCCGACGATCTTGCGCGCGGACGCTCCACATTCATGGTCGAGATGGTGGAGACGGCGGCGATCCTCAATCAGGCCGGCGAGCGGGCGCTGGTGATCCTCGACGAGATCGGGCGCGGCACAGCGACTTTCGACGGCCTGTCGATTGCCTGGGCGGCGGTGGAATACCTGCATGAGAAGAACCGTTGCCGCGCGATCTTCGCCACCCATTTCCACGAGATGACGGCGCTCAGCGAAAAGCTGCCGCGGCTTTCCAACGTCACCATGCGGGTGAAGGAGTGGGAAGGCGACGTCGTGTTCCTGCACGAGGTGGGCAAGGGCGCCGCCGACCGCAGCTATGGCGTGCAGGTGGCCCGCCTTGCCGGCCTGCCGGAAGCGGTGGTGGCGCGGGCAAAGGAAGTGCTGCACCAGCTGGAGGAAGGCGAAGTCTCCGGCAAGGCCGACCGGCTGATCGACGATTTGCCGCTGTTTTCGGTGGCCGTGAAGCGGGAGGCGCAAAAGCCTGCCGCCAAGCCGGACAAGGTTGGCGAAACGCTTGCCGGCCTCAATCTGGACGAGATGACCCCGCGCGAGGCGCTGGACGCGCTCTATCGGCTGAAGGGGCTAATGGAGAAGTAAGCCGCCAGGTTTGGTGTCTTTGAAAAGTGAACAATTAGTCCACGATTGTTTCTATTTATCGAACTGAAGTGAAGTCCGATATTGCAGGTCGAAACGGGCCAATTGCCCAAGGAGGATATCATGGCACTGCAACTGACAGGCATTCACCACCTGACCGCGATTACCGCCAATGCCCCGGCCAACCTGCGCTTCTACACCGAGACGCTGGGCTTGAGGCTGGTCAAGAAGACGGTCAACCAGGATGACACCACTGCCTACCATCTGTTTTACGCCGACGGCAAAGCTTCGCCCGGCAGCGACCTGACCTTCTTCGACTGGCCGGTTGCGCCGGAGCGGCGCGGCACCCATTCGATTGCCCGCACCGGCCTGCGTGTCGGGAGCCATGCCAGCCTCGACTGGTGGCATCAGCGCCTGACGAAGGCGGGCGTAAAGACGGGCGAGGTGATCGAACTGGACGGGCGCGGCGCGCTCGACTTCGAGGACTTCGAGGGCCAGCGCTTCCGGCTGGTCGATGATGGCGGTGCCGGCGAAACGCATCCGTGGGCAAAGAGCCCGGTGCCGGCCGAACACCAGATCCGCGGCCTCGGACCGATCACCATTTCGGTGCCCGACCTGTCGCGCACCGAGCCGGTGCTGACCAAGGTGATGAACATGCGCGAGACGCGCAGCTACGCTTCGCCTGACGGCGAAGGCACCGTGCACGTGTTCGAGATGGGCGAAGGTGGGGCTGCGGCCGAACTGCATGTTGCCGTGCAGCCGGGTCTCGATCCGGCCATGCAAGGGGCGGGGGCCGTGCACCACGTCGCTTTCCGCACGCCGGACGTGGCCAGCATCCATGAATGGACGCAACGGCTGCGCAGTTTCGGCCTGCCGTCGAGCGGCGAGGTGGAGCGCTATTATTTCTGCTCTCTCTACTTCCGCGAGCCAAACGGCATCCTGTTCGAGATCGCCACCGACGGACCGGGCTTCGCCGTTGACGAGCCGCTGGAAAGCCTTGGCGAGCGGCTGTCGCTGCCGCCATTCCTCGAGGCGAAGCGCGCTTCCATCGAGGCGCGGCTGAAACCTTTGGGTTAGATCATCTCCAGCGGGCGTCTGCCGCGTGGTGGCGGGAAGGCCTTATCGAGATCGGCAAGGTCTTCCGTGGTCAAGGCAATGTCCAGTGCGGCGATGTTGTCGCGCACATGCTGGGGACGCACGGCCTTGGGGATGGCGATGACGCCATCGGCGAGCATCGTCCAGGCAAGCGCGATCTGCGCCGGGCTCGCACCGTGGCGGGCGGCGATGGCGTCGAGCCTGCCGCTACGGGCAAGCGCGCCTTGCTCGACCGGCGAATAGGCCATGATCGGCATGGAGCGCTTGCGGCTCCACGGCACGAGGTCGAACTCAATGCCGCGCCGGGTGAGGTTGTAGAGGACCTGGTTGGCCTGGCAGGCGCGGACGTTCGGCACGCCGTCGAGTTCGGCCATGTCGTTATTGTCGAAATTGGACACGCCCCAATGGCGAATCTTGCCGGATGCCTTCAGCGCTTCGAAGGCGGCGACGGTTTCGGCAAGCGGCGTGCCGCCGCGCCAGTGTAGGAGATAAAGGTCGATGCGGTCGGTGCCGAGCCGTTTCAGGCTGCGCTCGCAGGCGGCAATGGTGCCGGCGCGCGTGGCATTCGACGGCAGCACCTTGGAGACCAGGAACAGCCCATCGCGGCGGCCCTTGACCGCTTCGCCCACGACCAGTTCGGCATCGGCATACATTTCGGCGGTGTCGATGAGCGTCGCACCGAGGTCGAGGCCGAGGCGAAGTGCTGCGACCTCGTCTGCGAAGCGGCTCTGCGCTTCGCCCATCTTCCATGTGCCGAGCCCGAACACGGGCACGGCTTCGCCGGATGGCAGAGTGGTGGTTCGGATCGTCATCGGCGGCCTCGAGCGGAAAGGGTCAATGTCGGGACAAGGCCACAAAAGAAGCGACGTGCCAACCCGCCGGTTTGCTCGAAGCCTCAGCCGCTTACTTCGGCGGATTGGCGACGAGCCATTCCTGCATCTGCTTGATCTCGGCTTCCTGCGCCGAAATCACGGCTTCCGCGAGCTTGCGCATTTCAGGGTTGTCGCCATGCTCGAGCAGCACCTTGGCCATGTCGATCGCGGCCTGGTGATGCGGGATCATGCCACGCGCGAAATCGACGTCGGCATCGCCCGAATAGTCGAGCGCGCCCATGTCGGCATGCATCTTGTCCATCGCCGCCTTGTAGCCGGCGGTGGACGGGCCGTCCGCGCCCATCGCTGGCATTGTGTGGGTGCTGTGGTCGGTCTGCGCCGAGGCGATCTGGCTGAAGCCGAAGCCGGCAGCGGCGATGACCGCGATGGCGGCTACAGACAGCATGATCTTCATTTTCCTGCACATGGCGGAGTCCTTTCCGGGTGGGGTCAGAGTTTCAGCGTGCGCAGCCTGAGCGCGTTGGCGATCACCGAGACCGACGACAGGCTCATCGCCGCTGCCGCCAGCATGGGCGAGAGCAGCGTGCCGGTGAGCGGGTAGAGCACGCCGGCTGCGACCGGCACGCCGAGCGCGTTGTAGAGGAAGGCGAAGAACAGGTTCTGCTTGATGTTGGAAAGCGTGCCTTGCGCCAAATGGCGCGCCCGCACGATGCCGGTGAGGTCGCCTTTCAAGAGCGTGATGCCGGCGCTTTCCAGGGCGACGTCCGCGCCGGAGCCCATGGCGATGCCGACGTCGGCAGTGCTGAGCGCGGGCGCATCGTTGATGCCGTCGCCCGCCATCGCCACCACCGCGCCGCGGCCCTTGAGTTCCTCGACCAGCTTGGCCTTGTCGTCCGGCAGGAGGCCGGCGCGCACGCGCTTGATGCCGAGCTGCCTGGCGATGGCTTCGGCGGTGCGCTCATTGTCGCCGGTGGCCATGACGATGACCATGCCGGCGTCCTGGAGCTTTTTCAGCGCCTCCGCTGCGTTAGGCTTGATCGGGTCGGATACGGCGACGATGCCGGCCGGTTTGCCGTCGATGGCGACGAGCACCGCCGAGCGCCCGTCGGCCCGCAGCGCATCGGCGCGGCCGGTGAGGGGCGCGGCGTTGATGCCGAGGTCGGCGAAGAAGAGCGCGTTGCCGAGCACGACCTTGCGCGTGCCGACGGTGCCGGAAACGCCCTTGCCGTTGACCGCCTCGAAACTGGCGGCGGCTACAACCGCAAGCTTGCGGTCGCGCGCGCCGTCGACAATGGCGTCGGCCAAGGGATGTTCTGAGCCCTGCTCGATGGCAGCGGCGAGCGCCAGCACCTCGTCTTCGACGAAACCTTCGAGTGCGACGATATCTGTAAGCTTAGGCTTACCTTCTGTCAGCGTGCCGGTCTTGTCGACGATCAGCGTATCGACGGCGGCGAGCCTTTCGAGCGCTGCGGCCTCCTTGATCAGCACGCCGGCCTGCGCGCCGCGCCCGGTGGCGGTCATGATCGACATCGGCGTGGCAAGGCCGAGCGCACAGGGGCAGGCGATGATCAGCACCGACACCGCCGAGACGATGGCGTAGATCAGGCTGGGTTCGGGACCGACCAGCAGCCATGAGGTGAAGGCGGCGATTGCCACCAGCACGACCGCCGGCACGAAGTAGAACGAGACGCGGTCGGCCAGTCCCTGGATCGGCGCGCGGCTGCGCTGCGCCTTGGCGACCAGTTCGACGATCTGCGACAGCGTGGTTTCGGCGCCGACCTTTTCAGCCCGCATGATGAGCGTGCCGTTCTTGTTCAAAGTGCCGCCGATGAGGCTGTCGCCCTCGGCCTTTGCGACCGGCATTGGTTCGCCGGTGATCATCGATTCATCGATGGTCGAGCGGCCCTCGACGACGGTGCCATCGACCGGAACCGATTCGCCGGGGCGGATGCGCAGCCGCTCGCCGGCCTTGACGTCTGCGAGCGGCACGTCGCGTTCGCTGCCGTCGGCGCTGATCAACCGCGCCGTCTTGGGCGCGAGGTCGAGCAGAGCGCGGATGGCCGAGCCGGTCTTTTCGCGCGCCCTGAGTTCGAGCACCTGGCCGACGAAGACCAGTGCCACGATGACGGCAGAGGCCTCGAAATAGACCGGCACGGTGTCGCCATGGCCGCGCACTTCATGTGGGAACAGGTCGGGGAACAGGGTTGCGGCGACGCTGTAGAGATAGGCCGCGCCGACGCCGATGGAGATCAGCGTCCACATATTGGGGCTGCGGTTTAGGATGGACGACCAGCCGCGCTTGAAGAAAGGCAGCGCCGCCCACAAGACGACCGGCGTAGCGAGCGCAAACTCGACCCATGCGGCGGTGCGTTCGCCCAGCCAGTCGCGGAACGGCAGGCCGACCATCGGCGCCATGGCGATGACGAACAGCGGCAGGGCCAGGAGCGCGCTGACCCACAGGCGACGCGTGAAATCGACCAGTTCGGGGTTGGGACCTTCCTCGCCGGTCGGCACGCCCATCGGCTCAAGCGCCATGCCGCAGATCGGGCAATCGCCCGGTTTGTCGCGAATGACCTCGGGATGCATTGGGCAAGTGTATTGCGTGCCCTTAGGCATAGGAGCGGGTGCCGGCCGGTCGCCAAGATATTTTTCGGGTTCTACCTGGAATTTGGTCAGGCAGCCTTCGGAGCAGAAATAGTACTTGCCGCCGTCATGGCGATGGAAATGGCGGGCGCTGGCGCGGTCCACGTTCATGCCGCAGACCGGGTCCCTGGCGGTGAGGTAGTCTTCCGGCGCGGCCTCGAACTTGGTACGGCAGCCGTTGCAGCAGAAATGGAAGCTGCGGCCCTTATACTCTGCCGTCGGCTTGCCGGCGGTAGGATCGACCGTCATGCCGCAGACCGGATCGCGCACGATCATGTCAGTCTGTGGCGCGGCCTTGGCCGAGCAGCACGAGCCGTCGGCCGAATGGCTGTGGCCGTGATGGTCCTGATGGTCGTGATCGTGATGCGAATGCGCCATGGCGAGCCCCGAAATCGTTCCGTGAAGCCGAGATAGGGCTTCCAGTAACTGGAAGGTCAAGACCGCTTTGTAAAAATTGGATTTTCAACGAACTGCTAAAATACAATCCAATTCCATAACCCAACGTCATCGTAATCTATGTTAAGACGGGTTACTATGGATCAATGCACGAAGCGGATAGCCGCCAGAACCTTGCTTGTTGTCGGCCCGGCCATCGTGGCGACGTTCACGATCTCGTTTTCGCTGCGCTGGGCGCTGTCCATGACGATCGACTGGCTGGCTTGGGTCGAGTGCCTGGCTATTCCCATTTTCGTCGGCACCCCGATTGCCGTCTACATTTTCACGCAGGCGGAAAAGCTGCAGAAGACCCATGAAAAGCTGGAACAGTCGTTCGCCGATCTCGCCAAGGCGCATGAACAGTTGAGTTTCGTCGCCAGCCACGACCAGTTGACGGGGCTGCTCAACCGTGAAGGCTTCCTGCGCCATGTCGATGAGCAGCGAAACCGCAGCGAAGGGCATCACCTGCTGATCGTCGATGCCGATCATTTCAAGGCGGTCAACGACCGTTACGGCCATCCGAAGGGCGACGAGGCGCTGGTGAAGATCGCGCGCGCCCTGCAATACGCCGTGCGCCGCAAGGACATCGTCGGCCGCATCGGCGGCGAGGAGTTTGCCATCCTGCTGGTTTCAGTCAGCAAGGACGAGGCGATGCAGATGGCGGAGCTCGTTCGCCGCCAGGTACAGTGCATCCCCTGGCAAACCGAAGACCCTGATGGCTCCGCGCTGACCGTCAGCATCGGCGGCGCTGAGGTCGGGCGTCGTCGCATCAGGTTTCCGGAAGTCATGCGGCAGGCCGACCGCTGCCTCTACGAAGCCAAGCGGCAGGGCCGCAACCGGGTGTCGTTCGATTACGTGCTGACGGCAGTGGCCTGAAGCACTTGGCCGACGGTTGCGACAAGCCCATACCGTTTGCCGTAAAAACAGGATATAGACGCCGCCGAAACGAAGAGACGTTCCGGCGCATATGGCGAAAATCTCCCTCAAGCTGGATGAGCTGATCGACGGCGAGGCTCTGCGCCGCGAGCTTTCGGCGCTGGCGGCGAAGGAACCGGCTACAGCGCCCGAAACGCGCGCGGCCGTGCTCAACCTTCTCAAGGATCGCCGGGCGGCCGGCATGAAGGTGGCCGAGGCGATGCTGAAGAAGGACGGCGGCGGCACCGCCTGCGCGGCCAGGCTGTCGCATGTCATGGACGAGATCGTGCGCGCGCTCTACGACTTCGCCGCAAGCCATGTCTATCCGGCCAAGAACCCGTCGGCAGCCGAGCGCATGGCGGTGGTTGCCGTCGGCGGCTACGGACGTGGCACGCTGGCCCCCGGTTCCGACATCGATCTATTGTTCCTGCTTCCCTACAAGCAGACGCCGTGGGGCGAGCAGATCGTCGAATACATGCTTTACATGCTGTGGGACATGGGGCTGAAGGTTGGCCACGCCACTCGCAATATCGACGAGTGCATCCGTCTTTCGCTGTCCGACATGACCATCCGCACCGCCGTGCTCGAAACGCGCTTTTTGTGGGGCGAGGAGAAGCTGTGCCAAGAGCTTCTGAAGCGCTTCGACAAGGAAGTCGTCGCTTCGACCGGGCTTGAGTATGCGCAGGCGAAGCTTGCCGAGCGCGATGCGCGCCACGCCAAGGCCGGCGAAAGCCGCTATCTGGTCGAGCCCAATGTGAAGGACGGCAAGGGCGGGCTGCGCGACCTGCACACGCTGTTCTGGATTGGCAAGTATTTCTACCGCGTGCGCACGGGCGCCGAACTGGTCGGCAAGGGGGTGTTCACGCAAGGGGAATACCGGCAGTTCCTGAAGTCAGAGGACTTCTTGTGGGCGGTGCGCTGCCACATGCATTTCCTGACCGGCAAGGCCGAGGAGAGGCTGCATTTCGATATCCAGCGCGATATCGCCGAGCGGCTGGGCTACACCAGCCATCCCGGCCTGTCGGCGGTCGAGCGCTTCATGAAGCACTACTTCCTGATCGCCAAGGATGTCGGCGACCTCACCCGCATCTTCTGCGCGGCGCTGGAGGAAGAGCAGGCCAAGCACGTGCCGGGTTTCAACCGCATGATCACCGGCTTTTCGCGCCGCCGCCGCAAGCTTGCCGGCACCAGCGACTTCATTCTCGACAACCATCGCCTCAATGTTGCCGACGACGAGGTGTTCAAGCGCGACCCGGTCAACCTGGTGCGGCTGTTCTGGTTCGCCGACCGGCACGGGCTGGAGTTTCATCCCAATGCGCTGAAGCTGGTGACGCGCTCGCTGTGGCTGGTAGACAAGACGCTGCGGCGCAACGCCGAGGCCAACCGTCTGTTCCTCGATATCCTGACCTCGGACCGCTATGCCGAGCTCAATTTGCGCCGCATGAACGAATCCGGCCTGCTGTCGAAGCTGATCCCCGACTTCGGCAAGATCGTCGCCATGATGCAGTTCAACATGTACCACCACTATACGGTGGACGAGCATCTGATCCGTTGCGTCGGCGTGCTGGCAGAGATCGAGCGCGGCGACGACGCCAAGGTGCATCCGCTGTCGCATTCGCTGATGCCGGGGCTGAGGAAGAGCCGCGACGCGCTTTATGTGGCCGTGCTGTTGCATGACATCGCCAAGGGCAGGCCCGAGGATCATTCTGTTGCCGGCGCACGAATTGCGCGCAGGCTCGGTCCGCATATGGGCCTCTCCGCCGCCGACACCGAGACGGTGGCGTGGCTGGTGGACAATCACCTCGTCATGTCGATGACGGCGCAGACGCGCGACCTCAACGACCGCAAGACCATCGAGGATTTCGCGGCAATCGTGCAGTCGGTCGAGCGGCTGAAGCTTTTGCTCATCCTCACGGTCTGCGACATACGCGGCGTCGGGCCGGGCGTGTGGAACGGCTGGAAAGGGCAGTTGCTGCGCAATCTCTATTACGAGACCGAGCTTCATTTGACCGGCGGCTTTTCCGAGATGTCGCGCGCCGAGCGCGCCGCCGAGGCGCGCGACAAGCTGGCCGCCGCCCTGACGGGGTGGAGCGAGGAAGCGCGGCGCGCCTATGTCGGCCTGCACTATGAAAACTACCTTTTGACCGTCGATCTCGCCGATCAGGTTCGCCACGCCGAATTCGTGCGCGAGGCCGACGCGGCGGGCCGCAAGCTTGCCACCATGGTCAAGACGCATGAGTTCGAGGCCGTGACCGAGATCACGGTCCTTGCGCAGGACCATCCGCGCCTGCTTTCGGTCATCGCCGGCGCTTGCGCTGCTGCCGGCGGCAACATTGTCGATGCCCAGATCTTCACGACCTCGGACGGTCGTGCACTGGACACCATCCTGATCAGCCGCGAGTTCGATCTCGACGAGGACGAGCGCCGCCGTGCCGAACGGGTCGGCAAACTGATCGAAGACGTGCTGTCGGGCAGGGCCTGGCTGCCGGAGATGATCGCCAGGCGCACCAGGCCGAAGCGCGGCGCCAAGGTTTTCCGCATTCCGCCGCATGCTGAAATCCGCAACAGCCTGTCCAATCGTTTTTCGGTGATCGAGGTGGAGGGGCTCGACCGGCCGGGCCTCTTGTCGGAGATCACCGGGACACTGTCCGACCTGTCGCTCGACATCGCCTCGGCCCACATCACGACTTTCGGCGAGAAGGTCATCGACACCTTTTATGTCACCGACCTGACCGGGCAGAAGATCGACAATCCGGCGCGCGTCAAGCAGATCCGCGCCAGGCTGGTCGAGGCGCTGGAAGGCTCCGGGCTGGAGCAGCTTGCCAAGTCGAAAGCCGCGGCGGAGTAAGCTTGAGGTTGCAGCTGTTCTCCCCCCCCTCTGGCCTGCCGGCCATCTCCCCCTCAAGGGGGGAGATCCGCAGCTTCAGTTTCGCCGCGATTTTTGCGACATCAATGGTTGATGATGATCGTGCCGCGCTTCAATCTCCCCCCTTGAGGGGGAGATGGCCGGCAGGCCAGAGGGGGGTTCCCTTCCAAGCATCCAAAGAGAAGATGTCTGCACGATGAGCCTGGTGAAGAAGTTCGCGACGGTCGCCTCAGGCACGCTGGTGAGCCGTGTGCTTGGCTTCACCCGCGAGATGCTGATGGCGGCAGCACTTGGCACCGGGCCGGTGGCCGACGCCTTTTACGCCGCGTTCCAGTTTCCCAACACCTTTCGCCGGCTGTTTGCGGAGGGCGCCTTCAACACCGCCTTCGTGCCGCTGTTTGCCAAGGAGATCGAGGCCGACGGCATCGATGGCGCACGGCGCTTTTCGGAGGAAGTGTTCGGCGTCCTGTTCAGCGCACTGATCGTTTTGACCATCGCCATGGAACTGGCGATGCCGCTTCTGGTGCGCACCATCATCGCGCCGGGCTTCGCCGACGATCCGGAAAAATACGATCTGACGGTGGCGCTGGCCACGATCATGTTCCCCTATCTGGTGTGCATGTCGTTGGCCTCGATGATGGCCGGCATGCTGAATTCGCTGCGGCGCTACTTCGCTGCCGCGATTGCGCCGGTGTTTTTGAACGTCATCCTGATCGGCGTGCTTTACCAGGCTTGGCGCAGCGGCGCCGACGGCCTGTCGGTCGGCTATGCGATGGCCTGGGGCGTGATGGCGGCGGGCGTCGTGCAACTGGCGATCGTATGGATCGCGGCTCGCCATGCCGGAATTTCCATCGGTTTCAAGCGGCCGCGCCTGACGCCGGGCGTGAAGCGGCTTTTGTTGCTGGCGCTGCCGGCGGCGGTGACCGGCGGCATCACCCAGATCAACACGCTGATCGGCACGGCGATTGCCTCGACGCAGGACAGCGCCGTGTCCTCGCTGGCGCTGGCGGACCGCGTCTATCAACTGCCGCTCGGCGTCGTCGGCATCGCGGTGGCGATCGTGCTTTTGCCCGAACTGTCGCGGGTGCTGAAGGCGAACAACATGGTCGAAGCGGCCAATCTGCAGAACAGGTCGGTCGAGTTCGTGCTGTTTTTGACCTTGCCGGCGGCGGCGGCGCTTCTGGTGTTTTCCGAGCCGATCGTGCGCCTGCTTTATGAGCGAGGTGCCTTTGCGGCGAACGGTTCCACGCCGACGGTCGCCGCGATCCTTGCCATCTTCGGCCTCGGCCTGCCGGCCTTCGTGTTGATCAAGGCGTTCACGCCCGGCTACTTCGCCCGCGAGGATACGAAAACGCCGATGATCTTCGCCGCCATTTCGGTTGCGGTGAATGTCGGCTTCGCTCTGCTCCTGTTTCCGCGCATGGGCGCGCCGGGCATCGCGGTGGCGTCTGCCGTCGCTGGCTGGGTCAACGCGCTGATGCTGCTGATGGGGTTGGTGCGGCGTGGCCATTGGCAGCGCGAGGCCGCTTTGATGAAGCGCATTCCGAGGCTGGTGCTGGCGTCGGTCCTGATGGGGGCGGCACTTTATTTTGCCGGCATCTGGTGCGCGCCATGGCTCGGATCGTCGGCTCCGTTGGTCACCAAGGCGACGGCGGTGGCGGCGCTGTCGGCAGCAGGGGCGGCGCTCTATTTTGCGCTTGCCTTTGCCATCGGCGGAGCCGACCTCGCCATGATCCGCCGCAATGTCCGGCGCGGCACGGCGCGGCCCGGCCCCGCGGAGAAATAAGGCCAAAAAAGAAAGGGCGTTGCCGCCCTTTCGAAACCGGAGTCGAACCACTCCGGAATTGCCGTGTTGAAGGCTTACTTCAGCGCCGCGACAGCGTGTTCGGCGTGCTGCTGGTGGCCCTGGAACAGCTTAAGGCCGGTTTCCAGCAGGCTCTTCAGCTCCGGGTTGGTGGCCGAGGGGATGAGCAGGGTCTCGAGAGCGCCGTTGACCTGGGCGTGGTAGGCGACTTCGTTTTCGAGGTATGCCTTGTCGAAGGCAGCGCCGTCGAGCTTGGACAGTTCGTCACGCTTGGCGGCGGCAGCAGCAGCCAAAGCCTTCGAGGTGTCGTTGTCTTCCGGCGTCACGTTCAGCTTCTTGACGAGGTCGAGCGCCTGGACGTTGACGGCTTCGTGGTCGGCCAGCATCGAGTTGGCGAAATCGACGACTTCCTTGGTCTTGGATTTCTCGACGGCGAGCTTGGCAGCTTCGATGTCGATGACGCCGGCGGTGTAGGCTATGTGGGCGATCTGCGGATCGGTCGGCTTGTCGGCCGCCTGGGAAAAGCTGATGGTGCCGAGCAGGAAAGCGGCCACGATGGCCAGGGGCAATTTGATGGTCATGTCGAACTCCATTTTTCAGGCGCGGCAGGGTGCGCGCCACCTTCTGACGCTGCTTGGATGCGCGGCCTGTTGAAACGTTCCCGGCTTTTCCGCAGATGGCGGAAACAATCTTGCGCAGGGCAGGTTTCAGGGGGAGTTGCGGGCGGACCGCCGGTTCAGGCCTCGGATGGATCGCCTGGAAAGCCAAGCCTCTTCATCACTTTCTCCGTAACGCAGGCGCAGCGCTCGCCGGCAAACGGAAAGGCATCGCCAAGCACTTCGCCAACCTGCGCTTCCATGCGCTCGCGCAACAGCTTGCGGGCGCGAAAAAGCCGGGTCTTCACGGTCTCCGGCTTGATGTCGAGAAGTTCGGCGGTTTCTTCCGTGCTGAGGCCCTCGATCGCGCGCGCCATGAACACGGCGCGAAAGCTTTCGGGCAGGCTGTCTGTGGTCTTTTCAACCAGTTCGAGGATCTGTCTTTGTGCCATGTGTCGTTCCGGATCGTCCGGGCTCGCGGTGTTGGGAAATGCGATGATCTGTGCGCTGTCTGGGCTGGGATGCGCCGGCGGCACGGTTGGAAAACGTCGTTTCTTGCGCAGGCGCGCGATCGACTCGTTGATGACGATGCGCGACAGCCAGCTTGCCAGCGCCGCGTCGCCGCGGAAGTTCGCGAGATGGGAAAAGGCGCTGAGGTAAGCCTCCTGCAGCACATCTTCCGCTTCATTGTCGTCAACGAGAATGCTTCGCGCCAGCCGGTATAGCCTCTGGTTGTATCGTGTCATGATGGTGCGCAACGCGATGGCATCCTGCGCCATTGCCAGACGGACCAGCGTCTGGTCGTCAAGGTCGCCAGCGCGCCTCAGCGCACTTTGCTCCGGCAACGGCATTAGAATTCCTCCGTCCGGCCCATTGGATGGCCGGCGGGAAAAAACGTTCCCGCCAAGGTTGTTTTATCACGGGAGGGCCGGGGTCACCATGCGGCAGTTCAGGCCGCTCGGGGGGTAATCCTGGCAAGGCTGTCGCCGAGCGCGCGCTTGCGCTCCATGATTTCGAAATCATGCTGAAGCCCGAGGAAGAACCCGTCCGACATGCCGAAATAGCGCGCCAGCCGCAGATCGGTGTCGGCGGTTACCGCGCGTTTGCCCAGCACGATCTCATTGATACGGCGCGGCGGCACGCCGATGGCGCGCGCCAGCGCGTTCTGGCTGAGCTTCAACGGCTCCAGAAACTCCTGCGCCAGAATCTCGCCCGCGTGCGGATTGTGGATGAGGTCTTCAGTGGTAGTCGATGATAGAGACATCCTGAGGTCCTCCTTCGGTCCATGAAAAACAGATGCGCCACTGGTCGTTTATCCTGATCGAGAACTTCCCTTTCAGATCGCCTTTGAGCGCTTCAAGGCGATTGCCGGGTGGAATGCGCAGGTCATCCAGTTTGCGAGCCTGGTTGAGCAGGCGGAGCTTGACCAGCGCCTTGTCCTGAATGTCCGAGGGCAGATGGCGACTGCGCAATCCACCCCAGATCTTCTCCGTTTCCCGGTCGGCAAAGCTCAGGATCATGATAAAGCATAACGCATAACGTTATGTGGTGCAACATTGCCAGTCTCACAGAACTTGACCGGCAAATGGGTGTCGTTCATAAGCGCGCCGTCGAAAGACGTCGCCACGCAGGTTTAAAAAGCCGCATGATCCTTCCCGAAAAGCCGGCAGCTTTTCAAGGTCATGCGCGAACGGCCCTCCACAAGCCAAGAGGACATCATGACCGCCTTCAAGCCCCTCGTTTTCTCAGGCGTCCAGCCGACCGGAAACCTGCATCTCGGCAATTATCTAGGCGCGATCAAGAAATTCGTCGCCCTGCAGGAAACCTCCGACTGCATCTATTGCGTCGTCGACCTGCATTCGCTGACCGCGCAACTGGTGCATGACGACCTCAAGGACCAGACGCGCCAGATCACAGCTGCCTTCCTTGCCTCCGGCATCGATCCGAAGAAGCATATCGTCTTCAACCAGTCGCGGGTAATGCAGCACGCGGAACTTGCATGGATCTTCAATTGCGTGGCGCGCATCGGCTGGATGAACCGCATGACGCAGTTCAAGGACAAGGCCGGCAAGGACCGCGAGAACGCCTCGCTCGGCCTGCTCGCCTATCCGAGCCTGATGGCGGCAGACATCCTCGTCTACCGGGCGACCCACGTGCCGGTCGGCGAGGACCAGAAGCAGCATCTGGAGCTGACGCGCGACATCGCCCAGAAGTTCAACAACGACTTTTCCGCCCGCATCGCCGAACTCGGCATCGGTGTCGAGATGAAGGTCGGCGACGAGACCGTGAACGGCTTTTTCCCGATCACCGAGCCTGTGATCGGCGGGCCGGCGGCGCGCATCATGAGTTTGCGCGACGGCTCGAAAAAGATGTCGAAGTCCGATCCATCGGACCTGTCGCGCATCAACCTGACCGACGATGCCGACACCATTTCGAAGAAGATCAAGAAGGCCAAGACCGACCCCGAGGCGTTGCCAAGTGAAGTCGACGGGCTGGCCAGCCGGCCAGAGGCGGAAAACCTAGTCGGTATCTACGCCGGCCTTGCCGAGATCAGCAAGGAAGCCGTGCTGAAACAATATGGCGGCCAGCAGTTCTCCGTGTTCAAGCCGGCGCTGGCCGACTTGGCGGTGGACAAGCTTGCCCCGGTGGCGAGCGAGATGCGCCGCATTTCAGCAGACCGCACCTATGTCGATGCCGTTTTGAAGGACGGCGGCGAACGGGCTGGCGCGCTGGCCGAAAAGACGATGCGCTCGGTCCGCGACATCATCGGCCTGCTGCAGGATTAGATCTTCAGTCAGGTGCGCGCGGCGAGGAAGCCGGGCAGTTCGGCGACCGATTCCAGCACGACGTCGGCAATCGGCGACAGGCTTTCGCGCGTGCCGGTGCCGGAAAGGACGCCGATGGCCAGGCCGCAGCCGCCGGCCCGCGCCATTTCGAGGTCGTGGCGATTGTCGCCGACCATGGCGACTTCGGGGGACTTCAGGCCGGTAAGGTCGCAGAAGGCGACGACGGTGTCCGGCGCCGGTTTCGGATTGGCCACCGCATCGTAGCCATAGGCGGCGTCAAACAGTTGTGCGATGGACAGGGTGGCCAGCGTCCGCTCGCAGCCAAGCGTGGAATCGTTGGTGGCGACGCCCAGCCGGTACGGCCTGGCATGCAGCGTGTTGAGCGCGTCGATGATGCCCGGCAGCGGCACGGCAAGCGCGGCTCCCTGTTCGGTGGTGATGACGTTGAACCGTTCAACTGCGGCGATCTGCTCGGCGCGCGACAGATGCGGCAGCCACAATTCGATCACGTCGAGATTGGTGCCGGCGGCAAAAACCGAATCGGCCTTGAAGCGGCGGGTCTTCGGATCGAGGCCGGCGGCCGCGAGAAGCCTGTCGGCCTGCGCCCGGTTTCCTTCGGCAGCTTCCAGCGCCATGAAGTCGGCAACACCGGACCATGTCGCGTTGAAATCGACAAGGGTGCCGTCCTTGTCGAAGAGGATTCCCTTGATGTCGGCCAAAACCTACCCCCTCAAATGGTGGATATGTGCCACCAGCCCCACGGTCGACGCATCCCTGCCTGCGGCATCCTGCTTGCCTTCGACGACAGGCAGAAGCTGCGTCGCCAGTTCCTTGCCCAGTTCGACGCCCCACTGGTCGAACGAGTTGATGTCATAAAGCACGCCTTCGACGAAAACGCGATGCTCGTAGAGCGCTATCAGGCGGCCGAGCGTGCGTGGGTCGAGGCTCTGGTAGAGGATGGTGAGCGAGGGCCTGTTGCCGGAAAAGACCCGGTGCGGCGCGATCTTTTCGACTTGTTCGGCCTTCATGCCCTTGGCCAGCATCTGGGTCCGCGCCTCCTCCAGCGTGCGACCCTTCATCAGCGCTTCGGATTGGGCGAGGCAGTTGGCCAGCAAAAGGTCGTGGTGATGTTTCAGCTCCGGCTCATGGCCGTTGGCCGCGGCGAGGAACTCGACCGGGATGATGTCGGTGCCCTGGTGCAGGAGCTGGAAAAAGGCGTGCTGGCCGTTGGTGCCGGGTTCGCCCCACACCAGCGGTCCGGTCGGCGTCGGAACAGGCCCGCCTTCAAGGGTGACGCTCTTGCCGTTCGATTCCATGTCGAGCTGCTGCAGGTAGGCAGGCAGCCGCGACAGGCGCTGGTCGTAAGGGATGACGGCGCGCGCCGGATAGCTGCACACCACGCGGTGCCACCAGCCGACGAGGCCGAGCAGCGCCGGTAGGTTCTTCGCCAGCGGCGTCGCGCGGAAATGCTCGTCCATCTCATGCGCGCCGGCGAGCATGGCGCGAAAATTCTTCGGACCGACGGCGATCATCACCGGCAGGCCGATCGCGCCCCACACCGAATAGCGACCGCCGACCCAATCCCAGAAGCCGAACACGCGTTCCGGGGCGATGCCGAATTTGGCGACGAGGTCGAGCGCGGTGGAGACGGCGGCGAAATGCCTGCCGACGGCGTTGGGACCAAGCGCCTTTTCGATCCATCGCCGCGCCGTCTCGGCATTGGTCATCGTCTCGACCGTGGTGAAGGTCTTGGAGGCGATGATGAACAGCGTCGTCTCGGCGTTGAGACCTTTGAGCGTGTCGTGGATGTGCGCGCCGTCGATGTTGGAGACATAATGTGCGCGCGGCCCGTCATGGTAGGGCGCCAGTGCCAGCGTCGCCATGGCCGGACCGAGGTCGGAGCCGCCGATGCCGATGTTGACGATGTCGGTGATCGCCTTGCCGGTCACGCCCCTGGCCTTGCCCGAACGAACCTCGTCGGCAAAGACGCTCATCGCGTCGAGCACGGCGTTGACGTCGGCCTGCACGTCCTGGCCGTCGACGGTGAGGCCCTTGCCATCGAGGTTGCGCAGCGCGGTGTGCAGCACGGCGCGGTCCTCGGTCAGGTTGATGTGCTGGCCGGAGAACATCGCCGCCCGGCGTGCCTCGACGTCGGCAGCAGCCGCCAGCTTGACGAGCAGGTCCATCGTTTTCTGGTCGACGGCGCATTTCGACCAGTCGAGCAGGAGATCGCCATCGGTTGCGGAAAAGCGGCTGAAGCGCTTGGCATCAGTGGCGAAAGCCGAGCGCATGTCGGCCGGCCCAGCAGGGCGATGATTGCGCAGGGCCGCGAGGTTTTCTCGGAAAGACGGTTTATCCACGGGGAGGCTCCAGAGACGGTATAAAGGGCACTCTAGCAGACCTCACTTGGTCGCGGCGAGGCTTGAGGCAAGTTCTCTAAATCAATTTCAATCGATTGAATAGCAAGGACGGGCGTAGCCTGCCTTGTCTGGCCGTATCGTGATCGATCACTGGCATAAATCCTAGCGATCAGAAAAATTGATTGGCTTAATGTCTTGTGCCACGGCACATTCGACTGGTCCACAAAATGAAAAAGACTGACCACCGAGGAAACTCCTATGCCACAGCGAAATGACACGGCCATTTGGTCGGGCCTGTTCCGCATTTCGGCGGAATCCGGCCAGACCCTCCAGGCACAGATCAGGCAGGCGATCGTTGCAGCCATTCTGGACAGGCAGATCGCCGCCTCCATGCCGCTTCCCTCCTGCCGTATCCTGGCCGAGAAGCTCGGCGTTGCCCGCGGCACCGTGGTGCTGGCTTTCCAGCAATTGGTGGACCAGGGCTTCCTCGTGGCGCGCGAGCGCCGCGGCCATTTCGTCAATCCGGAAGTACTGGCGACGCCGGCCAAGCCGCAGAAGGCGCCCGAGCAGGCCAACGAGATCGACTGGAAGGCGCGCTGCCAGATTTCGGCCAGCGACATGCCGCCGCCGGCCAAGCACGACAACTGGATCAAGTCGTCCTATCCGTTCGTCTACGGCCAGTTCGACCCGGCTTTGTTCCCGACCGCCGAGTGGCGTGAATGCAACCGCATGGCGCTGGCCGTGCTGGAAATCCGCAGCTGGGCCTCCGACATGGTCGATCGCGACGACCCGTTGCTGATCGAGCAGATCCAGGCAAGGCTTCTCCCGCGCCGCGGCATCTTCGCCAATCCGGACGAGATCATCGTTACGCTCGGCGCGCAGAACGCGCTCTATATGCTGGCGACACTTTTGATGACCAAGGGTTCGAAGGTGGCGATGGAGGATCCGGGCTATCCGGATGCCCGCTCGATCTTCAGGCTGGCAGGCGCGCAAACGCTGCCGGTGCCGGTCGACCAGTCGGGTATCGTGACGTCTTCGATTCCCTCGGATGCGGGCTTTGTCTTCGTCACGCCGAGCCATCATTGTCCGACCATGGTGCCTTTGTCCGACGAGCGGCGGCAGGACCTTCTGGCGCGGGCCAACCGCAACAACCAGATCATCATCGAGGACGGCTATGACAGTCAGTTGCTCGACGAAGCCCCGCAGCAGGCGCTGAAGAGCGTCGATCGTTCCGGCCGCGTGATCTATGTCGGCTCGATGTCGAAGACCCTGGCACCGGGCCTGAGGCTTGGCTACATCGTCGCTTCCGCCGGGCTGATCGCGGAACTGCGCGCGTTGCGCCGCTTCATGCTGCGCCACCCGCCGGCCAACAACCAGCGCGCGGTGGCGCTGTTCTTGTCGCTCGGTCATCACGAGGCCCTGGTGCGGCGGCTCTCGTCGGCCTTCGAGGAACGCCGCAAGCGCCTGGTCCACGCCATTTCCGCCTTCCTGCCGGAATGGCGCTCGACCAATTCGGCCGGCGGTACCTCGCTTTGGCTGGAAGGACCGCGCGGCACCGATTCGCGCGATCTGGCCATCGCAGCCGCCAGCCGGTCCGTCATCATCGAGCCGGGCGGCCGTTTCTTCGACCAGAACGACAAGCCATCGCGCTTCATGCGTCTGGGCATCTCCTCGATCGCCTTGCAGCACATCGAGCCAGGCATCCGCGAGCTGGCCACGGCAGCGGGCCGCCGTCCCGCAGCCGCCTGACCTACCCGTTGCCGCGCATTTCCCGCAGGAGATGCGCGGTATTCTTCTGGCCCATCTGGTGAAATTTCCTGGCCCATGGTCTGTGCCAATGGCGAGAGCATAGTCACGCAACAATGGGAACAAGGCCGGCAAGCGGTGGATCCACCATCGAGGCTAGGCTTTTCTGCAACCAGGAGGACCAGCCATGTCTGTAGTGGCTGAAAAGCAGGAAGAATCGACCGATCAAAGGGCACGACGTTCCGGCGGGCGTGAGGCTAGGCGTGCGATGCGGGCCGCGCCGCTGGCCGATGACGTCAGGCCGATCCGGCCCGGAATGGAAGGCGGCAGGTATAAGCCGTTGGACCAGAACGACCTGGAACGTATCCACGAAGCCGTGCTTACGGTTCTCGAGACGGTCGGCTTCGCCAACGCCATTCCGTCCTGTATCGAAGCCTTGACGCGGGCCGGCGCCACCCTTGGCGACGACGGCCGCATCCGCTTTCCGCGCAATCTGGTGCTCGACACGATCAAGCGCGCGGCGCGGAACTTCACGCTGCACGGGCAGGACCCGAAGCATGACATGGTGATCCAGGGTAAGCGCGTGCATTATGGCACCGCTGGCGCTGCCGTGCATCTGGTCGACGTCGAGAAGCGCCAGTACCGGGAATCGCTGGTGCAGGACATCTACGATGCCGCCCGCCTCGTCGACGGGCTCGACAACATTCATTTCTTCCAGCGCCCGATGGTGCCGCGCGACATTCCCGATCCGCTCGAGATGGACTTCAACACGCTCTACGCCTGCGTGATGGGAACGTCGAAGCATATCGGCACCTCGTTCACCGTGCGCGAGAACGTCAAGCCGGCGCTGGAAATGCTCTATGCGATTGCCGGCGGCGAGGACAATTTCCGGGCGCGCCCGTTCGTCTCCAATTCGAACTGCTTCGTCGTGCCGCCGATGAAGTTCGCCGAAGATGCCTGCGGCGTGCTCGAAGCCTGCGTCGAAGGCGGCATTCCAATCCTGCTTTTGTCGGCGGGACAGGCGGGCGCGACGGCACCGGCCGCGATTGCCGGCGCTGTGGTTCAGGCGGTGGCCGAAGTGCTGGCCGGCCTGGTCTATGTCAACGCGATCAAGCCCGGCCATCCGGCGATCTTCGGCACATGGCCGTTCGTCTCGGATTTGCGGACCGGAGCGATGTCGGGCGGCTCGGCAGAACAGGCGGTGCTGACGGCGGCGTGCGCCCAGATGGCGCAGTTCTACGACCTGCCTGGTGGTTCGGCTGCCGGCATGTCGGATTCCAAGCTGCCCGATATCCAGGCGGGTTACGAAAAAGGCATCACCAATGTCATGGCCGGCCTGTCTGGCCTCAATCTCGTCTATGAGTCGGCGGGAATGCATGCGTCGCTGCTCGGCTTCTGCCTCGAAAGCCTGATCATCGACAACGACATGCTCGGCCATTGCCTGCGTTGCGTGCGCGGGCTCGAAGTGACGGACGATGCGCTGTCGGTCGCCACGATTTCGGAAGTGTGCCTGAACGGGCCCGGCCATTATCTCGGCAACGAGCAGACGCTGAAACTGATGCAGACCGAGTATTTCTATCCGGCGGTGGGCGACCGTTTCTCACCCAAGGAATGGAACGAGAAGGGCCGTCCCGATATCCTGATGCGGGCCATCGCCGAGAAAAAGCGCGTGCTGGCCGAAGTGTTCCCTCGCCACGTTTCACGTGCGACCGACGACAAGCTGCGCGCGCGCTTCGAGGATTTGATCAAGTTGCCGAGAAGCGGCATGGGCGGCTAAAGATTCAGGTGATGGCGGCCTGCAAATCGTGGCTCGCCCCGACCTGAATCTGAGACCGCGCAAAAAACCTTAGGCCTTCACCTCGCCGATCGACCAAGGCAGCACTTCGCCGCCGCGGAACACGACCACTTCCTTTTCGTCGACCGGCACCGCCGACAGGACACTGGACGGGCGCTTGAGAAGCGTGAGCGTGCCCTTGTTCGGCTCAAGCCCGTGGAAGCGCGCGCCGTTCAGCGAGACAAAGGCCTCGAATCGGTCGAGCGCGCCCTCTTCGTCGAAAACCTGGACATAGGTCTGCAAGGCGGTGACGCCGCCGAAAATGCCGGCCGAGCAGCATTCGGCCTCCTTGGCGCCGCGCACATGCGGCGCGGTGTCGGTGCCGATCATGAAGCAGCTTTCGCCCGACGTGACGGCCTTGCGCAGCGCGAGCCGATGGCTTTCGCGCTTGGCCACCGGCAGGCAGTAGAGATGGGGACGCAGGCCGCCCTGGAAAATCGAGGTGCGGTTGATGACGAGGTGATGCGGCGTGACGGTACCGGCGACGCGCGGCGCATGCGCGCGTACGATATCGACCGTGCCGGCGGTGGTGACGTGCTCGATCACCGCTTTCAGGCCCTGATGCCGCTTGAGCAGCGGGATTAGGCTCTTTTCCATGAACACTTCCTCGCGGTCGAAGATGTCGACGCTCGGGTCGGTCGATTCGCCGTGGATCAGCACGGGCATGCCGATCTTTTCCATGCGCTCCAGAACCGGCGCCAGCGCGACGAGGTCGGTCACGCCATGATGGGCGTTGGTGGTGGCGCCTGCCGGATAAAGCTTAGCGGCAATCCAGACGCGCTCGGAAAAGCCGCGCTCGATTTCATCTGGCCCGGTGTGGTCGGTGAGGTAGCAGGTCATCAGCGGCTGGAAATCGGAACCTTCCGGCCGCGCTGATAGGATGCGCTCGCGGTAGGCGGTGGCATCGGCCACGCTCGTTACCGGCGGCACGAGGTTGGGCATGACGATGCCACGTGCGAACTGCGCCGCGGTGAAAGGCAGCACGGCCTTCAGCATCTCGCCGTCGCGCAGATGGATGTGCCAGTCGTCCGGACGGCGGATGGTGAGCGAAGGCACAGCGTCCGCAGCGCCCGCCGTTGCATCGAAAAGCTCGCCGATGTTCATCGCATTACCCCTTCGCGGCCGGGAGAGACGCAGCGCATCGAGCAGCGATATACATGGCTTGCCGACGAATGGCAGGATTTTATTGGATCGGGCGCTTTGCGTCGTTTTCAGGCGTGGCCGTGCGCGATCAGGCGGTTCAGCACCGGCTGAAGCCGGTCCGGCGTGATCGGCTTGGCCACGACGACATCGATCAGCCCCGACAGCGACAGGTGTTCGGGCGTTCCGGTGCGGTTCGAAAGCAGGATCACCGACGGTCTCGACTGGCCGGAAGCGCGCCGCAAGGCCGAGATGGCAGGCATCAGGGCATCGCAATCCTTGTTGTCGGCTCCGCCGTCGAGCACGATGGCTCCAGGCACCAGGGCCAACAGGATCTTCGCCGCAGTTTCGGGTGTTTCCGGGATAGGCTTCAGCCCCAATCCCTCGACGATTTTCGAGACCACCACCTGGTTGATGCGGGATCTGCCGACGATGAGGACTTTCGACATATCCACGACCAGTTCACCTTTCCCGCCCCGCGCGGTTCTGGAGGCCTCGTCGTTTCTTTCGGTATGCGTAGGCAAGGCGACTTTACACCAATACTTCAATTCAAGGTTGAAAGGAGTAGAACCTTTGGTTGATAAGGCAGGCTGTGTCAAGGACCGACGAAGTGGCCAGATCATACTCGCCTGCTACGGAGTAAGACAAATTCCGCTGAATATGTCCATAGGGACTAGATCGTCCGGACCGTACGCTCGTAAATGTGATCGAAATGGCGCCTGACATGGCGACGAGATGCTTGGGGAAGGCTGCGGCTCGGCGCCATTTTGATCATATTTATGAGTCCACAACCTAAAACAAAACCACCCGCGCGTTGAACGCGCGGGTGGTTGTCAAACCCTGAGCGGAATCGGATCGAAGAATCGATGCCGGATCAGCTATGGCTTTGCGTAACGATCACCGGGATGAGCAGGTCGCCCCAGTTGCCGTCGCCGCCGTGGTGACGGGCGGAACGAACCAGTTCGACCGACACGCCGGCTTCGACCGCCTTCATCACCGACTGGTTGAGGCGGTGCAGATCATTGGCCAGCATGCGGATCGTCGCCTGCTGATCGGTGTTCATGGCCGACGACTGTTCCTCGGCCCTTTCCTTGACTCGGCTGATCGAAGCCATTTCGGTTCTCCCTGGAAATTGACGTCTTTCCGGACGTCGGTGCTGGTTATTCCGCAGCCGGCTTGAATTGAGCCTGCTCGGTCGATTCCTTCATTGCGGTGGTGGACGACTGGCCGCCGGTGATGGCAACGGACACGGCGTCAAAATAGCCGGTGCCGACTTCGCGCTGGTGCTTGGTCGCCGTGTAGCCGTTGACCTCCGCCGCGAACTCCGCCTCCTGCAACTCCGAATAGGCTGCCATCTGACGATCCTTGTAGCCGCGCGCCAGTTCGAACATGCCGTAGTTGAGCTGGTGGAAGCCAGCCAGCGTGATGAACTGGAACTTGTAGCCCATGGCGCCGAGCTCGCGCTGGAACTTGGCGATGGTAGCGTCGTCGAGGTTCTTTTTCCAGTTGAACGACGGCGAGCAGTTATAGGCCAGCATCTTGCCCGGGTGAGCCTTGCGCACCGCTTCTGCGAACTTCCTGGCCTGGCCGAGATCCGGCTTGGAGGTTTCCATCCAGATCAGGTCGCAATTGGGCGCATAGGCGATGGCGCGCGCAATGCACGGCTCGATGCCGTTCCTGACCTGGTAGAAGCCTTCCACCGTGCGGCCTGCGTCATAATCGACGAAGGGCTGGTCGCGCTCGTCGATGTCGGAGGTGAGCAGCTTGGCCGCTTCCGCATCGGTGCGGGCGACGATCAGGGTCGGCGTGCCCATGACGTCCGCTGCGAGGCGGGCGGCATTGAGGTTGCGGATATGCGCCGCGGTCGGGATCAGGACCTTACCGCCGAGGTGGCCGCACTTCTTTTCCGACGCGAGCTGGTCTTCGAAGTGAACGCCGGCAGCGCCTGCCTCGATGAAGGCCTTCATGATCTCGAAGGCGTTGAGCGGGCCGCCGAAGCCTGCTTCCGCGTCAGCCACGACCGGCGCGAACCAGGTGTCGACCGAAAGGCCCTTGCCCTCGGAAACCTCGATCTGGTCGGCGCGCTGCAAGGTGCGGTTGATGCGCTTGACCAGTTCGGGTGCTGCGTTTGCCGGATAAAGCGACTGGTCGGGGTACATCGCCGAGGCGGTGTTGGAGTCGGCGGCGACCTGCCAGCCCGACAGGTAGATGGCCTTCAGGCCGGCGCGAACCTGCTGCATGGCCTGGTTGCCGGTCATGGCGCCGAGCGCGTTGACGAAGGATTCCTCGTGGATGAGCTTCCACAGGCGGTTGGCGCCGTTCTCGGCCAGCGTGTGGCGGATCTGCACCGAGCCGCGCAGCCGCTTCACGTCTTCCGGGGTGTAGGGGCGCTCGACACCGTCGAAGCGGCCTTCCGACGCGGATGGGACGAGGTTGTAAAAATCAGTCATTTGCGGCTCCAACTCACTTGGCTTGTAAGAAAAGCACCACGCCCGCAACCCGGTTTTATGGTGCATCGACATGACTGTCTTTACATTGCGCCGCGAAAAGGGCGAGAAAAACAGTATGAAAGCCCGGAAAATAAAGGAAAATCTGTGTTGCCTTTGACATCGAGGCATTGTAAATTTGTAAAAGATGTAAAAGCCATTGTTGGCCTTCGGGTCAGTCAATCTTGTAAATTGCTGTAAAGCCGGAATGTAGGGCGACTGGCATGGCCGAACAGAAGATCTTCGCCGGGCCGCGTATCCGCCGCATCCGCAACGCCAAGGGCCTGACCCAGACGGCGATGGCGGAAGGGCTCGGCATTTCGCCGTCCTATCTCAACCTGATCGAGCGCAACCAGCGGCCGCTGACGGTGCAGCTCATCCTGAAGCTGGCCTCGGTCTACAAGGTCGAGCCCGACGAATTGCAGGGCGAGGCGCGCGGCTCGATCGCGGCGCTGAAGGAGGCGTTTTCCGATCCGCTTCTGGCCGGCGAACTGCCGGGCGACCAGGAGCTGGTCGAGGTCGCGGAGGCTGCGCCAAATGCGGCGGCGGCCATCGTCAAGCTCTACCGCGCCTATCGCGAGCAGGCGGAGCGGCTGTCGGACCTCAACGAGTTGCTCGCCCATGAAGGGCGCGGCACGGCCCTTTCCGGTGCGCGCCTGCCGATCGACGAAGTGCATGAGGTGTTCGAGCGCCGGCCAAACCACTTCACCAACATCGAGGAGGAGGCGGAAGCCTTCACCAGCCTGCTTGATCCGGGCGACGACCTGTTCGGGGCGCTGAAGGCGTGGCTGAAGCGCGAATACGGCATTGTCGTCAAGGTGCTGCCGGTGGCGACCATGCCGAACTGGCGTCGTCGCTATGACCGCCATTCGCAGCGCCTGTTCCTGTCGGAGCGGCTTTCGCCCTTCGACCAGTTGCGCGAAGTGGCGATGGAAGCCTGCCTGATCCGCATGACGGTCGCGGTTGCCGCCGAGATCCAGGGGCTGAAGCTGTCGAGCGACGAGGCGCGGCGGCTGGCCCGCTTCGAGCTTGGCCGCTATGCGGCGCACGCGCTGATGATGCCCTACCAACCGTTCCTCGCGGCGGCGAACCGCTCGCGCTACGACATCGACGTGCTGCGCTCGCGCTTCGGCGTCTCTTTCGAGCAGGCGGCCAACCGGCTGACCATGCTGCAGCGGCAGGGCAGCGCGGGCGTGCCGTTCTTCATGCTGGAGATCGACAATGCCGGCCATCCGTTCCGCAAGTCCGGCAGCCTCGGCTTTCCGCACAGCCGCTTCGGCGGTGGTTGTCCGAAACTGCCGGTGCATGCAGCTTTTACACAGCCCGGCCAGATTTTCGTCGAGGCGGCGGAGATGCCGGATGGAGCGGAGTTCCTGTGCATTGCCCGCACGCTTGAAGGCCCGCAGGGCGCTTACAACGAACGCCCGCGCCGAACCGCGCTCCTGCTGGGTTGCGACATCGCCTTCAAGGACGAGGTCGTCTATGGCGCGGCGCTGATCGCAGCGGCGGGCAAGGGCCAGGGCGCGGTCGTCACGACGCCTGTAGGTGCCGCCTGCCGGCTGTGCGAGCGGCCGGGCTGCCTGTCGCGCGCCGCCCCGCCGGTGACCCGCCCACTCGGGCTGGACGAGATGGTGACCGGCCTTTCCGCCTTCGACTTCCAGTAGTCGCAATCTGGCCCTCCCTCGCGCGGTGGCAGGGCTAAGTTTTGCTTTGCCACAACCACGAACAGCGCGTGGATCACGCAGGCGTGAGCGCTTTGCGTTATCGAGACGAAATCAAACATCGGCCGCCCAGCCTGTCGCTTACGGCCTCTTTTTCCGAAATCGCCGCCAGTCATGACCGAAGTCGCATCCAGTCCAGTATCATCCGGCCCGGCGCTTGCGCCGCGCGACGAACGTCGTGGCGCCCTGCTGGTGTTCCTGTCGGCGCTGATGTGGAGTTTTGGCGGCGCGATTGCCCGTTACATCGACATCGGCGACAGCTGGACAGTGGTGTTCTGGCGCTCGGTTTGGGCGGCGATCTTCCTGCTCAGCTTCATGGCCTGGCGCGATGGCGGGCGGGGCACGCTCAGGCTGTTCCGCGACATGGGCCTGCCGGGCTTTGCGGTGGCGCTGTGCTTTGCCACCGCCTCGACCTCTTTCGTGGTGGCGCTGGCCTATACGACGGTCGCCAATATCCTGCTGATGCAGGCCGGCGTGCCGCTGATGGCGGCGCTGTTTGCCTGGATCGCCTTTCGCGAAAAGGTGTCGACGACCACGTGGATCGCCATTGCCACCGTGATTCTAGGCGTCGGCATCATGGTGTCGGAATCGCTCGGCGGCACGGTTTCGCCGATCGGTGACGGACTGGCCCTGCTGATCGCCGTGGTCTTCGCCACGGCAACGGTGATCACGCGCCGCTTCTCACATGTGCGCATGACGCCGGCGACGTGCCTTGGCACCATGTTTGCCGCCGCCTTTGCTTTCAGCCAGGCATCGACGCTTTCGGTCTCGGGCCATGACATGGCTTTCCTGTTCGCCTTCGGCGTCGTCAATCTCGGCCTCGGCCTTGCCTTCTTCGCCACCGGCGCCCGCATGATCCCCGCTGCCATGGCGGCGCTGCTCGGCACCTTCGAGCCGCTGATGGGGCCGATCTGGGTCTGGCTGGCGCATGGCGAGATCCCGTCGGGCCGCACCATCATCGGCGGTGGGGTCGTTTTCATCGCGCTGTTTGTGCACCTCATGCTCGAATTCAAGCGGCAGACGCAGCCTTCGCGGCCGGGCGTCACCGGTCTGCCTTCCCCCAACTGACCCTTGCGCTTCGCCCTTTCGTGACGGCCCTGACCTTGCGCGATCATGCATGACCATTGACAAGTCATCGAAACGGCGGGCAGGCTGCGGCAAAGGCAACAACGAGACAGGCTGATCTTGCCCCTTGTTCCAACCAGTCTTCAAATGGCTGGCCGAAATCGTCGATCGCCCGGCAGCCGCCGGGTTGGAACCGTGCCGCCCAAAGCTCTTCAGGCAACTTGCCTGCCGCGCGACGAGCTGCCCCTCCTTCTCGGAACAACCGCTTCCCTGGCTGCCAAATGCCGCTTGCTGGAAGCCAAAAAGCTCAATAGATTGAGGCACATGTCTGCCAGTCGCAGTGATACTGCGAACCGGCACGGGAATATCTGTAAAGGGAGAATCGTATGAACATCAAGGCAACCTGGCTCGTCGCCACGACTGCAATGGCGGCCGCAACCTTGGCTTTTGCGGCACAGGCGCAGGAACGCGTGGTCAACGTCTACAACTGGTCGGACTATATCGATTCCTCGATCATCGACGACTTCACCAAGGAGACCGGCATCAAGGTCGTCTACGACGTCTACGATTCCAACGAAATCCTTGAAACCAAGCTCTTGGCCGGCGGCAGCGGCTATGACGTCGTGGTGCCGACCGGAAGCTTCCTCGCCCGCCAGATCCAGGCCGGCGTCTACCAGAAACTCGACAAGTCGAAGCTGCCCAACCTGAAGAACATGTGGGACGTGGTTTCCGAGCGCACCGCCATCTTCGACCCCGGCAACGAATACTCGATCAACTACATGTGGGGCACGATCGGCATCGGCTATAACATCAAGAAGATCCAGGAGGTGCTTGGCACCGACAAGATCGATAGCTGGAAGGCGGTTTTCGATCCCGAGCAGGCGGCCAAGCTCAAGGATTGCGGCATCAACTTCCTCGATTCGCCGACCGACATGATTCCGGTGACGCTGGCCTATCTCGGCCTCAACCCGGACAGCCACGAGCCGGATGACATCGCCAAGGCCGAGGAGGCGCTTTTGAAGGTGCGCCCCTTCGTGCGCAAATTCCATTCCTCGGAATTCATCAATGGCCTTGCCAATGGCGACATCTGCGTCGCGGTCGGCTGGTCGGGTGACGTGTTCCAGGCGCGCGACCGCGCCGACGAGGCCAAGAACGGCGTCGAGCTTGCCTATGCCATTCCGAAGGAAGGCACGCAGATGTGGTTCGACCAGATGGCAATCCCCGCCGACGCCCCGCACGTTGCGGAGGCGCATGAGTTCCTCAACTACATGATGCGGCCGGAAGTCATCGCCAAGTCGTCGAACTATGTCTACTACGCCAACGGCAACAAGGCTTCGCAGGAATTCCTCGATGCCGAGGTTCGCGAGGACCCGGCCGTCTATCCGCCGGCGGACGTGCTGGCCAAGCTTTTCGTCAACACCTCGCTCGACCCGAAGACCCAGCGCCTGTTCACGCGTAGCTGGACCAAGGTCGTGACCGGTCAATAACCGGCACAATCAGAGCTCCGGCGGCATCCCGCCGGGGCTCTTGCAGAAAAAGCGTACAAGCCCGACGGGCAAGCAGGGACGGAGTGGGACATGAAGTCACTGGGCAGCATACGCAGGGATTTTGCACCGTGGAACGATCCGGATGCAAAGCCGTATATCCGCTTTGAAAACGTCACCAAGCGCTTCGGCGACTTCACCGCCGTCAACAACCTGTCGCTGACCATATTCGAGCGCGAGTTTTTCGCCCTTCTAGGGGCATCCGGCTGCGGCAAGTCGACCTTGCTCAGGATGTTGGCCGGCTTCGAGGAGCCGACCGAAGGGCGCATCCTGCTCGACGGGCAGGACTTGCGCGGCATTCAGCCTTACCGGCGGCCGGTCAACATGATGTTCCAGTCTTATGCGCTGTTTCCGCATATGACGGTGGAGAAGAACATCGCCTTCGGCCTGAAGCAGGACGGCATGTCCAAGGCCGACATCGATTCCCGCGTTGCCGAGATGCTCAAGCTGGTCAAGCTCGAGCGCTTCGCCCAGCGCAAGCCGCATCAATTGTCCGGCGGCCAGCGCCAGCGCGTGGCGCTTGCCCGTTCCGTCGCCAAGCGCCCGAAGGTGCTTTTGCTCGACGAGCCGCTTGGCGCGCTCGACAAGAAGCTGCGCGAGGAAACCCAGTTCGAGCTGATGGACCTGCAGCAGGAGCTTGGCCTCACCTTCGTCGTCGTCACCCACGACCAGGAAGAAGCGATGACCATGGCCGACCGCATCGCAATCATGGACAAGGGCGAGGTGATGCAGGTGGCGACGCCGGCCGAAGTCTATGAGGCGCCCAATTCGCGCTTCGTCGCCGGCTTCGTCGGCAATGTGAACATGTTCGAGGGTGCGGTTGCCGAGCGCACCGACAAGACGGCCCGCATCACCGGCTCGACCGGCGCGCAGATCCTGGTCGAAAATGCCGGCGATGCCACCAAGGGCGCCAATGTCGCCTTCGCCATCCGCCCGGAGAAGATCAAGGTCTCGTCGAAGAAGCCGGCCGATGCGGTCAATGCGCTGGAAGGCGAGATCTACGATGTCGCCTATCTCGGCGACATGACGGTATATCACGTCAAGCTCGAGGATGGGCAGGTGGTGCGCGCCAGCACCATGAATGCGGCCCGTATCGCCGAGGACCCGTTGACCTGGAACGATCGCGCCTGGGTATCCTTCCGGCCCGACGCCGGCGTTGTTTTGACGCGCTAGGAGGCGGCCATGACCAATGCCGCCGCTTCCGTTCCGGCCAGCATCCGAGCCGAGGAGCAGAAATCAGCCGCAGCCCGGCTCATGTCTGGCATTGCCGCGCGCCTCGTCATCCTCGTTCCCTATTGCTGGCTGCTGTTCTTCTTCCTCATTCCCTTCGTCATCGTCTTCAAGATATCGCTGTCGCAGACGGCGATCTCGATGCCGCCCTATACGCCGGCGCTCGATTTCGGGGCCGGCTTTGCGGGACTTGCGGATGCCCTGAAAGAGCTGAGCTTCGATAATTATGTCTGGCTGACCGAGGACCCGCTCTATTTCAACGCCTATATATCGAGCGTCGTCATCGCCGGCATCTCGACTTTCCTGACCCTTCTGGTCGGCTATCCGATCGCCTACGGCATGGCGCGCGCGCCGGCTTCGCTCAGGCCGACGCTGTTGATGCTGGTGATCCTGCCGTTCTGGACCTCGTTCCTGATCCGTGTCTATGCCTGGATCGGCATCCTGAAGCCGGAAGGCCTGCTCAACCAGTTCCTGATGGGCGTCGGCGTGATTTCCGAACCATTGATCATCCTCAACACCTACACCGCCATCTTCATCGGCATCGTCTATTCCTACCTGCCCTTCATGGTGCTGCCGCTCTATTCAACGCTGGAGAAGATGGACAATTCGCTGATCGAGGCGGCGAACGATTTGGGCTGCACGCCGATCAGCGCTTTCTGGAAGATCACCTTCCCGCTGTCGCTGCCCGGCGTGATCGCCGGCTGCCTTCTGGTCTTCATTCCGGCCGTCGGCGAGTTCGTGATTCCCGACCTGCTCGGCGGATCGCAGACGCTGATGATCGGCCGCACGCTCTGGAACGAATTCTTCAACAACCGCGACTGGCCGGTTGCTTCGGCGGTGGCCACCATCCTGCTGCTCGTGCTGGTCATCCCGATCGTGCTGTTCCAGCACGCGCAGGCCAAGGCCCAGGAACAGGATCGCTGACATGAACCCGACCTGGAGCCGCTTCAATATCACCTCGATCGTGCTGGGCTTTGCGTTCCTCTATCTACCCATCGTCCTGCTCGTCATCTTCTCCTTCAACGCCTCGAAACTCGTCACCGTGTGGGGCGGCTTCTCGACCAAATGGTACGCGTCGCTGTTCCAGAACCAGGGGTTGATGGATGCAGCCTGGGTGACGATCCGCGTCGCGCTGGTTTCGGCTTCGGTCGCGACCATGCTCGGCACGCTGGCGGCGCTCGTGCTGACGCGCTACACGCGTTTTCGGGGTAGGGTCCTGTTCACCGGCATGGTGTTTGCGCCGCTGGTGATGCCGGAAGTGATCACCGGCCTGTCGCTGTTGCTCCTGTTCGTTGCCGTTGGCCTCGACCGCGGCTTCCTTACCGTCACGCTTGCGCACATCACGTTTTCGATGTGCTTCGTTGCCGTGGTTGTGCAGTCGCGTCTGTTGTCCTTCGACCGCTCGCTGGAAGAGGCGGCGATGGATCTTGGCGCGCCGCCGGTAAAGACATTTTTCCAGATCACGCTGCCGGTGATCGCGCCGGCGGTGATCTCGGGCTGGATGCTTGCCTTCACACTGTCGCTCGACGATCTCGTCATTGCAAGCTTCGCCTCCGGTCCGGGCGCAACGACGCTGCCGATGAAGATCTACAGCCAGGTGCGCCTCGGCGTGACGCCGGAAATCAACGCGGCCTGCACGATCCTGATCGCGATTGTCGCCGTCGGCGTTCTTGCGGCCTCCGTCGTCAACAAGCAGCGCGAGGTCCAGCGTCGGCGCGATGAACAGGCGGCGCAGCGCGGCTGATCCGAATGCTTACTGGGCGGGCGCTGCCGGCCGTATCGGAGAAATGAACGGCCTGCTCCAGCTGCCGCCGACGAAGAACTGAGGCAGGCTGGCGGGCGTCACAGCAGCGCCTTGGCCAGTTGCCGGTGCCGCAGCGGTGTCGGCGATACCGCCGGAAAGTGCAAGGCCGCGCCCGGCATAGGGCATGATGCCGGTCAGCCACAGCCGCGACTTGCCCGATATGGCCTGCGCCTTGTCGATGCGCACCACGCCCTTTGAGATGCTCGCCTTCAGCTCGGCGCCCTCGATGGCGATGGTGCCGTCATCGACGTCGTCGAGCGGGAAGAAGCCGCGCTCGGAATTGCGCTTGAGGAACGCCGGCAGGTTGAGGCCGGGCAGCGCGCCGGCCCCGAAGTTTGCCGTGATCGAGCCGTCGGCGTTTTCGAGCACGGAGTTCCAGCCTTTGCCGGGGCCTTTGAGGATGACCGAGATGGTTCCGGTTCCGGTCGGCATCAGCCGCGACATGCCGGTCGCCGCGCCGAAGGCGCCGCCATTGATGTCGGAGGCAAGCAGCCGCATCTCGACCCGCGTCCCGCCCGGATCGCGATCAAAGCGCAGGCTGGTCTGCACATTGCCGCCAAAAGCCACCGCATCCGACACGTCGAAGGCGGCAAGCCCGTTCTTGACCTGGGCGGTTGCGGCAACTTCGGCAAGCGGAATGGCTCCCGCCATTGCGTGAGCCGCCGAAAGCCTGAGATCAAGATTGAGCTGGTCGGCAAAAGAGGGGTCGATTTCACCGGAAACCTGGCCGGCGGAAGAGGTAAGCGGCGTGAATGCGGACAGGAAGGAGCCGAGGTCGAGCGTTTCGAAGGCGAGCGTTCCCGAAACGACCGGGCGCCCTTCGGCGAGAGCGAAATCGAGCGCGCCCATGCCGGGGTTCTTGTCGAGAACGATCTCGGCGCTGTCGAATTTCAGCCGCCCCGCGCTGCCGGAAACCTTGCTTGAAATGGAGACTGAGCCGATTGCGGCGCCGGGCGCGATGCCGGTGCCCGACCAGTCCAGCATGCGCCTGAGCGATGGCGCGGAGAATTTCACTTGCCCGTCGACATAGGCATTGGCCGAGAGGCTCACCGTTCCGTCGAACGACAGGCTGGCGGGCGCTGCCTTGAAATTCAAGGTGAAGGGTGCGGGACCGCCGGCCGCGAGCAGGAGCGGTTTGGGCGACGATGCTTCAAGCGTGATGCTTTCGCCATGCCAGATGCCGGATGCTGTGAGTGCTGCGCTGCTGTTCATCGCAGACCAGCTCGCCTGCCCGGTCAGGCTGGTTGCGATTTCGTCTTCCTTGCCGTTGACGGAGGCAACGATGCGGCCGTCGCGGAATTCAAACGTGCCGAGCGGGTCGGCCGGCAACCTGCCGAGATCGGGATTGGCGGGATCGGCGGCCAGAAGCGCGCGGGCGGCATCGACGGAGCGGCTGACACGGCCGCCATCCGGCAAGGCAGGCAGGTAAAGGCCTGTGGCCGTTCGCTCGACCCGGATCGTGGGTCGGATCAGGCGGGCCGAGGAGAACACGACATCGCCGCGCAGCGCGGCCATTGCCGACAGGCCGACATCGATGCGCTCGGCCTCGACCACCGGCTGCTCGCTTGCGTCGGTCCATTTCGAAAGCGCGACCTGGGTCAGGATGGCGCGAAACTGCGGCCAGACCTCGATTTGCGGTGCGCCGGCAATGGTGACGCGGTAGCCGCTCCACGCGCTCATCTCCCAGGCGATGCGGTCGCGCACGATCCGCGTCGAGGCGATGAAAGGAAGCGCGACGAACACCAGTACGGCGACGAGCCCGACAAGGGCGGCCGCCCATACGCCACGTCGCATCCAGGATGATGGCATCTCGCCCCTTCTTTGCGTTCCGCCAAGCCGACGCAAGGTGTAACCGGTGGCCGATGCATTTCAAGTCTTTATGACCTCGCTATGGCGCATTGCCCACATCGATGGGCGCTGCGGGACACATGCTTGCCCTGCTGCTTGCCAATATGCTTAACCGTTGCCGACAAAATGCGATTGCGCTGCCGCTTTTGCCGAAGCGATTGCGGCGCAGATGGAGGATAGACGATGACCACTTCAACGCCTTTGTGGGCGCCCAGCGCCGAACGCATCGAGGCTTCGCCGCTGACGGCGTTCACCGCCAGGGCCGAAGCGCGGGCAGGGCGTGGTTTTTCGTCCTATGCCGAATTGCACCAAAGGTCGGTGACGCAACCGGAGGATTTCTGGGACCTCGTATGGGATTTCTGCGGCGTGGTTGGCGACAAGGGTACAGCCGTGCTTGCCGATGGCGACAAGATGCCCGGTGCACGCTTCTTTCCCGAGGCCCGGCTGAACTATGCCGAGAACCTGCTCGCCACCAGCGGATCGGGCCCGGCGATGGTGTTTCGCGGCGAGGACAAGGTCGAGCGGCGGTTGTCGTGGAACGACCTTCATGCGCTTGTCTCGCGCTTGCAGCAGTTGTTTGTCTCGCTCGGTGTCAGAGAGGGCGATCGTATTGCAGCGATGATGCCGAATATGCCGGAGACGATCGCGGCGATGCTGGCCGCGGCTTCCCTCGGCGCGGTCTGGTCGTCCTGTTCGCCGGATTTCGGCGAGCAGGGCGTGCTCGACCGTTTCGGCCAGATCGAGCCGGTCGTCTTCATCGCGCCCGACGGCTACTGGTATAACGGCAAGGCCATCGAGATAGCCGACAAGGTGGCGGCTGTCTCGGCCAAGCTCCCCGGCGTCAGGAAGGTGCTGATCGTCGATTATCTCGGCACCTCGGGTGATGTTGCCGGCTCCATCGACAAAGCGGTGTCGCTGAACGACGCGATCGAGCCATTCGCGATCAAGGAGGTGACGTTCGAGCGGCTGCCGTTCTCGCATCCGCTGTTCATCCTGTTTTCCTCCGGCACGACGGGCATTCCCAAATGCATCGTGCATTCGGCGGGCGGCACGCTGATCCAGCACGCCAAGGAACATCGGCTGCATGCCGGACTGGTCGAAGGCGACCGCTTCTTCTACTTCACCACCTGCGGCTGGATGATGTGGAACTGGCTGGTGACCGGACTGGCGACGGGCGCGACGCTTCTGCTCTATGACGGCTCGCCCTTCTATCCCGACGGCAACGTGCTGTTCGACTATGCCGACGCCGAGAAGATGACCTATTTCGGCACCTCGGCCAAATTCATCGATTCGGTGCGCAAGGCTGATCTGAAGCCGATCAGGAGCCATGACCTCGCCAGCGTGCGAACCATCTCATCGACCGGTTCGCCGCTGTCGCCGGAAGATTTCCGCTTCGTCTATGAAGGCATCAAGCGCGACGTGCATCTGGCGTCGATCTCGGGCGGCACCGACATCGTGTCGTGTTTCGTGCTCGGCGTTCCGACCGAACCGGTGTGGGAAGGTGAGATACAGGGGCCGGGGCTCGGCATGGCGGTCGATGTCTGGGACGACGACGGCAGGCCGATCCGGCAGGAGAAGGGCGAGCTGGTGTGTACGAGGCCGTTCCCGGCCATGCCGATTGGTTTCTGGAACGATCCCGAAGGCAAGAAATATCACGGCGCTTATTTCGAGCGCTTCGACAATGTCTGGTGCCATGGCGACTTCGCCGAATGGACCGAACATGGCGGCATCGTCATCCATGGCCGTTCCGACGCCACGCTTAATCCGGGCGGAGTGAGGATCGGCACGGCGGAGATTTACAATCAGGTCGAGCAGATGCCTGAAATCCTGGAAGCGCTGTGCATCGGCCAGGATTTCGACAATGACGTGCGGGTGGTGCTGTTCGTGCGGCTGGCGCCCGGTGTCGAACTGGACGAGGCACTGGAAAAGCGCATCAGGACGAAAATCCGCACCGGCGCCAGCCCGCGCCACGTTCCGGCGCGCATCGTTGCGGTTACCGATATTCCGCGCACCAAGTCAGGCAAGATCACCGAACTTGCCGTGCGCGATATCGTCCACGGCCGCAGCGTGAAGAACAAGGAAGCGCTGGCCAATCCAGACGCGCTCGAGCTGTTCAGGGACCTGCCTCAGCTTGCAAGCTGATGCCGGCGCGCTGCCGGCAATGGTAAATGAAAGCTGAACGGACAAATTTACCTAAACTTCAGTTGTGGTACAGATTCGTAAAGTTTTCGGCAGGGCGGTAAGGATTTGTTAACGCCCCCGCCCCGATAGTCGCGGGTAACTTGAGGGAGAAATCCCGTTCCGCGGCCCGGCCAAGGTGCAGAATTCGCTCAAGCCCGTTGTGACAAATTCCAAAAACTCAGGCGCCCTCCAGGGCGCCTTTTTCTTTGCGCAACAAGAATACGCTTCGGATGAGTAAAGTTACTCGGCCAGCACCCGCGTCGACGGGAAGGCGACCTCGACCAGCGTTCCTTCGCCCGGCGTCGAACTTATGGTGAAGCGGGCGCGGTTGGCTTCGACCATCGCCTTGGTCAGCGGCAGGCCAAGCCCGGTGCCGTCGCCACGGCCGCGCTTCAACGCGTTGATCTGCTTGAACGGCTTCAGCGCTTGCTCGATCTCGGCCTGCGTCATGCCGATGCCGGTGTCGCGCACGCGCAGCACCACGTCGCCGGAGATTTCATAGGCCGTGGAGACAATCACCTGGCCGCCGGCCTGCGTGTAGCGGATGGCGTTGGAGAGGATATTGAGGGCGATCTGGCGCACACTGCGCAGGTCCGCCACCACCTCCGGCAGCCGCGACGCGAAGCTCGAGCGGATGATGACGCGCTCGCGATTGGCCTGCGGCTGCATCAAAGCGACCGTCTCCGCCAACGTGTCGTTGAGCGACACCGCTTCATAAGCCATGTCCTGCTGGCCGGCCTCGATCTTGGAGATGTCGAGCAGGTCGTTGACCAGATCGAGCACATGGTTGCCGGAGCGGTTGATGTCGCGCAGGTAGTCGCGATAGCGGTCGTTGGCGACGGGACCGAACTTCTCGTCCACCATCAGTTCGGAAAAACCGATGATGGCGTTGAGCGGCGTCCTGATCTCATGGCTGATGCGGGCGAGGAAATCGGTCTTCTGCGAAGATGCCCGCTCGGCCACGGCACGGGCCTGCGTCAGGTCTTCCTCGGCCCGCTTCCACTGGGTGATGTCGCGTACGACGGCGCAGAAGCCGCTGTCGCCGGGCAGGCGGCCGATGGTCATGAACAGTGGGATGAAACGGCCCTGCGCCTCGCGGCCGATGACCTCGCGGCCATCGTTGAGGACGCTGGCGACGCCGTGTTCGGAGAGGCCGGCGAGATAGTCGCGGGCGGCGCGCTGGCTCTCGATGGCAAACAGCGAGGCAAATGGCTTGCCGTTCACTTCCTCGCTGTCGAAGCCGAACAGCGCTTCCGCCGGCCGGCTGATCGAGCGGATGTTGCCGTCGCGGCCGATCAGCACGACGCCGTCGGTGGCGGTGTCGATGATGGTGCGCATTTCGGCAATGCGGGCCTTGAGTTCCGAAACCTCGGGCTGCGGTGCGATATTGCTTATCGACGGCATGATCGGAGCGGCGGGTTCCGCGGGCGCACGTGTTTCGCCGGTGCGGCGCACCACCAGAAGCAACGCCTTGCGCTCCTGCCACGGCACCGAACGCAGGATCGCCTCGACCGGAAAATCGCTGCCGTCCCTGCCCCTGAGCCGCAGCGAACGGTCGCTGTCGTCGACAGCGTCGCCGCCATAGGGTTCGGCAAACAGGGCATCGAGCCCACCGGCGTCATCGAGTTCGTCGAGCGTTTCGTAGCCGGCAAGATCGAGGAACTCGTCATTGGCGTAGTGGAGCACGTCGCCGGAATGGATCAGCACCGGGACCGGCAGCTTGGCGAGGATCGAGACGTCGGGCGTGTCGGGGTCGCCTTTGGCGAAGGCCGATGGCAGGAAGCCGCCGATCTGCAACGGCCATTGCGGGGCCTCTGCGCGCGCAGGTGTGGCAGGCTCGGCCTCAGGTTCCGTCGGCGCGGCTTGCTCGGGGGCGCTGGTCGCTTCCGGCTCCCGAAATTCGGCGTCGCGCAGATCGGCGGTGGCGATGTCGTCGTCGTCGCTGTCGTCGGCTTCGGCAGATGCGTAGTCGAGCAACGAGCCGTGCGCAGCAGACGCTGGCTGAACGGGTTCTGCAGCATGGCTTTCAGGCGAAACGTCGCTCTCCAGCTTTTCAACCGGGTCCGCGCGTTCGACTTCGTTGCCGGTGGCCGACGACGAAGGCGTTTCTGTTGCCGGGGGCGTCTCGGGTTCGCTGACTTTCTTCAGGCGCTCGCCGATCTCGCGAAAGGCGCTGCGCTCGATCGACGACAGGCCTTTGTCGTTGGCTGCCGGGCGGTGTTCCGCAAGCCGGATGATCTTGTCGGTGAAGCGGCGCTCCGGCTTGGGCGCGATTTCGAGCGCCGGCACCTCACCCTGGAACGGATCGGCTGTTGGCGCTTCCGGCGGTGGCGAGGCTTGCGGCAGCGCCGGTTCTTCAGTTGGCGCAGGCTGGTTCGGAACCAGCACCGTGCCGATGCCTTCCGGATCTGCGATCGCATCGCCCATGCGGGCAACGCCGAAGCCGCGAAAACCCTCGAACTCGCGGTTGCGGTTGTAGACGGGGAGTGCGGCCAGATCGACCGGCACTTTCAGGTCGGTGCCGGAAAGCGGCCACCAGACCGAGCGGCCGGACCAGGTGTCGCGGCGTTCGAGCAGGCCTGAGATTTCTCCAGACGGATCGAGGCCGAATGTGGTGGCGACATCCTTGAAGCGCCGGCCGACGACATCGGCAGCCGGTTGGCCAAGCGCGTCTGCAAACTCCGGCGAGACCGAACTGAAACGGCCATCGGCATCGGTGCGCCAGACAAAGCGAACGGGCGCGGCGTTGCGCTGGGCCGGTTCCGCTGCTGCCTCGTCGGCTGCTTGTTCGGTATCCGGCGTCCTTGCCTCGGCCGGTTGGCTCGGGCCGGTATCGATCTCGCTATCGCTGAAATACCAATGATCGTGATGATGCTTTTCGGGCCGCTCGGTGGTGGCTTGAACGGCGCTTGGAGGGGACGCCACCTCGACCGGCGGTTCTGCGTCGGCCTCGTCGGCCCGCCCCTCGTCGATGACGACGAGAAGATGGCGGGCGGGATCGTCGGTGAGCCGCGCGATGCCGGCGGGATAGGATTTCCTGCCGACGGTGACGAGGCGCTTGACGATGCGGTCGCGCTCGTTTGCGACCTCGCGCACCAGTGTAGCCAGCGTCGAGGCGGGAATTCCGAGCTTGGCGAAATCCGCCGAGGCGGTTTCGATATCGCCTTGTCCATTGATGAAGGCGAGGAAATGGCCGTCTTCTGCGAAGCCGCCGATGGCTTTCGCGGTGCGCTCAGTTGCGTTGGCCTGCTCGTCCTGGTCCGGGGCGACGGCCAGCAGGATGGCCTTTTCGCCGTCGGGCAGCGTTATGCTGCTGGCCAGGAAGCCGACGGCCCGGCTGGTCATGCCGCTGGTGAGTCGCACCATCAGGGAACGGTCGCTGCCGATATCGGGATAGCCGGAAGTCGCCATGACCTGCCGGCGCGCGACCGCGGACAGGCCGGATGATTCGCCGATGATGCGCTCGATGTCCGGATATCCGAGCAGGGCCGCGCCCGGACCGTTCGCCCACAAAACCTGCTCCAGATCCGCCGCCAGGATGACCAGCGCATTACCCGCGGCAAAGCGCTGGCGCACCGCGTCGAGCACGGCAACGTCGAGGAAGGAGTAGCTGTCGGACGGCATGCGCTTGGAGAACCCTCGCAGGTCTGGCAGTTTGCAGTTAACGCTTTGTTAATAAAAGCCGATGGCGCGAACGTCCACAAGCCACCGCGTTTGGACGCCGAAATCTGGCCACGTGGTTAACGCCGAAGCCGGCAAAAATATTGCGCTGCAACAAAAATATTGCAATGCACAAAAATCGTGCTATATATGCCCATCATACATGAACGAGACGGCTTTGAGCTAAAGCCGCTGCCCCGAAAGGATGGAAAATGACCAAGACGAAGAGCGCCGACTTCATCGGCAATGTCGAATTCCCGAGCTTTGACGCTTCCAAGGCCACCGACCAGATCCGCGCTTTCGCTGAAAAGGGCGTTGAGCAGTCGAAAGAAGCCTATGCCAAGCTGAAGACCGGTTCGGAAGAGGCCCAGAAGGTTCTCGAGACCACCTACGAGACCGCCAAGTCGGCCACCAGCGACCTGTCGCTGAAGACGATCTCGGCGCTGCGCACCAATGCGGAAGCCAACTTCTCGCACCTCGAGGCTCTCGTCGGCGCCAAGTCGCTGTCGGAAGTCGTCGAACTGCAGACCGCTTTCCTGCGTCAGCGTTTCGAGCAGAGCGTCGAGCAGGCCAAGGATTTTCAGGCTGCCGCTTCGAAGGCTGCCGAAGACGTCTCCAAGCCGGTCAAGGCCGTGTTCGAAAAGACCTTCAAGGAACTCAAGGTCGCGTAACTTTCTTGGGCGCGCCGGTTTCGGCCGTCAAGCAATACCCGGCGGGTGGTTCCTCCTCCCTCCATCTGCCGGGCGAAGCGGCCAGCGCATTCCGCTGGCCAATAAAGGAAAAGGTCGGCACCTCCTCCCGCCGGCCTTTTTCTTTGCCTGCCGCAAGGTGAGAAAAGGGGCGAATCGCGCAAGCGACCTTTTGCCCTTCCAAATCGCTTGAATTAGACTCCATTAACCCGTATTGACGCTTCGCCGAACGACAAAGCTTATCGCAAAGGATGGACTTTCAGCCGATCGGGCCATGCAGATGTGCCGTTGTAGCTCAGCTGGTTAGAGCGCCGGATTGTGGATCCGGAGGTCGCTGGTTCGATCCCAGCCAACGGTACCATCCCTTCCCAACGAATCTGTTGAAACCCGCAACTCCTTCAGGCCTTGGGCTGTCGATATGGTACGCCTGATGAATGGCAACGCAGTTTGAAAGCAATCGGCTCTTTTCAGGACGCCGCACGTTTAAAGCAACGAAGACCAGGAAGTGCAGGGCAGTGGAATGAGTGAACATGCGATCAAGTTCCTTCAGGAATGGATCGGCGAGAAGTGCCAGTCTCCGGCCTTGCCGTTAAAGATCGAGCAGCACGCTGAAACGCTTGCCCGCGAATGCGCCGCCAAGGCGGCCGAAGCCGGGATTCCGATGGAAGACATCCAGGAAGAAGTCGGCGACATCCAGGAACTCATCGCCTCGCGTCTCGAAGACGCGGTGGAAATCGACGAGGACACCCATGGCGACGCCTCGACGGGCGATCGCGCCGCCTGATTGGTCGGGCTTTACGCCGAAGCCGACTAAAACCACTCTACGATAGAACAAAATTCCGATATTTGAAGAATATTGGAATATCCATCTTGGACAAGGCAGGCCAAGGTCTGCGATCAGTGCGCCCATCGGAGCCAAAGGAGCTATCCGATGAGACGCACCGCAAAAATCGAAAAGAATGCCGCCTTCGACCGGGTGAGGCCGCCCTATGGCTCGGTTCTCGACCTGATCGGCGAGACGCCGGTTGTAGAGCTGACCAAGTTCGATACCGGGCGCTGCCGCCTGTTCATCAAGCTGGAAAGCCAGAACCCGGGCGGATCGATCAAGGATCGCATCGCCCGCTCGATGATTGCCGCAGCCGAACGCGACGGCCGGTTGGCTAAGGGCGGCGTCATCATCGAGGCAACGGCGGGCAATACCGGTCTTGGCCTTGCACAGGTCGGCATCCCGAAGGGCTATCGCATCATCCTCGTCGTGCCAGACAAGATGTCGCGCGAGAAGGTGCAGCACCTGCGCGCGCTTGGCGCTGAGGTGCGGCTGACCCGCTCCGATGTCGGCAAGGGCCACCCGGAATACTATCAGGACATGGCCGAGAAGATTGCCGCCGAGACGCCGGGATCGTTCTACGTCAACCAGTTCGCCAATCCGGCCAACCCGCTGGCGCACGAGACGACGACTGGGCCAGAGATCTGGCAGCAGCTCGATGGCGACGTCGATGCGGTGGTCGTCGGCGTGGGCTCGGGCGGTACGCTGACAGGACTTGGCCGCTTCTTCGCCGGGGTGTCGCCTAAGACCGAGATGGTGCTGGCCGATCCGGCAGGCTCGGTGCTGGCGCCGCTGGTCAAGACCGGCAAGCTTGAACAGGCCGGAAGCTGGACGGTGGAAGGCATCGGCGAGGACTTCGTGCCGCCGAATGCCGACCTTTCGCTGGTGAAGCAGGCCTATACGATCTCGGATCGCCATTCGATGCTGGCGGCGCGTGATCTGCTGTCGAAGGAAGGCATTCTGGCCGGCTCCTCGTCCGGGACGCTTTTGGCCGCCGCACTTCGCTACTGCCGCGAGCAGCAGACGCCGAAGCGCGTCGTCACTTTTGTCTGCGACAGCGGCAACAAGTACCTGTCCAAGGTGTTCGACGACTTCTGGCTGGCTGAACAGGGCTTGGCCGAGCGCGAGCAGCATGGCGATTTGAGCGACCTCGTCGCCCGTTCGCACCGCGAGGGCGGCACCGTCTTCGTAGGCCCGGACGATACGCTTTTGACCGCCTATGGCCGCATGCGCCGGGGCGATGTTTCGCAACTCCCGGTGCTTGAGAATGGCAGGCTGGTCGGTATCATCGATGAAGGCGACATACTGGGCAAGGTCGATGGCGACTACCAGGGCCGCTGGCAGCGGTTCGAAGGCCCGGTGCGCACCGCCATGACCTCGGAACTGCACACATTGCAGGCCAGCCAGACACTGGATGCGCTTTTGCCGGTTTTCGACCGCAACGAGGTCGCAATCGTCTTTGACGGCGATGAATTTGTCGGCCTTATCACCCGTATCGACCTGATCAACCATTTGAGACGCTCAAAATGACCGAACAGCCGCAAAAAGGCAGGAACCGCCTCGCCTTTTCGACCCGCACCATTCATGGCGGCCAGAGCCACGACCCGACCACGGGTGCGGTGATGGTGCCGATCTACGCCACCTCGACCTACGCCCAGCAGAGCCCCGGCGTGCACAAGGGCTTCGAATATGCGCGCAGCCAGAACCCGACCCGCTTCGCTTTCGAGCGCGCCATTGCCGATCTCGAAAGCGGTTCGGCCGCCTTTGCCTATGCGTCCGGCCTCGCCGCGATCGCCAATGTGTTCGAATTGCTCGATGCGGGTGCGCATATCGTCGCCACCGACGACATCTATGGCGGCACGTTCCGCCTGCTGGAGCGGGTGCGCAAGCGCTCGGCGGGCCTTCAGGTCACCTTCGTCGACTTCACCGATCTCGCCAAGGTCGAGGCGGCGATCCGGCCCGACACCAAGATGCTGTGGGTCGAGACGCCGACCAATCCGCTGCTGCGCATTGTCGATCTCGAAGCGGTTGCAGCGCTTGCCAAGCGCAAGGGCGTCATCGCCGTTGCCGACAACACCTTCTGCAGCCCCTATATCCAGCGCCCGCTGGAACTGGGTATCGATCTCGTCGTTCATTCGACCACCAAATATCTCAACGGCCATTCCGACATGATCGGCGGAACCGTCGTTGTCGGCGAGAACGCGGACCTACGCGACAAGCTGAAATTCCTGCAGAACGCGGTTGGCGCAATTTCGGGGCCGTTCGACAGTTTCCTCGCCTTGCGTGGCTTGAAGACGCTGGCGTTGCGCGTGGAGCGCCATTCGCAGAACGGGCTGAAGATCGCGCGCTGGCTGGAGGCGCGCTCCGATGTCCGCCGCGTCATCTATCCCGGCCTTGAAAGCCATCCGCAGCACGCTGTAGCCAAGAGGCAGATGCACGCCTTCGGCGGTATGGTCACGTTCGAGCTCGACCGCGACCTCGCCGGCACCAAGCGCTTCCTGGAACATGTGCACCTTTTCGCGCTGGCCGAAAGCCTTGGCGGCGTGGAAAGCCTGATCGAGCATCCGGCGCTGATGACGCACGGCTCGATTCCTGCCGAGCAGCGCGCGGCAATCGGCATTTCGGATTCACTGGTGAGGCTGTCCGCCGGCATCGAGGACGCCGACGACCTGATTGCCGATCTGGAACAGGCCCTTTTGGCCTGACGGCGAGGCTTCTTACCTGTTGCGCCAGGCCTGCGTGCGCCCGAGCAGCACGCGTGAAACCAGCATGTGGATGAGCCGCGCGGCGATGTTGGTGTAGAAGATCATCATGCCCATCGCCGCTGCCGGTGCGATGTCGCCGGCATCGTCCATGTTGAGCACGGCGACGGAAGCAAGCTGGGTGTGGGTCGAATAGAGGAAGACCACCGCCGACACCGTCGTCATCGCGTTGACGAACAGATAGATCGAGATGTCGAGGATCGCCGGCAGGCAGACCGGTACCGTCACCCGGAAGAACAGCTTGTGGAACGGTTGCTTCAGCGAGGCGGCCACGGGCTCGAACTCGCGGTCCATCTGCTTCAGCGCCGTCAGCGCCGTCAGGTGCGACACGGTGTAAAAGTGGGTGACCGTGCACACGACGAGGATCGCCATTGTGCCGTAGATCGGATTGAGCGGATTGGCCGGGTTGTTGAAGAAGAAGATGTAGGCAAGTCCGAGCACCATGCCGGGAACAGCCATTGGCAGCATGGCGAGAAACTGGAACAGCGTCCGGCCGGCTCTGAAGCCGTCGCTTTTTTCGACCATGTAGGCGCCGGTAAAGACGATGATGGTGCCGAAGAAAGCCGTCAGCAGCGCCATTTCGATGGAGTTGTGGTAGGCGGCCCAGCCGCCGCCGTCCATCAGGTCGAAATGAAAATTCTTCAGGCTGGGCGTGAGGTCATAGGGCCAGAACTTGACCGTCGCCGCCAGTTGGCAAACGCCGATCATCGTCAGGATGAACAGGGCGACCACGGCGCAATAGGTAAAGCACAGCCAGTCGAAACGCGCATTGGGCTTCGGCTGGTAAGGCACTGAGCGGGCCGAAAGAAGCGCGACCTGCTTCTTCTGGATGGCGCGGTCGACGAAGAAGGCGGCGACGGCGGGGATCAGCAGGATGACCGAGACGACCGCGCCCATCTCGAAATTCTGCTGGCCGATCACCTGCTTGTAGATATCGACGGCGAGCATGTTGTACTGGCCGCCGATGACCTTGGGCAGGCCGAAATCGGTGATCACCATGGTGAACACGACGAAGGCCGCCGAGATGATGCCGTAGCGCGCGCCGGGAACCGTTACGGTCCAGAATGTCCGCCATTTGGTTGCGCGCAGCGAGGTCGCCGCCTCATAGTGGCGCGCATCGGCGATGGCAAGCGCCGTCGAGATGATGATGAGCGCGTGCGGCAGCGTGAAGAAGACCGATCCGATGACGATGCCGATCGGGCCATAGATGCTGTGGCCCATCATCAGGTCCTTGAGCAGGCCCTGATTACCGAACAGATAGACGAGCGCGATGCCGGGCAAAAGCGAAGGCACCAGGATGGGGATGGCCAGTATCAGCTTGAACAGCCCCTTGAAGCGCATGTGGCTGCGGTTCAACGCATAGGCGAGCGCAAAGGCGATCGAGATGACCAAAACGGTGCTGATTACCCCCATCAAAACCGAATTGGAGATCGACTGGGCAAGGCTCGGCGTAGAGAAATAGGCGCTGAAATTGTCGAGCCCGAACGAGCTGACTGGACGCAGCACGACGCGCCGGAAGTTGTTGGAATCGAGCTCCACCCATTCGGTACCGCGATGCAGGTCGGAGCCGACGAGGAAGGCAGCGCGCTCCGTCGTGCCGCGGACCCGGTACTTGACCGGGCTGCGGAAGCTGAAGTCCTTGAACAGGCCGGTGACGGAAAGGCGGCCATCGGAAGTGGTTTCAAGTTCCTCCGGGGCTATGGCGCCGGTTTCCGCATTGAGCGCGGCAACCGTTTCCGGTTCGCCGAAATTTGCGCCGCTTTCGTCGCTGCGCTGGATTTCGAAGGTTGTGAGATCGAACTCGTAGGTCGAAACGGATTTGGACAAAAGCACGTAGAGCGGCGCCGCCAGCGCGACCAGAAGATAGAGCGAGATGACCAGCATCAAGCCGCGCTTGACGATGTCGTCGGAGGAAAGCTGCGCGCGAAGCGCGCGCCCGGCCGGCATGGTCAGTGTGGCGCTCATCTCAACTGTCCTTGGCAAAGACGAGTAGCCGCTCGCGCGGTAATTCCACGCGCATCTGCCCGCCGACCTCGATAGTGAGCCGGCGCACCGCATTGATCGAGAAGTCCGCGACAAGGACGCGATCCTCGAAGCGCGGCGAGGACAGGCGCGTACGCCAGAACGCGCCGAGGAACTCCATGGCCTCGACGGTGACGTCGATCAGGTTTTCCGGCGTCTTCACCGCTTCCGCGCTGTCGAAGCTGTGCGGGATTATATCGACGGGGCGGATGACGGCGGTGACATCGCTGCCGGTGGCTATGTCATGCGTAGCGCACGACAGTTCCGTGCCTGACAGGGCGACCTTGCCGTTGGCGAGGATCTTCGCCGGGAACCGGTTCGTCTCGCCGATGAAATCGGCAACGAACAGGGTCTTCGGATGGCGGTAGACTTCGGTCGGCGTGCCGACCTGCTCGATGACGCCATGGTTCATGACCACGATGCGGTCGGCCATTGAAAGCGCTTCTTCCTGATCGTGGGTGACCATGATGGTGGTCACGCCGAGCTTGCGCTGCAGTTCCTTGATTTCGTGGCGCAGGTGCACGCGCACCTTGGCGTCGAGCGCGGAAAGCGGCTCGTCCAGCAGCAACAGGCCGGGCGATACCGCCATTGCGCGCGCCAACGCGATGCGCTGTTGCTGGCCGCCGGAAAGCTGGGCTGGATATTTCTTCGCCTGGGCCGAAAGTCCGACAAGGTCCAGAAGCTCGGCAACGCGCGCGGCGATCTCGGCCTTGGGACGCCTGCTGTTTTCCAAACCGAAGGCGATGTTCTTCTCGATGGTCAGATTGGGAAACAGCGCATAGGACTGGAACACGATGCCGTAGTCGCGCCGCGATGGCGGCAGGGTCGAAATGTCCTTTGCCGCCTGATGGATGGTCCCGCGTGTCTGCAGGTCGAGGCCTGCTATGGCGCGCAGCAAGGTCGTCTTGCCGCAACCCGATGGACCGAGGAAGCAGATGAATTCGCCTTCGTCGATCTCAAGCGACACGCCCTTCAGCGCGGTGAACTCGCCGAACGCCTTCCAGATGTTCTCGATCTTGAGGTAGCTCGGTTTCACAAAGGCTGCCTTCCCGGCTTCGGGCGCAAGATGCACCCGTGCAGCCGCCGCTGCGGCTACGGTTTCGTGTTTCATCTCACGATCCATCGCTGTTCAGGATATAGGGCGGGCGTCGCTTTCGCGACGCCCGGTGAAGTCAGGTCAGGTCTTCGGTTCGGACTTGGAGTCGTAGCGTTTGGCCCACTCCGTCAGGATAGCCTTGCGGTTGTTGGCCGCCCATTCGAAGTCGTTCTTGATCATGTGGTCGGCAACGTTCGGCGGCAGGTTTTCCACCGGCTTGGCGATGCCCGGATAGGCAAGCACGGCGTAGCCGACATTGTACATCTCATTGGCTTCCTTGGAGACCGAGAAGTCCACCAGCTTCTTGGCGGCTTCGAGATTGGCCGTGCCGGCGACGATCGCGGTGGCCTCCGCCTCCCAGCCCGATCCTTCCTCGGGGAAGATGATCTCGATCGGCGCGCCTGCGCTCTTTGCCTTGGCGCCGGGGAACTCGAACGAAACGCCGACGACCGTCTCGCCTGCGCCCGCCATCTTGCAGGGCTTGGAGCCGGAATGAGTGTAGGCCGAGATGTTTTCGTGCAGGCCGTCCATGAAGGCCCATGCGTCCTTCTCGCCGAACATCTGCAGCCAGGCGGACACGTCGAGGAAACCGGTACCGGACGAGTTAGGATTCGGCATCACCACATGGCCCTTGTATTCAGGCTTGGTCAGGTCCTTCCAGCTCTTGGGAGCCGGAATACCGAGCTTCTCGGCTTCGACGGTGTTGAAGCAGATCGCCGCGACGTAGGCATCCATACCGGTCCAGGTCGGTGGCGTGGTTGAATCGATGAAGCGTGGATCGAGTTTCTCGACGCCCGCCGGTGCGTAAGCCTCGAGCATGCCCTCGCCCTTGAGCAGCAAAAGCGAGGTGGCGGCAAGGCCCCAGACCACGTCGGCCTGCGGATTGTCCTTCTCGGCGAGCAGCTTGGCGGTCATGACGCCGGTGGAATCGCGGACCCAGTTGATCTTGATATCCGGGTAGGCTTTCTCGAATTCGGCCTTGTAGCGGTCGAGGTCGACGGCCTCGACGGCGGTGTAGACGGTCAGGTTTGTCTCGGCAAAGGCAGCGGAAGCGGACAGGCTTGCCACAAAGGCGGCAACAACGAGTGATGCGGATTTCTTCATGATCGAGTTCCCCGGGGTTTGATACAAACTGCGGTGCATCGGGACGCTCGTGCTCTCAGGCATTTTCCCGGTCGTGACGCCGGTCGATGTCGTCCTTGCCTGGATCGTGGCGAAGAGGTGTCGATAAGTAAAATCTATTTAATCTATATGGTCATAGGGTGAGGCGATATTTGTAATGCCCCCGTCACATTGACGCGGCCCCGGTCGGGGCGGCATTGCCGGCAAACCCACCAATCATTGTTTTAATGAATTAAATCAGCCAGATACAGCCAGCGTCAGGACGCCGGCGGCAACCACGGTCGCGGCCAGGATTCGACCTTTCCAAGGTCGTTCGTGAAACAACAGCGTTCCGATTAGTGCGGCGATGATGACGCTGGATTCCCTGACCGCCGAAACGGCGCCGATGGGCGCGATGGTCTTGGCGTAGAGCACCAGTCCGTAGGCCGTGACGGCGAACAGGCCACCGATCAGGCCGAGGCCGAAGATGTTCCAGCTGAACGGTACGCCGGCTCTTTTGCGGGTCCAGAGGATGCCCAGCGTTACTGGCGATTCCAGCAGGAAGAGCCAACCCATATAGCCGGTCGGGCTTTCCGAAAGCCGCACGCCGATGCCGTCGGCGACCGAATAGGCCGCGATACTCATGCCGAGCAGGGCGGCGACGCCGATGGCTTTCCTGTCGGCATCGGCGGCGCCCCGCTGCAGCGCGAGCAGGCCAATGCCGAATGTGACGAGGCCAAGGCCGGTCCAGCCGAAGACAGTCAGCTTCTCGCCGATGAGGAGAAACGTGCCGAGCGCCACCAGCGCCGGCGCCATGCCGCGCGAGATCGGGTAGACTTGGCCGAGGTCGCCCAGCCGGTAGGCGTGGAAAAGCAGCGCGTAGTAGCCGTAGTGGATGATGGTCGAGGTGGCGATCGACGGCCAACTCGATAGAGCCGGCGGCTCGGAAATGGAGATCAGCACGAGGCCAGCCAAGGCGTGCACGCCAGAGACCGCTGCCAGCGTAAGCGCACGGTCTGGCGCCGCCTTGACCACCGCGTTCCAGCTTGCGTGCAGGAAGGCGGCGAAGAGGACGATGGATAGCGCGGTTGCGGACAATCCGGTGCGCCCGTCAGCCGAACAGGCTGGCGACGGTTTCCTCGCCGATGGCAAAGCCGGTGCTGGCGCCGGTTCCGCTGGTAATCATGACGAGGCGGACATCGGGTGCCGGTGTGTCGATGAAGGCAGGCGTGTCGGAAGCGGTCGCATAGGTGCCCGTCCATCGCGCCTCAACGGCGGGAGCCTTTCCGAATAGGGTAGCGAGTTCTTCAAGGATAAGGTGATCCACTTCCGCCGAGCCGAAGGGGTCGAGCGTTTGCCCGTAATGGTGGGAATCGCCGACGATGAGGGAACCATCCAAGCTCTGAGCCACGATCAGGTGCACGCCGTTTTCCAGCGCCCGCGGACATTCGTTCTGCAATCTGGCTTGCAAGTGCGAGGCTTCCGGCAATTGCGCGTACCCTTCGTAACGGATCAGGCTGAGGTCCGAGATGAGCGTCGAGCGCAAGGCAAAGCCGGGATTCGTCAATCTCAGCATTTGCAGCTTGCAACGGCGCACGCCGTACCTTTCGATTCTGTCCGGGTAAAGTGTAGCAAAGTCGTCGCCGGGGCAAACGACCACGTTGTCCGCCTTGATTGTTCCATGGCTGGTTTCTACGGAAGGCGGCGCAATCGAGGAGACGCTGACGCCGCGCCGGAATTCGACCGAATGCTTGTCGGCGAGGAAAGCGGCCAGCTTCGGGATCGCCTCGCGCGATTCGACGCGAAGCTCGAACGGGCTGTGCAGACCGCCGGCGATTTTCGAACTGTCGAGCTGCGGTTGGTGGCCGCTGACTTCCTTGCCGCTCAGGAGCCGGCACTGTTGCCCTTGTTCGGTCTGGTGGAAGGATTCCAAAAGTGCGAGTGCCTCTGGGCGCTGGGCGGCAACCAGCATGCCTTGCTGGAGGACGCCAATGTCGGCCTGTGGAGCGACCTCGAGCCAGATCTCGCGCGTGCGTTGCGCGCGCTGCAAGGATATCCCCGGGTCCTGCCCGGACACCACGACGAAACCGAAGTTGCGGATTGAGGCGCCATTGGCCTGCGTATCCCGGTCGATGACGACGACACGCAAGCCCCGTTTTGCTGCGGCCAAGGCATGCGCAAGGCCAATGATGCCTGCTCCGACAACCGCCAGATCGAATGTCACGATTTGATGTCTCTTTTTACCAGGGGAGCGAGAAGGTCTTGACGTTGGTGTAGGACTTCATGGCCTCGATAACGCCTTCCTTATAGCCGTTGCCTGAATCCTTGATGCCGCCGAAGGGGCTCATCTCGATGCGGTATCCGGGTACTTCCCAGATATTGACGGTGCCGACCTGCAAGCCGGCTATGTATTTGTGCATGCGGCGGAAGTCGTTGGTGCAGACGCCCGAGGAAAGGCCGAATGCGGTGGAATTGGAAAGCGCAATAAGCGCATCGTCGTCGTCGGGCGCGCGGATGATCGGCACGACCGGGCCGAAGGTTTCCTCCATGACCAGTTCGGAACCATGCGGCACCCGGTCGACGACGATGGGCGGCAAGAGCGCGCCCTTGCGGCCGGGATCGTAAAGCACTTCGGCGCCTTGCTCGGCGGCCATGTAGACACGCTTTTCAAACAGCGCCGCCGCCTTCTCGTGCACGACGGTGCCGAGTTGGGTGGCTGGATCGCGCGGGTCGCCGAACCTGATCGCCTTGGCCCGTTGCAGAACCAGCGGCACGAAGCGGTCGGCGACCTTTTCTTGGACAAGGATACGCTTGACCGCCGTGCACCGCTGGCCGGAGTTCTTGGTCGCGCCGGCAACCGCGAGATCGGCGGCCTTGGCCAGATCGTCGTCGGAGAGATCGTTGAGGATGATCAGCGGATCGTTGCCGCCGAGTTCCAACACCTGGCGCTTATAGCCGGCTTTCGATGCGATCAGCTTGCCGACCGGCACGCCGCCGGTAAAGGTGATCAGGTCGATGTTGGGATTGGTGATCATCTCCTCGCCGATGTCTTTCGGCCAGCCGGTGACCACCGACAGCATCTCGGGCGGCAGGCCTGCCTCGTAGAGGATGTCAGCCAGCACCAGCGCCGTCATCGGCGTCAGTTCCGTCGGCTTGACCACCACGCAGTTGTTGGTGGCAATCGCTGGCGCGACCTTGTGCGAAACCATGTTGAGCGGGTGATTGAACGGCGTGATCGCGGAGATCGCCTTCAGCGGTTCGCGGGTGGTGAAAATCTTGCGCTGCTTGCCGTGCGGGGTGAGGTCGCAGGAAAAGATCTGGCCGTCGTCCTGGATTGCCATCTGGCCGGACAGGGTGAACACGTCGAAAGCGCGGCCGACTTCGTAGAGCGAGTCCTGCTTGGAGATGCCAAGTTCCAGTGTCACCAGGTCGGAAATTTCTTCCTTGCGGGCGTTAAGGAGTTCCGCCGTCCTGAGCAGGATCTTCTGGCGCTCGTAACGGGTCAGCTTCGGCGTGTAGTTCGCCGCTATCTCGAAGGCCTCGCGCGCATGCTGGTCCCGCCCGGCCGGCACCGTGCCGACGACGGTGTCGTTCCACGGATAGCGCACTTCGACGACATCGCCGGCGTCGACCTTGCGGCCGGCGATGCGCATCGGTTCGTGCCTAACCTTGATGGCTGTTTCAGCCTTGGTCATGACCATGTCCTCAATTTGCCGGCAGCGCCGCCGCCAGGACGGCGTAGTAGAAGGCGTCGAAATTGCGCAACGCCGGTGCATCCGGCTGGTCCGGCAGCTTGCGGTTGGTGATGAAGGGTACCGCTTGCTCGGTCAGGCCGCCATGCGAGCGCAGCGGCTCGTTGAGCGCTGCCAGATCGTGGCGATGCTCGGAGGTACCGATGGTCTTGTTCTCGCCCGAAATCATGATGATGTCGCCGATGCGGTCTTCCGGCAGCTCGAAGCGGGCGCAGCCTTCCTCGCGGCCGAGAACCAAGGTGATATCCTTTACCTTGCGCAGCTTTGCCATGATTGCCTCGCGGTCAGCCTCTTTCGGCAGGTAGGCGGTGGCAAAGGAACCCAGCGCGCCGTGATGGACGACATAGGGGTCGGTGATCGGCAAGATGACGCGGGCGGCGTCCTTGCTGAGCCACTCGTCGAGCAGGTCCTGCACATAGACGACGTTCGGTGAACCGTCGGCATGGTGCTTCGGCTTCATGCCGTGGTCGGCGGTGACGACGATTGCGGCGCCAAGCGCATCGAGTTCGGCCAGGTACTTGTCGAACATCTCGTAGAAGGCGTTGGCCTGCGGCACGCCCGGCGCATATTTGTGCTGCACGTAGTCGGTCGTGGTGAGGTACATCACGTCCGGCCTGAACTCCTTGAGCAGCTTGACGCCGGCGGCGAAGACGAATTCCGACAGTTCCGCCGAATAGACTTCCGGCACCGGCCGACCGAGCCACTTCGAGGCGTTGTCGATGCCGTGCTCGGCCTTCGTCGTAGACGCCGACTTCTCGGAAGAGAAGCAGATGGCGCGATTGTCATCGAAACCGAGGTCCTTGCCGAGCAAAGCGCGCAGCTTGTCCTTGGCGGTGACCACCGCAACCTTGGCGCCGGCATCGTAGAATGCCTTGAACACGGTGGGCGCGCGCAGGAACTTCGGATCGTTCATCATCACCTCTTCGCCCGTTTCCGGATTGTAGAGGTAGTTGCCGCAGATGCCGTGCACTGCCGGCGGGCGACCGGTGGCGATCGACATGTTGTTGGGATTGGTGAAGCTCGGGATGACCGAGTGCGCCGTGCGCACCGTGCCCTTCTCCTTGATCCTGACCAGCGCCGGCATCAGGCCAGCCTTGATCGCCTCATCGAGATAGGCCGGCTCGCAGCCGTCGAGACAGATTGCGATCGCCGGAACGCGCGGCCAGGCATAGGTGCGGCCATTCGCGCTGACGCTAACGGGGGACATCTGGTTCATCGGAGTTCTTTCTGGTTGGGGCGGGCTTCAGGCAGCGAGCTTGGCGCGTTCGTCGAGCGCCTCGCGGGGCGGAGCGGCATCGGGCACACCCATTTCGGCAAGCGAGGCGGCGGCGGCCTCGACCACGCGGCGCATGACGTGCTCGTCCATGCGGCCGATGCAGCCGACGCGGAAGGAATCCACCACGGTGAGCTTGCCCGGATAGATGATGAAGCCCTTGTCCTTCATGAGGTCGTAGAAGCGGTCGAAGGCGAAGTTCTCATGCGCGGGGCAGAAGAATGTGACGATGATCGGCGATAGCCAGCGGTCGGAGAGCAGCGTCTCGAAGCCAAGCTCGCGCATCCCGGCTACCATGACATCGCGGTTCTTCATGTAGCGGGCGCCGCGGGCAGGCACGCCGCCTTCGGCCTCGTGGATTTTGAGAGCCTCGAGAAATGCGGCGACGATATGTGTCGGCGGGGTGAAGCGCCATTGCCCGGTCTTTTCCATCGTCGCCCATTGCGCATGGATATCTAACGCGAGCGAATGGCTGCGGCCCTTGGCGGCTTCGAGTTCGCTCTTTTTGGCGATGACGAAGCCGAAGCCCGGCACGCCCTCGATGCATTTGTTGGCCGAGGAAACCATGGCCTCGTAGCGGATGTCGTTGACGTCGAGCGGGATGGCGCCGAAAGCGCTCATCGAATCGACCAGAAGCTTGCGGCCCTTGGCGTAGACTGCTTCCGAAATCTCGGCGACCGGATTGAGGATGCCGGAGCTGGTTTCGCAATGAATGGCGATGACATGGGTGATCGCCGGATCGGCCTCGAGTGCCGCCGCCACCTCGTCGCCGCGCGGCGGCATGTAATCGCCCTTGTCGATGAGCGTATGGGCCCGGCCGAGATACTGCATCGTCTGCGCGGCACGCAGGCCGTAGGCGCCGTTGGCCAGCACCAGCACTTTGCCGTCCTTCGGGACGAAGGAGCCCAGCATGGCCTCGACGCAGAACGAACCGCTGCCCTGGATCGGCACGCAGTCGAATTCGCCTTGTCTGTCGCCGGTGAGCGCAAGCAGCCGGCGGCGCAGATCGGCCGTCATGGCGCGGAAGTCGCCATCCCACGAGCCCCAGTCGCGGAGCATGGCCTGCTTGACGGCATAGGCAGTGGTAAGTGGGCCGGGCGTCAGCAGGTAGGGTTCACCCAGTGCTGGCCTTTCAAAGCCGTTGCTTGCTAACCTCGCCTCGTCCGACATGGCCGGTTCTCCGATGGACTGACATTGATCAGTGGCCATGATGCGGATTCAAAATACATTTGAAAAATCGTTATTTTGTATCCGTATATAGGTTGAGCTTATGCATTAGCCGATGCGGGCCAGACGGCTGGTCAACAGGTCGCCGTTTTCCATCAAAAGCGGATAGGCAACCGTTACCAGAAGCGAGTTGAACTCCTTCAGTGCCCGCACCGCTTCAAGGTGAATGTCGCTCGTTTCGATGCTTTCCGCCAGGCCGGATTGCAGCCGCATCAGGTGCTGTTCGTGGCTGTGGCGCTCCATGTCGCGCACCCTCTCCTTTTCGGCGGCGAGTTGGCGCGCCGTGGACAGGTCGTTGGAAACCAGCACGTTCAGGGCAAGCTGCAGGTTTTCCGCCACGCGCGCGTGAAGGTCCTCCAGTTCCGCCCGGCCGGCGGACGAAAAAGCGAGCCGCTTCTGCGCCCGCTCCGCCGCCAGCGCGAGAAGGTTTTTGGCGACAATGTCGCCGGCATGTTCAAGATTAATGGCGACATCGGTAAGCTCGATGCCGCGCCGTATCTCCTGTGCGGACAATTCGCCCCGATTGAGTTCGGCGATATAGAGCTTGATCTCGGTATGGGCGCTGTTGACGTCCTCGTCGATTTTCCGGACGCGGTCGATCTCCTCTTTCGAGCCGGCGACGAGAAGATGCATGACCGGCGCAAACATCGACTCGACGAGTTCTCCCATCCTGAGCAGTTCACGCGTGACGCTGGTGAGCGCGAGCCTGGGATTGCCGAGGACCGTGCGGTCGAGCGCGGAAGTGCGACGGCCAAGCAGGCCTTTCTCGCTCTCCTTCGCGACAGGGTCGGGGAGCAGGCGCAATGTCAGCCGGGCCATTGCGCCGGCAAAAGGCAGGCTGACGACGGCGAGGCAGGCGTTGAAGGCGACGTGGAGATTGACCAGCGCCGCGCCCCCGTCACCCAGTTTTTCAACCGGCAGGGCCAGCATCTCGATCAGTGCAAGAGCGAACACGGCGCCCGCAAGGCGAAACAGAAGGTTTCCGACCGGAATGCGCCGTGCTTGCGCCGGCATGCCGCGCGACAGCCAGAATGCGATCAGGCCGCTGCCGACATTGGCGCCTAGGACCAGCGGCACGCCAGCTTCGAGCGGAACAAGTCCTTGCGCCGCAAAGGCCGCGATCATCAGTACCGCAGCCACGGAGGAATGGATGAGCCAGGTGAAGGCAAGGCCGAGCAGAAAAGCGGTGACATAGTCGCTGGCAAGATAATCCGACAGCGCAGGCAAAAGGGCGGCGTCCCGCAGCGGCCCGGTCGCTTCGCCGATCAGCCTGAGCGACAGAAGCATGAAGCCCGCGCCGAGGATCATGCGGCCAGTCTCGCGCACCGTCTGGCCGGGGATCTTGAGGTGCATGATGCCGCCGACGAGCAGGCAGACCGGGATCAGCCAGCCGAGGTCGAAAGACAGCACGCGCACGACCAGCGCCGAGCCCAGGTCGGCACCGAGAAGCAGGGCAAGCCCGACGGGCAGGGCAAGCATGCCGCTGGCTGCGAAGCCGCAGGCCAGCATCGCGACTGCAGTGGAGCTTTGCAGCGCGACCGCCACCACCGTGCCGCCGAAAAGCGCCTTGACCTCACTGCCTTTCGCATTGCCGAGCAGCCGCCTCAACGTCGAGGCGTGGGCGCGTTCCATACCGGTGCGCACCATGTGCACCGCATAGAGCAACAGCAAAGTGGCACCCGCGAGGTGCAGCAGGATGAGCGAGAAATGCATGGCCGGCCTCGAACGGACAATGAAACAGGTTCACTTTCTGCTTTACATAAGTCAATTCGTTAGTTTCTATAATTGCATTACCTCAACTTATAAATGGCGACGCCACCGATGCGATATGTGCAATTGCGTGCCTTTCATCACGTTGCAGTCTGCGGTGGGTTCTCGAGGGCCGCGGAAGCGTTGTTCCTGACCCAGCCGGCCATTTCAGACCAGGTACGCAAGCTGGAGGAGGAATATGATGTCCTCCTGTTCAACCGGCACAAGAAGCAGGTCACGCTTACCCAGCAGGGTCAGCGCCTTTTGGAAATCACCCACCGCATGTTCGATACCGAGCAGCAGGCGCTCGACCTTCTGTCGGAATCGCGCGCGCTTCGGGCCGGCACCTTGCGCATCGTCGCCGATGCCGCGCATCACCTTGTCCAGATACTTGGCAGGTTCCGCGCCAAATACCCCGGTATTCAGGTGACGGTCCGCGCCGGCAATACCGAGAGCGTCATCACCAGCCTGTTCGCCTATGAGGCCGATATCGGTGTTCTGGGCGAAATCCCTCAGGGGCGCGAGTTCGACATTCTCAAGTTGAACTCATCGCCGATCATTGCGTTCGTCGCCCACAATCACCCGTTGGCCGGAGCCCGCAAGCTCAGCCTCGCCGACCTCGCCATGCACCCGCTGGTGCTGCGCGAGCGCGGTTCCAAGACCAGGCACAAGCTGGAACAATTGGCTGAGAGCAACGGGGTCGAACTGGTGCCGACGATCGAGGCCGAGGGGCGCGAGGCGATACGCGAGATCGTGGCTTCCGGCGTCGGCGTGGGCTTCGTCACCAAGGCGGAATTCGGCCTCGACGCACGTTTGAAGCCGATCCTCATCGACGGGCCGGAGACGCTGATGGATGAAGCCCTGATCTGCCTGCGGGAACGCTCCAGCGGCAAGCTGGTCAAGGCCTTCTGGGACATGGCGCGCGACGTGGCCGACGATTGAGCGCCACCCGGATGGACGTCAGAAACGGTCCCGCAGCGCAAACCAGTTCAACGCCAGGAACAGAAGCGGCGTGCGCAAGGTGCGCCCGCCGGGGAATGACGGGATCTTGAGGTCCTCAAGTAGCTTCAGCCGGTCGCGGTTGCCGCCGACCGTTTCGGCGTAAAGTTTGCCGACGAAATTCGACAGCATGACGCCGTGGCCGGAATAGCCACCGGCCGAAATGACGTTGGGCATGACCTCGCGCACGAACGGTTTGCGCGGAACGGTGATGCCGACATAACCGCCCCAGCCATGGGTGATCTCGACATCCTTCAGGGCAGGATAGATTTCGGCGATCTGCCGGCGAATGCCGATATGGATGTCCTTGGGATCGCTGACGGCGTAGATTTCGCGCCCACCGAACAGCAGGCGACCGTCCTTCGACTTGCGGAAATAGCGCACGACAAAGCGGGAATCGTCGACGGATTCGCCGCCCGGCAGCACGGGAGAGTCGGCGCCGAGCGGGACCGTCGCACCGATGAACGAGCCGATCGGCATGATATGGGCGGCGCTGACCGGTTCCAGCGTGCCGCCATAGGCGTTGAGCGCGATCAGGCATTTGTCCGCCGTGATCGTGCCCTTCGGTGTCGTCACCCGCACCTTGCCGCCATTGGTGGCGATGCCGGTCGCGGGCGTGTTCTCATGAAGATGCGCGCCGGCCTCGGCAGCGACACGCGCCGTGCCGACGACCAGCTTGAGCGGATGGATGTGGCCGGTGCCGGCATCGCGCACGCCACCGAAATAATGCGTCGAACCGAGCCGCTCCGCCGTCTCCTTCGCGTTCATGAAGGAAAGGTGCGGATAGTCGAAGCGGTTTGCCATGATATCGGCATGCGCCTTGTAGTCGTCGACGAAACGCTTCTTGTGCGCGACCGACATCTGGCCCGGCATATAGTCGATGTCGATCTTGTTGGTCCCGGCAAACTCCAGCAGATGCGCCTTGGCTTCCTCGGCCATTTCGAACAGCGCCTTGGCCCGCGTCAGGCCAAGTTCTGCCTCAAGCTCTTCGGCCCAGGCACGTTGCCCGGTGCCAAGCTGGCCGCCATTGCGCCCGGATGCGCCGTCGCCGAAGCGATGCGCCTCGATCAGAACGACATTGCTGCCGGCCTTGGCGAGATGTGCGGCCGCCGACAGGCCGGTGAACCCGCCGCCGATGATGACGACATCGGCCTTCCGGCTGCCGTCAAGCGCCGGATATTCCGGGCGTTGGCCGGCAGTATCTTCATACCAAGAGCGGCCGGGTGAAATGGGGGATTGGTAAGGCATGGGCGGAGCACATTGGATTTTTGAAAATGGGGTGGCTATCGGCGCTGCCGGCAGGGGCAGGCTTCTATCCATCCAAAATCAAATCAGTTGCCATTTGCTGTCTACCCATAATGCGCCGCCACTGCCCCTTACACATTTAGCAGCAGATATTCCCGTTCCCACGGGCTGATGACTTCCATGAAGGTCTCGAACTCCGCTCGCTTGATTGCCGCATAGGTGGTGGCGAATGTCGTGCCCAGCATCTCGCACAACGCCTCGTCGCCCTCGAACAGGTCGACGGCTTCAAGCAGCCCCCGCGGCAGGTCGATCTCGTCCTCATTGGCGGTGGTCAGGATCGGTGGCTCGGGCTTGACCTTGTTGGTCATGCCGATGAGGCCGCAGGCAAGCGATGCGGCCAGCGCCAGATAGGGATTGGCGTCCGACGAGGGAATGCGGTTTTCGACGCGCCGCGCCGCAGGGTCGGAGCGGGGCACCCTGAAGGCCGTGGTGCGGTTGTCGTAACCCCATTTGTTGTTGACCGGCGCGGACGCCGCCTGTGTCAGCCGCCGGTAGGAGTTGACGTAGGGCGCGAACATCACCAGCGCATTCGGCACGTGTTTCTGCATGCCGCCGATAAAATGGAAGAACGCATCGGTTTCCGAACCGTCCTCGGCAGTGAAGATGTTCTTGCCGGTCTTCTTGTCGATGATCGACTGGTGGATGTGCATGGCCGAGCCGGGCTGCCCCTGGATCGGCTTGGCCATGAAGGTGGCATAGATGTTGTGCTTGAGCGCCGCCTCGCGAATGGTGCGCTTGAACATGAACACCTGGTCCGCAAGTTCGACCGGATCGCCGTGGCGCAGGTTGATCTCGAGCTGGCCGGCGCCTTCCTCGTGGATAAGCGTGTCGATCTCGAGGCCCTGGCTTTCGGAGAAGTGGTAAATGTCGTCGATCAGTTCATCGAACTCGTTGACGCCGGCGATGGAATACCCGGCGCCGCCGCCGATGGCGCGGCCGGAACGGCCGACGGGAGGGGTCAGCGGATAATCCGGGTCGGGGTTCTTGTGAACGAGGTAGAACTCGATCTCCGGCGCAACGACCGGCCGCAAGCCGCGCTTGTCGTAGGCTGTAAGCACGCGTTTCAACACATTGCGCGGCGTGAACTCGACCGAGCGCCCGTCCTGATGCACGAGATCGCAGATGACGGCTGCCGTCGGGTCTTCCTCCCACGGCACGACGGTCAGCGTCGACAGGTCCGGCAGAAGCTTGAGGTCGCCGTCGTCTTCCGGATAGACGAACCCGTTGCCGTCCTCGGGATAGCCGCCGGAAATGGTCGCCATGAATACGGCGGACGGCAGGGCGAGCGACGTGTTGGACGTGAATTTCTTCGACGGCATCATCTTGCCGCGGGCGACGCCGGCCTGGTCCGGGGTGATGCACTCGATGTCTTCGATGCCGCGCCACTCAAGCCAGTCGGTGGCTTCTCTCCAGTTCTTGACCAAGAGCAGGTACTTGACGAATGCGGGAGTGCGGGAGCGTAATGGGCGAATTTACATTTTTGAAGGCGGCATCAATCCCCAGATTAAGTTGAAGTGGCCGAAGTATGCCGCTTCGCCAGACGGAATGGAAGGGGCTCGGGGCTGACGTCGCGTTTGCCCGGTCTTTGTCGTTCCCCCAAAGCAGAAACGGAGGGCAAAACCTTGCCCTCCGTCGAAGCAGATCGCCAATTTGGCTTCCGTCAGCGGATCAGCGGCAGTTTCTCGAACTGGTGGTAGGGTGGCGGCGACGACAGCGTCCACTCGAGCGTGGTGGCGCCGACGCCCCACGGATTGGCGGCGGCAACGCGCTTGCGGTTGAAAGCCTCCAGGATCATCAGGAAGAAGATCAGCAGGCCGGCAGCCGCGATGTAGGAGCCGACCGAGGAGATGTAGTTCCAGCCGGCATAGGCATCGGGATAGTCGGCATAGCGGCGCGGCATGCCGGCAAGGCCGAGGAAGTGCTGCGGGAAGAACACCAGGTTGACACCGATGAACATCGTCCAGAAATGCAGCTTGCCGAGCGTCTCGTTATACATGTAGCCGCTCATCTTCGGGAACCAGTAGTAGAAACCGGCGAAGATGGCGAAGGCAGCGCCCAGCGACAGCACGTAGTGGAAGTGGGCGATGACATAGTACGTGTCCTGGAAAGGACGGTCGAGGCTCGGGTTGGCGAGCTGCACACCCGTCACGCCGCCGATGGTGAACAAGAGCACGAAGCCGGTGGCAAACAGCATCGGCGTCTTGAACTCGATCGAGCCGCCCCACATCGTGGCCAGCCAGGAAAACACCTTCACGCCGGTCGGAACCGCGATCACCATCGATGCGAAGGCGAAGTAGCGCTGCGAATCGACCGACATGCCGACCGTGAACATGTGGTGCGCCCACACGACGAAGCCGATGCCGCCGATCGCCACCATGGCGTACGCCATGCCGAGATAACCGAAGATCGGCTTCTTGGAGAAGGTCGAGATGACGTGGCTGATGATGCCGAAGCCGGGCAGGATCATGATGTAGACTTCGGGATGGCCGAAGAACCAGAACAGATGCTGGTAGAGGATCGGATCGCCGCCGCCGGCAGGCTGGAAGAAGGTCGTGCCGAAGTTGCGGTCGGTGAGAAGCATGGTGACCGCGCCAGCGAGCACCGGTAGCGACAAGAGAAGCATGAAGGCGGTGATCAGCATGCCCCAAGCGAACAGCGGCATCTTGTGCATGGTCATGCCGGGCGCGCGCATGTTGAGGATGGTGGTGATGAAGTTGATCGCGCCCAGGATCGAGGACGCGCCGGACAGGTGGATCGAGAGGATCACGAGATCCACGGCTGGGCCAGGCTGGCCGTCGGTGGAGAAGGGCGGGTAGAGCGTCCAGCCGCCGCCGTGGCCGAGCGCACCGGGAGCTCCCGGCACGAACATGGAGGTGACGAACAGGATCAGCGAGACGACCAGCAGCCAGAACGAGATGTTGTTCATGCGCGGGAAGGCCATGTCCGGCGCGCCGATCATGATCGGCACCATCCAGTTGCCGAAACCGCCGATCAGGGCGGGCATGATGACGAAGAAGATCATGACCAGCCCGTGCGCGCTGACCACGACGTTGTAATAGGCGGGATCGGCAAAAATCTGCATGCCGGGTTCCTGCAGTTCCATTCTGAGCAGGACCGAGAGGCCGGTTCCCAGGATTCCGGCCAGGAGCGAGAACGCCAGATAGAGCGTCCCGATATCCTTGTGATTGGTCGAAAATAGCCAGCGGCCAATGAAGCCGGGCCTATGGTCCGCCTCGGCGGTCGTGGTGTGGGACATGGTTTCTCGTCTGCCTTTCAGGTTGGCAGGCTTTCGGTCTCTGCGGGTGGCGGGTGGTTGAACCTGTCGTCACGGGCCGGGGAAGGCCGAACCTGCTTTGTTGTCATTCATCCGTAACGATAGCGTCCAGTGCGATGTCGTGGGGTTGTGGGTAGATCGTGGCGAGCCTGCTTTCGGCAGCGCCCACGCCGATGACGAATGCGCGCCGCGGCATGGCCGCCAGCGTGCGGTCGAAGAAGCCGCCTCCATAGCCGAGCCGGAAATTGGCCGCGTCGAAGCCCACCAGTGGCGCGATGGCAATGTCCGGCTGCACGGATGGGCCGCGCGAGGGAACCAGGATGTTCATGAGCCCGCGTTCCAGCGGATCGCCGGGCGACCAGACGCGGAATTCGAGCGGCCAGCCCTTGCGTATGACGACGGGCAAGGCGATGCGCCCCCCGCGCTCGATGATGCGGATCGACCAGTTGCGCAGGTCCGGCTCGCCCCGGAACGGCCAGTAGCTGCTGATGATACGCCCGTTTACCTTGCCGACGATCCGGTCAAGCGTCGCCGCGATGCGATCCGAGCGCGCCTGCCGTTCTTCGGCTCCGAGCGCCAGCCGTGCCGCGATCAGGCGCTTGCGCTCGGCGGTGCGCCAGCGTGCCACATCCGTCCAGCCTTCCTGCTTGGCAGCAATGCCGTTCACGCCATCTTCCGAGACTTCGTGCATGAAACATGGCGGCGACGCATAGGGGCCAGGCTCGGGTGTTCCCGCTCGCTTGTCTGCCATATGCGCTCCGTTCATGCCGCCGTCGCGGCCCTTCGTACAGGCTTTGGCCCGCCCCACCTCACATGCGACGGTGCGCCGCTTGAAAGCAGAACGCAAACGGAATTAAATGCTTTATTGGCGCAATATTATTGCACTAAATGAGGGTTGGTGTGGATATAGATCGAGCGCGCACGTTCCTTGAAATCGTGCATTCCGGCAGCTTCCTGCGTGCGGCAGAGAGGCTTTTCGTAACGCAGACCACGGTCAGCGCCCGCATCCGCACGCTCGAGGAGGAGCTTGGCCGGCAGCTCTTCGTGCGCAACCGCAACGGCGCCCACCTGACGGCGGCTGGCCGGGAATTCGAGCGCTTCGCCCAGTCGTTCGTGCAGATCTGGGAGCGCGCCCGCCACCAGCTTGCGATCCCGAGCGGGCGTACCAGCGTGGTGGCGCTCGGCGGCGAACTCAGCCTGTGGAACCCGCTCCTGCTCGACTGGCTGGTGTGGATGAAGAAATCGAGGCCCGAGATCGCCATTCACGCGCATGTCGGCGTACCCGACCAATTGCTGGAGCAGTTGAGAACCGGCGTGCTGGACATCGCCGTGCTCTACGCGCCGAAGCTCTTGCCGGGCTTCAGGGTGGAGCTTCTGGAGGAGGAGCAACTGGTGCTGGTGCGCAGCAAAGACACCGAGGCCATCAGTTCCAAGGACTACGTCTATGTCGATTGGGGTCCGCTTTTCGCCGCCCAGCACGATTCCGGCTCGGCGACGTTCGGCGAACCGGGCCTTCTTGTCGGCCTCGGTCCGCTCGGGCTGAGCTACATCTTGCGCGCCGGCGGCATGGGATATTTCCGCAAGGGCGTGATCGCTCCTCATCTGGAGTCGGGCGAACTCGAACTCGTCGAAGGCGCGCCGGAATTCACCTATCCCGCCTATGCTGTCTACCCGGAGCCTGTCGAAGCGCGCGCCGACATTCAGGATGCGCTGCGCGGCCTGAAGGAGATCGTGCGGTAGGGCCTGGCTCGCAGATCCGCTGGCGTCGGGATCAACTCTCGGAAGAATGCGCGTCGCGCGCCGCAAGCAAGGTGCCGATGACCAGTTCGCGCCCGGCCCGGTTGATGCCGATGCCGCGCGGCCTGTCTTCCACCAGACCAAGCGCAATCAGCCTTTGGCCCAGCGTCTTATCCAGTTCGGGGTAGGGGCCACGGTTCAGGCGCTTGAGCGCAGTCTGTTCTTCCTTGGTGAGATCGTTCCAGCCCGTCGTCACTTGCATGTCTTTCCTGCATGACCAGACCGGCGAGAGGGGAGCCGCAGGCCTGCATTATCTCGTTGCTTTCGCACCGGATTGTCATGGCAGCCGCGCGTCGCGCATGTCGCTCCGGTGTGCCGGTTCGCCGCTCGCTGGCGTCCCGCTCCTCAAGTCTGCATGAAAAACCGCGTATGGAAAGTCTGTGTTGCGACGTGCGATGACGGCCGTTCAGCGCAAGATTATTGCCTTGAAACCGCAATAAATTTCGCTTGCATTATTCCAATGTGCGGGCGATGGGTCTGGCATCGCGCTCTATCCTGCAAAAGGTTGGACCGCTGGTTGCTGCAAAGCAGAGTTTTGCCGTGTCATCGAATGTCGCCAAATCCAGTGAACGGAGCTGTGCGTTCATTGCCGGTCAGGATGGCATGACGACGGTCACTCGCTTGCGGATAGGGATGGCCGACCGGAAATGACAGTTCAGGCATTGCAGGCATCGTCGCTTTACCTTGGCATCGACACGGGCGGCACCTATACCGACGCCGTCTTGTGGTCGGAGGCAACGGGCATCGTCGCCAAGGCGAAGTCCCTGACCACCCGCCATGACCTCGCCGAAGGCATTGCCGGCGCGGTCGATGCGGTGCTGGCCGAAGCGGCCATCGAACCCGGCGTGATCAAGCTTGTCTCGATGTCGACAACCCTTGCCACCAATGCGCTGGTCGAGGGCCAGGGCGGCCGGGTCGCGCTGGTCATGATCGGTTTCGGCGAAGACGATCTGGCCCGCAACGGCCTCTCTGGCGCGCTGGGCTCCGATCCGGTCATCTTCTGCCAGGGCGGCCATGACGTGCACGGCAACGCCAGTGAGCTTTCGCTGGAACCGCTCGAGGCGGCGCTGGCAACGCTTGACGAAACGGTGTCGGGCGTGGCGGTCGCAGCCTATTTCGCCGTGCGCAATCCGGAACATGAAATCGCCGCCCGCAAGCTGATCCGTGAGCGCACGCGGCTGCCGGTAACCTGCTCGCACGAACTGACGTCGAAGCTCGGCGGCCCCCGCCGCGCGCTGACGACGCTGCTCAATGCGCGGCTCATTTCCATGATCGACCGGCTGGTCGATGCCACGGAAGGGTTCCTGCACAAGCGCGGCATCGCGGCGCCGCTGATGGTGGTGCGCGGCGATGGCGCGCTGGTCACGGCGGAATTTGCCCGCTCGCGGCCGATCGAAACCATCCTGTCCGGGCCGGCGGCCAGCCTCGTCGGCGCGCGGCATATGACCGGCTTCGACAATGCCGTCGTGTCGGATATCGGCGGTACGACCACCGACATCGCTGTCCTCGATGGCGGCCGGCTCAGGCTCGATCCCGATGGCGCGACCGTCGGCGGCATGCGCACGATGGTCGAGGCGGTGGCGATGCGCACCTTCGGCCTTGGTGGGGATTCCGAGGTCGCGCTCAAGGATCATTCGCTGGTGACGACGATTGTTCTCGGCCCGCGCCGGCTGGTGCCTTTGTCGCTTGCAGCCGTCAAGCATGGTGACATCATCGCCAAGGGCCTGAACCGGCAGTTGCTGAGCCCGACCACGAGCAGGCTCGACGGCCGCTTTGCCATGCGCACCGGCGTTCCGGAGCGGCTGGCCTCCGGTCTTTCGAACACCGAGGCCAGGCTTTATGCAGAACTGACCACGGAACCGGCTCCGCTCGACCGCCTGTTGGCCTCGACCTCGCAGGTGGCGACGCTCAACCGCCTTGTCGCGCGCGGACTGGCTCATATCGTCGGCTTCACGCCGTCGGACGCGGCGCACGCGCTTGGTCGGCAGGCGAACTGGAACGCCGAAGCGGCCAAGCTCGGCGCGGAGCTTCTTGCCCGCCGCCGCAACGGCCAGGGACAGACGATAGCCGAGAGCGGGGACGATTTCTCGGAGATGGTGCTTGCCGCCGTTACGCGCCGCTCCGCCGAAACCATGATCGAGACCGTGTTTGCCGAAGACGGTCTCGAGGCCGATGTCTCCGTTGCCAATGTTCTGGTCCAGCGAGCCATCAACAAGCAGGATGGCATGGCGCGCCTGTCGATCGCGCTTGACCGTCCGGTGATCGGCCTCGGCGCATCCGCTCATCTTCACTATGCCAGGCTGCCCGCGCTGATCGGCAACGACTGCGAGATCGCAAGGGATGCCGATGTCGCCAATGCGCTGGGCGCTGTTGTCGGGCAGGTGCGCATGTCGGCCGAAGCGCGCGTCAGCCAACCCGAGATCGGCCTGTTCAGGGTCAATGCCGGCGAAAGGCTCGATGACTTCGAAACCGAGGAAGAAGCGATGGCGGCGGCCGAGGCGCACATCCGCGAGATGGCCGCGCTGCTTGCCGAGCGCGCCGGAACCGATCAGGCCCGCATCGAGATCGCCCGCGACATCAAGGTTGCGACCATCGAGGGCGAGCGCAGCTTCGTGGAAGCCTTCGTCGTGGCGACGGCGACAGGAAGGCCGCGCGTCGCCTCCTAATTCATGTTTCCCGAAAGTGGGAACCGGTTTCGGAAGACATGCAGAAAATCAAAGAGCTAAAGCGTGCTAAGCGAATCTGGAAGATCGCGACGCGCTTTGGAATGTTTCCCGCTACCCACGAAACGCTCTAATATCAGGCTGCGGCCTCACCGCCCATGGAGGCCTCGCAGGCAAGGGATTGCGCATCCCGCCCGATTGCGGCGACGGCGACGACCTTGCCTCCGGTCTTGTAGCTGATGATGCAGTCGCGATCGGCAAGGCTGCCTTCGATCTCGATGTCGTCCCACGAGCGGGTATAGCCGGTGTAGCGGATGGTGACGTCGTAATGCGCGCTCCAGAAGAAGGGCACGCTGAGGAAGGGCCGCCCGACGCCCAGCATGTTTTCGGCCGCGACCTGCCCTTGGCGCTCGGCCACGACCCAGTGCTCGACGCGCCGCGACTGGTTGCTGGCGATGTCGTGCCACCGCGCTGCGTCGCCTGCGGCGAAGACGCCGGGCATATTGGTCTCGAGATACTCGTTGACGACGATGCCCTGGTCGACGGTAAGGCCGGAAGCGCTGGCCAGCTCGACGCGCGGCCTGACGCCGACGCCGATGATGACGATGTCGGCTGAGATTTCGCGGCCGTTCGTCAGGATCACCGTCTTGTCGTTGATGGTGCCGATGGTGGTGTCGAGATGGAACTTGACGCCGTGTTCTTCATGGACGCTGCGGATGAAGTCGCCCAGATCGGGGCCGAGGATATGCTCGAACGGCCGGCTGTCCTGCGTCACGACGTGGACGTCGAGATCGCGGCTGCGCAAGGCGGCCGCGACTTCCAGCCCGATGAAGCCGGCGCCCAGAACCACCGCGGATTTCGCATGCTGGATGTTGTCGATGATGGCGCGGCTGTCGGCCAGCGAGCGCAGCATGAACACATGCGGGCGGTCGACGCCGGGAATCTTGAGATGAATCGGCTCGGCTCCGGTAGCCATGAGCAGACGGTCGTAGCCAAAGGTGCGGCCGTCCTCGGCGATCACGGTGCGCTTGTCCGTGTCGATGCGCGCGACGGCGGTCGACAGATGCAGGTCGATGCGGTTGTCCGTGTAGAATTCGTCCGACCGCAGCGGCATCCACGCCTCCTCTGCCGTGCCGGCGAGGTAGTCCTTGGAGAGATTGGGCCGGTCATAGGGAGCGTCGGCGTCGGCGCTGATCATGGCAAGCTCGCCCTCGTAGCCGCGCCGGCGCAGCATCTCGGCAGCAGCAAAACCCGCTGCGCCGCCACCGATGATGACGATCTTCCGGGGACGGGCTGCCACACCCGTCTCGGGCGCTGCGGCAACGTCGTTCACCGGCGGCAGCTTGTCGCTTACCGAAACCTTGTCGCCCTTGCGCTCCACCTTCCAGCGCGCCAGCGGATCGAAGGCCGGCGCGTTGACCGCCTCGCCGGTGCGCAGGCTAAAGCAGGCATGATGCCAGGGGCAGCGCACCGTGTCGCCGACCACGATCCCGTGCACCAGCGGAGCGCCGTAGTGGGTGCAGTTGGCGCCGACGGCCATGATCTCCTCGCCGACGCGGGCAAGCACCACCGGCTCGCCATCGACATGTCCCTGGAGAAGCCCGTTATCGCCGAAAGCGTCTATGGCGACGCCTTGGGTAAGGTCGGGTCCGGTTTCCTGGGGCTCATGTGACGACATCGTTGCGCTTCCTCTTGAAAACGGGCGCTCATCAGGCGAACACGTTCTGGGAGCTTGGATGATTTAACGCCAAAAAGGTTCCCAGCGAAGCATTTATTGACGCCGAACTTGCTGATGCGCAATGGCGGGAACCTTTTTACGGTCGTGCCATCTAATGGCCAGAACGTGGAGGAACCCATGGCACCTGTTGGCAAGCCCCTTGCGCGCAGCGCGGACGCTCTGAGCGACGTCGAACTCGTGGAAAGGGCACGCGCCCGTGACGCGAGCGCCTTCCGCACCATCATGAAGACGCACAACCAGCGGCTCTACCGGCTGGCGCGAGGCATTGTCCGCAACGACAGCGAAGCCGAGGATATCGTGCAGGAAGGCTATGTCCGCGCGTTCTCGCATCTCGATGGCTTCCGGGGCGACTCTTCGCTGGCCACCTGGCTGTCGCGCATCGTCATCAACGAGGCGCTCGGGCGCATGCGCAAGAAACGGCGTTCTGTCGAAGTGCCGGAATCGAGCCGGCAGCCCGAGGCCACCATCATTCAGTTTCCAGTCAATATCAGCAATGACGATCCGGAGCGGACCATGGCGCAACGGCAAATCCTCGATCTCGTCGAGCGCGCAACCGACAATTTGCCGGATGTCTATCGCACGGTGTTCGTCGCGCGCGTCATAGAAGGGCTCAACATCGACGAGACGTCCGAACTGCTCGGCGTCAAGCCGGAGACGGTGAAGACCCGGCTCCATCGCGCCCGGCAGCTCGTGCGCAAGGAACTCGACGCGCAGATCGGTCCCGTTTTGCTGGACGCCTTCCCCTTTGCTGGCCGGCGCTGCGAACGGCTGACCGTTGCAGTCCTTGCACGCCTTGGCCTTTCGGAATGACCTGACGGGACGTTCGCTGTGATTTCCGGGAACGTTTGCGAGTACCGCGTATCCAATGAGTAACGGATGACAGGTCGGGCGCAACGTTTCGATCCGCTCCGGTACAAGGCAGGAATCAGGATATTGAGACAGTCCATTTTTATTGCGGCAACGTTGGCTTTCGGCCTCTTCGGCACCGCGGTTCAGGCCGAGACCATCCAGGTCCAGGTCAACAAGCTCGTCTACAATCCGGTCGACGTCCAAGCGAAGGTCGGAGATACCATCGAATGGGTCAACAATGATCCGTTTGCGCATACCGCGACGGTAAAGGGTGGCTGGGAAGTCATGCTGCCGCCGAAGAAATCGGGAACTTATGTTGTGACGGAAGCCGGCACCATCGATTACTATTGCCGCTTCCACCCCAACATGAAGGGCCGCATCATCGTATCCGCCAAGTAACGGCGGCTCCGGGTAGCCTGCGCAGTTGCAGACCTGCCGTCGGATGACAGACCCGCCTTTCCCGTACCGGCGACGGACCCCGGGAAAGGCATGCAGGAGCCACGCGTCGGCTTGTGACGCGCGGCAGGCAAGGAAAGCCTCCGACAGCCGCCGCAGGCTGGCTTTCCATCGGTGCGCCGTTCCCTTCACGGCGCACCGGCCTGTCCGGCTTCGGCCCCGAACGACCGCGGGCGGCACACAAGAAAAGTCCAGCAACTCTATCCGGGGTGCCTCATGACACTTGCCGTGCGCGAAGCCTTATCTTCTGAACTCAGCAACAAGCGCGGCGACCACCTCGCTGCGGACATGGCGATGGGACGCCAGGCAACCATTTCGAACGCTCTCTGTTCGGCCTTCGGCCATGGCAATTGCGCCGAATTCCTGTCCAGCCGGCGGCTGACATCCTTCCGCAAGAACGACGTCATCTACAATGTCGGCGACCGCGACCGCGTGTTCTTCTTCATCAAGAGCGGCTTCGTCAAAGTGGGCGCCACGACGTCGAGCGGTAGCGATGTCATCTATGATTTGCGCTGCCAGGGCGATGTCGTCGGCGAGCTTTGCCTGACCGAGACCGAGCGCCCCGATTGGGCCGTTGCTCTGGAAAAGGTCGAGGTGGTGGCGGTTCCGCTGCACGAGATCAGGCAGTTGCTGGCGTCAAAGCCGGCGATGATGACGGCGATGATCGACGTCTTCAGTCACACCCTCAAGGATGCTTACAGCCAGATCAACACGCTCGCCGCCGACGGTACCGTGAGGCGGCTGGCCAATGTGCTGTCGGTCCTTGCCCGCAAGGTTGGCCGGCAATCCGGCGAAATGGTCGAGATACCGATCTACCTTACCCAAGAAGAGATCGCGCAGATGGTTGTTGCTCGGCGTGAAAGAATATCCACTGCCTTGAATAGCCTTAGACGAAACGGCGTCGTCCAGTACACGACGCGCGGTCTCCTCATGGTCGACCAGAGTAAACTGGAAGCCATGTCGGATGTTTCATTCGAATAATAAATTCAGCTTGTTACGGATGTAACTGACAATGCTTCCACTCTACGCAACCATCAATACTAGGATTTGGCGCATCCTTTGAAAAACTGGATGCGGATGGATTCTGGCGCACGATGCCGAAGCCGATTTCGGAACGGACGACGCGCTGATTGAACGATCTGCAGCGTCCTTTGCGCGTCCTGTTCGGCGCGCGGTGCTGCAAAGGCAAACGAACTCGAATGTCTGAGGGTGTCATGAAACGGAAAGCTCTGCTGATAGGAACGGCGGCTTCGCTAGGGATGGCTTTGGCCATCGGGGCGACGACCGCGGCCAAGGTCGACGGATACGACGCAGCTGCTGGCAAGTACGCACGTACCATGCTTGACCAAGGCAAGAAAACCTTTCGCTACGACACGTTCGGCAGCGAGGCCTTCTGGGGCGATGCGCTACAATTGCACAAGGCGGTGGCCGGCGAAAAGAACGGTGGCGTCGGTCCCGGCGTATCGCCAAAAACAGCGCTGGCAGTCGGCCTGAAGGTCGATGCCGATGCGCTGCCAAAGGCTCTCAAGAGGAAGATCGCGGCTGGCAAGGTCAATCTCGACGATCCGGCAACGACGCTCGCTCTGCTCAAGCTGAATGCGGTTGTTGGCGTCAAGGCATTCCTGAACAAGGACGGCAGCGTCAAGTCGATGGGTATCCAGTGCTCGCTGTGCCATTCGACGGTTGATGATTCATTCGCACCCGGTATCGGCAAGCGTCTCGACGGCTGGGCCAACCGTGACCTCAATGTCGGCGCGATCGTTTCGCTGGCACCTAACCTGAAGCCTTTCACCGATCTGCTCGGCGTCGATGCCGATACGGTCAAGAAGGTTCTGGCAAGCTGGGGTCCGGGCCGCTACGACGCCTATCTCGACAAGGACGGCAAGGCGCTGCGCCCCGACGGCAAGGCTGCCGCGACGATGATCCCACCGGCCTTCGGCCTCGCCGGGTTCAACCTCGCGACCTCGACCGGCGCCGGCTCGGTGACCTACTGGAACGCCTATGTCGCCGGCACCGAAATGCACGGCATGGCGACGTTCGTCGATCATCGCTTCGACGACAAGAAGCAGTATCCGGTGGCGTCGAAGTCGGGTGCCGGCAATACGCGCCACTCGCCAGACGATGCGACGGGCAAGCTGGCGGCACTTCACTTCTACCAGTTGTCCCTGCCTGCGCCGAAGGCTCCGGCCGGAACGTTCGACAAGGCTGCCTTCAAGCGCGGCGAGGCCGTGTTCTCAGGCGCCGGCAAGTGCTCGACCTGCCATGTGCCGCCGCTGTTCACCGAACCGGGCTACAATATGCACACGCCTGAAGAGATGGGCGTCGACAGCTTCCAGGCTGATCGTTCCCCGACGCATATGTACCGCACGGCCCCGCTGGCAGGGTTGTGGTCGCACCAGAAGGGCGGCTTCTACCATGACGGCCGGTTCGCCTCTCTGCTCGACGTGGTCAATCACTACGACAAGCAGTTCAGCCTGAACCTCAGCCAGCGCAACAAGACCGACCTGGTCGAGTACCTGAAAGGTATCTGATCCATAGCCTTCGGGCGGTTCCGGGAAAGCAGTCTCGCGTTTCCCGGAATTGTCCTGGGTGAGGTCAGCGTGGCTTTTGCCGCGCAGGTCCTCCGCCCGGTAGCGGAAGTGAGCGTGCAGGACGTGGGTGGTCGTCCCTGCGATGCTCCTTGTCGCTGCCGGGCGGAGGCTTTTCTTCTGTGTTCTTGAATTGCAGAGATCCGGCTGTTTGCGCATCCCCGCATCGGTTCGACGGCGCTCGACAACGCAACTTTGCTAAAAGCTCTTCGGCCAATAGCGCATTAGGCCGCATTCCCGGGCCGGATCCGCGCCCGGACGAAAAAATATTTCTACCGTCGGCCCGCACGTTTCATCCACGCGGCGGCGTCTTGTTAGAAGGATTGATGCGCCTGTCTGACACTCGGCAGAATGCCCGTTTCAAGAACAATTGCATGCAATTTTCTTGCACCGTATCAGCAATATCATTCGTTTGTCTACGACCGTAGTGCGAGTCATTTCTCCCGTCGAAAGACTTCAAAACCGCATGAATTCAACGTGTTCGAGCTGCCGCGCCACGCGACGGCCTGGCAGCGCATTGTTACGCGGGCGAGGGAGGAACCGAGATGACGGCACTTCAATTTCCCGGCCCGGGATTTACGGCAGAGCAGTGGGAGCGACTGAGCACGCTGGCGGTTTCGCTGCAGCCGGGTCAGGCGCTTTGGATCAGCGGATACTTTGCCGGCATCGAGCACAGCGCCCGTGGCTTCGCCGGCGCGTCCGACCTGTCGTTCCCGCTGCACGCACCGCCCTCGGCCGCGCCTGCAGCGGTAGCGACCCGCACACTGACTATCCTCTACGGCAGTGAAACCGGAAACAGCACCGGTGTCGCCAAGCTGCTTGCGGACGCCGCGCGCAAGGCCGGCGTCGAGCCGGTGCTTACCGACATGGCCGAATACAAGCCGCGCAAGCTCAAGGATGAGCAGGACATACTGGTCATCACCAGCACGCATGGCGAGGGCGAGCCGCCGCTTTCGGCGGTGGGCTTCTTCGAATTCGTGGAGAGCCGCAAGGCGCCGCGCCTCGAAGGCGTCCGTTACGCCGTGCTGGCGCTGGGTGACTCGACCTACGAGTATTTCTGCGGCGCGGGCAAGCGGCTCGATGCGCGCCTTGCCGAACTTGGTGCGACGCGCCTGCATGAGCGCGTCGATTGCGACGTTGACTACGATGATCTGGCCGAGGGCTGGGTCAAGGCGGCGGTGGACAAGATCAAGCCGGACGTTAATCCGGCGGCGTCACTTCATGCTGTGGCCGCTTCGGCTGCGTCGACCGTCGCTCCCGCTTACGACAAGAAGTCGCCGTTCACCGCGACGGTCATCGACAACCTCGCGCTCACCGGGAAGGGCTCGAGCAAGGAAACCCGCCACGTCGAATTGTCGCTTGTCGGCTCCGGCCTGACCTTCGAGCCGGGCGATGCGCTGGGCGTGATGCCGCGCAACGATCCTGCAATGGTCGATGCGCTTCTCGGCGCTTTGTCGCTTTCCGCCGATGCGCCCCTTGCCGTCAAGGACCGTGCCACCACGCTTGGCGACGCCCTGTCATCCACGCTGGAAGTCACTGCCGCGACGCCGCGCTTCATCGACCATTGGGCCGAGGTAAGCGGCGCGGAAGAACTGAAGGCCCTGCGTGGCGAAGCAGCGGTCGAAGCCCGCGCCGCCTTCCTTCGTTCGAACCATGTCATCGACGTCGTGCGGCGTTTCCCGGTCACCGGCATCGATGCCCAGACATTTGCATCGGGACTGCGCCCGCTACAGCCGCGCCTTTATTCGATTGCGTCGAGCCTCTCGGCCGCGCCCGACGAAGTGCATCTGACGGTGAGCACCGTGCGCTATGAACTGAACGATGAGCAGCGCTTCGGCGTCGCCTCCGGTCATTTTTCACGGCACGCCGAACCGGACACCGAACTGCCCGTCTACATCCAGGCCAATCCGCATTTCCGGCTGCCGGCGGACGACGCGCCGATCATCCTGATCGGGGCGGGCACAGGCGTTGCTCCCTACCGCGCCTTCCTGCAGGAACGCGAGGCGCGAGGCGCGTTGGGCAAATCCTGGCTGTTCTTCGGCGAGCGCAATTTCGACAGCGACTTCCTCTACCAGACCGAGTGGCAGGGTCTGTTGAAGGACGGTGTCTTGAGCCGCATGAACGTCGCCTTCTCGCGCGACAGCGCGGCAAAGACCTATGTCCAGCATCGGCTGCTCGAGCAGGCCCACGACGTCTATGCGTGGCTGGAGGAGGGCGCTCACATCTATGTCTGCGGCGACGGGGCGAAACTCGCACCGGACGTGCATTCAACGCTGGCGTCGATCGTCGGTGAACAGGGCGGTCTCGGCAAAGCCGCCGCCGCCGAATACCTCGCCGGGCTCAAGAGCAGCCATCGCTACCAGATCGACGTTTACTGAGGCCGCAATGACCTTGCTCGAAAAAGACCGCAGCCGCGATGTCTCCCAGCCGCTCGACCGACTGGGTCCGGACGAGACGCTTAAGGCCAACAGCGACCAGTTGCGCGGCACCATTGCCGCCGGCCTCGATGCGGAATTGACGGCGGCCGTGCCGGGCAACGACATCAAGTTGATGAAGTTCCACGGCATCTACCAGCAGGACGACCGCGATATCCGCGACGAGCGCCGTCGTCAGAGACTGGAGCCGGCCTATCGTTTCATGGCGCGGGTGCGCCTGCCGGGCGGCGTGCTGTCGCCGGCGCAATGGCTGAAACTGGATGAGCTTGGCCGCGCCTATGGCGGCGGCTCGCTCCGGCTCACGACGCGCCAGACCTTCCAGTTCCACTACATTCACAAGCAGAACCTGCGCTCGCTGATCCAGGGGCTGCGCGACGTGCTGCTCGACACCAAGGCTGCTTGCGGCGATGATTCGCGCGGCGTCATGGCCTCGATCAATCCGCAGCTGTCGGCCTTGCACGCCGAGGTTCATGCCCTGGCCAAGAAGGCCAGCGACCACGCCATTCCCAAGACCGGCGCCTACAAGGAAATCTGGTACGGCGAGGAGCGCACGCAGGTGAGCGGGCCGGAAGAGCCGCTTTACGGCAAGACCTACATGCCGCGGAAATTCAAGATCGGCTTTGTCGTGCCGCCGATCAACGACATCGACGTCTATGCGCAGGACCTCGGCTTCATCGCCATTGTCGACAACGGCAAGCTCGTTGGTTTCAACATTGCCATCGGTGGCGGCATGGGCCGCACCGACCAGGCGCCGCAGACTTATCCGCGTCTTGCCAGCGTCATCGGCTTCGTGCCGGCGGACAAGGTGCTGGAAACCTGCGATGCGGTGATGTCGGTGCAGCGCGACTATGGCGACCGCCTCGATCGTGGCCGCGCGCGCTTCAAATACACAGTCGACGACAAGGGGCTGGACTGGATTGCGGCGGAGATCGAAAACCGGCTTGGCTTCGCGCTTGAACCGGCCCGCCCCTACAGCTTTACCTCCAATGGTGATCCAATCGGCTGGACGACCGGCGAGGATGGCCGCGAGCATTGCACGCTGTTCATCCAGAACGGCCGTGTCAGCAATTTTGCCCATCAAGCTCTGCTCGACGGTCTGCGCGCGGTGGCCCGCATCCACAAGGGCATGTTCCGCGTCACGCCAAACCAGAACCTGATCATTGCCGATATCGCGCCGGAAGACCGTCCGGCGATCGAGAAAGTGTTGAAGGAGTTCAAGCTCGATGGGCTAAAGGCAGGTAGCAGTGGCCTGCGGCTCAATTCGATGGCTTGCGTCGCCTTGCCGACCTGTGGCTTGGCGATGGCGGAGAGCGAGCGCTATCTGCCCGATCTCGTCACCAAAATCGAGGCGATCCTGGCCGAGCATGGCCTGATCGAGGAGCCGATCACCATCCGCATGACCGGCTGCCCCAATGGCTGCTCGCGTCCTTATATTGCCGAGATCGCGCTGACCGGTCGTGCGCCGGGCAAGTACAATCTTTATCTCGGCGGCGGTTTCCACGGCGAGCGCCTCAACAAGATGGCGCTGGAAAATGTCGGCGAGAAAGCCATCCTCGACCTGCTTTCGAAGGTGATCGCGCATTTTTCCCGCGAGCGCCTGCCGGGCGAGCATTTCGGCGACTTCGCCATTCGCGCCGGCTACGTCGCGGAAGTGAAGGAAGGCCGCTTCTTCAACGACTGACCCGATCAGGCTGCCAATACCCCCGGTATCGTCCGGTCCGGAAACCAGGAAATCGGCCCACTGTCCAGCGTCGCTGGCGGTGGGCTTTTTCGTCGCATTCCGTGGCAATCGCTGGTCATGTACACGACATTGGCTGGCCTCAAACCGACGGTTCACGTTGGGTCAAACACGCGAAATGCAAAAGCATTGTCACGTCGGGTGCCTATTACACTTGCATAAAATATCATATTTACAGGCCGTTGCCGCTGGCCGACCCTATACGCGAGGAACCTGTCCAACAGGGCTGGACGTATTTCGGGAGGCCGAACATGAATGATATGACTGCATTGGCGATGCAGGATCTGCTGATCGATGGTCGCCGCGTGAAGCCCCTGTCGGGCCGCTATTTCAACACCGTGAACCCTGCCACCGAGCAGGTCATCGCCCAGGTCGCGGAGGCCGGCGTCGAGGATGTCGATGTCGCGGTGCGCTCGGCCCGCAAGGCGCTGGACGGCGAGTGGGGCCACATGAAGGCCAGCGACCGCGGCCGGCTTTTGCTGAAGCTTGCCGACCTCATCAAGCGCGATGAGGAAGAGCTGGTCATGCTGGAGAGCCTGGATTCGGGCAAGCCGGTCTCGGCCATCCGCCGCCAGGACCTGCCGGCGGTGATCGACACGCTGGTCTACTATGCCGGCATGGCCGACAAGATCAACGGCCAGGTGATCCCGGCCCGCCCCGATGCGCTGACCTATACGGTGCGCGAGCCGGTCGGCGTCGTCGGCGTGATCATCCCGTGGAACTTCCCGCTGATGATCGGCATGTGGAAGATGGCGCCGGCACTCGCCTGCGGCTGCACCCTCGTTGTCAAGCCGGCGGAAATCACGCCGCTCACCGCGATCAAGATCGGTGAGCTTGCCCTTGAAGCGGGCTTCCCGGCAGGCGTGCTGAACGTCGTTCCGGGCTTCGGCAAGGTGGCCGGCCAGGCATTGGTTGATCACCCCGATGTTGACAAGGTTACGTTCACGGGGTCGCCGACGGTTGGGCGCCAGATCCTGCAGGGTGCGGCCGGCAACCTGAAGCGTGTGACGCTGGAACTGGGCGGCAAGTCGGCCAACATCATCTTCCCCGACGCCGACATCGACGCCGCGGTGAAGGCCGCGGGTTCCGGCATCTTCTTCAACACCGGCCAGGTCTGTTCGGCAGGCTCGCGCATCCTCGCCCATGCCGACATCTATGACGAGGTCGTCGAGCGGCTGGCGGCGCGGGCCAAGTCGATGCGCATCGGCGATCCGCTCGAAACCTCGACCTCGATGGGGCCGCTGGTGTCGGAAGTGCAGATGAACCGCGTGCTGAGCTATATCGACATCGGCCGTGGCGAAGGCGCCAGGGTGGTCACCGGCGGCGCACGCGCCACCGACAAGGGCTACTACGTGCAGCCGACGGTGTTTGCCGGCGTCGAGCACGAGATGCGGGTGTCGCAGGAAGAGATCTTCGGCCCCGTCGCCACCGTCATCAAGTTCAAGGACGACGACGATGCGCTGAGGATCGCCAACGGCACCGTCTACAGCCTTGCGGCTGGCGTGTGGAGCGCCGACATCGCCCGCGTCCACCGCTTCGCCCGGCAGTTGAAGGCGGGAACGGTGTGGATCAACACCTACGGCCCGACCGACATCCGCCTGCCCTGGGGCGGGGCGCGCGATTCCGGCTTCGGCCGCGAACATGGCGACATGGCCATCGAGAACTTCACCGAGCCCAAGGTGGTGTGGATCAACACCGGCCGTTGAGGCGCAGCAACAAGATCATATGTGAGATTGAGGGAAGGCTGGACGTTGGCCTTTCCTGAGTACCGAGACCCGATCCGCTTGTCCCTCAAGCCTGCGCCATGCGCGGGAACGGGAAAGCCATGCCTGACACGAAAGGAGCAGCCATGCGTATTGCCATCATCGGACAACAGGCGTTCGGCGCCAGCGTGCTTGAAGCCTTCCTCAAGCGCGGCGACGAGATCGCCGGCGTATTCTGTGCGCCGGAAAAGGCCGGCGCCAAGCCGGACCCTCTGAGGCTCGCCGCCGAGAAGGAAGGCCTCAAAGTGTTCCAGTTCCCGTCGCTGAAGGGCGAGCCTGCGAAACAGGCGCTGAAGGAGCTCGACGTGGAGCTTGGCGTCATGGCCTATGTGCTGCAATTCGCGCCGCAGGACTTCGTCAACATCCCCAGGCACGGCATGATCCAGTACCACCCTTCGCTGTTGCCGGAATACCGTGGCCCGAGTTCGATCAACTGGCCGATCATCAAGGGCGACACCAAGACCGGACTGACCATCTTCCGTCCCAATGACGGCCTCGACGAAGGTCCGGTGATCCTGCAGAAGACGGTCGCCATCGGCCCCGACGATACGCTGGGCTCCGTCTACTTCAACCACCTGTTCCCGCTTGGCGTGGAGGCCATGCTGGAGGCGGCCGACCTCGTCGTCGCCGGCAAGCACCAGGAGATCGTGCAGGACGAGGAGCAGGCGAGCTACGAGGGCTGGTGCAAGGACAAGGAAGCCCAGGTCAACTGGCATGCCCATATCGACCACATCTACAATTTGATCCGCGGCTGCGATCCGGCGCCGGGCGCCTGGACCACCATCGGCGGCATCAAGGCCCGCATCTACGAGACGCGCAAGCATCCGGTGCGGCGCTTCGAGGACGTGCGCGGCAAGCCTGGCGAGATCAGCGCCATCGGTGAGAAGGGCGTCTCCATCATCGTCCAGGGCGGCCAGATCGAGCTTCTCAAGGTCAAGCCCGAGGGCGGCGCCAAGATGCCCGCCGCCGAGTTCTTCACCCAAATCGGCTTCAACGTCGGAAACGCTCTCACAGACCCGCTGCCCCTGCCAGAAGCCGCCTGACCTCAAACCGACTTCAAGGCTGTCGAATTGCGCCGCGCTTCCGCAAGGATCGCTCGGCGTAGTGTTTCATGCTGGTGGGCTTATTCCTGATCCCGGGGCGTTGAGGCCGGCAGGTCTTCGGTCTCTTCCTCATTGTTGCGGCCCGGGATGACATAGACACCCTTCAGCCAACGATTGAGGTCGATGTCCTTGCAGCGTTTCGAGCAGAACGGATAGGTATCGCGCGCCGATGGCCTGCCGCATTCCGGGCATGGCCTTTTCGGCCTGAGCGGCGTGACCGCCGAGTGGTCGCTGCCGCTCACGACAGGCCGCTTGCCGGCCATTTGGCGCGCGTGTTGAACCCCTCGCCCGCGAGCAATGCGACGGTCTCATAAAGCGGCAGGCCGACGACATTGGTGTAGGAACCGACCAGCTTGACCACGAACGAACCGGCAAGGCCTTGCACGGCGTAGCCACCGGCTTTGCCGCGCCATTCGCCGGACGCGATGTACTTTTCGATCTCCTCGCGCGACAGCCGCTTGAAGCGTACCCGCGTCTCGACGAGGCGCTGGCGGAGCTTGCCGCCGGGCACGACGACGCACACGCCCGAATAGACGCGGTGCGAACGCCCGGACAGCAGCTGCAGACAGTTGGCGGCTTCTTCGATGGTCTCGGCCTTCGGCAGGATGCGACGCCCCACCGCCACCACGGTATCGGCGGCGAGCACGTAGCCCGGCTCATAATGGGCTTCCGCCATCAGCGAGCCGAGCGCCTTCTCCGCCTTGTCTTTCGACAGGCGCTTGGCCAGCGAACGCGGATGCTCGGCCCGCAGCGGCGTCTCGTCGACATCTGCCGGAAACACGCGGTCGGGCTCGATACCGGCCTGCTGCAGCAGCTCGATCCTGCGCGGCGAGCCCGAGGCAAGCACGAGTCTGTGCGGTTTGCTCTCAGCCATTCAAAGCCGTGCCCTGAGCGGTGACTATTTGAAACGATAGGTGATGCGGCCCTTGGTCAGGTCGTAGGGCGTCATCTCGACCAGAACCTTGTCGCCGGTGAGCACGCGGATGCGGTTCTTGCGCATGCGGCCGGCGGTGTGGGCGATGATCTCATGTTCGTTTTCGAGCTTGACCCTGAACATGGCGTTCGGCAGCAACTCCGTCACCACGCCCGGAAACTCGAGGACTTCTTCCTTCGGCATTCGATACCTTTGCTTGGATGGCATTTCCGGCGCGTCGGCTGGAAATTGCGCGGAACCTATATGATAAACTGGCTTTTGTGAACACGCTTAGAGCAAGTTGGCTTGGCTATCCCTGCTTGGCGTGTCGGGCAGCAGAAATCGGTTGCGGATGCGGGCCTTCAGCCGCTCGCGCACGTCGCGATAGGCGGCCATGATCTGCTCGCGCGTGCCGGTAATCGTCGTCGGATCAAGCATCGGCCAGTACTCGACATCGACGGACATGGACCGCGTGAATTCCAGCGCCGCGTGATGCGCCTGCGGCGACAGCGTGATGATCAGGTCGAAATAGGCATCGTCCAGATCTTCGACCGAGCGTGGCTGCCTCTCGCCGAGCGACAGGCCTTCTTCTGCAAGCACGGCGTCGACGAACGGATCGCGCTCGCCGCGATGGACGCCGGCCGATGCGAGGAATATGTCGCTGGGCAGCACCTGCTTTGCCAGCAGCTCCGCCATCGGCGAGCGCACCGCATTCATGCCGCACATGAACAGGACGGAACGAGGCTCTGCCAGCTCAGCCTCGCCAATGCAGCACGCAGACCAGCGTGAACAGGCGGCGCGCTGTGTCGAAATCGATATCGATCTTGCCTGCCAGCCTGTCGAGAAGCGTCTGCGAGCCCTCGTTGTGCAGCCCGCGCCGGCCCATGTCGATTGCCTCGATATGGCTGGGCGTCGCCGAACGGATGGCGTCGTAATAGCTCTCGCAGATCATGTAGTAGTCCTTGACGATGCGCCTGAACGGCGTCAGCGACAGGATGTGGGTGACGACGGTTGCGCCGTCCTCGCGGCTGATGGCGAACACCAGCCGGGATTCCGCGAGTGACAGTTTGAGCTTGTAGGGGCCGCTGCCTTCATCGGTCACCGGGCGAAAGCTGTTCTCCTCGATCAGGTCGAAAATCGCCACGGCGCGTTCATGCTCGACATCGGGCGTCGAACGGCCGATGGTTTCGTCGAGCTCGACGTCGATCAGTCTGTTGCGGTTCCGGTCAGGTCCCGACATCGCCGCCTACATGTTCAATCGGATGGCGACGGAGCGCCCGTGGGCATCGAGACCTTCGGCCTTGGCAAGCGCGATTGCCGCCGGCGCCAGCGCGCGCAGCTGTTCGGCCCCCAGCTTCAGGATCGACGTGCGCTTGACGAAATCGAGCACGGAGAGGCCCGAGGAGAACCGCGCCGAGCGCGCAGTCGGCAGCACATGGTTGGAGCCGCCGACATAATCGCCGATCACTTCCGGCGTATGGCGGCCGATGAACACCGCCCCGGCGTTACGGATGCGCGACAGGAAGGCTTCGGCGTCGTCGATGGCAAGTTCAAGATGTTCCGCCGCGATGCGGTCGACCAACGGCACCGCATCGTCGAACGTATCGACCAGGATGACCGCACCGAAATCGCGCCAGCTCTGCGCCGCCGTCTCGGCCCGTGACAATTGCCGAAGCTGGCGCTCCACCGCGGCCTCGACCGCATTGCCGAATTTGGCGTCGTCGGTAATCAGGATCGACTGGGCCGAGGCGTCATGCTCGGCCTGCGCCAGCAGGTCGGCGGCGATCCACTCGGGATCGTTGGTGCCATCGGCCACGACCAAAACTTCGGATGGTCCGGCAATCATGTCGATGCCGACGGTGCCGAACACCTGGCGCTTGGCCGCCGCCACATAAGCATTGCCCGGCCCGACGATCTTGGCCACCGGGCGGATCGTTTCGGTGCCGTAGGCAAGCGCTGCGACAGCCTGCGCGCCGCCAATGCGGTAGATCTCGGAGATGCCGGCAAGATCGGCTGCGATCAGCACCAGCGGATTGATGACGCCGCCCGAAGCCGGCACCACCATGACGATGCGCTCGCCGCCCGCGACCAGCGCCGGCATCGCATTCATCAGCACCGAGCTCGGATAACTTGCGGTGCCGCCCGGAACATAGAGCCCGACCGATTCGATCGCCGTCCAGCGCGAGCCGAGTTCCACGCCGATGGCGTCGGTGTAGCGGTCGTCCTTCGGCTTCTGGCGGGCATGGTGGGAATGGATGCGGTCGCGCGCCAGCTTGAGCGCCTCGACGGTCGCCGCGTCGGCGGTTCTGTAGGCGGCCTCGATATCGGCGCGGGAAACAGCAATGCCGAGTTCAGCGAGGTCGGCCCGGTCGAACTTCTTCGTATAGTCGATAAGCCCCTTGTCGCCTTCGGCGCGCACGCGCTGGACGATATCGCGCACGACATTGTCGACGTCGGCCGAGACCTCCCGCTTGGTCGACAGGAAGGCTGCAAAGCGCTGCTCGAACCCGGGTTCGGAATGCGTGAGGGTGACGGCCATCGCTTGCTCAGATCCTGTGCCAGGGGCGGGACGTTGCCTGCCACGCGCCGCCGAGATCGGCAAGGCGCGCTTCGACGCACTCGACGTCAAGCATGATCGCGCCGCCGCCGGAAAAGACCAGCTCGACGATGCCCGCCGGCGCGGTAATCGGAAGGTAGCTGATGGCAAGAAGCGACAGAACTTCTTCGGGCTTGTTGCGGGCAATACCCGACGTCTTGGCGCCCAGCACGCGGTCGAAATGGAGCACGCTCTGGCGGCGCTCATTGTGCTTGCGCAGGAAGCCCGCTTTCCGCTCCCAGGCGAAGCGGTTCATGGCCACCACGAACCGCTTGGCTGAAGGCAGATATTCGAGATCGCCGACCTTCAGCACGGCATCCTGCACATGCGCCGAAATGACGTTCAGGTCCTGGCCGTCGAGCGCGATGAGCTTGAGTGCTTCCATGCCGGTTTCGCACCTGCGAAGGTTATTCGTACAACCTTCTGTTAGGCGGTCTTTCGAGCCTGCGCAACCGAGATGCGAGGCCGAGGCCCAATCATCCGGAAATGCGCTCGATCACCGCACCGCAACCGGAGAGCTTCTCTTCAAGCCGCTCGAAGCCGCGGTCGAGGTGGTAGACCCGGTTGACGATCGTTTCGCCCTCCGCCGCAAGGCCTGCGATGACCAGCGAGACCGAAGCGCGCAGGTCGGTCGCCATCACCGGCGCGCCTTTCAGTTTCGACACGCCCTCGACGATCGCCGTCTGGCCGGACAGCGTGATATGGGCGCCGAGCCGGGCGAGTTCCTGCACATGCATGAAGCGGTTTTCGAAAATCGTCTCGGTTATGTGCGACTTGCCCTTGGCCATCGTCATCAGGCCCATGAACTGCGCCTGCAGATCGGTCGGGAAGCCGGGGAAAGGCGCTGTCGTGACATCGACCGGCGCGATGCCGGCGCCATTACGCCTCACGCGGATGCCCTCGTTGGTCGGCGTGATCTCCGCGCCGGTCTGGGCGATGACATCGAGCGCCGACTGCAAAAGGTCCGGCTCCGCGCCTTCCAGCACGACGTCGCCGCCGGTCATGGCAACCGCCATCGCATAGGTGCCGGTTTCGATGCGGTCTGGAATGACGCGCACGCTGGCGCCCGAAAGTTGGTCGACGCCGTCAATGGTGATGGTCGAGGTGCCCGCGCCTGACACCTTTGCGCCCATGGCGTTCAGGCAATCGGCGAGGTTGACGATTTCGGGCTCGCGGGCGGCGTTTTCCAGCACAGTTTCACCGCGCGCCAGCGAAGCGGCCATCATCAAGACGTGGGTCGCGCCGACCGAGACCTTGGGGAACACGTAGCGGTTGCCCCTGAGGCGGTTCTTGGCCTTGGCGATGACGTAGCCGTTCTCGACGTCGATTGTCGCGCCCAGCGCCTGCAGGCCGTCGATGAACAGGTCGACCGGCCGCGTGCCGATGGCGCAGCCGCCGGGCAGCGAGACGCGTGCCTCGCCCATGCGGGCAAGCAGCGGGCCGATGACCCAGAACGACGCGCGCATCTTCGAAACCAGCTCGTAGGGCGCGGTGGTGTCGACGATGTTGCGGGCGGTGAAATTGACGGTGCGAGAATAGGCTTCGCTCTGCCTCGGCCGGCGTCCGTTCACCGAATAGTCGACGCCGTGATTGCCGAGAATGCGGGTCAATTGCTCGACATCGGCGAGATGTGGCACGTTTTCCAGCGTCAGAGTGCCATCGGTGAGCAACGAGGCGATCATCAACGGCAGGGCCGCGTTCTTTGCGCCCGAAATAGGAATGTTTCCGGAGAGCTCGTTGCCTCCGACAATTCTGATGCGATCCATGAAGAAAGATCCCTGCGGCCAGAAAGGCCAGCTTTCAATCGGTTGAGTCCGGCTGTCTAGACGATTGGCCGGCGCTGTTCAAGAAATTGCGTTTTTCTGGCGCAGCTTGCGCGTTGCCAGCGTTACTCCTTTGGCCTCTCCGCCGCGGCCAACCCCTCTGGCCGCGTATCCGCCTCGCCGGTGCGCCGCGAGCGCATCTGGGCCTTGCGTTTCTGCAGGTTTGCCCTCAGCGCTTCAGCCAGCCGGGTCTTGCGCCGGTTGCCGTCGCCGCTCGCCTGTTCCTTCTTTTGTGTCATTTCCCCTGCCCCTAACACCGAAAATCAATAGCCGGGAATGTGGCAAGCCCATGTCGGCGGCGACGGCTTTTCACAAGCCGCGATAGATGCCTTGCGCTCCGGGAAGTGATGTGGCAGAAGTCCGCCGCATTCGGAACGCTGCCGTAGCTCAGTGGTAGAGCACTCCCTTGGTAAGGGAGAGGTCGAGAGTTCAATCCTCTCTGGCAGCACCATTTCGCTACACACCGATCTTGCAGATTTCAGCCCGAACGACGCTATGCGTCCGTTCCGGCGTCAGCCTGCAAGTTCGATCGAACGCAGGCGGGCCGCCTCGACCGCGTCAGTAAGCAGTTTGGTCAGGCGATCCTCGCCCATCAAAACGGCAAGTGCCGCTGCCGTCGTGCCGTTCGGGCTGGTCACCTGCTGGCGCAGCACGTCTGGTTCCTCGGAACTTTCCGCCGCCAGCGAGGCAGCGCCGTAGACCGTCTGCATGGCAAGCAGCTTGGCCGTATTCGCCGGCAGTCCTGCCTTTTGCGCGGCCACGGTCAAAGCCTCGATGAAGTGGAAGATATAGGCCGGGCCCGAGCCCGAAACCGCAGTGACGGCGTCCATCAGGCGCTCATCATCGATCGTCGCCACTTCGCCACTGGCGGACAGAAGGTCGGCAACGAGGCTTTTCGTGGAAGCGCTGACAAGCTGGTTCGAATAGAGCACCATCATGCCCTTGCCGATGGCGGCGGGCGTGTTGGGCATGCAGCGCATCACCGGCGCCTTGTCTCCAAGTATCTGTTCGAATGTCGAAACCGCGGTGCCGGCGGCGATGGAGACGAAGGTCGTGCGACCGTCGCCGAAACGCTTGTAGCTCTCGACGACACCCCGGATGACCTGCGGCTTGACCGCAATCACCACCAGTTCCGGAACCGATTCGGCGCTTATCGTGCTGGCATCCGCTGCTATTTGGCAGCCAAGCGCCGCCGCACGCTCACGCAGGCTTTCGTTCGGTTCGACGACGAACACCTCTGCGGCCTTCAGCTTGCCGGATTTTATCCATCCCGACAGCATCGCGTAGCCCATATTGCCGCAACCGACGAGAACAAGCCTGATAGTCATGGAAACCCTCCGGGAACGGCCTTCAATAGACGTTCCCTCCGCCGTGGGAAAGGTCTTCAGTTGTGCCGAGTGGTTGCAAGCGGACGCAGCGAAACCTGCCGCAGGCCGAACAGGCCGAACAGGAAGAAAAGCCAGACCGGGTCGGCGCGGCGGAAGAAGAAACTTTCGAGGAAGGCGTTGAGGGCGGCAAACAGCACGACCATCATGAAGAAGTCGCCGAGATAGATGTTTTCCTTGAAGAGCGGGATGCGCATGTAGTCGCGCAGCGGCGCGACGAGGAAGGTATAGGCAACCACGCACAGCGCCGGAATGCCCATGAGCACGGCGGTGTCGAGATAACCGTTGTGGCCGTGGACGATGGAGCGGATATCCCAGGCGCGGTCGAAGGGCTGGTCCTGGTTCAACAGAAGCGGCGTGCCCCAGAAACTCTCATAGCCGTAGCCGGTCCATGGGCGCTTCGCCAGCATCTCGCCGGCAAACTCCCACAAGGTGGTTCGCCCGGTATAGGTCAGGTCCGGGAAATAGTGCGCGGCCAAGGCCTTCATCGGCTCGATGAAGACGATGCCGAGCGTGCCGAGTGCAGTCGCGATGATGGCGAGCATGAACAGCACCGGCGTGCCGAGCCGCATGCCGACAATGCCGGGCACCATGACGATGAGGATCGAGAACGGCACCAGCCCGGCCGTTGTCTTGGAGCCGGTGTGCAGCATGAAGTTCATGGCGGCGAGGAAAATCAGCGCGCCCCATATGCGCCGTCCGCGCCGGAACAGATAGAGCCCCGCGAAACTGAAGCAGGCCATGACCGGCCCGGCAATGTTCTTGTGCGCGAACACGCCGCGCCACAGGCCGGCATGTTCCGGCTCCTGCGAAGCGGTGGTGTGCAGCGCTTCATTCGGAAACACGATCAGGCCGACATAGGAAAGCCCCATCACCACCACGATGGTGAAGATGAGGACGGTGGAAAAGGCCTCGGCATCGCGCGGCAAGGCAAGGATGGTGGCCACCGTGGTCATCGCGATCAGGGTAAAGAACGCGGTGCGCATGGCCGAGGATGGATCTGCCGCCATGGCGACGGAAAGCAGGAAGAAGCCCAGCGTCAGCAGCCATGAAGGGCTGAGCAAGGAACGCACGACCTTGGGGTCGGCGAGCGCGGCAAGGGCAAACAGGGAGGCAGCGCCCAGTGCGCTGAAGCCGAGCTGGTTGACGATGTCGCCGCCATCGCCGCTGCCTTCCGCGCCGGACGGCTGGAAGGGCCGGAACGACACCAGCAAAAGGGTGAAGAGGAGTGCCGCGACCACCGTTGCCACGCCGTCGCGGGTGAAAGCGGCGGCAAGCGGCGCGCGCTCAGTTTTTCTCAGGCTGCCGGTATTGCTCATTGGCATATCCGAATTCGGCAAAGACACGGCCGAGAGCGACATGGATCGGGTAGACGGCAACGGAAAGCGAGCCGGTTTTCATCAGCCGCAAAAGTCCGCGAAACGGCGACGCAGCCAAAAGCGCGAGGCTCTTGGCAAATACCCGAGCCCCGGCAAAGGGCGTGCCGGCGCGCTTCTTCTTTTCGACCAGCGTGGAAATCACGCCATTGCGCAAGCTGCGCGCCCTGATCCAGTCGGCTTCGGTGCGGCGCGCCGGAACGGTCTCCAGCACCTTCGCCTCGGTACACCAGCCGAGCTTGAAACCGCGCTGCGCGGCGCGGCTGAGGAAATCCGAATCGCCGCCGCCCATGAAGTTGAATCGCAGGTCGAGATAGGGCGGACCCATCGCCTCCAGCACGGCGCGGCTGACAAGCAGGTTGCCGGAGGAATAAAGTGCCGCAACGCGCCCGCTTTCGCTGTGTGGTGGTGCAAAGACCGGGTGCGACGCCCAGGCCGCGTCCGAAGGCTTGCTGAACAGCGGCACCTGCGGTCCGCCGACGATATCGGCAGGCAGCGTCTCGGCTGCACGACACAGGTTCTCCAACCAGGAAGGGTCGGCGATTTCGTCGTCATCGATGACCACAAGGTGACGGAAATTCGGGAAGTAGGTCATCGCGGTCTGCCAGCCGGCATTGTAGGCGCTGCAATTGCCGCGGGCGTGCGCAATGATGACCATGCCCGCCAACGTAGCGTCTTCGAACAGTGGCGCGGCCGCCGCCGCACCTTCGCGAAGCTCGGCTTCGTTCTCCATCACGATCACGGCGAAGCGGCGCGAGGTTTTCTGGTTCTTCAGCGAATCGAGCGTTTCCAACACCTGCTGCGGACGCTTGAAGGTGGGCAGCGTGACGACCGCTTCTATCTCCTCGGCTTTCAGGCCGGGCGAGCGCGTGACGATCGATATGGCATCTGGTGTGGGCAAGGGATTCATCGCAACGGCATCTGGCGGTTCGGCTTCTGCGATAACACCGTGACGATAAGGCTTCGTTAATCACCTTTTACTGCGAAGCGACTTGGCAGCCGAGAATCGGGTTACGAGCGGTCCAAGCTTAAGCAAGGCTTCACTCCAGGGTTGATAGGGAGGGGCCTGGATTGATGAAATGAATCTGCTGTTCGCCACATCGATCGTGCCAGACGGTTCTGCCGCCTCTGGCTACGAGATCGCCAATGCCGCGATCATAGACGCCTTGCGCCGTGCCGGTGCGAGCTTGACGGTGATCGGCTTTACCTGGCCGGGAAAACCGCCCATCGACCCCGACAACACAATCGTGCTGGGCAGCGTCGACGTGCGCACGCAAGGCGCTTCGGCGAGCCAGAAGCTTGCCTGGATGGCACGCGCGCTGGCATCCGGTCTGACGTTTTCCTCAGCCAAGCTGCGGGTCGTCAGCGAACAGACGGTGCAAGATGCGGTCCAAAAGGCAGGGCCGTTCGATGCCTATGTGTTGAACTCGGTGCAGTTCGCAGGTGCATTCGAGCGCGTTCTTGCGGACAGGCCTACACTTTTCGTAGCGCATAATGTCGAACAGAATTCAGCGATGGAAAATGCCGAAGCGGCATCGAGCCTGCTGCAGCGCCTGCTCTTCCGCCGCGAGGCGCGGTTGCTCAAGGCACTGGAAGCAAGGCTTTGTGCAAATGCGCGCTTTGTATTCACGTTGGCGGAAGAGGATCGCGCTGCGCTGGGCGTCGCATCCGATGCGCGCTCGATTGCCCTGCCTCTGATTACCACCGCAAGCGCGCCGGCGAAAAAGCCGCGCACTATCGAGTGCGATGCGGCCCTCATCGGCACTTGGACGTGGCAGCCAAATCGCATCGGGCTGGACTGGTTCCTGCGGCACGTCGTGCCCAATCTGCCGGGTGCGTTCCGCATACGCATTGCCGGCAGCGCGCCAGCCGACCTTTCCTCTTCGCATCCAGGCGTAAAGTTCGTCGGGCGTGTGGCGGATGCACAGGATTTCGTGCGAAGTGCCGCGGTCATTCCGCTGATCAGCACGGCAGGATCGGGCGTTCAGCTGAAAACCATCGAGACGTTCGAACTCGGCCTTCCGTCTGTGGCGACCAGTCGTTCGCTTCGCGGCATCTCACACCGCCCGTCCAATTGCGTAGTGACCGATGATCCCAAGGCATTTGCCGCCGCTTTGGTCGAAGCGGCTGCCAGGACAGGCGCGGATGTCGACGGCTCAGCGTTCCATGCCCGCCAGGTGAAGGCGCTCGACGCTGCCGTCGCCAAGGGTCTCCACGCGCTCGGCCTCAACCGGCAGGAGGCGTTTGCATGAACGTCCATGCCGCACGCGCAGCCTTTGGCCGCAATGCCTGGAAGTCGATCCTCGGCATACCGATTGTCAGCATCGACTGGGGACAGGCGATTTCGCTGCTGACCCATATGATCGACGAGCAGCGCTTCACCAAGGTCACTTTCCTCAACGCGCACAACGCCAATCTTGCCTATGCCGATCCGGCCTTTGCCGAGGCGCTGGACGATTTCCTGATCCTGCCGGATGGCATTGGCGTCGATATCGCCGCCAAGGTGCTTTATGGCGCATCTTTCCCGGCCAATCTCAACGGCACCGATTTCGTGCCGGCTTTCCTGCAGGCGTATATTCGCCCGCTGACGGTGGGCCTGCTCGGAACGACCAGGGCCAATGCCGAAGCTGCATCCCGCAAGTTCAAGGCGCTTGCCCCCCAGCACAGGTTCGAGGTCATTCACGACGGCTATTTCTCGGCCTCCGAGGAACCCGGCATCGTCCGGAACATTGCCGCCCTGCGGCCGGATATCCTGTTGGTGGCCATGGGCGTACCGCGTCAGGAATTGTGGATTGCCCGACATATCGATGCCAGCCACTGCATTTTGCCGATCGCAGTCGGTGCCTTGCTGGACTTCATGAGCGGCTCGGTGCCGCGAGCCCCGCTCTGGATGCGCAGGCTGAGGCTGGAATGGGTATTCCGCCTGCTGATCGAGCCGGGGCGGCTCTGGCGGCGCTACATCCTTGGCAATCCGCTTTTCCTGTGGCGCGTCGCACGCCAGAAGATACTGCGCCGGCCCGAGCCCGCCGGAGAGCCGCGGTGAACAGCCGCTTCGAGCCGCACGCCGCTGTTTCCGGTTCGGGCGCGGCATTCGTGGCGTCCGCGGCGATTGTCACGGCCAGCTACGCGCCAGATTTCGAGCGCTGTCGGTTGCTATGCGAGACGCTGGATCGTTTCGTATCCGGAACGAGTCATCATTACCTGCTTGTTGAGCACCGCGATGTACCGCTTTTCCGGGAATTGGAAAGCGCGCATCGCACGATCATCGACGAAACGGATATCTTGCCGCGCTGGCTGCACGTTTTCAGCGACCCGCTGAGTTTATTTAGCCGGCGTATTTGGCTCAGCCTCAAGGCCCCTCCCTTGCGCGGTTGGCATGTCCAGCAGCTTCGCCGCATCGCCATTGCGGCGCATCTCGCCGATGATGTGCTGGTTTATTGCGATTCCGACGTGGCGTTCGTAAAGCCGTTCGACTGTGCGGCTTTCCAGCAGGATGGAAAGGTCAGGCTGTTTCGCCGCGACAACGCCTTTTCAAGCGGTGCGCCCGAACAGCATGCAATCTGGTCGCGCAATGCCGGCAAGCTGCTTGGTATCGCCCATCCCGCCGTTTCGCCTCATGACTATATTTCGACCCTGATCGCCTGGCGTCGCGCCTCGGTGACTGACATGTGCGCGCACATTGAAAAGTTGAATGGCCGTCATTGGGCGCAAGCCCTGGCAGCCGACCGCCGGTTCTCCGAATGCCTTGTCTACGGCCGCTTCGTCGATGAGGTCCTCCACGGCAAGGATCATTTCCATGGCGCTGAAGAGTTCTGCCGTGTCCACTGGACAGGCGAAGCTCTGTCGGATGAAGCGTTCCGCAGCTTTGTTGCCGCGATGACGCCCGAGCAGGTTGCCATCGGCATGCAATCCTTCATCGGCACCGATCTTGGCCGCATCCGCCGCTTGCTCGACCAGGCTGCCTGAGAGGTCAGATGGCCTTTGCCGGGCGGCGCATCGCGGAATAGGTGAGAACGGCTGAAACCAGGTAAAGCAGCAGGAAGGCGGCGTTCAGCGACAGGATGAGCTGCGGCGTCTGGTCGAACCACTTCAGCACAGCCGTCAGCACGACCGCCTTCAATCCTGCGAGCAAGGCGAGATTGACGGCCCGCACCAAAGTCTGGCCGCGGGCGAACAGAAGTTCGGCCTGATATTCGACCAGGTTGCGCAGGCCCGGCACGCACAACGCAAGCAGGATGAGAGGCGCGGCCTCGCTGACATTGCGGCCAAGCGCATTGGGGAAGAAATGCAGCAGCAGGCCCAATGCCAGAAGGCCGAGCGTGGAAACGGCGAAGATGCCACCCTCGATGCCCAGGCGAACGGAAAGCCGCGCCAGCAGTTGCGGCGTGCGCATCATGCGCTGGACCAGCATCATGGAGAAGGTGCGGATCGGAATTGCGGTCAGATCGACCAGCCGCATGATGATGGCATAGAGGCCGGCGAGATGCGGCCCGCCAATCGCCAGCACAAGAAGCTTGTCGAATTCCATCTGCAGATAGAACAGCACTTCCGCGCCAGCAACGTAGATCGAATCGGCAAGCCGTCGCCAATAGAGCTCGGCCCGCAGCCGCAGCCGCTGCCTTGGATAGAAGACGCCGAACGCAACGGCGAGCGATACCGCGTTGGCGCCGATATAGAACCAGGCCCACGCTTCGAGCGTGTGGGTGGAAGAGAGCATGAAGGCCACTGCACCGAGTGCCCTCAAAGCGGCTGTGAGTATGGCCAGCACCGCCGCCTTGCCGAACCGGCCAAGGCCGTTGTTGACGATCATCGCCACTTCGACAGGACGCCACAACAGCGATTCGGCAAACACGATTGCGGCGAAGGCAGCGAGCGTAACCGTGCCCGAAAAGAACGCGAGATAGACGCCGTAGGACGCCGCGGCCAGAATCGGCAGCGACAGCAGCGCCAAAAGCAGGAAGCCGGCGGTGAATGTGCCGATCAGGTTCGGGCGTATGGTGGCGGTGCGGTAAAGCGCGGAAATGAAACCGAACGCCAGTATACGTGACAGCATGACGCCGGCGGCGGAAGCGGTGGCGAACATGCCGAACTCGGCTATTGAAAGCGTGTTGGCGAGTGCGATGAAATAGACCAGCGAAAACACCAGCCGCCCGCCGGCACCGCTGATGGCCGAGAAGTAGTCGCGCACAAGCCCCCGGCGTTCGGCAACGAAGCTGCCGAGCCGGGCAAGTTTTCCCTGCTGCTTGATGTCGCCGGCCTGTGTCATCGGGCCAAGACTAGTCAAGAAAGCTTAATGCGCCCTTCAGTGATCATGACCGAACTGCCGTTCATGTTTTGAGGCGTCGAAATCGCGGTGCAAATCGACGGAAATTAACCTTTTGTTTTCCACGCCTGTTTAGCTTGGCTTAACGAATGGCTGCACCTGCGGCCGGTCTGCAATGGTAGCGCCCGGACATGAATGACAAGGTCGACAGGGACGACTGGAGGCACGAGCGCTCCTTGGCGGAGCTCGGCCGGGCCATGCGCGGCGAAGACGAGGTGCCGCAGTCCGCGGGGTCGCTTTTGTCATTGGCGCAGTCGACGACGCCCGATTGGCGCGACAATGCCGTCGAACGCCACCAGATTGCCCGCACGCGGCGTGAAGCCATCGCGGAACGCGAGACAGTCCCGGCCACGCCTGCACCACCATTGGATGAACCCCGCTCCGATGTCTCCGCTCCACGCGAGACGCCGGACAATGCCCCGGAAGCCGGTGAGCGGTCATCGCCCGCTTCCGGCTGGCTGCCGCGATGGGCGCGACTGAAGCGGGCAGAAGCTGCACCTGAAGATGTTGCAGCAGACGAGCCTCCTGCGCCGCCGGTTTCACCTTTGCAGGCCGCCGATCCGGAGCCGGCGAGGCAAGTCGTTCCCGAGGCCTATGAGCGAACCGGTTCCCCGGTTGCCACAACGCGTGACACAGGCGACCGTTGGAAGCCTCTGATCGACCCGATGAAGATCATCGGTGGCATTACCAGGTCGAAGGCGCTCATCCTTGCCATGACTTTGCTTGGCGCTGTCGTGGGCGTTTCGATCGCGCTTTCCACACCGAAGAAATACGAGGCGCTGACGGAACTGATCGTCGATCCGCGTGACCTGAAGCTCACCGACAGCGACCTGACCCAGACCATGATCGCCTCCGATGCCACCTTGGCCATCGTCGAGAACCAGATGCGGGTTCTGACGTCCGGCGTCGTCCTCAACAAGGTCGTGGACACCCTCAACCTGACAAGCGATCCCGAATTCAACGGTGAGGGGGGAAGGCCCGGCCTGCTGGCAACGGTGCGCTCGCTGTTGTCGCGCGACGACGGAGCCGCTGGCGCCGACGATGTTCGCCGCCGTGCGCTTGCCGTCAGCAACCTTGCCGAGAGCATTCATGTCGAGCGCGGCGGCAAGACGTTCGTCATCACGGTCAGCGCCACGACGCAGAACGCCGACAAGTCTGCCCTGATCGCCAACACGATGGCCGATGTCTTCCTGCAGACCTATGGCCAGATCCAGTCGGAAACGGCTGGCCGGGCGACCAACGAGCTTACGGCGCGATTGACCGAACTGCGCAAGGGCGTCGAGGACGCTGAACGCAAGGTCGAGGAGTTCCGGGCGGCCCATGACCTGGTCGATGCGCAAGGTCGCCTCATTTCCGATGACGAACTGCTCAAGCTCAACGAGCAACTGACGGTTGCCCGGGCGCGCACGCTGGAGCTGAATGCGCGGGCCGCATCTACCAGGAGCGTCAATGTCGACGCGGTGCTGGGTGGTGCGCTGCCGGAAGAAATGAATTCCAACACGATGGCGGACCTGCGCTCCCAGTATTCGACGCTGAAGCAGGAAGCCGACCGCGCCGCCGTGCGGCTTGGCCCGCGCCATCCCGAACGCATTGCGCTGGACGCGCAGCTCGCCGGCGCTCGCGACCGCATCGCCGCGGAGTTGCGCCGCATTGCTTCGTCCCTTCAGGTCGATCTGCGCCGTGCCGTCCAGCTCGAACAGGAATTGTCGGCGAGGCTCGCCCAGCTCAAGGTGCGCAGCGGCGACGTCAGCAACGATCTCGTCAGCTTGCGGGAATTCGAGCGCGAAGCCGCCGCCAAGCGCTCGGTCTACGAGGCATTCCTGTTGCGGGCCAAGGAAACCAGTGAACGCAAGGACATCAACACCGCCAATGTCAGCGTGATCTCGAAGGCGTTTCCACCACTTGAGCCAAATGGACCGTCGCGCGCCATCGTGGCGCTGGCCGGCCTGCTGCTGGGTTTTGCTTCTGGCGTGGGGCTGGGCGCCATGCGGGGCGCATACGAAAGCCTGCGTGAAACGGCTGCCGAGCGCACGCGCCGGAACCGACAAGGCCAATCCCGCGAAATCCCTCTTGATGGCAGGGACCAGAGGCAGACGCCCGAATATGCGCCGTCTGGCGTCTCGGATGCCGGGAGCCTGTCCGCTATGGACCGCGGCTCGCTGGCGGATGAGGCAGAGGAGGAAGTAGAACCTTCCGTCGAGGAAATCCGCGCCAGTCTGCGCGAAGTTCGCGAGGCGTTGCGTGAACTTGCCGAAAGCCGCACCCGCAACCGGCATATCTGACACGTCATATCAGGCGGTCCAGTTTCAAGTTTACGGCATGTGACGCCGCATTGGCGGGGTTGCCGCGCCGGATTTTCGTGAATATGCGCAAGCATATTTTGGCAAATACGGTCATTTCCGCTTATGTTGCCGCAAGTTCCGAACGCTCCTCCTTCTGATCCCGGAAAGAACAAGCCTTGCCGACGCCAGCAGTTTCCGTTGTCAGCGCGTCTCCGAACGACCCGGTGGAAGACGGCCGGCAATTCGCCTTCCTGCTCGTCGACAAGTTTTCGATGTTTTCGCTGGCCGCCGCCATCGACACCATGCGTTCGGCCAATCGCCTGATCGGGCGCAATTTCTATGGCTGGAAAACGGTGTCGGCAGACGGCGAGGCGGTCATTGCCTCGAACGGCCTGTCGATCAAGATCGACTACAGCGTGGCTGACCTGCCGCCGGTCGACGTCATCTTCGCATGCGTTGGGCTGACAACGGAGTTCCCCGGCAAGAGCAAGGTGCTGGCGGCGCTGCGCAACTGGGGCCGTCGCGGCAATGCGCTCGGCGCGCTGTCGGTCGGATCCTACCTTCTGGCCGAGGCCGGCCAGCTCGACGGCTATCGTTGCACCATCCATTGGGAAAACCGCGCCGGCTTCCTCGAGCGCTTCCCGGACATCAACTGCACCGGCAACGTCTTCGAGATCGACCGCAAGCGCTACACCTGTGCCGGCGGTACGACCTCCATCGACCTGATGCTGGAGATCGTGCGCTCGGACTTTGGCCCGAACCTCGCCAACAGCGTCGCCAACCAGTTCCAGCACGAGCGCATCCGCTCCGCGGGTGACCGCCAGCGCGTCGGCCCTGAACGGGACCTGACTGGTAAATCGGAAAAGCTCCGGCGCATCGTCGAACTGATGGCCGATCATCTCGACGAACCCTTGTCGGCGGTCCAGCTTGCCAAGTCGGCAGGACTGTCGGTGCGCCAAGTCGAGCGCCTGTTCCTGCGCCATCTCACCGTGACGCCGGGACGCTACTACATGCGGCTAAGGCTGGAGCGCGCGCGCGAACTTTTGCGCCAGACCAACATGCCGATCCTCGATGTCGCCATTGCAACCGGCTTTACCTCGCATTCCTATTTCGCGCAGAGCTACCGGCTCCAGTTCGGTCGCCCGCCATCGGAAGAGCGCCGCACCACCTACTAGTGCATGTCTCCCGAAAGTGGGAACCGGTTTCGGGATAAAGACATGCATAAAATCGAGAATCTAAAGTGTGTTAAGAGAATCTGAAAGATCGCGACACGCTTTAGGAGCTGTAACAGCCGCCTTGCCAGCCCGGACCTGCTTCGTTAGCTTGCCGCCCTCTGTTGCGGCAATTCCAGAAAATAAATCACACCAGAAGCGGTAACGACCACGAGGCAAGTGATGGCGGCGCTGACACGCATTCTATTCGGTCTTTCCATGGTGATGGCGACATGCGCGGCTGCAAATGCAGCCGACAGGGTGATCGTCATTCTCGATGCTTCCGGCTCGATGTGGGGCCAGATCGACGGCAAGCCGAAACTTGAAATCGCGCGTCAGTCGCTAAAGACAGTGCTGCAATCCGTACCCGGCGACGAGGAAATCGGCTTCATGGCCTACGGCCATCGCCAGAAGGGCAGTTGCGACGACATCGAACTGATCGTGCCGCCGAAAGCTGGCACGGCCGCTGCCATTTCCAACGCTGCCGATAATTTGAAATTCCTCGGCAAGACGCCGCTCAGCGCCGCAGTGCGCCAGGCGGCGGAAGCGCTCAAATACACCGAGGAAAAAGCCAAGGTGATCCTCATCACCGACGGTCTCGAAACCTGCAACGCCGATCCGTGCCAGCTTGGCAAGGAACTGGAGGCGGCAGGCGTCGACTTCACCGCCGACGTGGTCGGGTTCGGATTGACCGCCGAGGAAGGCCGGCAGGTCGCTTGTCTGGCCGAAAACACCGGCGGCAAATACATCCAGGCTTCCGACGAAGCCGCGTTGAAGGACGCGCTGGCCGAAGCGGTCGCGCCGCAGCCGGCTCCGGAACCAGCGCCCGCGCCTGCACCGGCCAAGGTCGAGTACAACCTCATCCCGAAGACCGTTTTGACCGAAGGCGGCGAAGCCCCCAAGATCGACGTCTACTACGAGGTATTCAAGATCGACGCCGCAGGTGGCAAGGGCGAGCGCGTCGACGGCAGCTACAACGACTACAAGATCAGCCTCGAGCCCGGCGACTACATAGTCACGTCGCTGAGCGGCTACGCCAAGGCCGAGCAGAAGGTAACCGTCAGCGGCGACAAGGTTTCAGAACCGGTGTTCAACCTCAATGCAGGCGCCTTGATCCTGCGCGCCCGGCCAGCGCCCGACGCCGAGATCGACGGCAACGCCCAGATCATCATCGACTATCCGGGCGAAGGTGAATCGTCTGCGAACTACGGCGAGGTAAAAACGGTCGTTCCCGCCGGCGATACAAAGATAACCGTCAAGCTCGGTGCCGGAGAAACCAGCGAAACGCTTCAGGTCGCCGCCGGCCAGACCATCGACAAGGATTTCATCGTCGGCGTCGGCAAGGCGCAGGCCGACGCCTTCTACACCGAAGGCGGCGAGAAAATAGATTCAGGCGATCTATCGTGGCGGATATTCAAGGCCGCCAAGAAGTTGGACGGCAGCCGCGAGCAGGTGACTTACGGCTACGGCCCGGCAAGCAAGTTCGACCTGCCGGCCGGCGACTATGTCGCTGCCGTCGACATGCAGGCTGCAACGGCGGAACAGCCGTTCAGCATCGCGGTCGGTGAATTCAAGAACATCAGCGTGACGCTGAACGCCGGCGTTCTCGCCATCGATGCGCCGGGCGCCGACGGCTATCGCATCTATGAAGCCAAGAAGGATCTCCAGGGCGAGCGCAAACAGGTCACTTACGGCTACGGCGAGAAATTCCAGACGACGATGGTTGCCGGCGACTATGTCGTCGTAACCGACTTCAAGTCTGACAAGGCCGACAGCGAAACGCCGTTTACCATCAAGGCAGGCGAACGGACCGAACTCGCCATAAAGTAGGTCCTGACCCTCAACATGCCAAAAGGCGGCCGTGAGCCGCCCTTTTTGTTGGGTGAAAAATGGCTATGCCGCCGTGCTGAAGGCAGTTGCGCCCTGGTCGGGGTGACTGACGAGATGCCGGAAGCCGGCAAACAATTCACGGCCGAAGCCGAATTCATTACCGCTGAGATCAGCTTCCGCTGATGGCCGCAACACCAGTTCCGCCGCCGGCACCAGAACGTCGAGGGTGCCTGCCTCGGCATCGAGGCGCACAATGTCGCCTTCGTTGATCTTGCCGATCACGCCGCCTTCGAGCGCTTCCGGCGTCACATGGATTGCCGCAGGCACCTTGCCGGACGCCCCCGACATGCGTCCGTCGGTGACGATGGCAACGCGCTGGCCGCGATCCTGCAGCACGCCGAGAACGGTCGTCAGCTTGTGCAGTTCCGGCATGCCGTTGGCCCGTGGCCCCTGGAAGCGGATGACGGCGATGAAATCGCCTGTCAGGCTCCCGGCCTTGAAAGCATCGTTCAGCCCTTGCTGGCTGTCGAAAACGCGCGCCGGCGCTTCGATGATGCGCCGGTCGGCCTTGACCGCAGAGGTCTTGATGATGGCGTGGCCAAGATTGCCGGAAAGCACCTTGAGACCGCCGCTCGGCTGGAATGCCTTGGCAACCGGTGCGAGAACCTTCTCGTCGCCGCTTTGGGCGGGTGCGTCCTCGCGCAGCACGGAACCGTCCGGGCCAAGCTTGACCTCAATCGAATAGGCGCCGAGCCCTTCGCCCCACACCGTCTGCACATCGTCATGCAGAAGCCCGGCATCGAGCAGTTCGCGGATCAGGAAGCCCATGCCGCCGGCCGCCTGGAAATGGTTCACGTCGGCAAGGCCGTTCGGATAGACCCGCGCCAACAGCGGCACGGCTTCCGAAAGGTCGGAAATGTCCTGCCAGGTCAGCTTGATGCCGGCGGCCGCCGCCATCGCGACCAGGTGGATGGTGTGGTTGGTGGAGCCGCCCGTGGCGTGCAGGCCGACCACGCCGTTGACGATGGCGCGCTCGTCGATCATGCGGCCGACCGGCGTGTAGGCGTTGCCAAGTTGCGTAATGGCAAGCGCCCGCCTCGCCGCCTCCTTGGTCAGCGCCTCGCGCAACGGCGTACCGGGGTTGACGAAGGAGGCGCCCGGCGTGTGCAGGCCCATGATCTCCATCAGCATCTGGTTGGAATTGGCGGTGCCATAGAAGGTGCAGGTGCCCGGCCCATGATAGGATTTCGATTCCGCCGCCAGCAGCTCGTCGCGGCCGCATTTGCCTTCAGCATAGAGTTGGCGAACCTTGGCCTTCTCGTCATTGGGCAGGCCGCTGGTCATCGGCCCCGCCGGCACGAACACCGCCGGCAGATGGCCGAAGGTCAGCGCCGCGATCACCAGACCCGGCACGATCTTGTCGCAGACACCGAGAAAGACGGCTGCGTCGAACATGTTGTGCGAAAGGCCGACCGCTGCCGCCATGGCGATGACGTCGCGTGAAAACAGCGACAGCTCCATGCCGGGCTGGCCCTGGGTCACGCCATCGCACATTGCGGGCACCCCGCCAGCCACCTGGGCGATGCCGCCCGCCTCGGCCGCTGCTGCCTTGATCAGTTGCGGATAGGTTTCGAACGGCTGGTGAGCGGACAGCATGTCGTTATAGGCGGTGATGATGCCGAGGTTCGGCACCTTGTCGCCGCTAAGCGCGATCTTCTCCGAAGGGCTGCACACGGCAAAGCCATGCGCGAGGTTGCCGCAGCCCAGCACGGCGCGATTGGCGGTGCGCCCGGCTGCGTCCGAGATGCGCCCGAGATAGGTTTCGCGGCTGGCGCGCGAGCGTTCGCGAATGCGGTCGGTGATGGCTTCGATATCTAATCTGGCTGTCATCTCATCTGTCCTTTCGACCGTCGGCCGAACCCTGCGCTTTTATGGCGCCCAGAACACCTCGACCGGCCTTCGCGCTATCTCGATCACCGCGCCGATGGGCTTTTTCCCGTTTTGCTCGATCGCAGCTTCGAATGCGGTGCGCTTGCCTGCCCCTTCGATATGAAGGGCTATGAAGCCGGCCTCGACGATGCGCGCGGCGGTCAGCGTCAAGCGGGGCTCTCCCGCGCTCGCCGCATGCACCGGCAACAGGATCCGGTCGGATTGCGGGTCGAGCAGGGTCTCGAGGTTGTCGGCATCGGGAAAGAAGGAAGCCGTGTGGCCGTCCGTGCCCATGCCGAGGATAGCGACGTCGAGCGGCCAGGGCAGCGAACGAAGTTCCGTGTCTTCGGAACGCGCCGCATGATCGATGTCGGCGTCATCCCGGTAGAGCGGCACGAAGCGGGCGGACGCTGCTTCGTTCTGCAAAAGATTGGCCGTCACCAGCCCGGCATTGGAGCGCGGCGAGGAGGCGGGCACGAAACGTTCGTCGACCAGCGTGACGAAGACCTTGTCCCAAGCGATCTTCCGCTTTGACAAAGCGCCGAAGAACAGCGCCGGCGTGGTTCCGCCGGACACGGCGAGGAAAGCCGTTCCGCGCCGCGCAATTGCGTTAGCCAGATGCGAGGAAACCGTCTTCGCCAGCGCCTGCGCCAAGGCATCGCGCTCTGCGAAATCATTCCACGCATAGGCGGCCGTTTTCTGCATCAGGCACTCTCGTGCCAGGTGCGCCCGTCGCGCTCGATGAGCGCGATGGAGGCCGATGGCCCCCAGGTGCCTGCGGTATAGCCTTGCGCCTCGTGGCGCGCGCTTTCCCAGGCATGCTGGATCGGATCGATCCATGCCCAAGCCGCCTCGACTTCGTCGCGGCGCATGAACAGCGTCTGGTTGCCGCGGATCACGTCCATGATCAGCCGCTCATAGGCGTCGGGGATGTCGGCCCCCTCCTCGCCCAGCGCCTCGGCGAAGGACATGTCGAGCGGCACCTCGGTCAGCCGCATCCCCCCCGGGCCCGGCTCCTTGATCATCACCGAAAGCGTCA
>CAZROU010000001.1:0-48707 GCA_964601795.1 uncultured Mesorhizobium sp. | reverse complement strand
GTCGGGCGCGCGCCCGGCGAAGGATGCGGCAAAGCTCATGTCGAGCGAAATTTGCCGAAGCCTCATGCCGCCCGGGCCGGGGTCCTTGATCATGATGTACTGCTTGACGCCTTCGTCGGGCTGCAGCCGGATGACGAGTTGGTTGGCGAAGATCGGCCCGGCATTCTCGCCGAAGATCGAATGCGGGATCGGCTTGAACTCGATGACGATTTCGGAAACGCGTGAGGCCAGCCGCTTGCCGGTGCGCAGGTAGAACGGCACGCCGGCCCAGCGCCAGTTGGCGATCTCGGCCTTGATGGCGACGAAGGTTTCGGTGTCGCTCTCCTTGCCCAGTTCCTCGACATAGCCCTTGACCGGGCCGCCGGCGGATGCGCCGGCGCGATACTGGCCGCGCACCGTCTGTTTCGGCGCGTCGTTGCCGTTGATGCGTTTCAGCGCTCTCAGCACCTTCAGCTTTTCATCGCGCACCGCATCCGCATCCATCGATGCCGGCGCTTCCATGGCGACCAGGCAAAGGAGCTGCAGGATATGGTTCTGCACCATGTCGCGCAGCGCGCCGGCCTTGTCGTAGTAGGTGACGCGGTCTTCCAGTCCGACCGTTTCGGCAACGGTTATCTGGACATGGTCGATATGGGCGGAATTCCACAGCGGCTCGTAGAGCGCATTGGCAAAGCGCAACGCCATCAGGTTCTGCACCGTCTCCTTGCCGAGATAGTGGTCGATGCGGAAGATCTGGCCTTCGTGGAAGTCCTTGCCGATGAGATCGTTCAGGGCATGGGCCGAATCGAGGTCGCGTCCGATCGGCTTTTCAACGACGATCCGCGACTTGGGCGTGATCATCTTGTGTTCTTTGAGCTTGTGCGAGATTTCGCCGAACAGCGCCGGCGCCACCGCGAGGTAGAAGGCGCGGATGCGCTCGCTGTCGCCAAGCTCTTTCTTGAGATTGTCGAATCCCTCGCCGCTCAATGCATCGGCGGCAACGTAGGAAATCCGCCCAAGGAACTTGTCCAGTTCCTTGGTGTCGAGATCGTCCTTGGCGACATGCTCCTGGATCGCCTTCTTGGCAAAGGCGCGGAATTCGGCGTCGCTCATCTTCGAGCGCGACGTGCCGATGATGCGTGTGGGCTCGGAAAACTGATGGTCACGCTGGCGATAGTAGAGCGACGGCAGAAGCTTGCGCTCCGCCAGGTCGCCGGTGCCGCCGAAAATGATGAAGTCGAAAGGGTCGACAGGTATGATCTGGCTTGTCATGGTTTGTCCGTGTTGCCACAGCTCATCGTGCCGCCGTGGATATAATCTAATCGATTTAATTTGACCAGTGCCATGGTGTCACATCTGCGGCATCGTTACTGGTCCAAGCGGGCGACAGTGTAGCAGGCGATAGTTCAAAGGTGTGCCGCGCCGCGATCATAAGCTGCCCGGCAAAAGCGAGCCAAGGGAGAATCGAAGATGGGAGCGCATCTTTCGACAACCGTCGCACAAGGCCGTGCCTTCCTTCAGATCATCGACGGAAAGGCCGTCGATTCCGCCTCGGGTGAACGCATAGATGTGGTGTGCCCGTCGGACGGCAAGGTCTTTGCCTCGATTCCGGCCTCTTCCGCCGCAGATGTCGACTGCGCCGTAGAGGCCGCGCGCCGGGCATTCGAGGACGGACCATGGGCAAGGATGCCGGCCTTCGAACGGGGCCGGCTGTTGACCCGCCTGTTTCACCTGGTCAAGAAAAACGGCAGCGAGCTTTCGGCATTGGAGGCGCGCGACACCGGCAAGCCGCTCAGGCAAGGCCACGCCGATGTCGCAGCGACGATGCGCTACTACGAGTTCTACGGTGGCGCCGGCGACAAGATCCACGGCGACACCATTCCCTTCCTCGACGGCTATACGGCGCTCACGCTGCGCGAGCCGCACGGCGTCGTGGCCGGCATCATTCCGTGGAACTACCCGATGCAGATCCTTGGCCGCGTTGCCGGCGCTGCCTTGGCCATGGGCAACACGCTGGTGGTCAAGCCGGCGGAAGACGCTTCGCTGACCGCAATCCGCATTGCAGAGCTTGCTCTGGAGGCCGGGTTTCCCGCCGGCGTATTCAACGTCGTCACCGGTTATGGCCGCGAGGCAGGTGCTGCCCTTTCGGCGCATCCGGGTGTCGACTACGTCACCTTCACCGGCTCTCCCGCCACCGGCACGGCCATCCAGCAGGCGGCGGCAGGCAACAATCGCGGCGTTACCATGGAGCTTGGCGGCAAGTCGCCGCAGATCGTCTTTGCCGATGCCGATATCGCCAAGGCGTTGCCGGTTCTGGTCAACGCCATCATCCAGAATGGCGGCCAGACCTGTTCGGCGGGAAGCCGCGTGCTGATCGAGCGCTCCATCTATAGGGACCTGGCGGCAGGGCTTGCCGAGCGCTTCTCGAAGCTTGTCGCCGGCCCGCACGACGCCGATCTCGATCTGGGTGCGCTGATCAACGCAAGGCAGCGGCAACGTGTTGCCGCGATGGTCGCGGATGCGGAAAAAGCGGGCGTCCCCGTTCTGGCGCGCGGTTCTGTCCATAGGGAAGCGCCCGCCGGTGGCTACTATTTCGCGCCGACCTTGTTCAGCTCGGTCGATCCCGATGCGGTCATTGCCCGCGAGGAAGTGTTCGGGCCGGTGCTGACCCTTTTCCCATTTGACGATGAGGAAGAGGCCATCCGTCTCGCCAATTCCACGGATTTTGGCCTCGTCGCCGGCGTCTGGACCAGAGATGGCGCGCGCCAGCATCGCGTTGCCAAGCGGGTCCGCTCAGGCCAGGTCTTCGTCAATGGCTATGGTGCCGGCGGCGGCATCGAACTGCCGTTCGGCGGCTTCAAGCGGTCAGGCCACGGGCGCGAGAAGGGCTTTGAAGCGCTCTACGATATGTCGGCGACGAAGACCATCGTGTTCAATCACGGCTAGGCCCGTGCTCACGCCGACAAGTGCATTGCAGATTGGAAAGACGAAGACATGAGACTGAAGGACAAGGTTGCGATCATCACCGGCGCGGCATCCGGTTTCGGCGAAGGCATGGCGAGACGCTTTGCCGAGGAAGGCGCGAAAGTCGCGGTTGCCGATCTCAACGCCAAGGGCGCGGAACGCGTGGCGGCGGAGATCGGCGAGGCGGCAATCGCCGTCACCACCGATGTCTCGCAGCGCGCCGAGGTCGAGGAACTGGTCTATGCCGCCAAGAGCGCCTTTGGCCGCGTCGATATCATGATCAACAACGCCGGCTACACGCACCGGAATGGCGATATGCTTGCCGTCGATGAAGCGACTTTCGATCTCATCACCGCCGTCAACATGAAGGCGATCTATCACGCTGCCGTTGCGGTCGTGCCGACGATGCAAAGGCAAGGTGGCGGCGTCATCCTCACCACCGCCTCTACGGCTGGCTTAAGGCCACGTCCAGGCCTCACCTGGTATAACGCCTCCAAGGGCTGGGCGATCACGGCGACGAAATCGATGGCGGTCGAGCTTGCACCGCACAATATCCGGGTCAACTGCCTGTGCCCCGTCGCGGGCGAAACTGGCATGCTGGAAAAATTCATGGGTGCGGATACGCCGGAAATCCGCGAGAAATTCCGCGCCTCCATTCCGCTCGGGCGCTTGTCCACGCCGCTCGATATCGCCAATGCAGCGCTTTGGTTGGCATCCGACGAGGCGGCCTTCATCACGGGCGTAGCGCTGGAGGTGGATGGCGGCCGCTGCATCTGAGTCTGGCCTAAAGCGGGACTAGCGCTCAGTCCTGCTGGACGAAGCTCTTGTAGACGAAGCCACGCTTGCCTTCGTAGACGATCTCGCACCACTTTTCGCATGAGATCACTTCAATCGCGGTTTTGGCCGGTATCGTGTCTATGGCCGATGTGCCGCTTTTCGGGCCCGAGCGCATGGTAACAGCCTTGAGCGTATGGCCGGACGTCTTGTCGCTTGCCTCACTTGGCTTGTCCGGCTTGGCCGCTTCGCTGAGGAATGCCGGCCTGGGTGTCGGGATGGCCGCCATCAGCGGCATTTCCTGTGGCGGAGGTTCCTGTCCTGCTTCGATCGGCGGCGAGGTTTCCTGGTCGCCCTCCACTGCGGGTGCGGCGATTGCGGCGGCTGCTTGCGGGTCGAGCTCTGGAACCTCTGTCTGCGTCATCGGCGCTTCGGGCTGTTCGGCAACGGAAGCCGTTTCCACCGGCGGTTCGGGCTGCGGGTTGGCTTGAGCGGTGACGTCACTGGCCGGAACTTCGGTTGCCGGCGCTGCGACTACCGGCTGCGGATCGACTTTCGCTTCAGCGAATGCCTGGCGCTCTCCAGCGGGCATGGCCAGCCACAGCGCGACCGCCGCCACCGCCAGCAAGGCCACAGTCCCGACCGCAGCGATCACAAGATGGGCGTGCGCCTTGACCTCGTGCCACCAGGAACGCCGCGCATTGTACCCGTACTGCATTGAAAAGCGATGCCGTCTCGGCTTGCCGAAACTCGATAGCCCCTTCACCTAGACATCTCCAAAAGAGCCGGCGTTCTTTCATCCGAGGATCGGTTAAACGCCCGATCCTTCCAGCGCCGGTCTCGCACTCCTGTCGGACAGTGTGGCAGATTTCACCGCCTTGGGCTATCCGCAGTCGCGCATAGTAAGACAAATTGTGGCATCACTGCGTTAATCAGGAAACAACGCGACTTATGTCTATTGCGGCGCGGAAGCTTGTGGCGGCAGCTTTTTCATATCAAAACCGCCTCGGTTTGCGGCAGACGGAGTGCGATTCGTGATGTTTCGGGCATTTCTGGCCATGGTCTTTACCTTGGCCGTTCTGGTCTTGCCGGCGCGGGCGGCTGAGGCGCAAACGCCCCAGGTTCCCGTGCTTTGGGATGCCAAGGAGCGTTTGCCGAAGCCAGATCTCTCGGCCCTGCCGCGCCTCAGGTTCCTGACCACGACCGATTTTCCGCCCTTCAATTTCCTCGACGGCAGCGGCCGCCTGTCCGGCTTCCACATCGACCTTGCCCGCGCGGTCTGTGCCGAACTCGGCATGGCCGACAAATGTCAGATCGAGGCGCTGCCTTGGTCCGAGCTTGAGGGCGCGATTGCGAGAGGCGAGGGCGAGGCGATCATCGCCGGCATCGCCGCGACCGAGGAAACGCGGGCGAAATACGTCTTCTCGCGCCCCTATCTCCAGTTTCCCGCTCGCTTCATCGCGCCGAAGACCAAGCCCTTGACCGAGCCGATCTATGACAAGATCCAGGATAAGCCCGTCGGCGTTCTGGCAGGTTCCGCGCACGAACACATGCTTCAGGCCTATTTCGGCAAGGTGAAACTCGTGCCCTTTGCTAAGCCGGAAGAGCTTTATGCCGGTCTCAAGGCCGGCAAGGTCGATGCCGTCTTCGGCGACGGCATGCGGCTGTCGTTCTGGCTGGCAGGCGAGGACGCCGCCAATTGCTGTCGCTTTGCCGGCGGCCCTTACATCGCGCCGGAATATCTCGGCACCGGCCTGTCGATCGCCGCCAAGGCCGACCAGCCGGTGCTTGCAGCCGCCTTCGACTACGCGCTGCAGGAAATCTCTGAAAAGGGCATCTTCGCCGAGCTTTACCTGCGCTACTTCCCCGTCAGTTTCTACTGAGTCGACGGGCCCCGGATTTACCCTTCATAAACCATGGTCATTTGACTGTGCGTTCATGAGCAATGTGATTCTTTTCCCCCTGCATTCCCGTTCCAGTCTCGTCCAATCCATCGCGGATGCCTTGCGAACTGTTCATGGTCCGGCAGCCAATTCTTTCTGGCGCGAGCGCATCGCTGGCATCGTTGCCGATCTGAGGTCGAGCGGCTTGCCGGATACGGCGATCCGGGAGCAAATCCTCGGGCTTCAGGACGCCGTGCAGGTTCAACTGGCCGTATAGCTCGGCGCTTCACCTTTTCTTTCCGGCAATAGACACCGCAATCATCGCGCGTTACCGTTCCGGTCTGGTTGCATCGGGAGGCACGCATGGCGCTGGTGATCGAAGGCGAAGAACGCATTTCCGCTCCGTTGGAAAAGGTCTGGGCGGCGCTCAACGACGCGGCGGTGCTGAAGGAAAGCATTCCCGGCTGCCAATCGCTCGAAAAGAAGTCGGATACCGACCTTGCCGCCACCGTCGTCTTGAAGATCGGGCCGATCAAGGCAACCTTCAACGGGGAAGTGACCTTGAAGAACCTGAACCCGCCGCACTCCTACACCATCCAGGGCGAGGGCAAGGGCGGCATCGCCGGCTTTGCCAAGGGCGGCGCCGACGTCAAGCTGCCCGCCGACGGGCCGGACACGACGATCCTCAAATACGAAGCCAAGGCCGATGTCGGCGGCAAGATCGCCCAGTTGGGCAGCCGCCTGATCACCTCGACCTCGAAGAAGCTGGCCGGCGAATTCTTCTCGACATTCAGCGAGAAGGTCGGGAACCGGCAGTAGGCATGTCGGCATTCGGTCGGTGCGGACCAGTTGCTCTACCGACCGCCGGTTGCCGATCTGCCGACTGCCATCCCCTACTCGAACACGATTGCCGGGGCTGCTTCCGCCGCGCCCTTTTCTTCCTGCAACCGTTCCCACACCTTGGCGGCGATGGCGCGGTAGACTCTCGCCTCCGGCCCGTCGGGCTTGACGGCGACGACAGGCCGGCCGCTGTCCGAGCTTTCACGGATTCCCATTTCCAGCGGCACTTCGCCGAGGAAGGTCACGCCGAGGCGTTCTGCCTCGCGCTTCGCGCCGCCATGGCCGAAGATATCGTAGCGCTTGCCGGTGTCCGGCGCGATGAAATAGCTCATATTCTCGACGATGCCGAGCAGCGGCACGTCGACCTTCTTGAACATGTTGAGGCCCTTGCGGGCGTCGATCAGCGCAAGATCCTGCGGCGTCGAAACGATGATCGCGCCCGCCAGCGGCACCTGCTGAGCCATGGTGAGCTGTGCGTCGCCGGTGCCGGGCGGCATGTCGACCACCAGCACGTCGAGCGGCCCCCATTCGACCTCGCGCAGCATCTGCGTCAGCGCCGAGATCACCATCGGCCCGCGCCAGATCATCGGCGTTTCCTCATCGACGAGGAAGCCCATCGACATCGCCTTCAGGCCGTAGTTCTCCATCGGCTTCAAAATCTTGCCGTCGGCGCTCTGCGGCTTGCCGTGGATGCCGAGAAGGCGCGGCACGGAAGGCCCATAGATATCGGCATCGAGGATGCCGACCCTCAATCCGTTGGCGGCAAGGCCAAGGGCGATGTTGGCGGCGGTGGTCGACTTGCCGACGCCGCCCTTTCCGGAGGCCACGGCAATGATCGCCTCGATGCCGGGTACGCCGCGCTTGCCGGATGCGCGCGAGGCGGGTGCCGGGTGCGGCGCGTGCGGCGCTGCGGCGGCGGGTTGCTGCACGGGGCGAGGCGGTGCCGGGCGCGGAGGCACCGATGCCTCCATGCCGCCGCCCTTTTTCTCGGCCGTCAGCGTCACCACTGCTCCGGTCACGCCGGGGATTGCCTTGACGACGCGGTCCGCCGCTGCCCTGAGCGGCTCCATCTCCTGCGCTCGCGCTGCCGGCACGGTTATCGAGAAGAAAACCTTGCCGTCGGCAATGAAGATGTCGGAGAGCATGCCGAGATCGACGATGTTGCCGGAAAAATCTGGGCCGCTCACCGTCTTCAGGCGTTCGATGACGGTTTCTTTTGTGACGTTTTCGCCGGCGGGCATGGCTCGTTCCTCAAATGGCTTGGCTGCGGCTGAGATAGTGCAAATCCGCTGCCGTTCCAAGCTTTGCAGGAGGTTAGCTGACCAGTTCCGTCAAGTAAAATGTCGCAGCGGCGATCGCGGCAGTTGCCGGAAGCGTGATCACCCAGGCCCAAACGATGCTGCTCGCCACGCCCCAGCGCACGGCGGAGACGCGGCGGGCGGCTCCCACGCCGATGATCGCGCCGGTAATGGTATGGGTGGTGGAGACGGGAATGCCGAGCCAGGTTGCGGCAAAGAGTGTGATCGCGCCGCCGGTTTCGGCGCAGAACCCCTGCATCGGGTTCAGCCTGGTGATCTTGGACCCCATCGTGTGCACGATGCGCCAGCCACCGAACAGCGTGCCCAGCGCCAGCGCCGACTGGCAGGTCAAGACGACCCACAGCGGCACATAGAACGTGTCGCCCAGCATCCCTTGCGAATAGAGCAGAACGGCGATGATGCCCATCGTCTTTTGCGCGTCGTTGCCGCCATGGCCTAGCGAATAGAGCGATGCGGAAATGAATTGCAGGAAGCGAAAGCTGTTGTCGACGGCAAACGGGGTTTGACGCACGAACAGCCAGGAGACGACGAGAACGAGAAAAAGCGCCAGCAGGAAGCCGACGGTCGGCGAAAGCACGATGGCGAAGGTGGTCTTAAGCAGTCCGGACCACACGATGGCGCCGCTGCCGGCCTTGGCCACGCCGGCCCCGACAAGGCCGCCGATCAGTGCATGCGAACTGCTCGACGGGATGCCGGCCAGCCAGGTGACGACGTTCCAGACGATTGCCCCCGTCAGCGCGGCAAAAATCACCGCCGGCGTCACCGTATCGGCGTCGATAATGCCTTTGCCGAGCGTTTCCGCGACATGCAGGCCGAAGAACAGGAAGGCGATGAAATTGAAAAAGGCTGCCCAGAGCACCGCATATTGCGGCCGCAGTACCCGCGTCGAGACGATGGTGGCAATGGAATTGGCGGCGTCATGCAGCCCGTTCAGGAAGTCGAAGAACAGCGCGACCGCGATGAGGCTGAACAGCAGGGGAAAGGCGAGCGTTGCATCCATCAGACTGACAACCGCACGCCCTATACGTTCTCGACGACAATGCCGCTAATCTCGTTGGCGACGTCCTCGAAGCGGTCGACCACCTTCTCGAGCTGGCTATAGATTTCCTTGCCGACGATGAACGCCATGGCGTCGCCGCCGGAATGGCGATGGAAAAGATCCTTCAGCCCCTGCTCGTGCACGTCGTCGGAGCGATCCTCCAGCTTCTTGATTTCACGGGCGATGGCGGTCAGGCGCGGCACGTTCTGCCCCACCTTGCCAAGCAGCGGGATCGCCTCCGCGACAAGCCTTGCGGCGGCGGCAATCATCGTGCCCATCTCCTGCATCAAGGGATCGAATTCGGTCCTCTCGAACAGGCGCACGGTCTTGACCGTCTTGTGCATCATGTCGATGGCGTCATCCATCGACTGGATCAGGTCCTGGATGTCGCTGCGGTCGAAAGGCGTGATGAAGGAGCGGCGAACTGCAAGCAGCACTTCGGCGGTGATGGCATCCGCTTCGTTTTCCAGGCGAACGATTTCGCTCGCCCATCGCTCGACATCCTGGCCGGCAAGCAGTTTTTCCAGCGCTCCCGCTCCGCCGACGACGGTTCGGGAATGGCGCTCGAACAGGTCGAAGAACTTGTCCTCGCGCGGAAGCAGCTTCCTGAACCAGCCAAGCATGTTCGACCTTTCGTCACTTGCGAACTGCTCTCCCATAGCGCCGCATTGACCATGGGGAAACAGATAGCCGGCTGAAATATGTGGATGCGCACCGTATTCTTGTGGTCTCCGCAGCCTCGTTTTCCCCAGCCGCTACGCCGCGGGCTCGCTGGAAAGACATTTGCCTCCGCTAAAATACAAGCCTGCCTTCGCCATGGCTTTCTGCTATGATCGGCGCGGGTGGTTGCGGCCGCAACACAACCCAAGGGCGAGTTATCGAAGCTTTCAACCGCAAGGCCCCCCGACACGGGCGGCAACAGGAGGAAATCATGCTTCAGACCAAGGACGCCGTTAACAGCACATCCATCAAGAAGGCCATCGAAGGACGCGACGGAGCCATGCTCTCCGGCTTTTACGCGGACGATGCGGTGGTGCGGGTGATCGACCGCAACAATCCGCCGAGCAAGCCGCGCGAGATACGCGGCAAGGCCTCCATCACCACGTTCTGGGACGACATTTGCGGTCGTGCCATGAGCCACAAGATCGAGTCATCCGTAACCGAGGGCGACCGGCTCGCCTTCACCGAGAACTGCGCCTATCCCGATGGCACCAAGGTCTATTGCGCCACCGTGGTCGAACTGAAGAACGGCCGCATCGCGCGTCAGACCGTCGTGCAGGCCTGGGACGAGTAGAGGGGGCAAATCATGTTCAGCGCGAGATGGCAGATCGACGCCAAGTTCGGTCACAAGCAGACGGTGCTCGAACTGATGCGCAAATGGGAGCGCGATATCGGCTCGAAGGTCGGCGTCGAGGATTTGAACTTCAGGATCATGACCGGCTCGATCGGTGCGCGCGAAGCGACGATCGAGACCCATCATGAGGTGGAAAGTCTGGCAAAGCTGGAAGAGTTCTTCGCCAAGATCGGCAAGATCGACGCTCATGCCAAATGGGGCAAGGAAATGGAGCCCTATGTCGTCTCGGGCACCAGCCTGTGGAACATTTACAGGATCGTGGAGTAGCGATCCGCACAAATTCGCCGCCGGAGCTGGAACGCGCCGGCGGCGCATTTCGGAACCAACGCCCCTACATCAACACAAGCAGCATGTAGAAGCCGAGCGCATCGTAATAGTCGCTTTGAGCGGCAATCTTGCCGTCCTTGACCGTGAACATCGACGCGCCGGCAAACGAGAACGTCTTGCCGGTCGCCTTGGTGCCGTCGCCCCAGTCGCCTGAGTTGGTGCCGGAAAACTCCCATTCGAACGAAACATGATCGCCCTGTACGACCGGCGCGCCCTTCATTTTCCACACGGCATCGGGAGCCGCGTTGAGGAAATTGTCGATGACGTTGGTCTTGGCCTCCTCCTTGCCCTTTACCGGCGTGCCGATCGAGGCATCGTAATAGGTGACGTCGTCGGCAAAGTAACTCGCGGCCTTGGCGGAATCGTGGGCGTTCCATGCGGCGAGATAGGCATCGACGACCGCCTGCGAGCCGTCTTGCGCAAAGGCGGGAGCGGCGATGAAAACGGCTGCTGCAACGGATGCGGATGTCAGGAACTGGCGGCGGTGCATGGTCTTTCTCCTCCCATGTTGAACAGCCAATCGTTGCCTCTCCCACAGCGGGAGAGGTCGGGCTTTATCCATGCGCGACCATGACGTGGCGGACGGCGGTGTAGTCCTCCAGCGCATAGAGCGACATGTCCTTGCCGTAGCCGGACTGTTTCAATCCGCCGTGCGGCATCTCGGTGGTGAGCATGAAGTGCGTGTTGATCCAGGTGCAGCCATATTGCAGCCGCGCCGCCGTCGCCATGGCGCGCGAGACGTCCTTGGTCCACACCGACGAGGCGAGGCCGTAGTCGCTGTCGTTGGCCCAGGCCACCGCCTCGTCCGTGTCGGAGAACCGCGTTACCGAGACCACCGGCCCGAACACTTCGCGCCGCACGATCTCGTCTTCCTGCAAGGCGCCGGCGACCACTGTCGGCTGGTAGTAGAAGCCCGAGCCCGCGCCCGGTTTGCCGCCGGTGGTGATCTCGATGTGCTTCAGTTCCGATGCCCGCTCGACGAAGCTCGACACGCGGTCGCGCTGGCGCTTGGAAATCAGCGGCCCGATTTCGTTTTCGGTGTCGTCGGCCTGGTCGTACTTGATGGTCGAGACGGCGGACGAAAGATCGGCGACAAGCTTGTCGTAGATTTTCTTGCCGGCGTAGATGCGGCAGGCGGCGGTGCAGTCCTGGCCGGCATTGTAGTAGCCGAACGCGCGCAGGCCGTTCACCACCGCGTCGAGATCGGCATCGTCGAACACGACGACCGGGGCCTTGCCGCCCAGTTCCAGATGCGTGCGCTTGACCGACTTGGCGGCGGCCTGCAGCACCTTCTTGCCGGTGGCGACATCGCCGGTGATCGAGATCATGTTGATCTTGGGGTGGTTGATCAGCGGGCTGCCGACGCTCTCGCCGCGGCCGAGCACGACGTTGACGACGCCTTCCGGCAGCACTTCGGCCAGGATGCGCGCCAGCTTCAGCGCGGTCAGTGGCGTCTGCTCGGACGGCTTGAAGACGACCGTGTTGCCGCCGGCAATCGCCGGGGCCAGTTTCCACGCCATCATCATCAGCGGATAGTTCCACGGCGCGATGGACGCGACGATGCCGATGGGATCGCGCCGGATCATCGAGGTGTGGCCGGGCAGGTATTCGCCGGCAACCTGTCCGGGCATGGTCCGCACTGCGCCGGCAAAGAAACGGTAGCAATCGACGATTGCCGGGATTTCATCGTTCAGCACCGCATTGATCGGTTTGCCGCAGTTCAGCGCCTCCAGCTTGGCGAACGCCTCGGCGTCGGCCTCGATGCGGTCGGCGATCTTGAGCAGGTAGCCGGCGCGCTGGGCAGGCGTCGTGCGCGACCATGCGCCGAACGCCTTCTCGGCCGCCGCAACCGCAGCCTCGATCTGCGCCGCACTTGCCTCGGGCAGGTTGAGGATGGTCTCGCCCGTTCGCGGATTAAGGATAGGTTCCTCGGTTTCGGTGCCTTTCTGGAATTTCGAGCCGATCAGCATCTCGGTATGCATGGAACTCTCCTTCAGGATCATTTGCCCGAACCGGCGATCTGGTCGCCGTCGCGGGTGAGGTAATAGGCAAGCAGGATGGGCAACAGCGTCACCAGCACCACCACCATCGCCACCACATTGGTGACCGGGCGCTGGCGCGGGCGGATCAGTTCCTCCAGCATCCAGATCGGCAGCGTCTGCTGCTGGCCGGCGGTGAAGGTGGTGACGATGACTTCGTCGAACGACAGCGCAAAGGCCAGCATGCCCCCGGCGAGCAGCGCGGTCGCGATGTTGGGCAGGACGACATAGCGGAAGGTCTGGAAACCGTCCGCGCCAAGGTCCATCGACGCCTCGATCATCGAGCCGGAGGTGCGACGGAAGCGGGCAACGGCGTTGTTGTAGACCACGACGACGCAGAAGGTGGCGTGGCCGAGGATGATCGTCCAGAACGAGAACGGGATGTCGGTGAGCGCAAACGCCGAGCGCAGCGCAATGCCGGTGATGATGCCGGGCAGCGCGATGGGCAGGATGACGAGCAGCGACACCGTCTCGCGGCCGAAGAACTTGGAGCGCGAGACCGCGGCCGCGCAAAGCGTGCCGAGCACGACCGCAATCGCGGTCGAGATGGCCGCGACGCGGACCGAAAGCGATAGCGCTTCCCACACGTCCGGCCGGTTCCAGGTCACCGCGAACCATTGCGTGGTGAGGCCGGGCGGCGGCCACTGGTAGCTCTTCTCCTCGGTGGTGAAGGCGTAGACGAAGATCAGCAGGATCGGTGCATGCAGGAAGATGAGGCCGAGCCCGGCGGCGATCTTCAGGCCAAGCGGCGTCTTCTGGTTGCGGTCAGAGCGCATCGAAGGCACCCATGCGCTTGGCCATCCAGAGATAGAGCCCCATGATGACGATCGGCACCACGGCAAAGGCGGCGGCCAGCGGAATGTTGCCCGCCGTGCCTTGCTGCGAGTAGACGGCCTGCCCGATGAACAGGCGCGACGTGCCGATGATCTGCGGAATGATGTAGTCGCCGAGCGTCAGCGAGAAGGTGAAGATGGAGCCGGCGACGATGCCCGGCAGCGCCAGCGGCAACAGCACGTTCCAGAATGTCTGCCGCGGCGAGGCGCCAAGGTCCGACGAGGCTTCGATGAGGTTGCCCGGCACGCGTTCGAGCGCCGCCTGCATCGGCAAGATCATGAACGGCAGCCAGACATAGACAAAGACGATGAAGGTGCCGGTGAAGGAAACGGACAGCGAGTTGCCGCCGACGATGGGCAGCGACAACCAGCCGTCGAGCAGCCACAAAAGGTTCAGCTTGGCGAGCAACCAGGTGAGGATGCCTTCCTTGGCGAGGATCAGCTTCCACGCATAGACCTTGACCAGATAGCTCGACCACAAGGGCAGCATCACGGCGAGGTAGAACAGCGCCTTCCAGCGCCCTTGCGCATAGCGCGCGGCGTAATAGGCGATGGGAAAGGCAACGACGATGGAGGCGAGCGTCACCGCAGCCGCCATGGTGACGGTGCGCAGGATGATGTCGAGGTTGGCGGCCTGCAAAAGGTCGCCATAGGTCTTGAGCGTGAACTCACGGTTGATCAGGCCGGAATATTCGTCGATCGAGAAGAAGCTTTGCAACAGCAGCGCAAACAGCGAGCCGATATAGACGACGCCGAGCCACAGCACCGGCGGCAGCAGCATCAGGAAAAGCAGGAGCTTCGGCTTGCGCCAGAACGCGTCCGACAAAACGCCGCGAATGCCGCTAGCCGCCGGCAGGATTGCCGGTGCGGTGCGGTATTGATTGGCGGCCATGCTCATGCCGGCTCGTCCATCAGGTGCAGTTGGTCGCGGTTGAAGGTCAAAACCAGTGCCTCGCCTTCCTCCGGCAGCTTGGTCCCGGCGGGCACCACGGCATGCAGCCGCAAGCCGTCAGCGTCGAGTGCCAGCCGCGTCGTCGCGCCTAGATAATTGGCCGAAACGAGGCGCGCCGAAACGCCGTCGCCGCGCGTGGCCTTGCCGACCCTGATCGCCTCGGGCCGCAGGCTGCCCCAGCGGCGTTGGCCGGAGTAGCGTTGCACGAAATCCGGCGGCAGCACGTTGGAAGAGCCGACGAAATCGGCGACGAAGCGCGTGGCAGGCCGCTCGTAAATGTCCTGCGGCGTGCCCACCTGCATGATCTTGCCGTCATTGAACACCGCGACCCGGTCCGCCATCGAAAGCGCCTCGCCCTGGTCGTGGGTCACGAAGATGAAGGTGATGCCGAGCGCCTTTTGCAGCGACTTCAGTTCTTCCTGCATGTTCTCGCGCAGCTTGAGGTCGAGCGCGCCGAGCGGCTCGTCCAGCAACAAAACCTTGGGCTGGTTGACCAGCGCGCGCGCCAGCGCCACGCGCTGCCGCTGGCCGCCAGAAAGCTGGCCGGGCCGACGCGCGCCGTAGCCGGGAAGCCGCACCAGCGCCAGCGCCTCCTCGGCTGCCTTGTGGCGCTCGGCCTTGCCGACGCCCTTGACCATCAGGCCATAGGCGACATTGTCGAGAATGTTGAGGTGCGGGAACAGCGCATAGTCCTGGAACACGGTGTTGACGTTGCGCCGGTAGGGCGGAACGCCTTCCGCACGCTCGCCAAAAATAGAGATCGATCCTGCCGTTGGTTGTTCGAAGCCGGCGATCAGCCTGAGGCAGGTCGTCTTGCCCGAACCGGACGGTCCCAGCATGGCGAAGAACTCGCCAGGCGCGATGTCCAGGTCGACGGCGTCCACGGCGCGCACCGTGCCGAAATGGCGCGAGACTTTCTGGAAGGAAACGGCAGAGGTCATGAGTTCACTCTTTTCGAGAGTCGTCGCCGCCTCTCCTTGCGCGGCAGGGAGAGGAAAAAAGCTTCGACGTCAGCGTCGCCTCTCCCCGCGCTTTACGGGGAGAGGGCAAGGGTGAGGGGCAAGGCGCGCTTGAGAGGATGCGCGCTCACCGCCCGCCGATGACGCCGATATAGTCCGACACCCAGCGGTAATAAGGCACGCACTGGTTGTTCTGGCTGGCGCACTGCGAAACCGGCGTCTTCCAGAACTTGATCTTGTCGAAATTCTCGAAGCCGTTGGTGGCGCAGCCTTCGTCGGTCAAAAGCTCGTTGCCCTTGCAGGCGGCCGGAACAACCGGCACCGAGCCGAACCATGCGGCGAGGTCGCCCTGCACCTTCGGCTTCAGCGAATGCTCCATCCACATGTAGGCGCAGTTCGGATGCTCGGCATCGACATGCAGCATGGTGGTGTCGGCCCATCCGGTTGCACCTTCTTCCGGCACCGTCGAGGCGATCGGCTGCTTGGCGGCAACCAGCGTGTTGACCTGGAACGGCCATGAACTTGAAGCGACGACGCCTTCGTTCTGGAAATCGTCGACCTGGATCGCGGCGTCATGCCAGTAGCGGCCGACGAGCGTGCGCTGCGTGCGCAGAAGGTCGAGCGCCGCCTTGTACTGGTCTTCGTTCAGTTCGTAGGGGTCCTTGATGCCGAGTTCCGGCTTGTGCGCCATCAGATAGTTGGCGGCATCGGCAATATAGATCGGTCCGTCATAGGCCTGCACGCGGCCCTTGTTCGACTTGCCGTCGGAGAGCGTCTGTTCCTCGAACACGACGTTCCAGCTCTTCGGCGCTTCCTTGAACACGTTGGTGTTGTACATCAACACGTTCGGGCCCCACTGGTAGGGCACGCCGTAATGGGCGCCGTCGACCGTGTACCAGGGCGCATTCTGCAGCCGCTCGTCCACCGTCTTCCAGCTTGGGATCAGATCGACATTGACCGGCTGCACGCGCTTGCCGGCAACGAGCCGCAGCGAGGCATCGCCGGACGCGGTAACGAGGTCGAAGCCGCCTTCGTTCATCAGCGCCACCATCTCGTCGGAGGTGGCTGCCGTCTTGACCGTGACCTTGCAGCCGCTTTCCTTTTCGAAATCGCTCACCCAGTCATAGGCCTTGTCGGTTTCGCCGCGCTCGATATAGCCGGGCCAGGCAACGATCGAGAGCGCGCCTTCGCCCTTGCCAAGCTCCTTCAGTGCCTCCTGCGCCACCGCCTGCCCGGCAAAGGTCAGCGCCATGGTGAGAGCCGTGCATGATTTCAGAAATGACTGCATCGTCGATCCTCCCGTTTCGAAAGGGGCCGCTCGTCTACGGCTTCTCCCTCCCGCAAAAGGTGTCTCGAAACCGTCGGTTTCGCAAATTCATTTATCAGAAAGGCGATATCGGTTTCTCCGATATCAAACTCACGGCCGCTGGCGCACCGTGCGCTGCGATTGGGCAATGCCGATGAAGTCGCGCGCGGCTTGCGGCAGGCTGGAGCCACGCCGCCATACCATGCCGACCTGCACCACCGGCAACGAGCCAGAAACGTCGCGGGATTCGATGCGGTCGCCTTCCAGCGACCACGGCCGGTAGACGAGGTCGGGTAACAGGGCGACGCCCGCGCCCGTCGCGACCAGGCTGCGCACCGCCTCGACCGAGCGGGTGCGGAAAGCGACATGCGGCTTGGCGCCGATGGCGGTGAGCAACTTGCCGGTGTTTTCTTCGATCTCGTCCACGGTCAGCATGATCAGCGGTTCGCCGGCAATGTCGCCGATGCTGATGATGTCGGCCGCCGCCAGCGGATGGCCAAGCGGCAGCCAAAGCCGATAGGCGGAAACTTCCAGGATTTCGGACTGCAAGGCAGTACGGTCGCGCAGGTTGGAAGTCACCATCACGGCGACATCCAGCTTGCCGCCGACAAGCAGGTGTTCGAGATAGTCGCCATTGTCTTCTATGGCCGAGATTTCCACCGCCGGATTGGCGCGGCGGTAGCGAGCCAAAAGGTCCGACAGCACGTAGCCTGCCACCATTGAGGTGACGCCGAGTTGTAGTCGACCTGGCGCAGCCGCCTGCTCGCCGAAAAATGCGCGGCGCGCATCCGAAACGCCGGACAGGATCTTGGTGGCGTGGCGCAGGAACTGGTGGCCCTTGTGGGTTATGTTGAGCCCGCGCGGGTGGCGCTCGAACAGTTCGACGCCGAGGTCGCTTTCCAGTTCCTTGATCGCCTCGGTCACCGAAGATTGCGAGATGGACAGGTTCTGGGCAGCGCGCGAAACCGTGCCTTGCTCGGCGACGGCAACGAAATATTGCAACTGCCTAAGAGTGAATGCCATGGCCTTGAATAAGCATGGCTTTGGCCAAACTGCAAAGGCGCAGATTATCCGTTGGCGATCTCTAGCAACGTATCGACGAGCAGCTCTCGTTCGCCTTCGTTCAAAAGGTCGGTGTCGAACAGGCTGAGGCTGCGCAGGCCTTCGATCGCCAGATAGGTGACAAGCAGTGTCTTGAGGTTCGGCGTGTCGGCCTTCAGGCGCTCGAAAAGCTGGCGCTTGAACGTCTTCATCGGCGTGAGGAAATCAGGGTCCTCGGCAATCGCTGAAAAAATCCATGATGCGGCATCCTTGGTCTCGTCGCATTCCTGTGCGGACAGACGAACGTAGTTTGACAGCAGGCTCTTGTCGGGCTCTGCGGCGCGGGCCGTTTCCAGCGCCTGCTGGAAGTCGTTGAGATATTCTTCCACCAGCGCCTGCATAAGCTTTGCCTTGCTGGGAAAGTTATAAAGCAGTCCTCCCTTCGACACGCCGGCCCGGCTGGCGACGGCGTCCAGCGACAGGTTGCCGGGGCCGGCTTCGCGGGCCACATCGGCAGCGGCTGTCAGGATCTTTTCGCGGGAGTTTGACTTTTTTTGCTTCATAATGCCTCCATCATCAGCTTAGACCCAATTGACATTACCGTCCAGACGGTACAGTAAGTTGTCTGCTTTGAGGCGCCGTTGCGCCCGCTTGCCCTATTGTCATTGCCGACCGAAAGGATCACCCGTGATCAAGCGTTTCATCATCGCTTTCATCCTGCTCGTGCTTGTTTGCGGCGGCATCGTCGGGTTCAACCTTTTCCGCGACAAGGCGATCAGCGATTTCTTCGCCAACATGAAGGCGCCGCCTGCGACCGTCTCGACGACGGTCGTCAAGCCGCTGGTCTGGACGCCGGGCATCGAGGCCATCGGCACGGTTTCGGCTGCGCGCGGCGTCGATCTCACGGTAGAGCCGACTGGCATCGTCAAGGACGTCATGTTTGCCGCCAACGAGCATGTCGAGGAAGGCCAGTCGCTGGTCCGCCTCGACGATGCGGTGCAGCGGGCCGATCTGGAGGCCGCCAAGACGCAGGCCGCGCTGGACAGGCAGGCGCTCGACCGCGCACTCGCGTTGCAGGAACGCGGCGTCGGCACCGATGCCACGCTGGATGCGGCGCGTGCAGCCCATTCCGCCTCCACCTCTCAGGTTGCCAAGCTGCAGGCCGTGCTTGACCAGAAGCTGCTCAAGGCGCCGTTCTCCGGCACCATCGGCATTCCGAGGGTCGAGGAAGGCCAGTATGTCGCGCCGGGCAATGCGGTCGCCACCTTGCAGGACATCGACACCATGCGCGCCGATTTCACCGTGCCGGAGCAGCGCTTCAGCGAATTGAAGATCGGCCAGCCGGTCCGCTTCGGCCTTGCTTCCGGCGACCTGCCTTACGAGGGCAAGGTTGTCGGCATCGATCCCAAGATCGACCCGGTCAGCCGCCTCGTTTCGGTTCGCGCCGAAATCACCAATCCCGACGGTCGCCTCAGCCCCGGCCAGTTCGTGCAGGTGCGCGTTGAACTGCCGGAGGAACAGAACGTTCTGGCGCTGCCCCAGACGGCACTCACCACCAGCCTTTACGGCGATTTCATCTTCGTCGTGAAGCCCGCCGAGGCGAAGCAGGAGGCCAAGCCGGCAGACGCCGCCGCTGCCCCGGCGGCCAAGGAAGGCGATGCCAAGCCCGCTGCCGAAGCTGCCAAGCCGGCGGAAGAGGCCAAGCCCGGTCTTGTCCTTGCGCAGGTCTTCGTCACGCCGGGCCGTCGCAATGCCGGCCTCGTCGAAATCACCAAAGGCATCGCCGCCGGCGATCAGGTCGTGACGGCAGGACAGAACCGCTTGTTCAACGGCATGTCCGTCACCGTCGACAACACCATCGATCCGACGAAGCCAGCTAACCCGCAGGCGGCCGCACAATGAGCTTTTCCGACATCTTCATCCGCCGGCCGGTCCTCTCGACCGTGCTTGCCTGCCTGATCCTGCTGTTGGGGTTCCAGGGCATATTCAACCTGTCGATCCGCCAGTACCCGAAGGTCGACGAAACCGCCATCACCATCACCACCGCCTATCCGGGCGCCAGCGCCGATCTGATCCAGGGCTTCATCTCGGCCCCGATCGCGCGCGCCGTTTCGTCGACGGAAAACGTCGACTATGTCACCTCGCAAAGCACGCCTTCGGTGAGCATCGTGACGGTCTACATGAAGCTTGGCTCGAATCCCGACATCGCCTTGACCGAGGTGATGTCCAAGGTGCAGGGCGTTCGCGGCACGCTGCCGACCGAAGCCAAGGACCCGGTCATCGTCAAGGGCACCGGCCAGCAGTTCGCGATGATGTATCTGTCGATGCAGAACCCGAACATGACGCCCGAGCAGCTCACCGAATACATCCAGCGCGTCGTGCGTCCACGCATGACGACGGTGGAAGGCGTCGCCGACGTGCAAATCTTTGGCGCAGCCGACTATTCGATGCGGGTGTGGATCGACCCGGTTAAGATGGCGGCGCGCGGCGTGACCGCGACTGACGTGCTGACGGCGATCAACAATTCCAACTTCCTGTCCGCGCCCGGCAAGGTCGAGAACGAATACGTCGCCTCGTCCATCACCGTGCGCTCGACGCTGCAGACGCCAGAGGCCTTCGCCGAGCTTCCGCTTCAGTCCAAGGACGGCAATGTCGTAAGATTGCGCGATGTCGCGCGGGTCGAGCTTGCGGCGCAAAGCACCGACACGCGCGTGAACTTCAATGGCAAGCCGGGCACCTTCCTCGCCATTTTCCCCACGCCGGCGGCCAATCCGCTCAGCACCGCGGAAGCCATCCACAAGATCGTGCCGTCGATTCAGGAGACACTGCCCGAGGGCATGTCGATCGTCATCGTCTATGACTCGACCGAGCAGATCAGCGCCTCGATCGACGAAGTGTTCAAGACCATCGGCGAAGCGGTTGCCATCGTCATCGTGGTCATCCTGCTCTTCCTGGGATCGTTCCGCTCGGTCATCATGCCGATCATCACCATCCCGCTCTCGCTGATCGGCGTCTGCTTCCTGCTGTTCGCGGTCGGCTACTCGATCAACCTTCTGTCGCTTCTGGCCATGGTGCTGGCCATCGGCCTTGTCGTCGACGACGCCATCGTGGTGGTGGAAAACATCCACCGGCACATGGAGGAAGACAACATGCCGCCGATGCAGGCGGCGTTCAACGGCATGCGCGAGATCTCCTCGGCCATCGTCGCCATGACGCTGACGCTCGCCGCCGTGTTCGCCCCGCTCGCCTTCACCGGTGGCCTGACCGGCGCGCTGTTCCGCGAATTCGCGGTGACGCTTGCCGGCTCGGTGGTGATTTCGGGCCTTGTCGCCATCACCATCACGCCGATGATGTCGGCGCGCATCCTCAAGGCCGGCTCGCACAGCCGCTTCCAGCGGATCGTCGACGGCACGTTCGAGCGCGTCGAGCACCTCTATGAACGGCTGGTCTCGGGTTCGCTGAAATATCGTCCCGTGACCTTGATGATCGTCATCGCGCTCGTAGCCCTGACCGGCTTCATGTTCACCAAGACGTCGAGCGAACTTGCGCCCGAAGAAGACCAGGGCTTCCTGCTCTCGCTGGTGACCGCGCCGCGCTACGCCACCTCCGACTACACGGAGACCTACGTCAACCAGATCCTCGGGCTGGTGAAGGATGTGCCGGAAACGCGCGCCCTCTTCGCGGCCACCGCCTTTGGCGGCGCCACCAACAGTGCCTTCATCGGCTTCGCCTTCAAGGATTGGGCCGAGCGCGACAGGTCGCAAAAGGAGCTTCAGGCCGATATCCAGGGCAGGCTCTCCCATGTCACAGGCGTCGAGGCATTCGTCTTCGCTCCACCCACCTTGCCTGGTTCGGGCGGCGGGCTGCCCGTGTCCATGGTGGTGCGTTCCACCGGTGACGCAAGCGAGGTCTACGAGGCAGCCGAGGAAATCAAGAACAAGGCGCAGGCCACCGGCCGCTTCATCGTGGTGCAGAACTCGATGGCGTTCGACGCCCCGCAGACCACGGTCACCATCGACCGCGACAGGGCAGCGGCGCTCAACCTGCCCATTGCCGACATAGGCCGAACCTTGACGCTTTTGGTCGGCGGTGCCGAAGTGGCGCAGTTCGACCGCGATTCCAACAGCTACGACATCATCCCGCAGGTGCCGCAGGAGTTCCGCGACAATCCCGAAAAGCTGGGCGACTATTTCGTGCGCAGCGTAACGGGCGAAATGGTGCCGCTGTCGTCGGTGGTGAAGATATCGTCCAACGCCGCCCCGGCCGCGATCGAGCAGTTCAACCAGCTGAATTCGGCCACCATTTCGGCGCTGCCGCTTCCGGGCGTCACCACCGGCGACGCGCTGAAGACGCTCGAGGACATCGCCAGCCAGAGCCTGCCGGATACCTTCTTTGTCGACTATTCCGGCCAGTCGCGGCAGGAAAAGGAGCAGGGCAACACCATCATGATCGCCTTCGCGGCGGCTATTCTTGTCATCTATCTGGTGCTGGCGGCGCAGTTCGAAAGTTTCCGCGATCCGTTCATCGTGATGATGGCGGTCCCGCTGTCGATCTTCGGCGCAGTCTTGCCGCTGAACATCCTCAACGGCAACTTCCTCGGCATGGCGGTTCCCGGATCGACGCTGAATATCTATACGCAGGTCGGCCTGATCACGCTGATCGGCCTGATAACCAAGCACGGCATCCTTCTGGTCGAGTTCGCCAACCAGCAGCGCGAACTACACGGCATGCGGCGGCGGGACGCCATTGTCGCCTCCGCCAAGGTGCGCCTGCGTCCGATCCTTATGACGACGGCTGCGATGGCGCTCGGCGTCGTTCCGCTGATCCTGTCCAGCGGTGCGGGCGCCGCCGCGCGCTTCTCCATGGGCCTGGTTATCTTCACCGGCATCCTCATCGGAACCATATTCACCCTGTTCGTGGTGCCGATGTTCTACACCTTCATCGCCAGCAAGGACGTACCGAAGCACGCCGAAAAGCCGGACCCCAAGCTGATGCCGGCGGTGATCGACTAGCCGGGCAGACGCGCGAAATGAAAAAGGCGGTGGAGCGATCTACCGCCTTTTTCGTTTCGGTATTGTCTGTCGCGGCTCAATAGCGTCGCCCGAAGTCCTTGACCTTGTGCCAAACCGTCACTGGCGAAATGTTTCCGTGTGACGACGAAACGCTCTGAACTGGCGCAGTGCAAAAGCGTGGCAACAGAAAAAGATGGCGTGTATAACGCCTGCGACCTATTTTTACCGAGCGGCGCGATAGCGCCGTTGCCCAGTCAAGGACAGTTTCATGCCTGCCTATCGTTCACGTACGACCACCCATGGCCGCAACATGGCCGGCGCGCGCGGCCTCTGGCGCGCCACCGGCATGAAGGACGGCGATTTCGGCAAGCCGATCATTGCCGTGGTCAACTCGTTCACCCAGTTCGTGCCGGGTCACGTGCATCTCAAGGATCTCGGCCAGCTCGTCGCGCGCGAGATCGAAAAGGCCGGCGGAGTCGCCAAGGAATTCAACACCATCGCCGTCGATGACGGCATCGCCATGGGTCATGACGGCATGCTCTATTCGCTGCCGTCGCGCGAGATCATCGCCGACAGCGTCGAATACATGGTCAATGCGCACTGCGCCGATGCCATGGTCTGCATCTCCAATTGCGACAAGATCACGCCCGGCATGTTGATGGCTTCGCTTCGCCTCAACATCCCGACCGTGTTCGTCTCGGGCGGCCCGATGGAGGCCGGCAAGGTGGTGCTCGCCGGCAAGACGCATGCGCTCGACCTGGTTGACGCCATGGTTGCCGCAGCCAACGATGCGGTGTCGGACGAGGACGTCAAGGCCATCGAGCGCTCGGCTTGCCCCACTTGCGGCTCGTGCTCGGGCATGTTCACCGCCAATTCGATGAACTGCCTGACCGAGGCGCTCGGCCTTTCGCTGCCCGGCAACGGTTCGACGCTGGCCACCCATGCCGACCGCAAGCGCCTGTTCGTCGAGGCCGGCCACCTGATCGTCGATCTCGCCCAGCGCTATTACGAGCAGGACGACGAAACCGCCTTGCCGCGCACCATCGCCTCCAAGGCCGCATTCGAAAATGCCATGACGCTCGACATCGCCATGGGCGGCTCGACTAATACCGTGCTGCACATTCTGGCCGCCGCGCACGAAGCCGAGATCGACTTCACGCTTGCCGACATCGATCGGCTTTCGCGCAAGGTGCCGTGCCTGTCCAAGGTCGCGCCGGCCAAGAGCGATGTCCACATGGAAGACGTCCATCGTGCCGGCGGCATCATGCGCATCCTTGGCGAACTCGACCGTGGCGGGCTCATCCACCGCGACAGCCCGACCGTTCATGCCACCACGATCGGCGACGCCATCGATCGCTGGGACATCACCCGCACCAACAGCGAAACGGTGCGCGAATTCTTCCGCGCGGCTCCGGGCGGCATCCCCACCCAGACCGCGTTCAGCCAGGATGCGCGCTGGAAGGATCTCGACACCGATGGCGAAAATGGCGTTATCCGCTCCGTCGAGCATCCCTTCTCCAAGGATGGCGGATTGGCCGTGCTGAAGGGCAATATCGCGGTCGACGGCTGCATCGTGAAGACCGCCGGCGTCGATGAATCGATCCTGAAATTCACTGGCCCGGCCCGCGTCTTCGAAAGCCAGGATTCCAGCGTGCTCGCCATTCTCAACGGCAAGATCAAGCCGGGCGATGTCGTCGTGATCCGCTATGAAGGGCCGCGCGGCGGACCCGGTATGCAGGAAATGCTGTATCCGACCAGCTATCTGAAGTCGAAAGGGCTCGGCAAGGAGTGCGCGCTTTTGACCGACGGGCGTTTTTCCGGCGGCACCTCGGGCCTCTCCATCGGCCACGTTTCGCCGGAAGCGGAGGAAGGCGGCCTGATCGGGCTGGTGCGCGAGGGCGACATCATCGAGATCGACATTCCCAACCGCACCATCAATCTCGCCGTTGACGAGACCGAGCTTGTCCGCCGTCGCGTCGAGCAGGACAAGGCCGGCTGGAAGCCTGTCGAACAGCGCAAGCGCAAGGTCACAAAGGCGCTGCGCGCCTACGCGGCCTTCGCGACGAGCGCCGACAAGGGCGCGGTTCGCCACGTGCCGGAATAAAGTTCTGGCGTGACTCAAGATCGTGGCGGACGCGTTAAGTCTTGTCACGATTTTGCTCTATCGTTTCGAACCAGACCCACCGCCGCTGGAGTTTCGACAATGCGAGCGCTCACATCCCCTGCTCTCGCCGCCCTCGCCGTGTTGCTCTCAGGCTGCATGAGCGCCCAGGATTTGCGCGCCGCCGACGAGGCCAAGTGCCGGGCCTACGGCTTCAAGCACTACAATGATGCCTTCGCCGAGTGCCTGCAGCGCATCGAACTCGACCGGCGTGCCGAGAGCCGCGAAATGCGCCGTATCGATCCCTTCCTGCAGCCGCGCGTCATCTATCGTCCGGTCATCGTGCGCCCGCCAACCCCGTAAGCCTCTTCGCGGCTTCCTGACCCAATCGAATTCCCTCGCTAACTTGGCGGCATGCGGCTAAAGCGCGTCATCGCCGCTGGTGGCCGGGCAACCCTGCTCGCCAATTCAAGCGGCCCGAAGAGACACCGTCGATGCCCAAGTTCCCGATCCGCAACATGCTTGTGGCCGGCATCCTGCTGATGCTGGCGGGCGACTTCATGTTCGCGCTCAACGATGCGATGGGGAAATGGCTGGTCGCCAGCTTTTCGGTCGGCCAGGTGGTTTTCGTCCGCTCCATCGGTTCCTTTTTCATCCTTGGCCCTATGATCGTCCATCAGGGCGCTGCCAAGCTGTTCCACATGGACCGGCTCGGCCTGCAAATCCTGCGCGTTGTTGCCACCACGCTCGACACCGTGCTGTTCTATGCTGCCGTGGTCTACCTTCCGCTGGCAGACGTGATGAGCTTCTACATGGCAGGTCCCATCTACGTCGCCGCGCTCTCGCACTTCCTGCTTGGCGAAAAGGTCGGCTGGCGGCGCTGGGTGGCCATCATTGTCGGCTTCTTCGGCGTGCTCATCATGCTGAAGCCGTCATCCGCCGCATTCTCTCTGTCCTCAATGTTTGCGCTCGTAGGCAGCATATCCTTCGCCGTCGGCATCGTCCTCAACCGCAGTCTGCGCGGCACCAGCGACACCACGCTCGTCACCTGGCAGACGGTTGCAACCGGCCTTGTCGGCGCCGTCATCGCCATCGGCCACTGGCAGCCGGCCACCTCGATGGACTATGGCGCCATGCTTTTGCTCGGCATCGTCTCCGGCGCAGCCCATCTCATGATCACCCGCGCGCTGAAGCTGGCACCCGCTTCGACGCTAGCGCCGCTGCACTACACGCTGCTTTTATGGGCGGTGGTGTTCGGCGCGCTGTTCTTCAGCGACTTCCCCGGTCCGCGCATCCTCATCGGGGCAGGCATCGTCGTCCTTGCCGGCTTGTTCATCTTCCATCGCCAGAAGGTCAAGGACACCGTGCCGCCGGAAAATGTGCCGAAGGGCGTCAACTGACTGATTTTTGCGTTCCGTAGATCGGCGTTCGGGCCTATCACGCTAATGCCGGATTGCAGTTTGCCGGCGGAGACAGGACATGTTTGCAGCCCACGCCATCGACACCAGCGACAAGCCTCGGTTCTACCATGAACTCGCAGCCCAGATGGAAGGCCTGCTCACCGGCGAGGCCGATGCCACCGCCAATGCCGCCAACGTTTCTGCGCTTTTGTTCCAGTCGATGCCCGACCTCAACTGGGCAGGCTTCTATTTCCTGCGCTCGCCGGACGAACTGGTCGTCGGCCCGTTCCAGGGCAAGCCTGCCTGCGTGCGCATCGCGGTAGGCCGGGGCGTATGCGGCAGCGCCGTTGCCGAGCGCCGTTCGATCATCGTCGAAGACGTGACCAAGGCCGAAAACCATATTTTCTGCGATCCCGACTCCCGTTCCGAACTGGTCGTGCCGCTTGTCCGCAATGGCGAGATCATCGGCGTCATCGACCTCGACAGCCCGTCGCCTGGCCGTTTCGACGAAGACGACCGCGCCGGTGTCGAACGGCTGGCCGAAATCTACGTTGCCGCCAGCGCCGCTTTCTGATTTCCTGCCGCCAGCTTGGCGCAGCATCGGGGGCAGCGGTGGCGGACAACATTTTCGGCAAGGCGAGTGCGCTGATCCTGACCGGCGCCGGCGTATTGGGCATCAGCTACGGCATCGCCAAATATGTCACCGATTTCGAGGCCGCCAAGGGCGAGATCCAAAACCTGCGCGGCCAGATCGCGCAACTGCACGAAGTCCTGTCCAAGGCCCAATTCGGGACGGATGCGGCGCGCATCGACCGCCTCGAGGCGCGTATTGGTGAACTGGAAAAGAAGCTGGAAGCGCGCGCATCCGCACCTGCTGCGACTGCCGTCGCCGCTCCGGCCGCGACCACCATCAAGGCCCATCTCGATGCCGGCGGTTTCGACGGCGCGGCGTCGGACGGCACCACCCGCTGGCCGTTCCGGGTCACCGATGTCAGGCTGGGCGCAGATTTCCAGTTCGAGGCATCGCTCGAATGGACGACGATGAAATCGCAACACCTGATCAAGGGGCGCTATTCCGACACCTCGCTGTTCTTCAAGGAAGTCGACTTCATCAAGAAGGGCAACAACAACGTCATCGGCTGCGAATACACGCTTGCCTCGCAGCGTCCGGATGGCTTGTCGGGCACCTACGAGAATTGCGACGGTAACGCTGCCGGCGGCACCATCGACGTCAAGTGGTGGTGAGCAGGCTCAGGCTGCTTTCTTCGCCAGCCGCGCCTTGATGCTGGCAACGTCTGCGCGCGGCGTCGCCGCAAACAGCGTCTTGGTGTAGCTGTGCTGCGGGTTTGAAAACACCTCGTCGCGCGGGCCGTATTCCACTGCCTCGCCGAAATACATCACCATCACGTCGTCGGCGATGTAGCGCACTACCGACAGATCGTGGCTGATGAAGACATAGGTCAGTTCGAACTCGTCCTGCAGGTCGGCAAGCAGGTTGAGCACCTGTGCCTGCACCGAAAGGTCGAGCGCCGACACCGGTTCGTCCAGCACCAGCAGCCGCGGATTCAGCATCAGGGCGCGTGCAATGGCGATGCGCTGGCGTTGCCCGCCCGAGAACATGTGCGGATAGCGGTTGTAGTGCTCGGGTCCGAGGCCGACCTTCTTCAGCATGGCATGGGCCAGCTCGCGCCGCTCTTCCGCCGGCTTGTCGGTGTTGATGATCAACGGCTCGCCAAGAATGTCGCCGATCTTCTGGCGCGGGTTCAGCGAGCCATACGGGTTCTGGAACACGATCTGCACCTTGCGGCGCATCTCCTTCGACAGCCCGTCCTTGGCGATATCGACCTTGTGGCCGTCGATCAGGAGATCGCCGGAGGTCGCCGGGTCGATCAGCGTGATGATGCGCGCCAGCGTGGACTTGCCGCAGCCGCTTTCGCCGACGATCGCCAGCGTCTTGCCTTGCTCGACGCTGAACGACACGCCCTTCACCGCATGCACGGTGCGCGCGCCGCGAAACATTCCGCCGCCGACATGATAGTCGCGCTTGATGTTCTTTCCCTCGACAACAACGCTCATCGTCAGGCCCCCGGTGCCGGTTCGAACATCATGTCGGATACCGTCGGCAGGCGGTCGCCGGTGGCGTTATCGGGCAGCGCCGACAAAAGCGCGCGCGTGTAGTTGCTTTTCGGGCTCTCGAACAGCGACAGAACGTCGGCTTCTTCCATCTTCGTGCCCTTGTACTGCACGATCACGCGGTCGGCGGTTTCGGCCACGACGCCCATATTGTGGGTGATCATGATCAGGCCCATGCCATATTCCGCCTGCAGGCGCACCAGAAGGTCGAGAATCTGCTTCTGGATGGTCACGTCGAGCGCCGTGGTCGGTTCGTCCGCGATCAACAGCTTCGGATTGCAGGCAATGGCAATCGCGATCATCACGCGCTGGCACTGGCCGCCCGACATCTGGTGTGGATAGGAACTCAGCCGTTCGGCAGGTTCGGGAATGCCGACCAGCGTCAAAAGCTCAATCGCGCGGGCTCGCCGCTGCGCCCGGTCCATGCCCATGTGGAAGCGCAGCACTTCCTCGATCTGGAAGCCGACGGTGAAGCAGGGGTTGAGGCTGGCGATCGGCTCCTGGAAGATCATCGAGATGTCCTTGCCGACGATCTTGCGCCGCTCAGCCGCGTCGAGGCCAAGCAGGTCTACGCCGTCGAAGCTCATGCGGTCCGCCGTGACGGTGGCGGATGCGGGCAACAGGCCCATCACCGCCAGCATCGAGACCGACTTGCCGGAGCCGCTCTCGCCGACGATGGCCAGCACCTCGCGCGGTTCGACCGACAGGTCGATGCCCTTCACCGCCAGGAACGGGCCGGTCGAGGTGTCGAAGGAAACGGTGAGGTTCTTGATATCGAGCAGGGGCATGGCTCACGACCTCTTCAGCTTGGGGTCGAGCGCATCGCGCAGGCCGTCGCCGATCAGGTTGATGGCGAGCACGGTGATCAGGATGGCAAGGCCGGGGAAGGTCACCACCCAGGGCGCGCGCAGGATGAACTCGCGCGCTGTGGCAAGCATTGTGCCCCATTCCGGCGTCGGCGGCTGCGCGCCCATGCCGAGGAAGCCCAGCGCCGCAGCCTCGAGGATGGCGTTGGAGAACGACAGCGTCGCCTGCACGATCAGCGGGGCGACGCAATTGGGCAGGATGGTCACCAGCATCAGACGCAGATGGCTGGCGCCCGCAACCTTGGCCGAAACGACATATTCGCGGTTCTTCTCCGCCATCACGGCGGCGCGGGTCAGGCGGGCGAAATGCGGCTGCAACACCAGCGCAATCGCCAGCATGGCATTGAACAGGCCAGGGCCGAGGATGGCGACCAGCACCAGCGCAAGAAGCAGCGACGGGAAGGCGAGGATGATGTCCATCACGCGCATGATCAGCGTGTCGACCCAGCCGCGGAAATAGCCGGCCAGCACGCCGAGGATGATGCCGCTGACCAGCGCAAAGACGACGACGACAAGACCGATGAACAGCGAGTAGCGCGCGCCGTAGATGAGGCGCGAAAGCATGTCGCGGCCGACGGCGTCGGTGCCGAGGATGAACATCGACTTGCCGCCCTCCTGCCACATCGGCGGCGTCAGCAGCGAATCGCGGAACTGTTCGTCGGGCATATGCGGCGCAATCAGCGGCGCGAAGATGGCCGTCAAAACAAGCAGCGTGAACACGACGAGGCCGATGACCGCGCCGGTGTTCATGGAGAAATAGTGCCAGAACTCGGACAGCGCGCGCTGGCGCGGACCCGTCGGAACGGTTGAGGCTGCGGGAAGGCCTGCGGACTGGTCTGTCATCACTGCACCCTGATGCGTGGGTTGATGACGGCATAGAGCACGTCGACGATTAGGTTCACCGCCATCACGATCAGCGCGATGATCAAGAGCCCGCTCTGCACCACGACATAGTCACGCTTGCCGATGGCGTCGATCATCCATTTGCCGATGCCGGGCCAGGAGAAGATCGTCTCCGTCAGGATCGCGCCGGCCATCAGCGTGCCCACCTGCAGGCCGATGGTGGTGACGACCGGGATCAGCGCATTGCGAAACGCATGCAGGCCGATGACGCGCCGCGGCGCCAGCCCTTTGGCGCGCGCCGTGCGCACATAGTCTTCGCCAAGAACCTCCAGCATCGCCGAGCGCGTCTGGCGCGCTATGACGGCAAGCGGAATGGTGGCGAGCACGATCGATGGCAGGATCAGATGACTGAGCGCGGAGGTGAATGCGCCCGGTTTGCCCGATAACAGGCTGTCGATCAGCATGAAGCCGGTCACCGGCTTGAAGAAATATTGCAGCCCGATACGTCCGGACACGGGCGTCCAGCCGAGATAGCCGGAAAAGAAGATGATGAGCAGCAATCCCCACCAGAAGATAGGCATCGAATAGCCAGTCAGCGCAACGCCCATTGTTGCCTGGTCGAACCACGAACCGCGTTTCACCGCAGCGAAGATGCCGGCCGGAATGCCGATCATGACGGCGATGATCAGCGCCACCGTCGCCAGTTCCAGCGTCGCCGGAAACAGCGCCTGGAATTCGCCCAGCACCGGCCGCTTGGTGGCGATCGAAATGCCGAAATCGCCCGACAGCACGTTGCCGATATAGTTGAAGTATTGGACGATGTAGGGCTTGTCGTAGCCGAAGCGCACGACCAGTTCGGCATAGCGTTCGGGCGAGACGCCGCGTTCGCCGGCCATCGCCAGGATCGGGTCGCCAGGCAACAGCCGCACGAAGGCGAACGCCGCCAGCGAGATGCCGATGACGGTCGGCACGATGAGAGCGAGTTTCTGGAGAAGAAAGCGAAGCATCGTCTTTAATAAAACGGCGGCGCAGGATGTCCAGCGCCGCCGTTCCCTATTCTGTTGTCACGATCTTACTCGGTGACGTCCACGCCGTCGAAGCGGTGGATGCCCAGCGGGTCCATGACGAAGCCGGAAACCTTCTTGTTCATTGGCATGAACACCTTGGAATGGGCAATCGTCAGCCACGGAGCCTCACGCTTGAAGACAACCTGGGCTTCCTCGTAGATCTTGGTGCGCTCGGCAACGTCGGTCGTTGCCTTGCCTTTCAAGAGCAGGTCCTGGAATTCCTGGTTGCACCAGATCGCGTAATTGGACTGGCCGATCGCGTCGCAGCCGAGCAGGAACAGGAAGTTGTCCGGGTCGCCGTTGTCGCCGGTCCAGCCAAGCTGGAAGGCGCCGTCACGATCCTTGGCCTTGCCGCGTTCGCGATACTCGGTCCACTCGTAGCTGACGATCTCGGCCTTGACGCCGATCTTGGCGTAGTCGGCCTGGATCAACTCGGCAACGCGCTGTGCGTTCGGGTTGTACGGGCGGCTGACCGGCATGGCCCAGATCTTCATCGACAGATCCTTGACGCCGGCTTCCTCGAGCATCTTCTTGGCCGCATCAGGATTGTACTCGTCGTCCTTGATGCTGGTGTTGTACGACCACATCGTCGGCGGAATCGGGTTGACGGCAACCTGGCCGGCGCCCTGATAGACCGCATCGATGATCGCCTGCTTGTTGACGGCCATGTTGAGGGCCTTGCGGACCTCGACCTTGTCGAACGGAGCCTGCGTGGTGTTGTAGGCCATGTAGCCGATGTTCAGACCTTCCTGCTCATCGACCTTGAGGTTGGTGTCGGCCTGCAGGCCGGCAATGTCGGCCGGTGCCGGATACGACATGATATCGCATTCGCCAGCCTTCAGCTTCTGCGCGCGCACGGCCGGATCGGGCGTGATCGCGAAGATCAGGTCGTCGATCTTCTGGCGGCCGCCGAAATAGCCGTCCCAGGCCTGGTAGCGGATGACGGCGTCAACCTGGTAGTCAACGAACTGGAACGGTCCGGTGCCGATCGGCTTCTGGGTGAACTGTTCCTTGGTGCCGGCCTTTTCGAGCTGGTCGGCATATTCCTTCGACACGATCGAGGCGAAGTCCATGCCAAGGTCGGGCAGGAAGGCGACTTCAGGCTTGTTGAGGACGAACTTGACCGTCAGGTCGTCGACCTTGACGACTTCCTTGAGCAGGTCCGGGAAGCCCATGCCGGCGAAATATTCCCAGCCGGTGCCGGGCAGATATTCGAACCACGGGTTTTCCTTCTTCCACTGACGCTCGAAGGAGAAGATCACGTCGTCGGCGGTGAGGTCGCGGGTCGGAGTGAAATAATCGGTGGTCTGGAACTTCACGCCGGACTTCAGCTTGAAGGTGTATTCCAGGCCGTCGTCGGAAACCGTCCAGCTCTCGGCCAGGCCGGGCGAGATGGTGGTCTTGCCATGTTCGAATTCGACTAGGCGCGAATAGATCGTGCGCGAGGATGCGTCGAAATCGTTACCGCCACTCCACGGCGAGGGATCGAAACCAGCCGGCGAAGCCTCCGAGCAGTAGACCAGCTGTTTGGCATTGGCCACGCCGCCCATGACGGTTGCAGCCAGCAACGCGGCCGCAAAAGTCAGCTTTTTGTTCATTGAGCACTCCCTGATGTTCTTCCAAGCCCCCTAATCAGGCTCGTGAAGCGCGCATATAAGCACCGTTTTTCCGGCTTTGGAACTCCCTGCTTGCCTGCCCTTGCGGAACCGGAACAAAATTCCCGTGATTGCCAATATTGCGCAATAAATGGAATGAGCAGGCGGCGGTCGGCGACCGAGTTTAACGCGCGCGTTGTGCAACCTCCGCAATCCGACGGCTTCCTGCGGTCCGCGGACATGGATTTATGCGCGGCGGTTCGACGTTTCCGTCCGGCTTGCCCTAGGGGCACGGCTTGCATGGGCCGGAATTGTCGCCATACATTGTTGCGTGGAACTTCCGTGAAAGAGGAGCCGGTCCCTGTGACGGCGCTCCCGACGGCCGGCGACAACGGCCGCGACACGACCGGCAAGGCGAAATCAGGGGAGGCGGCATTGGCCAAGGCAAGCAACAAGGGTTCGGCGAGCGGCAAGGCCGCCGACAAGAAAACAGCCGCGAAACCGGACAAGGCGGCGGTAGTGAAGACACCGGCTCCCAAGGCATCCGCCGCCAAGGCTGCTTCCAAATCCGCGCCAAAGGCCAGCGCCCCGAAGCCGGCGTCAAAAGCCGCCGCCAAGCCATCGCCAAAGGCGGCCACGAAACCTGCAGCGGCAAGTCCCAAGCCGGCTGCTGCCAAGCCCGCCTTTGTGAAAGCAGCCTCCCAGAAGCCTGCCCCTGAAAAGTCGGCTGCCCAGAAACCCGAGCCGAAGAAACCAACCCCAAAGAAACCGGCAGGCGAAAAGCCTTTGCCCAAGGCCATCACCAGACTGACCGCAGGCCTGCCGCCAAAGCCTTGGCTCGCCAGCTATCCCAGGAACATGCCGCCAGAGATCGGCCCGATGCAGTCTGCCTCGATCGGTGACCTTCTTGTCACTGCCTGCCAGCAGTTTTCCGGCAATCCGGCCTTCACCTGCATGGATAAGACGCTGAGCTTTGCCGAGATCGAGCGCCTGTCGTCCGCTTTCGGCGCGTTCCTGCAATCGAAGGGCCTGCAGAAAGGCGCGCGCGTGGCGCTCATGATGCCCAACATCCTGCAATACCCGGTCGCCATGATGGCGGTGCTGCGGGCAGGCTATGTCGTGGTCAATGTCAATCCGCTCTACACACCGCGCGAACTCGAGCACCAGTTGCGGGATTCGGGTGCGGAAGCCATCGTCATCCTTGAAAACTTCGCCGCGACCTTGCAGGCGGCCATCGGCAAGACCGCGGTCAAGCATGTCGTCGTCGCCTCCATGGGCGAACTGCTTGGCGGCTTGAAGGGCGCGCTGGTCAACCTCGTCGTGCGCCGCGTCAAGAAGCTCGTCCCGGCCTGGTCGCTGCCCGGCCATATCAAGTTCAACGCTGCCTTGAAGGCAGGTTCCGGCCTTGCCTTCAAGCCGGCCGACGTCTTGCCCGACGACGTCGCTTTCCTGCAATATACCGGCGGCACCACCGGCGTTTCCAAGGGCGCGACGCTGCTGCACCGCAACGTCCTTGCCAATGTCGCCCAGCTCGCGCTGTGGGTCGAGGACGCCTATACCGTCAAGCCGAAGCCGGCGCATCTGACCTATGTCTGCGCGCTGCCGCTCTATCACATCTTCGCGCTGACGGTGAACGCGCTGATGGGCATGCAGCAGGGCGCCCACAACATCCTCATCCCCAATCCGCGCGACATTCCGGGCTTCGTCAAGGAACTGCGCAAATATTCCTTCAACATCTTCCCCGGCCTCAACACGCTGTTCAACGCGCTGCTCAACAACGAGGATTTCCGCAAGCTCGACTTCAAGCCGCTGATCTTGAGCCTCGGCGGCGGCATGGCCGTGCAGAAGGGCGTGGCCGACCGCTGGAAGGCGCTGACCGGCAACCACATCACGGAAGGCTATGGCCTGTCGGAGACCTCGCCGGTGGCGACCGCCAACAAGTGCAGTTCGCCGGACTTCACCGGCACAATCGGCCTGCCCATCCCGTCGACCGAGATCGCCATCCGCGACGACGAGGGCGCCAACCTGCCGCTCGGCGAGGTCGGCGAGATTTGCATCAAGGGGCCACAGGTCATGGCCGGCTACTGGAACCGGCCTGACGAGACCGCGAAGGTGATGACCAGAGACGGCTTCTTCAAGTCCGGCGACATGGGCTTTATGGACGAGAGAGGCTTCACCAAGATCGTCGACCGCAAGAAGGACATGATCCTCGTCTCCGGCTTCAACGTCTATCCGAATGAACTCGAAGAGGTCGTCGCCCAGCATCCCGGCGTGCTCGAGGTCGCAGCCGTCGGCGTGCCGGACGAGAAGTCCGGCGAGGTGCCGAAGCTGTTCGTGGTGAAGAAGGATCCGGACCTCACCGTCGAGACGCTTGCCGCCTACTGCAAGGTCAACCTCACCGGCTACAAGCGGCCGAAATATATCGAGTTCCGTAACGAGCTTCCAAAGACCCCGGTCGGCAAGATCCTGCGCAGGGAACTGAGAGGTTAGCTCCAGGACATCGCGCCGGCTTGTCGCCGGCTGTCGCCGGTGGCAGATTGCGCCGGTTCACCAACCCGAGTCGTACAGTAAGACATGGTTTCAAAACGTCTCGTCCGCGAAGCGGGTCACCGCCGCAAATTCCTCGCCATCATCGACGACACGCCCGAATGCGAACGGGCCGTAGCCTATGCCTCGATGCGCATGCAAAGCACCAACGGCGTGCTGGTGCTGCTCTATGTCATCGAGCCCGACGACTTCCAGCACTGGTTGGGCGTCGAAAAGATCATGCGCGAGGAGGCGGCCGCGACCGCAAACGCAGCACTCGACACCTACGCCAACAAGGTGCGCCAGAAGTTCGGCATCGAGCCGGAACTGGTCGTGCGCGAGGGCAAGAAGGTGGAGGAGATCCACAAGCTGATCGAGGAAGACCAGGACATCTCGATCCTGGTCCTTGCCGCCGGTTCGGGCAAGGAAGGTCCAGGCCCGCTGGTCGCTTCGGTGGTCGGCAAGGGCGCGGCCTTCCCCATTCCCGTGACCGTCATCCCGCAAACCCTGTCCGACGAGGACATCGAAAGCCTTTCCTAGGCTGTCCGTCCCTGTCGGCATGCCGACGGCGCAAACCTCTTTCTCTTTTGCGCGCGCAGCCTTAAATAGACGCTCGCCAGCCCGCATCTTTGCAGCCAGCCCCTTTCCCCGCGCCTTATCGCTTGAATAAGACCGGCGGGAGGTCTATTTAGAATTATTCCAATCTGAACGGCCGAATGCGGCCATGGAGACGGCCATGTTCATCCAGACCGAATCGACCCCGAACCCGGCCACGCTGAAGTTCCTGCCGGGCAAGGAAGTCTTGCGCGAAGGCACTGCGGATTTCCGCGACGCCGACAGCGCCCGCGAGGCTTCGCCGCTCGCCGGCCGCCTGTTCGATATTCCGGGCGTCACCGGCGTGTTCTACGGCTATGACTTCATCACCGTGACCAAGGACGGCCCCGAGTGGCAGCACCTGAAGCCGGCGATCCTCGGCACGATCATGGAACACTTCATGTCGAACCAGCCGGTGATGACCAGTTCGGCTCCTGCCGCCGAAACCAGCGAGACCGAAGAGTTCTACGACAAGGCCGACGAGGAACTCGTCGTCACCATCAAGGAACTGCTCGACACCCGCGTGCGTCCGGCCGTTGCCCAGGACGGCGGCGACATTACCTTCCGCGGCTTCGAGAACGGCACCGTGTTCCTGCACATGAAGGGTTCATGCGCCGGTTGCCCGTCTTCCACGGCCACGCTGAAGCACGGCATCCAGAACCTGCTCAGGCACTTCGTTCCCGAAGTCCAGCAGGTCGAGCAGGTCGCCTGATTTTCCTTCGCCGATAATAGAGCACAGACAACAAAAAACCGGGCCTTTGAGCCCGGTTTCCTGTTTGGGACGTCTGTGTTGCCTAGACGGTCCGCGTACAAAACTTTTTACATCACGATGACCTTCGCGCCGGTCTCGACGCGGTTGTAGAGGTCGATGATGTCCTGGTTCATCAGCCGGATGCAGCCCGACGACATCGCCTTGCCGATGGAATTCCATTCAGGCGTGCCGTGCAGGCGATAGCCCGAATCGCCACCCTTGTTGAACAGGTAGAGCGCGCGTGCGCCGAGCGGGTTCATCAGGCCGGGTTCCATGCCGCCCGCATATTTCGCCAGTTCCGGCTGGCGCTTGATCATGGCGGAGGGCGGCGTCCATGTCGGCCACTCGCGCTTGATGGCGATGCGGGCAGTGCCGCGCCACTCGAAGCCTTCGCGCCCGACGCCGATGCCGTAGCGCATCGCCTTGCCGTCGGCCATGACCAGGTAGAGGAACTTCCTGCCGGTATCGACCACGATCGTGCCCGGCTTCTCGCTGGTGTCGTAGTTCACGACCTGGCGGTGATATTCGCGCTTGACCTTCTCGATTGGAATGCGCGGCAGCTTGTAGCCCGCATCCGTCACCGCGCCGTAGCTCGAGGAGAAGATAGGCGTCGAGCCGATCGTGCTGCAACCGGCCAGCGCGGTCGCAAGTGCTGCGGCAAGAAGGAAAGCTTTCACCCGCATAAGGAACCGTTGCCCCCGCCCAGAATCATCCGGCCGAATCGGCCTCGATTTCTGGAACATATTCATGCTGGCTATTTTTTTGCTTGCCAAGCAGGGGGTGCCTATATGCTGGGCATGGCCATCGCGTAAGTTGCAGACTATGACATTTTCGCAACAGCCTTCACGAGAATGTGAAGCAAAATCAATGGCCGGAATTTTAATAAACTGCCGCAGAGCAATTCGAGGTTGGCAAATGAACGTCGGTGATGCTGCCCGTCGCGCCGGACTTCCGGCCAAGACCATCCGCTATTACGAGGAAATCGGCCTGATCGCGCCGCAGCGCGCCGGCAACGGCTATCGCGACTATTCCGGCGACGACGTCCACCGCCTCGCCTTCCTCAAGCGCGCCCGCAATCTCGGCTTTTCCATCGACGACTGCCGCCAGTTGATGGCGCTCTACCAGGACCGCTCGCGCGCCAGCGCCGACGTCCGCCAGATCGCCTCCGACCATGTGACCGCAATCGAGGAGAAGATCCGCGAACTGCAGTCGATGCGCTCCACCTTGCAGAAACTTGTCCACGCCTGCCACGGCGACGCCCGCCCCGACTGCCCGATCCTTGAGGAAATGGCGGGAGAGACGACGGCTTCCTGCCATAAGGGATAGGGTCAGGGTTTGGGGTTCAAAACGTGAACAAACTCTGGCATGGTGCGTGCCATGCCAATCGTTTCGCCCCTTTCCCATAACCCTCTCATCGATGGCCGCCAGTCGGATCGCGCGCTGCTCGTCCGACGCGGCGTGCAGCGCCTGTTGAGCGACATGGGCGCGCATGTGCTGCCCGAATTGTCGCTGGCCACCGGCCGTCGCGCCGATCTTGTCGCGCTGACAAGGCAAGGCGACATCTGGATCGTCGAGATAAAGTCGTCGATCGAGGATTTCCGCGTCGACCGCAAATGGCCGGATTACCGGCTGCATTCCGACCGCTTTTTCTTCGCCACCCATCCGGGCGTGCCGGCGGAAATCTTCCCCGACGAATGCGGCTTCATCCTCTCCGACGGCTATGGCGCGGAAATCATGCGCGACGCGCCGGAACACCGCATGGCCGCTGCCACCCGCAAGGCGCTGATGCTGCGCATCGCCCGTGCCGGTGCGGCTCGCCTTCTGGCGGCTGAACTTGCCGGTGTCGCGGTACCGGCGCTGGAGGGCGAGAGCGAGTAGCGCGCGTTGATGGCCGCCGCTCTAAAATTCCTCGTCCCGGCCCGGTTTTGGCGAGGCCAGCAGCACCGCCGCACCGAGGATCGCGGCGGCGAAGGAACCGGCAAGGATGCCGACCTTCACCGTGTCCTGCAGCGCCTGGTTGTCGCCGAAGGCGAGCAGGCCGATGAACAGGCTCATGGTGAAGCCGACGCCGCAGAGCAGCGATATGCCGACGAGGTGCGACCAGCCGGCATTGGCCGGCATGTCTGCAAGCTTGAGGCGGATCGCCAGCACAGATGCGCCGAACACGCCGACCAGCTTGCCCACCACCAGCCCGGCGGCGACACCCAGCGTCAACGGCTCCAACAGCGCTGCCGGGGTCAGCCCGCTCAGGCTGACCCCGGCATTGGCAAAGCCGAAGATCGGTATGATGACGAATGGCACCACCCCGTGCAGCGCGTGTTCCAGCCGATGCAGCGGCGAGTGTTCGAGGTCGTGCGCGATGCCCGGCGAAACCCTGAGCGGCACCGTCAGCGCCAGCGCGACGCCGGCCAGCGTGGCGTGGACGCCGGATTTCAGCACCAGCACCCACAGCACGACACCGAGCAGGATATAGGGAACAAGTGAAAGCACGCCCATGCGGTTGAGTACGATCAACAGGGCGATGACGGCGAACGCAGCGCCGAGATACGCGAGCGACAGGCCGCTGGTATAGAACACGGCAATGATGATGACGGCGCCGAGATCGTCGATGATGGCGAGCGCGGTCAAGAACACCTTGAGTGCTGCCGGCACACGATTGCCGAGCAGCGACAAAACGCCGAGCGCAAAGGCGATGTCGGTAGCCGTCGGAATGGCCCAGCCGCTCAGGGCTTCGGCATTGTTGCGGTTGATGGCGACGTAGACCAGGGCCGGCACGATCATGCCGCCGGCGGCGGCGATGCCGGGCAGAATCCGGCGCGGCCACGTCGACAATTGCCCGTCCAGCACCTCGCGCTTGATCTCCAGCCCGACCAGCAGGAAGAACACCGCCATCAGCCCGTCATTGATCCAGTGCGACACGCTGAGCGGCCCGGCATAGGCGTGCAGCGCCACGAAATAACCTTCCGCAAGCGGCGAGTTGGCGACGATCAGCGCCAGCGCCGCGGCCACCATCAGCACGATTCCGCCGGATGCCTCGCTGTCGAGGAATTCGCGGAAGATCGAAACCGGGCGCGGTCTTTCTGGCTGCATATGTCTACCTCGCGTGTCTTTTGATGGGTCAGGCGGCGGAAAATGCCATGAAATTGATTCACGCCCGACAGTACCGAGGCGATGCGTGTGCGCCAACCCCGGCCCTTTCATGCAAGCCGCAAACGGCAAAGACATGGCAGCCTGTGATAGTCGATCGGCAGCCAGACATGCCCGGCTCGGATTTTTCTGAAGCCGTCCAGGTACCGTTGAGATTTGACTCAGCCCGCCACTTGCAGGCCGCCATCACCTGAACCTCACCACGACCTAGCGCGGGGCGCGCTTGGCCAATATGCGCTGCAAGGTGCGCCGGTGCATGTTCAGCCGGCGCGCGGTTTCCGAGACATTGCGTTCGCACATCTCGTAGACGCGCTGGATATGCTCCCAGCGCACGCGGTCGGCCGACATCGGGTTTTCCGGCGGTGCTGCGCGCTCGCCAGACGTGCGGGTCAGTGCCGCGAACACATCGTCGGCATCGGCCGGCTTGGAAAGGTAATCGATGGCGCCGAGCTTCACCGCCGTCACCGCAGTCGCGATATTGCCATAGCCGGTGAGGATGACGGTGCGGGCGTCCTCGCGCTTCTCGCGGATCGCGGCGACCACGTCGAGGCCGTTGCCGTCGCCGAGCCGCATGTCGACCACCGCATAGGCCGGCGGATTGGCTCGGGCCTTGCCGACGGCTTCCTCGACACTGTCGGCGGTCTCCACCACGAAGCCGCGCGTTTCCATTGCGCGCGCCAGTCGGGTCAAAAAGGGCTTGTCGTCGTCGACGATCAGTAGCGACGTGTCGCCGCCTGTTACCATGCTGCCAGTGACGTCTTCGCCGGTCATGATCTGTCAGGTCCCAATTTTTTGTCGTGGAAGAACATATCTTTCCCGCGCAGATATAGGTGTTGAACGCCGCTGTCCAATTCTACACTGCGTTGAGCGATGCGCCTGCCGCGGTATCGGCGTAGACGAACACGCTGCGCGGCCACCTGATCTGCACCAATGCGCCTTCGCCCGGGCCGCTCGAATTGCTGAACACGATGCTGGCGCCGGAGCGTTCCAGAAGCGTCTTGGCGATAAACAGGCCAAGCCCTAGTCCGCCGCCCGGCTCGGCTCCCTGGCGTGTCGACATGTAAGGCTCGCCTATGCGGTCGATGACCTCGGCTGGAAAACCGGCGCCATCGTCGGTGATGGTGAGATTGACCGACGCGTCATCCCAGGTCCAGCTCACGCTGACACTCGTATGGGCGAAATCGACGGCGTTCTCGACCAGGTTGCCCAGCCCATAGATGACGCCGGGATTGCGCCGCCCCACCGGCTCCACGCCGATGCGCTCGCCGGGCTTCAGCTTGATCGAAATTCCGAAATCGCGGTGCGGCGCGATCACCTCCTCTATCAGCGAGGTCAGCGGCAGCCGGGTCAACAGCGGCTCGCCTTCGGAGGAAAGGCTGGTCAGCCGCTTGAGGATTTCGCGGCACCGCTCGCTCTGCGTGCGCAGCAGGGTCACGTCGTCGTGGAACTTCGGGTCCTTGCCCAGCACCTTTTCCATTTCCTTGGCCACTAGCGTGATGGTGGCAAGCGGCGTGCCAAGCTCATGCGCGGCGGCTGCCGCCAGCCCGTCCAGCGCGGAAAGATGCTGTTCGCGCTGCAGCACCAGTTCGGTCGCGGCCAGCGCGTTGGCGAGCAGCCGGGCCTCGTCGGCGACGCGGAAAGCATAGATGGCGGTAAACGCGATGGACGACAGAAGCGCCATCCACATGCCGGCGACATAGACGAACGGCATCAACAGCGGCGCGCCCTCGATCCACGGCAGCGGCAGGTGGAAGAAGGCAAGAAAGGTGGCAACCGCCATCACCAGAACGCCGAGCACGGCAGTCAGCCGAAGCGGCAGCGAGGTCGCCGAAATGACGACGGGAACGGTCATCAGAAGCGAGAACGGATTGGTCAGGCCGCCGGTCATGTAGAGCAGGCCGGCAAGCTGCAGGCTGTCGAAGGAGAGGATGCCGATGGCGGCGAGCGGCTTCAGCCGGTGCGCCGCCGGGTAGCGGAACGCCAGCCACAGGTTCATCCAGGCCGAGCCGGCGATCAGCGCGAAGCACAGGCCCACCGGCAACGGAAATTCGAGCCAGTAGGCAACCACGAGAACGGCGACACTCTGGCCGAAAATGGCGAGCCATCGCAGGCGGATCAGCGTGTTGAGACGCAGCCGGTTGCTTTGCTGCAGGTCAGGCGAGCTAAGGGCGTTGATCATGGCCGAGGATTTACCGCCTGACCGTTTGGAATGCCAGCCTATCCGGCAATTGCAGCGCGCACCTTGGCCGCGATTTCATCAACGAGCGCCTGCGCCTTGGCGCCGCGCTCCGTCCGCGACGCAACGAGGCAGGCTTGCGATTTCAGCACCACGCCGTCTGCCAGCACTTTCAGCCTGTTGGCGCGCAACGTCGAGCCGGTCGAGGTGATGTCGACGATGACATCGGCCGAGCCGGCGGCGGGCGCGCCTTCGGTGGCGCCGAGGCTTTCCACAATGCGATAGACCTGGATGCCATGCTTGCCGGAGAAGAACTGCTGCGTCAGCCGCCAGTATTTGGTGGCGATGCGCAGGCGTCGTCCGTGGCGCTGGCGGAAGTCGGCGGCGACATCGTCGAGGTCGGCCATGCTGTCCACATCGAGCCAGATGTCGGGCACCGCCACCACCACATCGGCGTGGCCGAAGCCGAGCCGTGCCGCGATCCCGGCGCGCTGTTCCCAGTCGGCCAGGTTCTCGCGCACCAGGTCCTCGCCGGTGACGCCGAGGTCGACCGCACCCTGCCCGATTTCGCCGGCAATCTCCGACGCCGACAGGAAGGCGACCTCGATATCCTCGCGGCCCTCGACATGGGCGCGGTATTTGCGCTCGTCGCTGGGCAGGCTGACGGCAAGCCCGGCCTTCGCCAGCACCTCCAGCGTCTGCTCCTTCAGCCGGCCCTTGGAGGGAATGGCCAATGTCACGGTCATCGGCGTTGCTCCCTCAGCGCTTCGATCCGGTCTAGCCAGACCGAGAAGCCGACGCCCGGAATCGGCGTCTTTGCGCCAAGCAACGTCAGGAGCCGGTCATAGCGCCCGCCGCCGGCCAGAACGCGCGGTGACACACCGCTCGCCGCAATCTCGAACACCAGCCCGGTATAGTAGTCGAGCGGACGGCCGAAGGCCGCATCGTAGCGGACCGTACCCGCGCCCAGCCCGTGTGAGGTGATGGCGTCGGCGCGCGCGGCGAATTTCTCCAGCGCTTCGCCGAGCGACAGGCGCGCATCGGCGGCGAATTTCTCCAGTGCAGGCGCTGCCTCGGCAAGCGGCGTGTCAATGGCAAGGAAGGTTTTCAGTGCGGCAAAGGCGTCGTCCGAGAGGCGCACGCTGCGCAACTGGGTTTTCTCGATCAGCCTGCGCGCGATGTCGGCGGGCGTGCGGCCAGCCGAGGCGGACAGCCCGGCCTCTTCCATTTCGCCTGCGATATGCGCGGTCAGCGCTTCTGCATCGCCGTCGATCGCAAGCATCGCCACCGCACCCGCCAACTGGCCGTTGCGGGGCGGATTGGCGAGGTCGGCAAGGGCCGCTTCCAGCATCGCGTCCGAGCCGAAGGCGCGCGCCAGCCGCATGCGCCAGCCGCGCGGCAGGCCAAGTGCCGCCAGCACCGCCTCGAACACCGCCTGGTCGCCCAGCGTCACCGCAAGCGTTTCACCGGGTAGCGCGAGTGAAATCAGCGCATGGGCGTCGGCCAGCGAACGCGCATCGGCGCGCGCCGTGTCGCGGTCGCCCAGATCCTCGATGCCGGCCTGGAAAAACTCGTTCGCGCCTTCGCGCCGCTGGCGGAACACCTCGCCGAGATAGGCATAGCGGCGCGGCGTGCCGGCTTGGGAGGCGATGTGGTCGAGGCACACTGGAATGGTGAATTCCGGGCGCAGGCACAGCGTCTGCCCGGTCTCGCTTTCGGTCAGGAAAATGCGGCGGCGCAAATCCTCGCCGGCCATGTCGAGAAATGGATCGGCCGGCTGCAGCACCGCCACGTCCACAGGCACCGCGCCGCGCTCGGCAAACAGCCTGGCGATCTCGATGGCAATGGCCGGCCGCGCGGTCATGACGACAGCCTTTGCCGCGCTACGGCTGACGCTCCAGCCCTCATTTGGCGGCCCTGTCCTCGGCCTGGGCGGCAAGTATCTTCTTCACTTCCGCGACAAGGTCGGCTTCGGCCACCGTCACCTGGCCCGGCCGCGCTTCCTTGTATTCGGCATGGCCGGCAATTGCTGAGGCCTGCCGCGCCCCCTCGATCAGGTCCTTCAATTGCACCTCGCCCTTGGCGCGCTCGTCGCCGCCCTGGATGACGGCGATGGGGCAGCCGCGCTTGTCGGCGTATTTGAGCTGAGCCTTCATGCCGGCGCCGCCGAGGTACATTTCGGCGCGGATCTTTGCTTTGCGCAGGTCGGCCACCATCTTCTGGTAGCGGCCAAGGCTTTCCGTATCCTTGTCCATGACCAGCACCACCACCGGCTGGATCACGTCGGACGTGTCGAGCTTGCCGAGGTTCTTCAGGGCCGTCATCAGGCGCGACACGCCGATGGAAAAACCGGTCGCTGGAACCGGCTCGCCACGGAAGCGGGACACCAGCCCGTCATAACGCCCGCCGCCGCCGACCGAACCGAAGCGCACGATTTTTCCCTCGTCGTTGGGAATCTCGGCCAGCAGCTCGGCCTCATAAACCGGCCCGGTGTAGTATTCGAGACCGCGCACGACGGAGGGATCGATCTGGATACGACGAGTGCCGTAACCTGCGGAGCGAACCAGCGAGTTAATCTGCTCAAGCTCCTCAACCGCACCGAGCGTCTTTGGATTATTCGCGAAGAAAACTCGGTATGAACCTAGGAAGGCTGCACTCCCTCGAATCATCTTTTGGCCCGAAGGGGGGCTAAAGGCATCATCGTCCTCGGATGCGGCGTCGGGAGTGGGTTCCCAGCCGACAACGCCGGCAGGAGTCCTCTCCCTGTGACGGTAGAGCCGCTCCAAAATGCTTACCTGCCCCTCATCCAGTCCCGCACCCTTGGTAAAATCGCCTTCGCCTTCTTTGCCGCCGTCCCATCTGCCTGCACCGAGCAGCAGCCTGCCGCCTTCCGGCCCAAGCTTGTCCAACTTGTCGATGGCGCGCAGCACGGTCAGCCGCTGGCCGGCGTTCTCGTCGCCGCCAAGGCCAATTGCCTCCAGCACGCCATCCAGCACCTTGCGGTTGTTGACGCGAATAACATAGTCGCCGCGCTTGATGCCCAGCGCTTCCATCACGTCGGCCATCATCATCGCCATCTCGGCGTCTGCCGCCACACCCGGCGTTCCCACTGTATCGGCGTCGAACTGCATGAACTGGCGGAAGCGTCCCGGCCCCGGCTTCTCGTTGCGGAACACCCAGCCGGAGCGATAGCTGCGGAACGGCTTCGGCAGGCGCTCGTAATTCTCCGCTACGAAGCGGGCCATCGGCGCGGTCAGATCATAGCGCAGCGACAGCCATTGCTCGTCATCGTCCTGGAACGAGAACACGCCCTCGTTCGGCCGATCCTGATCCGGCAAAAACTTGCCAAGCGCGTCGGTATACTCGATCAGCGGCTGGTCCGCCGGCTCGAAGCCGTAAAGCTCGTAGACCTCGCGGATCTTCGCCGTCATCTTCTCGACGGCGCGGATGTCTTCCGCGCTGCGGTCAGCCAGCCCGCGCGGCAGCCGCGCTTTCATCTTTTCCGATCTGTCGGCCATTGATTGATACTCGGCAATTCAGGACATGCCGCAGCGGCAAAACTGCCGGACCCTGCGACGCGGCTGTCCTAACCGATGCGGTCCAATGCAGCAAGGGTTTGGCTTCCCGGCCTTTCGCCGCAAGCGCCGTCAGCGCGGCCGCTTGAAGCGCTTGCGCTCATTCTCCACCTCGGCCCGGCAGGCGCAGCCTTTCAGATGGTCGTTCACCAGCCCCATCGCCTGCATGAAGGCATAGACGGTGGTCGGGCCGACAAAGCTCCAGCCGCGCTTCTTCAGTTCCTTGGAAATGCGCACCGACACGGCCGTCGTCGGGTTGGCCTTGAGATGCGCGAGATCGACCACTGCCGGGCGCTCTTGCGGCCCCGGCTCGAACTTCCAGAACCATGCCGCCAGCGAACCCGCCTCGTCGGCCAGTTCTCTCGCGCGCTTGGCGTTGTTGATGGTGGAGACGATCTTGCCGCGATGGCGGATGATGCCGGCATTGCCCAGCAGGCGTTCCACGTCCTCGTCGGTAAAGCGCGCCACGCGGTCGAACTCGAAGCCGTCGAAGGCCTCGCGGAAATTCTCGCGCTTCCTCAATATCGTCAGCCACGACAGGCCGGATTGGAAGCCTTCGAGACAGATCTTCTCGAACAGCCGCGTGTCGTTGGCCATCGGACGGCCCCATTCATGGTCGTGATAATGCAGGTAGTCCGGCAAATTGCCGTGCCAGAAGCAGCGCTTGATACCGTCCGGGCCGGTGATGAGGCCAGTGTTCTCGCTCATAGTTTGTTTTCGCTCATGGGATTTTGCCCGTTAACCTGTTTCATTTGCCATTTACCGGCGCTTTACCAGATTCCTGAACGCGCCGATAACCATACCAAAAGGTTTACTGACAAAACCGCATTTTACGCATTCCGATTCACGTTTCGGTTGCTGCTCGCAGCCAACATCGCGCCATGGCCGACGGGTCTTGCCGTTGGGCCGAGACGATTGAGCTGAGAGCAAATCCCGATGAAACGACTTTCCGTCTCCCTTTTTGGCGCGCTATGCGCCCTTGCCTTCGCGGCGCCGGCGTCGATGGCCAGCGAACGCTACGCCGAACGCCCGCCGGTCATGGTCAGCCCGGACCTGTCCGCCCCCTGGGTCATGCAGCTTGGCCAGCAACCGACCGCGATGCGCCCTCTGAAGCGCGCGCAGCAGGCGGAGCAGAAGCGCAAGCTCCGCGCCGTCCAAGCGCCGGCGCAAATCCAGGTCCAGCCGGACCGCATCCGCACCGCTGCCGTGCCGAAACCGCAGAAGCGCGTCGTGGCGCGTCCGCAGATCAACCCGATCTACCTGCCGCAGGAAGTGGCCTATGACGGCCCGCAGAAGCCCGGCACCATCGTCATCGATACGACCGAGAACTTCCTCTATCTCGTCGGCGAGAACGGCAAGGCGCGCCGCTATGGCGTCGGCACCGGCAAGCCCGGCTTCGAATGGGCCGGCACGCACAAGGTGTCGCAAAAGCGCGAATGGCCGGATTGGTATCCGCCGGCGGAAATGATCTCGCGCGAAAAGGCCAAGGGCCGCTATCTGCCGACCCACCTTGCCGGCGGCATCGAAAATCCGCTCGGCGCGCGTGCGCTCTATCTCGGTTCCACGCTTTACCGCATCCACGGCACCAACCAGCCATGGACCATTGGCGGTGCCGTTTCGTCGGGCTGCATCCGCATGCGCAACGAAGATGTCGTCGACCTCTACGAGCGCGTGCCGGTTGGCACCACCGTCGTGGTGATGTAGAAAGTCCGCAACAACGGGGGACGGGTCGTGTAGGGGACATGACCGGTCGCGAAAAGGGCAGCCGGCAACGCCGCGCTGCCCTTTTTGTTGCCAATATGCACTTGGCCTGAAAGAAGGCGGTCAAAGCGGCCGAAAATCCCGCTTTCGCGTTGCTCTTGGCGGCGTTCTCGGCTATCTCCCTATGCAAACCATTTTCCATACAGGAAACAAAGATGTCTCTCTCCGATGATACGCGCTACCTGAAGGGCGGCCCGGTCGCTCAGCGCATCATTGCCGAAGTGCGCGTGCAGGCCGAAGCCGCCGCGGCTGATGGCTTCCAGCCCCGGCTGGTCTCGATCACCGTCGGCGATGTCGCCGCGGTCGGCGTCTATGTGCGCAATCAGCGCGCCAAGGCCGAGCTTGCCGGCATCGACTTCGAGGAACGCAACTTTCCGGCCGACCTCACCGCGGCCGAACTGGAAGCCGCCATCCACGGCATGAACGCCGACCCGCGCGTCACCGGCATCATCATCCAGCGCCCGGTGCCGCCGCACATTCCGATCAAGGCGCTGCAAGGCGCGATCCATCCGCTCAAGGATGTCGAGGGCATGCACCCGGCCTCCATCGGCAACATCGTCTATAACGACCTCGACCTTGCGCCGTGCACGGCAGCCGCATCGGTCGAACTGCTCAAGGAAACCGGCCTCGACCTCAAGGGTCTGGAAGTGGTCATTGTCGGCCACTCCGAGATCGTCGGCAAGCCGATCGCGTTTCTTCTCATGAGCGAGGGTGCCACCGTCACCGTCTGCCACCACATGACGCGTTCGGTCGCCGCCCATGCGCGCCGCGCCGACGCTCTGTTCGTTGCTGTCGGCAAGCCGCGCCTCATCAAGGCGGATATGGTCAAGCCCGGTGCCGCCGTCATCGACATCGGAATCAACGCCGAGACCGGACCGGACGGCAACAGCCGCATCGTCGGTGACGTCGACACCGAAAGCGTCAAGGACGTGGCTTCCTGGATCACGCCGGTCCCGGGCGGCGTCGGGCCGATCACGGTGGCGATCCTGATGCGCAATACCATGGTGGCGCTGAACCGCCAGCGCGCGCGCTACCAGTCCACTTACGCCACCGGCAACAAGCTCGCCGCCGAGTAGGGGCCAGCTTCCTCCGCCAGTCTCAGGGTTTTCCGCTTGAGCCAACGCCGGTATCTTACCCTCCCCTTTGATGGGGAGGGTTGCACCAGAGGTGCGGGGTGGGGTGAATGCGAGCTGTCATCCGCCACAATGGCTGATCTCCCCCCTTGAGGGGTCGATGCCGGCTTGCCTTCGCCCCTTGTGGGGTGAGAAGTGGTGCGCGGAGCGCACGAAAAGCCCCCAAATGGGCTTTTCGAACGACGAACGCCCGGAGCCATAGCGAAGGGCCGGGTGGTGGCCGAGCGAAGCGAGGTCGGATGAGGGGTAGGCGCAACCGTGGACAAATCCGTCCACGCCCCCCAGCCAACCCCTTGATGTCACTCACTTCTGCAAAAATCTCACACCTTACTTATCCCCACCCTCTCCGTCTCCCCCATACTTGCTCCCATCGCCCTTGCGGGAGACCTGGTGCGCACCGGGTATCAGGGAAGGGCGT